>NZ_MEHJ01000001.1:3630000-4287500 GCF_001746415.1 Streptomyces agglomeratus
TCGGCCATCGCGTCCCGCGCCCGGCTGGTGAAGAGCGCGCCCATGATCGAGACGCCGAAGGAGCTGCCGAGCGTACGGAAGAGGGTCGTCGACGAGGACGCGACACCCATGTCCTTCATCTCGACGCTGTTCTGCGCGACGAGCATCGTGATCTGCATCAGGAAGCCCATGCCGGCGCCGAGCACCGCCATGTAGAGGCCCGAGGTCAGCCGCGAGGTCCCGGTGTCCATCTGGGCGAGCAGCAGCAGCCCGGCGACCATCAGGCCGCCGCCGACGATCGGGAAGATCTTGTACTTGCCCGTGTTGGTGGTCATCCGGCCCGAGATCAGCGAGACGACCATCATCGACAGCAGCATCGGCAGCAGGAGCAGCCCGGAGTTCGTCGCCGAGGCGCCCTGCACGGACTGCTGGAACAGCGGCAGGAAGAGTACGGCGCCGAACATCACGAAGCCGGTCAGGAAGCCGATCACCGACATCAGCGTGAAGTTGCGGTTGCGGAAGATGTGCAGCGGCATGATCGGCTCGGCGGCCCGGGCCTCGACGAAGAGGAAGCCGACGAGTGCGGCGACACCGAGTGCGACGAGTTCCATGATGATGGCCGACGACCAGGCATACTCCGTACCGCCCCACGTCGTGACCAGCACGATCGCCGTGATGCCGACCGTCAGCAGCGCCGCGCCCAGGTAGTCGACCCGCGCCGTCGACCGCTCCTTCTTGGGCAGGTGCAGTACGGCGGTGACCATCGCCAGCGCTACCGCGCCGAGCGGCAGGTTGATGTAGAAGCTCCAGCGCCAGCCCAGGTGGTCGGTGATGGTTCCGCCGACGAGCGGCCCGCCGATCATGGCGAGTGCCATGACGCCGGCCATCATGCCCTGGTACTTGCCGCGCTCACGCGGCGGAATCAGGTCGCCGATGATCGCCATGACGCCGACCATCAGGCCACCCGCGCCCAGTCCCTGCACGGCCCGGAAGCCGATCAGCTGGCCCATGTCCTGGGCCATTCCGCTGAGGACCGAGCCGAGGAGGAAGACGACGATGGCGGTGAGGAAGATGCCCTTGCGCCCGTACAGGTCGCCGAGCTTTCCCCAGATGGGGGTGGAGGCCGCCGTGGCGAGGGTGTACGCCGTGACCACCCAGGACAGGTGCGCCAGACCGCCCAGTTCGCCCACGATGGTCGGCATGGCGGTGCCGATGATCATGTTGTCCAGAATGGCGAGCAGCATCGCGATCATGAGCGCGAGGAGCACCACCCGCACACTGCGCGGCTCAGCCGCCGCTTCGCTCCCCTTCCCCTGCCCGGCCTTGCCCTGCCGCTTCGTCGCGCCCATGATCCCCGCTCCCCGGATACTTACTTGCCGCCCGGCAAGTTGACTACACTCGGGGAAGGTAGACCCGCAACTAGCCGGGCGTCAAGTAAGTTTTCTTGGGAGAGCAGCGTGTCCAGAGGCAACACTCGTCAGCGCATTCAGGACGTCGCCATGGAGCTCTTCGCCGAGCAGGGCTACGAGAAGACCTCGCTGCGCGAGATCGCCGAGCGGCTCGACGTCACGAAGGCGGCGCTCTACTACCACTTCAAGACCAAGGAAGACATCATCATCAGCCTCTTCCAGGACCTGACGAGGCCCATGGACGAGCTGATCGCCTGGGGGCAGGAGCAGCCGCGCACCCTGGAGACGAAGAAGGAGATCCTGACCCGTTACAGCCTGGCCCTCTCCGCCGCCGCCCCCCTCTTCCGCTTCATGCACGAGAACCAGGCGACGATGCGCGACCTGAGCATCGGCGAGACGTTCAAGGAGCGCATGTTCGTGCTGCTGGACCTGGTGAAGGACCCGGAAGCGGTGCTGACGGACCAGGTCCGCTGCGTCAGCGCGCTCTTCACGATGCACGCGGGGATGTTCGTACTCAGGGACGCCGAAGGCGACCCCGAGGAGAAGCGCAAGGCCGCTCTCGAGGTCGCCATCGATCTGGTGAGCCAGGCACACGGCCAGGCTCCCGGGGTCACGCACTGACGCGGATCACGCGTCGGCGCGGTCAGCCGCTGACGGAGGTCAGACGCTGACGCCCTCCGCACGGAGGAACGAGACCGGGTTGATCGCCGTGCCGTAGTTCGGCGTCGTACGGATCTCGAAGTGCAGGTGCGGGCCGCTGGAGTTACCGGTGTTGCCGGACAGGGCGATGCGCTCGCCCGTCTTGACCGTCTCACCCGGGGTCACCTGGATCTTGGACAGGTGCGCGTACTGCGAGTACGTGCCGTTGGCGTGCTTGATCACGATCGCGTTGCCGTAGGCCGGCCCGTCGCCGCCACCGTTCGGGCCCGCCTTCACGACGGTGCCGCCGTGCACGGCGTCGACCGGGGTGCCGACCGGCACCGCGAAGTCCTGGCCGGAGTGCTTGCTGGCCCACATGCCGCCGCCCTTGCCGTACGTGGCGCTGAGCGAGTAGTGCTTGACGGGCTTCTCCCAGGAGGACGCCTTCTTGGCCTTGGCCTTCGCCGCGGCCTTCTTCACCTCGGCGGCCTTCTTCGCGTCGGCGACCTTCTTCACCTCGGCGGCCTTCTTCGCGTCGGCGGCCTTCTTCGCCGTGTCGGCGGCCTTGGCCTGAACCTGGGCCTGCTTCTCGACGGCAGACGCGGCGGTCCCCTCGGCGGCGAACGCCACGCCCGCCGTGCCCAGCATCATCGACGCGCCGAGCCCGGCGGCCACGACAGCGTTGCGACGGGTACGGACGGACGAGGTGCGGGCGCGGGAGAACATGTCGAACTTCGTCATACGGGGGGAACCTCCAGGCGTGAATGAACCCGGCACTCCGCCGGGCTGGCTTCACATTGGTAACCCGTGCTCCCGCCCCACCCAAAATGGCCTATCTACTACCAATGGCCGTATTAGCGTCATCAAGTATTCGACTCTTGACGCTATCCACAGCACCCGGCAAAAGCATCGAAATAACCCGACTTTGACCTGTTTAGCCCCACGCCAGAGGGCCTGGAACCAGCCATCCGCCCAGGCTTCCTCGTTCCCCTCCCACAGAGGCCGAAGGTCCCACCGCCCGAGGCCCCAACGTCCCCCGCGCCACGGGGCCCGGCCCCACTACCGGGCGTCGTAGACCCCAAAACGCCTGTGCGCCTTGTCACCGCCACGACCCCCGATACGCTGATCAACTGGACGGCACAGGCCCCGGGGGGACGGCACGTGGATCCCGCAGTAATCGGTACGCGCCTCGCATCGAGCGTGGCCGGACCGCTGGTCAGGAAGCTTTTCGTGGCGGAGGGGCCGGGCGCCGGCCTGGTCGACAAACCGGTCCGCCTCTCCGGCTACGTCTCCTTCAGGGGCGAGAAGCGCACCCTGACCCGCTCCGACCTGGACAGACTGTCCGGCGAGCTGGTCAAGCAGGCGCTCCGCACGGGCGAGCGGCCGGTGTCCCCCGACGAGGAGGAGGCCGTCGTACGCGCACTGGCCACGACGCTGCACTCCCTGGGAGACCTCGCGCTGAGCGACGTGGAGGCCGTCGAAATGGGCCACACGCGGTTCGCGCGGGCCCTGCGCCGCGCGAGCGACAGACCCGAGCGCCACCTGTCGGCGGACGCCACGTACCTGTACGAGCGCCTGCTCGACGCCACCTGCCTGCACATCGTCCACTTCTTCACCCAGCGCTCGACCTTCGTTCCGGCGACGCTGGTCGCGCAGAGCCGCCGCCAGGGAGAGCTGATCGCCAAGGTCGACGCCCTCATCGCCCGCAGCCCGCTGCCGGAAGCACAGGACGTGGCGTTCGAGCGGCGTTACCTGGCGCACATGGCGAAGAAGCACGGCAAGCTGACGATCTTCGGCATCGATCTGAGCAATTCCCCCGGGAAGTGGCCACTGGACGCGGCGTATCTGAGCCTGGAGGCGACGACTGGCGGCCCGGGCGACGAGATCGCCTTCGACCCGCGGACGCTGTTCGCCGGCGAATGGTCCGCCCCGGAGGCCGACGAGCGGGCCACCGGGCGGCCCGCCTTCGCCTCGCGCCCCGCCGACCAGGCCCTCGCCGACCACGAACGCGTCCTGCTGCGCGGCGAGGCCGGCTCCGGCAAGACCACACTCGTGCAGTGGCTGGCGGTCTCGGCCGCCCGCCGCGACGCCACCGACCGGATGGGTTACCTCCGCGACCGCATCCCCTTCGTACTCCCCCTGCGCACCCTGACCCGCCACGGCGAGCGGCTCCCCGCGCCCAAGGACTTCCTGAGCGCCGTGGGCTCCCCGCTCGCAGGGGAGCAGCCCGCCGGGTGGGAGTCCCGCGTACTCACGGCAGGCCGCGGCCTGGTCCTCGTCGACGGCATCGACGAGATCCCGGACGCCGAGCGCGCCCGCACCCGCGCCTGGCTCAGCGACCTGATCGACGCCTGCCCCGGCAATCGCTGGCTGGTCACGTCCCGCCCCTCGGCCGTACGGGAGGACTGGCTGGCCGACGAGGACTTCACCGAGCTGACCCTCTCCGCGATGAGCCCGGCCGGCGTCGCCGCCTTCATCGAGCGCTGGCACGCGGCGGCCCGTACCGGGTCCGGGGACGAGGACGCGGCCCTGGCCGGGTACGCACACCAACTCCTCGCGGCGGTACGGGCCAAACCCGACCTGGGCCGCCTCGCCACCAACCCCCTGATGTGCGGCCTGATCTGCGCCCTGCACCGCGACCGCCGGGGCTTCCTCCCCCTCGGCCGCAAGGACCTGTACACGGCGGCGCTCTCCATGCTGCTGGTCCGCCGCGACCGCGAGCGCGACATGGGCGTACCGGAACTGCGCGAAGAGCCCCAGATCCAGCTCCTCCAGCGCCTCGCGTACTGGCTGATCCGCAACGGCCGTACGGAGATGGACCGTTCGCGCGCCCGGAGCATCATCGCCGACAGCCTGCCCGCCGTCCCGGAGATGGCCGCGCTGGGTGACGCGACGGCGGTCTTCGAACACTTCCTGCACCGCAGCGGCCTGCTCCGCCGGCCGTCGCCGGGAACCGTCGACTTCGTCCACCGCACCTTCCAGGACTTCCTCGGGGCACGGGCCGCCGTCGACGAGGGCGACTTCGGGGTACTGATCGGCCACGCGGCGGACGACCAGTGGGAGGACGTCATCCGCATGGCGGTCGCCCACGCGCGCCCGCGCGAGCGAGCGGAGTTCTTCGCCGGCCTCATCGCGTACGGCGACAGGCACGCGGACCCCGCGGCCCGGACCCGCGTCCATCTCCTGGCAGCGGCGTGCCTGGAACAGGCCGCCGAACTCTCGCCCGCCGTACGCCAGGAGGTCGAGGCGCGCACGGCGGCCCTCATCCCGCCGCGCAGCTTCGAGGCGGCCCGCGCACTCGCCGCGGCCGGTCCCGTGATCCTGGATCTCCTGCCGGGGCCGGAGGGCCTGGACGAGGAGACCGCCGAGCATGTCGTCGTCGCGGCGTCCCATGTGGCGTCGGACCGGGCGATCCCGTACCTCGCCCGGTTCTGCGCACACGAAGGCCGACGGGTCCGGGCTCAGCTCATCTGGTCGTGGTCCAGGTTCGAGACCGGGCCCTACGCCGCCGACGTC
The DNA here is from genome assembly GCF_001746415.1 of Streptomyces agglomeratus. Taxonomy (NCBI): domain Bacteria; kingdom Bacillati; phylum Actinomycetota; class Actinomycetes; order Kitasatosporales; family Streptomycetaceae; genus Streptomyces; species Streptomyces agglomeratus. The sequence continues at coordinate 3,635,544 of NZ_MEHJ01000001.1, forward strand.
ATCGCCCGTGTGGACCCCGCCGGCCTGTACTTCACCGCCATGACGGACGCCGAACTGGAGGCCCTGCGCGCACTCGGCACCCGGCCGATGCTCGACGCGAGGGGCGCCCTGTCCGAACGCGCCCTGCGCGGGTACGCGGCAGAGGCCGAACTCACCCACGTCCGTGTCCGCGAGAACCCGTCCCTGCGGGACTTGTCTTTCCTGCGCGGCCAGGAGCGCCTGCGCGAGCTGTCGGTCGCCGGCTGCCCGGAACTCGTCGAGCTGACCGGAGTCGAAGGGCTGCCCCTGCGTACGGTCTCTCTGGACCTCATCGGGAACACCGGAATCCGCGCTCTCGCGTCGCTGAGTGACCTGGAGTTTCTCGTTCTCGGCGGGGACGAGACCCACTGGTCGCTCGCCGACCTCCCCTCGCGGGCCCCGCTGCATGTCCTGCGGCTCAGCCAGGCGGCCGGTCCCGTCGGCGGACTGCGGGAACTGTCCAGGTACGACGAGTTGACGAACCTTTACCTCCACTTCGGATGCACTCCGCAGAGCCACGACGACTGGTCGGAAATCAGCCGCCTGGAGAAGCTGTCGGTGCTGGGGACCACGGGAGAGTCCCTTCTACTGGCCCCCGGTTCGCTGGTACTTCCCTCCGTCACCCACCTCTCCCTCGGCGCCGAGACCTCCACCGCCGTACTGGAGAGGGCTTGCGAGCTGTTTCCCCGTCTCGTGAGCATGTTGATCGATTCGCCGCGACCCGGCCTCGACCTCACGAGGGTGAGGGCCCTTCCGGCGCTCCGCGAACTCCAGTTCCCCGACGGCAGCCACGCCGTACACGGCCTCGACCGTCTTCCGGAAGGCGTCCGGGTACACGGCTACGTCCCCTGGGGAGGCCGCCGGCCCGGTACGTGAGGGAACGCGACGCCTGCCGACCGCCACCGCCAACCGCCAACCGCCAACCGCCAATCTGCCGACCCTCGACCCGCATGCCGCCGACCGGATCAGGGCGCGGGTGACCAGCGCGCGGGTACGCCCCACCCGCCACCACCGCCCCACCCGCACCGGCACCCGCCCGGACACGCCCCCGGGCCGCCGCGCCCACCCGTCCGCGTCCTTCCCCCGGCCGCCCCCGTCCGGGATGCTCCTGTCGCATGAGTAGACCCGTGAACCGCGCGAAGCGCCCGGCCTCTCGCCGTACCCGCGCGTGGGCGGCACCCGCAGCTGTCGTCCTGGCCTGCACCCTCATCTGGAGTTCCTCCGCCACCACCGTCGCCGGTCCCTCCGACACCGGCCTCAAGGGGGCGATCGACACGATCCTCACCGACCCCCGCCTCGACGGCGGCGCCGCGAGCGTCGTCGTGGCCGACGCCGCCACCAGCGAAACGCTCTACCAGCGCGACAGCGGCGACCGCCTCATGCCCGCCTCCAACACCAAGCTGCCCACGTCGGCCGCGGCCATGGCGATCCTCGGGCCCGACTACCGCTTCCGTACGGACGCCCTCTCCACCGGCACCCGCCAGGGTTCCCTGCTCCGCGGCAATCTCTACCTCCGCGGCTCCGGCGACCCCACCACCCTCGCCGCGGACTACGACGCCCTGGCCGCGGAGGTCGCCGCCTCCGGCATCAAGCGCGTCACCGGCCGCCTGATCGCCGACGACACCCGCTTCGACTCCCAGCGTCTCGGCCGCTCCTGGGCCGCCGACGACGAGTCGTCGTACTACTCCGCCCAGATCTCCGCGCTCACCGTCGCCCCGGACACCGACTACGACGCCGGCTCGGTCATCGTCTCCGTGGCCCCCGGGACCCGGCCCGGCGCGGCCCCCAGGCTCACCCTGACGCCGCCCACCGACTACGTGGACCTCGACATCCGCGCCACGACCGTCCCCGCCGGCCGGCCGAACACCCTCGGCATCGAACGCGAGCACGGTTCCAACACCGTCAGCATCACCGGCAACGTCCCCCTCGACGCGAGCACCACCAAGGAGTGGGTCACCGTCTGGGAGCCGACCGGTTACGCCGCCGCCGTCTTCGCCGACGCGCTCGCCGCCCACGGCGTACGCGTCACCGGCGGCCCGGCCCGCCTCGGCCGCCCCACCCCGGCCGGCGCCGCGCCCCTCGCGACGCACACCTCCATGCCCCTCAAGGAGCTGGTGCGTCCCTTCATGAAGCTGTCCAACAACATGCACGCCGAGGCCCTCACCAAGGCCATCGGACACGAGACGGCGGGCAGCGGCACCTGGAGCGCCGGTCTCGCCGGCATCTCCGGCTACCTGAAGAAGGAGGGCCTCGACACGGCCGCTCTCCGCCAGGTCGACGGCTCCGGCCTCTCCCGCATGAACAACATCCCGGCCGCCGAGTTCGTCAAGCTCCTCCTCGCCGTACGCGACGCGCCCTGGTACGCCGACTGGTACGAGTCGCTCCCCGTCGCCTGCGCCCCGGACCGCGCGATCGGCGGCACCCTCCGCTCCCGCATGTGCAGGACGCCCGCCGCCCTCAACGCCCGGGCCAAAACCGGCACCCTGACCGGCGCCTCCGGCCTTTCCGGGTACGTGACGGACGCGGGCGGCCGCGAGCTCGTCTTCAGCATCGTCCTGAACAACCACCTGGCAGCGTCCGTGAAGAGCATCGAGGACGCGATCGTGACCACCCTCGCGTCCTCGACCGGCACGACCACCCGTCTCGTACGCCCGCCCACCCCGCGAGCCGCCACCTCCGGCACGGACTCCGCACCGGCCCTCGAATGCTCCTGGCGCAAGCCCTCCCGCTGCTGAACCGGGCCGGCGGAACCCCGGCCACCGGGCCCCGGACCACGAAAAGGGCGGCCCCGGAACCATTCGGTTCCGGGGCCGCCCTTCTTGGCCGTCAGCCCGCTGTTACGCGTCCTTCGACATGTTCGGGCCGGCGCTGCCGCCCGTTGCCTGCTCGATCGGGGGGACGTCGGGCAGAGCCGACTTCTCCTCGCCGCGGAAGGTGAACTTCTTCGCCTCACCCTCGCCCTCGACGTCGACGACCACGATGTGGCCGGGACGCAGCTCGCCGAAGAGGATCTTCTCGGACAGGATGTCCTCGATCTCCCGCTGGATCGTCCGGCGCAGCGGCCGGGCGCCCATGACCGGGTCGTAACCCTTCTTCGCGAGCAGCGACTTGGCTTCCGAGCTCAGCTCGATGCCCATGTCGCGGTCCTTCAGGCGCTCGTCGACCTTGGCCAGCATGAGGTCGACGATCTGGATGATGTCTTCCTCGGTGAGCTGGTGGAAGACGACCGTGTCGTCGACACGGTTGAGGAACTCGGGGCGGAAGTGCTGCTTCAGCTCTTCGTTCACCTTGTTCTTCATGCGCTCGTAACCGGTCTTGACGTCGCCCTGAGCCGCGAAGCCCAGGTTGAAGCCCTTGGAGATGTCCCGGGTCCCGAGGTTGGTCGTCATGATGATGACCGTGTTCTTGAAGTCCACGACCCGGCCCTGGGAGTCGGTCAGGCGACCGTCTTCCAGAATCTGGAGCAGGGAATTGAAGATATCGGGGTGGGCCTTCTCGACCTCGTCGAAGAGAACGACGGAGAACGGCTTGCGGCGCACCTTCTCGGTGAGCTGTCCGCCCTCTTCGTATCCCACGTAACCGGGGGGAGAACCGAAGAGACGGGAAACCGTGTGCTTCTCACTGAACTCCGACATGTCGAGGGAGATCAGTGCGTCCTCGTCGCCGAAGAGGAATTCGGCGAGCGTCTTGGAAAGCTCGGTCTTACCGACACCGGACGGGCCGGCGAAGATGAACGAGCCACCGGGGCGCTTCGGGTCCTTCAGACCGGCTCGCGTACGGCGGATCGCCTGCGAGAGGGCCTTGATGGCGTCCTTCTGGCCGATGACGCGCTTGTGCAGCTCGTCCTCCATGCGCAGCAGGCGGGAAGACTCTTCCTCGGTGAGCTTGAAGACCGGGATGCCCGTGGCCGTGGCCAGGACCTCCGCGATCAGCTCCTCGTCCACCTCGGCGACGACGTCCATGTCGCCGGCCTTCCACTCCTTCTCGCGCTTGGTCTTGGCCGCGAGGAGCTGCTTCTCCTTGTCGCGCAGGGAAGCCGCCTTCTCGAAGTCCTGCGAGTCGATCGCGGACTCCTTGTCCCTGCGGACACCGGCGATCTTCTCGTCGAACTCACGGAGGTCCGGCGGCGCGGTCATCCGGCGGATGCGCATCCGGGAACCGGCCTCGTCGATCAGGTCGATCGCCTTGTCCGGGAGGAAGCGGTCCGAGATGTAGCGGTCGGCCAGGGTGGCCGCCGCGACCAGCGCCGAGTCCGTGATGGAGACACGGTGGTGCGCCTCGTAACGGTCGCGCAGGCCCTTGAGGATCTCGATCGTGTGGGGGAGGGAAGGCTCCGCCACCTGGATCGGCTGGAAGCGGCGCTCAAGGGCCGCGTCCTTCTCGAGGTGCTTGCGGTACTCGTCGAGCGTGGTGGCGCCGATGGTCTGGAGCTCACCACGGGCCAGCATCGGCTTCAGGATCGAAGCCGCGTCGATCGCGCCCTCGGCGGCGCCCGCACCAACCAGGGTGTGGAGCTCGTCGATGAACAGGATGATGTCGCCGCGGGTGCGGATCTCCTTGAGGACCTTCTTCAGCCGCTCCTCGAAGTCACCGCGGTAGCGGGAACCGGCGACGAGCGCGCCGAGGTCGAGCGTGTAGAGGTGCTTGTCCTTGAGGGTCTCGGGCACCTCGCCCTTGACGATGGCCTGCGCCAGGCCCTCGACGACCGCCGTCTTTCCGACGCCGGGCTCGCCGATGAGGACCGGGTTGTTCTTGGTACGACGGGACAGCACCTGCATGACCCGCTCGATCTCCTTCTCGCGCCCGATGACCGGGTCGAGCTTGGACTCGCGGGCGGCCTGCGTCAGGTTGCGGCCGAACTGGTCCAGGACGAGCGAGGTCGAGGGCGTGCCCTCGGCGGGGCCGCCGGCAGCGGCGGTCTCCTTGCCCTGGTAGCCGGAGAGCAGCTGGATGACCTGCTGCCGCACCCGGTTCAGGTCGGCGCCCAGCTTCACGAGGACCTGGGCGGCGACGCCCTCGCCCTCGCGGATCAGGCCGAGCAGGATGTGCTCCGTACCGATGTAGTTGTGGCCGAGCTGGAGGGCCTCGCGGAGCGAGAGCTCCAGGACCTTCTTGGCACGAGGGGTGAAGGGAATGTGACCGGACGGAGCCTGCTGGCCCTGACCGATGATCTCCTCCACCTGCTGGCGGACCGCCTCGAGCGAAATCCCGAGGCTCTCCAGGGCCTTAGCGGCGACACCCTCACCCTCGTGGATAAGGCCCAGGAGGATGTGCTCGGTGCCGATGTAGTTGTGGTTGAGCATCCGGGCTTCTTCCTGAGCCAGGACGACAACCCGCCGCGCGCGGTCGGTGAACCTCTCGAACATCGTTAATCGCTCCTCAGAGCGGTCGGTCAGTGAGGGGTCGGTCCCCTCCCAGTCCTTCCGCATGCTAGTCCCGTAGGACGGGACAGCTCATTCCAACTGCCGACATCCGTCCGGATCACCCCCGCCTCCGCGGGGAATCGAGCTGCCGAACAGCCGACACCTGCTCCAACCTGATGGTGGGAGACGATGTTCCCGCAGGCCAAGCAGATACCCGTTCATCCACTACGCCGATGGCGAACGTGAGACGGCCCGGCAGGCGTGTCGACCCATTCCCACTAGGAATGTCTTACCCGTAAGCACTGACACTCCATGCGGCGCGCGCCCGTTCCCTCAGCTACGGGCGAACATCCTTGCGCCGCCGAATGCCCCCGGACGCCCCCATCGCCGCAACACAGCGCAGTCGGACGAGAACGCAGCGTAACCCCGGGGCGTTTCCGGAGTTGGTCCGGACATGACGTCCACGGTTCCGTTCCCGCGCACGCCGCTGTCGCTGCCGCCCGAAGACGGTATCGCCCAGTGGTACGAAAACGAGCTCGGCTGGGCCACCGCGCCGGGCGGCGAGGGCCGGCCCGTCCGGCTGCTGACCGGCCTGCGCTTCGACGTACTGGAGCTGCCCGCGGACGCGGGTTTCGCCGTACTGCGGCGTCACGCGGGGCTCACAGGGCCTGTCGCCCTCATGGGGCGCCGGATGCGGCTGCTGGTGGCCGCGGGCAGCGCCGAGGAACTCCCCGGACTGCTCGACTGGCTGGAATGGGGCGGCGTGGCCCTCGACCTGCGCGCACTGGGCGCGGGCGGGCGGATGACCGCGCCCTCACCGCCCGGGTGGGCCGGCGCGCAGGGGGCCGCCGTATGGCTGCGGCCCCCCGAGCCGCGGCACGAGGTGGAACCGACACTTCCGGCCTTCGCCGGATTCGGGTGCCGTGGGGAAACACCCGATCTCGTACGTCTTGTGGGCACGGCGGCGACGGAATGCCACCGGGCCCGGTTGTCGCGTACGAATTCCGCTCACGCGAATGCTCAGCCGTTGGCCTTCTCGTAGGCCTCGCGGATGTCGGCCGGGACGCGGCCGCGGTCATTCACGTTGTAACCGTTCGCCTTGGCCCACTTACGGATCTCGGCGGTGTTCTGGTTGCCGCCCGTGGCAGCGGCACGCGCCTTGCCGCGACCCGAAGCCGCACGGCCACCGGTGCGCCGTCCGCTCTTGGTGTACGGGTCGAGCAGACCACGGAGCTTGTCCGCGTTCGCGGTGGTGAGGTCGATCTCGTAGGTCTTGCCATCCAGAGCGAACGTCACCGTCTCGTCCGCCTCGCCACCGTCGAGGTCATCGACAAGAAGGACCTGAACCTTCTGTGCCACCGGATTTCCTTTCATCGAAAATGCAGTACGCGGAAAGGAAACCGCTTTTCCCTGGAAAACACAAACCCCCGGTCGAGGTTCAGTACCTCAAGAAGACGGGAAACGTGCGCGTTTCGGACATAGGGCTCTGGCTGCTTCTGACGATCACAGGTGCAGAAGCATCCGGCTGTTGCCCAAGGTGTTCGGCTTCACTCGTTCGAGACCCAGGAACTCCGCTACGCCCTCGTCATAGGAACGCAGCAGCTCGCTGTAGACATCTCCGTCGACCGGCGCCTCTCCGATCTCCACGAAGCCGTGCTTCATGAAGAACTCGACTTCGAAGGTGAGGCAGAAAACCTTGCGCACACCGAGCCACCGTGCGGTCTGGAGCAGCTTGCCCAGTACTTGATGCCCCACTCCGGCGCCCTTGAACGAGGGATCGACGGCCAGAGTTCGTACTTCGGCGAGGTCTTCCCACATCACGTGCAGCGCGCCGCAGCCGATCACGGTGGCGTCCTCGTCGCGTTCGGCTACCCAGAACTCCTGGATGTCCTCGTAAAGCGTCACGTTCGCTTTGTCGAGAAGGATGCGGTTCTGCGCGTACGTGTCGACGAGACGGCGTACGGACGGCACATCACTGGTCCTCGCCCGCCGGACGGTGATGGCTTTTTGCTCTGACGGCATACGTCGACGCTATCGCCCCGGGCCCCCGGGAGTTCCGGCGCCCTGTTCGCCCTCGTTGTCCCGTGCGGCTTCCGGCGGGCCGGCGGGTTGTTCCGCGACGGGGCCGGCGCGCCCGACGACGCGCATCGCGTCTTCCAGGGCTTCACGCTGCTCCGCCGACATCATGCCGAAGAAGGCGACAAGAGCGGCCGCGGGGTTGTCACTCGTCGACCAGGCTTCGTTCATCAGTGCGGCCGAGTAGGCGGCCCGCGTGGAGACAGCCGTATATCGATAGGCGCGGCCCTCGACTTCCCTGCGGACCCAGCCCTTCTGATGGAGATTGTCCATTACGGTCATGACGGTGGTGTAGGCGATGGACCGTTCCTTCTGAAGGTCTTCCAGGACTTCCCTGACGGTGACCGGACGGTTCCACTGCCACACGCGCGTCATGACGGCGTCTTCCAGCTCTCCCAATTGGCGAGGCACAGCGCCACCATAGTAGGAGAAATCGGTAATGGCAGGTTATTTGCGCAGCGAAAAGGGCGTACGACTCGAAATGAGCCGTACGCCCTGGTGCGGCGCCCGGTGAAGAGGGGTCCGGCGGTCAGGCGTCGCCGGTCTGCGGCGTACCGGCCTGACGGGCCGAATCGGCGCGCGCGAGCGTGGCGTCCACGGCGGCGTCTTCCTTGGCCTTGTTGGAACCGCCCTGCGTCTTGACGATCGTCGTGACCAGGGCGATGAAGAACGCGGCCATCACCACGGGGGGCAGGAGCGCGGAAACGTAGTCCATGCCGTCCAGAGTAGCTACCCCGCCGCCCTGCGCTCCCGCGGGGGCACCGGGCGCTTGCGGGGCGGGAACACCTCGGAGGGCTTCGGCGTGGGGCGCATAGGACGCTCCAGGGGCTCGCGGGCGGGCTCCGGTTTCTTGGGCCTCGGCGGCTCGCCGGAGGCGGGGGTCCGGCCGCCCGCGATGGCCAGCAGCCTGGTGCGCGGGAGGGGGGCGGCGCTGCGGCCGGCCAGGCGGGCCCGTACGGACTGTTCCGCGATGGCCCGGCAGCGGTCGAGGAGCGCCGCGCCCGCCGGTGTGCCGCGCAGGCCGCGCAGCGCCACCAGGTCGTCGGGGACCGGCTGGTAGCCGGTGGCCAGGGCGTCCTGGAGGAGCCCCAGATAGCCGTTGGCGGCCGCGGGGAGCGCGTCGCGGTAGCGGGCCAGGTCGGCGAGCAGGAACGCGCGCAGCCGCTCCGCCTCGCGGACGGCCTCGTCCAGGGAGCCGGCGAGGCGCAGGCAGTCCTGGACGTCTTCGTCGGACAGAGACGCGGGATGGAGGGCGATGGCGAGGGCGCGTCGGAGCACACGCAGCTCGTCCGCGCCGAACGCCATGCCGCCACGGGATCCGTATGGCGTGGGCATGTGGTGACAATACGCACCAAACGGACAAAATCGGTTTAATTGATCTACGGCGGCGCGCCGGGCGGGACGCGTCGCGAACGGCCCCGTGGCGCGCACCGCGGCGGGTCCGTCCGTGGCCGGCCTCCCGAATCACACCCGGGCGGCACCTCCCGGATCACTTCCGGGCGGCACCTCCGGGGTCACGTCCGGGCGGGCGCCTCCGGGGTCACATCCGGGCGACGTTGCGCTCGTACACCAGGCGCAGCCCGATCAGCGTCAGCCACGGCTCGTGCTCGTCGATCTCCGAGGACTCGCCCAGCACCATCGGGGCCAGGCCGCCCGTCGCGATGACCGTCACGTCGTCCGGGTCGCCGTCCGGGCCCACGAGCTCGCGCGCCATGCGCTGCGTGACGCCGTCGACCTGGCCCGCGAAGCCGTACACGATGCCGGACTGCATGGCCTCGACGGTGTTCTTGCCGATCACGCTGCGGGGGCGGGCCAGCTCGATCTTGCGCAGCTGGGCTCCCTTGACACCGAGGGCCTCGACGGAGATCTCGATGCCCGGGGCGATGACGCCGCCCGCGTACTCACCGCGAGCCGACACGGCGTCGAACGTCGTCGCCGTACCGAAGTCGACGACGATCGCCGGACCGCCGTAGAGCTCGACGGCCGCGACCGCGTTGATGATGCGGTCCGCGCCGACCTCCTTCGGGTTGTCCATCAGGATCGGCACACCGGTCTTGATGCCCGGCTCGACCAGCACGGCGGGTACGTCGCCGTAGTACCGCCGGGTCACCTCGCGCAGCTCGTGCAGGACGGAGGGGACGGTCGAGCAGATCGCGATGCCCTCGATGCCGTCGCCCAGCTCGTCTCCGAGGAGCGGGTGCATGCCCATGAGGCCCTGGAGGAGCACGGCGAGCTCGTCAGCCGTACGGCGGGCGTCGGTGGAGATGCGCCAGTGTTCGACGATCTCCTCTCCGTCGAACAGGCCGAGGACGGTGTGGGTGTTGCCGACGTCGATGGTGAGCAGCATGGCTACTTCGCCTCGCGCAGGTCGAGACCGATGTCGAGGATCGGGGAGGAGTGGGTGAGCGCCCCGACGGCGAGGTAGTCGACGCCCGTGTCCGCGTAGGCGCGGGCGTTCGCCAGGGTGAGGCGGCCGGAGGATTCGAGGGTCGCGCGGCCGTTCACGAGAGCCACGGCCTCGGCGGTCTGCTCCGGGGTGAAGTTGTCCAGCAGGATCAGGTCCGCCCCCGCCTCCATGACCTCCGTCACCTGGGCGAGCGTGTCGACCTCGACCTCGATCGGGACCTCGGGGAACGCCTTGCGCACGAGCTCGAACGCCTCGGCCACGCCGCCCGCCGCGACCACGTGGTTGTCCTTGACGAGCGCCGCGTCCGAGAGGGACATGCGGTGGTTCACGCCGCCGCCGCAGCGGACCGCGAACTTCTCCAGGGCGCGCAGCCCCGGAGTCGTCTTGCGGGTGTCGCGGACCTTGGCGCCGGTGCCCTCCAGAACGTCGGCCCACGCGCGCGTGGCGGTCGCGATGCCCGACAGGCGGCAGAGCAGGTTGAGCGCGCTGCGCTCGCCGGTGAGGAGGTCGCGGGTGCGGGTGGTGACGCTGATCAGCTTCTGCCCGGCCTCGACGCGGTCGCCGTCCTCGACGTGCCGCTCGACCTCGAACTCGTCCGTACAGACGATGGACAGGACCGCCTCGGCGACGCGCAGACCCGCGACGGTGCCGGCCTCGCGCGCCGTGAAGTCACCGGTCGCGACGGCCTCCTCGGGGACCGTCGCCACGGTCGTGACGTCCACGCCGTGGGCGAGGTCCTCGGCGAGGGCGACGTTCGCGACGTCCTCCACCTCGACGGGGTCGAGCCCGGCCGCGACGAGGAGCTGGGCGAGGTCCGGGTCGAGGCTGCACTCGGCGGTGTCGAGTTCGTACGTCTCCTCACCGCCGCAGCCGCAGGCGTCGCCGCAGCCGCCGGAGGCGGTCGGCAGGAGCTGGGGGTTGTCGGGCGTACTCACGGTTACTGCTCCCTCTGAGCTGGTACGGGGCCGGGGTTCACGGGCGGGAATGACGCGGATTCGGTGCGGTGCACGGCGAGGGTGCGGCCGGGGGTGAGACGTACGACGAGGTGGCGGCGCCAGGCGTCGTCGTCCCGGTCCGGGTGGTCCTCGCGCCAGTGGCAGCCGCGGGTCTCCTCACGGGCGCGGGCGGCGGCGACCAGGACGCGCGAGACGAGGAGGAGGTTGGTGGCCTCCCAGGAGTCCACGCCCGGCTCGGCGTCCTTGACGTCGTGGGCGGTGTCGTCGCCGTGGGTGGCGCTCTCCTGGTCCGCCGCGTCGGCCGCACTGCGGTACAGGGCCTCCAGCGCCTGAGCGGCGTGGTCCAGGCTGGCGGCGGAACGGAGCACTCCGGCGCCCGCCGTCATGATCCGCTGGATCGTGATGCGGGTGGCCGGGTCGAGCAGCGGGCCGGGGGCCTCCGCGCTGTGCACGGCGGGGCCGGGCGAGGCGGAGTGGGCCGCGATGTCCTCGGCGATGCGTTCCGCGAAGACGAGGCCCTCCAGGAGGGAATTGGAGGCGAGCCGGTTCGCGCCGTGCACGCCCGTGCAGGCCACCTCACCGCAGGCGTAGAGCCCCGGGACCGTCGTACGGCCGTGGAGGTCCGTCCGTACGCCGCCGGACGCGTAGTGCGCCGCCGGGGCGACCGGGACGGGCTGGGTGACCGGGTCGATGCCGTGGGAGCGGCAGGCGGCCAGGATGGTGGGGAAGCGGGACTCCCACATCTCGGCGCCGAAGTGCCGGGCGTCCAGGTACATGTGCTCGGTGCCCTGCTCGCGCATCCGGCGCATGATGCCCTTGGCCACGATGTCGCGCGGGGCCAGCTCCGCCAGCTCGTGCTGCCCCAGCATGAACCGGACGCCGTCGGCGTCGACGAGGTGGGCGCCCTCGCCCCGTACGGCCTCGGAGACGAGCGGCTGCTGGCCCTCCGCGTCGGCGCCGAGGAAGAGCACCGTGGGGTGGAACTGGACGAATTCGAGGTCCGAGACCTCGGCCCCGGCGCGCAGGGCGAGCGCGACGCCGTCACCGGTCGAGACCGACGGGTTGGTGGTGGCCGAGAAGACCTGCCCCATGCCGCCGGTCGCGAGGACGACGGCCGGGGCGCGGACGGCGCCGACGCCGTCGTGCTGTCCCTCGCCCATGACGTGCAGGGTGACCCCCGCCGTACGTCCGTCGGCGTCCGTCAGCAGGTCCAGGACCAGGGCGTTCTCGATCGTACGCAGGGACGCCGACCGTACGGCTTCGACCAGCGCGCGGGAGATCTCCGCGCCCGTCGCGTCGCCGCCCGCGTGGGCGATGCGGCGGCGGTGGTGGCCGCCCTCGCGGGTGAGCTGGATGACGCCGGACTCGGGGTCGGTGTCGAAGAGCGCGCCGGTGTCGATCAGGCGGCGTACGGCGTCGGGGCCCTCGGTGACCAGGGCCCGTACGGCCTCCTCGTCGCACAGGCCGGCGCCCGCGACGAGCGTGTCGTCCAGGTGCTGCTCGGGGGTGTCCCCGTCGCCGAGGGCGGCGGCTATGCCGCCCTGGGCCCAGCGTGTGGAGCCGTCGTCGAGGCGGGCCTTGGTGACGACGACCGTACGCAGGCCCGCGGCGGTGCAGCGCAGGGCGGCGGTCAGGCCGGCGACGCCGGAGCCGACGACGACGACGTCGGCGTCGACGGTCCAGCCGGGGGCGGGGGCCTTCAGCCGTATACCGGTCCGGGTCATGCCGAAGCTCCCTGCTCGCGGACGTGCTCGTCGCCGGCGGCGCCGGTCTCGTGGACGAAGGTCAGCGGGATGTTGTCGATGAGACGTGTGGCGCCGACCCTGGCGGCCACGGCGAGGATCGCGTCGCCGCTGTAGGTGTCGGGGACCTCGGTGAAGTCGGACGGGTCGACCAGGGCGACGTAGTCGAGGGCGAGGGGCGGGTCGAAGCGGGAGGCTTCGTCCAGGACCGTGGCCGCCGCCGCGCGGACGGCCGCCGGGCCGCTCAGGCCCGCGTGCCCTGCCTGCTCGACGGCGTGCGCGTCGGCCGCGGCACGGGCCTCGCCGATGCCCGCGAGGGCGGCCACGCGCGCGGGCGTCGTCGGCGCGCCCTGGGCCACCGCACGCGCGTGCAGGGCTTCCAGCGCGATGAGACGGTCGCGGGCGGCGAACAGGGCGCGCGAGAGGGCGAGCGCGGTGCGGCGCTCGGGGGGCGCGAGGTAGCGGTTGCGGCTGGACAGGGCCAGGCCGTCGTCCTCACGGACCGTCGGTACGCCGATGATCTCGACGGGGAAGTTCAGGTCGCGCGCCATGCGGCGGATCAGGGCGAGCTGCTGCGCGTCCTTCTGCCCGAAGAACGCGACGTCGGGCTGCGTGAGGTGCAGCAGCTTCGCTACGACGGTGAGCATGCCGTCGAAGTGGCCGGGCCGGGACGCCCCTTCGAGGCGCTCGCCCATCGGACCCGCGGTGATGCGGACCTGCGGTTCGCCGCCCGGGTAGACCTCGTCGGCGGACGGGGCGAACACGGCGTTCGCACCGGCTCGTTCGGCCAGGGCGAGGTCGGCGTCCAGGGTGCGCGGGTACCGGTCCAGGTCCTCGCCCGCGCCGAACTGGAGCGGGTTGACGAACACGGTGACCACGACGAACCCCTGGGGTCCGACGTGCCGGCGCGCGGTGCGGATCAGCGTCGCGTGGCCCTCGTGCAGGGCGCCCATGGTCATGACGACGGCGGTGCGGCCGGGGGCGCCGGAGTGCTCCAGCAGGTACTGGAGGTCCGCACGCGTGGGGACCGGCCCGAAGGTGCCGCTCATCGGTCTTCTCCCGTGTCCCCGTCGGTGCCGGACCCGTCGGTGCCGGGCCTGTCGGTGCCCGGCCTGTCGGTGCGTGCTCCGTCAATGCCACAACCGTCGGCCAGTACTCCGAGAAGGTCCTCGGCCAGCTCCGGCTTGAGCAGTCCGTGCGCGAGGGCGCGGTCGGCAGTCGTACGGGCCATCGCCAGGTATCCGGCGACGGCCTGCGGGGCGTGCTCGCGCAGCTCCGCGACGTGCGCGGCGACCGTTCCCGCGTCGCCGCGCGCGACCGGGCCCGTGAGGGCGGCGTCGCCGGAGCGCAGGGCGTTGTCGAGGGCGGCGCCGAGGAGTGGTCCGAGCATCCGGTCGGGCGCCTCCACACCGGCCGTGCGCAGCAGTTCCATGGACTGGGCCACCAGGGTGACCAGGTGGTTCGCGCCGAGGGCGAGGGCCGCGTGGTAGAGCGGGCGTGACTCCTCGGCGACCCACTCGGGCTCGCCGCCCATCTCGATGACCAGCGCCTCGGCGGCGAGGCGCAGCTCCTGGGGCGCGGTGACACCGAAGGAACAGCCCGCCAGCCGCTGCACGTCGACGGACGTGCCCGTGAACGTCATGGCGGGGTGCAGGGCGAGCGGCAGCGCGCCGGCGCGCAGGGCGGGCTCCAGGACGCGGGTTCCGTACCGCCCGGAGGTGTGCACGATGAGCTGCCCCGGCCGTACCGCGCCCGTCTCGGCGAGCCCCTCGACCAGGCCCGGCAGGGCGTCGTCGGGGACCGTCAGCAGGACCAGCTCGGCGCGGGCCAGGACTTCGGCGGGGGTGACGATCGGCACGTCGGGCAGGAGCGCGGCGGCCCTGCGTACGGACGCGTCCGAGACGCCGGACACGGCGACCGGGCGATGGCCCGCGAGCCGCAGCGCGGCGGCGAGTGCGGGGCCGACCCTGCCGGCTCCGACCACGCCGACGGTGAGGCGGGCGGGGCGGTCCCTGGCGTCCAGGGGCTCATGTGCTGCGTTTGGTGCGTTCACGTTCACGCGGGGACGGCCTTCCGTTCCAGTCCGCGGGGGGTACCGGACGATTTCTCGTCATGCTACGCCAGCGATTCGCGCGGGCGCCTCGCTGTCCACAGGCTGTGGGCAGAGGCCGCACGGTACGCGATGATCGGCTGATGACAGACACCAGCGAGCAGGAGCAGCGCAGGCGCAGGCTGACGGCCTGGGGGAAGTCCGAGCGCATACTCTCGCGTGCCTCGGCGGAGTCGACGGTGGGCGGGCAGCTCGCCGCGCTGGCGGCGGACGCGGGGGCCGTGTACGAGCTTTCGGAGCCGGCGGACGTGTACGGCGACGGGGTCGTCGCCGAGCTGGAGCGGCGCGTCGCCCGGACCCTGGGAACGGAAGCCGCGGCGTTCTTCCCGACGGGGACGATGGCGCAGCAGGTCGCGCTGCGGTGCTGGGCGGGGCGTACGGGCAACGCGACGGTGGCGCTGCATCCCCTGTCGCATCCGGAGGTGCACGAGAGCGGCGCGTTCTCGGTGGTGAGCGGTCTGCGCACCGTCCATCCGACGCACGCGGCGAGGCTACCGACGGCGGACGAAGTCCGGGATTTCGACGAGCCGTTCGGCACCCTGATGCTGGAACTGCCGCTGCGGGACGCCGGTTTCGTCCTGCCGTCGTGGGAGGAGCTGACAGCGGTCGTGGAATCCGCGCGTGAACGTGATGCGGTGGTGCACTTCGACGGCGCGCGACTGTGGGAGTGCGCCTCGCACTTCGGCCGTACGCTCCCCGAGATCGCCGAGCTGGCGGACAGCGTGTACGTGTCCTTCTACAAGTCGCTGGACGCGATGTCGGGGGCGGCGCTGGCGGGTCCGGCGTCCCTGATCGCGGAGGCGCGGACCTGGCGGCACCGGTACGGCGGCCAGGTCTTCCAGCAGTTCCCCGCCGCGCTCTCCGCCATGCTGGGCCTGGAGCGGGAACTGCCACGACTGCCGGAGTACGTCGCTCACGCGAAGGAAGTGGCGGCGGCGATGGCGGACGGTTTCCGCGCCGCCGGGGTGCCGTGGTTCCGGGTGCATCCGGCGCCGCCGCACACGCACCAGTTCCAGGTGTGGCTGCCGTATCCGGCGGAGCTGCTGACGGAGGCGGCGGTGTGCCAGGCGGAGCAGACGGGCGTCACGCTCTTCCGCCGCTGGTTCTCGGACACGCCGCCGGGGCTGGCGGTCACCGAGGTGACGGTGTCCTCGGCCGGTCTGGCCTGGACGGCGGACGAGGTACGGGCGGCCGTGGCGGACTTCGTGGGACGGCTGCGGGCGTAGAGGGCCGGGGCGCGGGCGGCGCGGGCGGCCGGGGCTCCGCCCGGTCGGCCTGGGCTGAGGCCGCCCCCCTGGGCGGTGTCCGGTCAGCCTGGGCCGAGCCCGGTCAGCCTGGGCCGAGCCCGGCAGGCTTGGGCTGTGTCCGGCCGGCCTGGGCTGCGTCCGGCCGGCCTGGGCTACGTCCGGTCACCCGCGCGTCGGCCGCACGTACCGAATGCCGGCGACCCGCCCGTACGCCTAGCCGCGGGCACCTGATCCAGTGCCTGCCACGGGGCGGGCGCAGCCGGGCGGTGGGCCGGGGCTTCGCTTCGCGGAGGAGGCGAAGAGGCCGGCCAGGACGGCTCGCAGGCGCCGGGTCCGGACCGGCCGCCCGGCGACGGCCGCACGCGAGCGCTGGTGGTCGCGTACCTCCCGGAACACCTGCCAGTCGTGGATTCCCGGTGCGGGCGGCGCGAGTTCGCCGAGCCGGGCGGCGCGGTAGACGTCGAGCATGTGCTGCTGATTGGCGGTCATGTCGCCCACTCTGCGCACCCCGCACCTCGGGACGCGCTTCGTTTGACGAGCCCCGTCAATCGGCGGCCGGGCTGTCAGTGGCGCCGGGCACGATGGACCCATGAGCGTGTCCATCGACATCACCGGCCTGCCGCCCGAGCGCATCGTCTTCGAGACCTCTCCCCTGGCGGAGCTCGGCATGGCCCTGCACGCCCTCGCCGAGCCCGGCCACCACCCGGGGCTGCACGGCTGGGCGACGGCGGCCGCCGCCTCGCTGAAGCCGGACCTCGCCGACCGGATGAGCGAGGCGGACTTCCTGTGGCGCAGCACGTTCTCGGACGTCTTCATGCCGTTCGCCGGCGTGCACGGCGGCGACGGCAGGACGGGCGCGACGCTCGCCGAGGACCTGGACGCGCTGGACAGGCTGGACGACGAGCGATTCGTCTCCGCCGCCCTGGAGTTCACCTGCTCCAGCATGTACGGCACCCGCAGCCCGTCCCCGCTCGTCGACTCGGCGATGCGCGAGCGCGCGCTGGACCTCGCCGCCGCGCGCGGGCCGAAGCAGACGGACTTCGCCCGCCGTCTGCTGACCGACCCGGCGTCCGTGCGGGCCTGGCTGCGGCGCTTGTTCGAAGACTGCGACCAGGCGTTCTTCGCGGACACGTGGCGCCGTATACGGGTCCAGCTGGCCGCCGACGCGCGGCACAACGGCGAGGTGCTGCGCCGCAAGGGGCTCGCGGAGGCACTGCACGCGGTCTCCCCCGCCCTGGCCCTGAAGGAGAGCGACGGCGCGGGCGGGGGCCGGGTCCGTATCCACGCCGACAAGCTGGCCGAAGGCCGCACCAGCGCCGTGGAACCGGACGTCGGCGCCGGGCTCACCTTCGTCCCGTCGAGTTTCGGGTGGCCGCATCTGTCGGTGCTGCACGCCCCGGGCTGGCGGCCGGTGATCCACTACCCGGTCGGCGCCCCGGAACTGCCGGGCCCGGCGTCGGTCGAGCTGCTGAAGCTGCGGATGGAAGCGCTGGCCCACCCCATGCGCATGCGGATGTGCCGCAATCTGGCCCGCTCCCCGTACACAACGGGCGAGCTGGCCGAGTCGCACGGCATCACCGCGCCGGAGGTCTCACGGCACCTGACCGTCCTGCGCAAGGCCGGCCTGCTGACCACCCAGCGCCGCGGCCGCTACGTCCTGCACAGCCTGGACCTTCAGGTGGTGGCCCGGCTGGGCAGCGACTTCCTGGAGGGCGTGCTGCGCTAGCCGGTCACTTGTCGATGTCGCCGACGACGAAGAACAGCGACCCGAGGATCGCCACCATGTCGGCGACGAGCGTTCCCGGGAGCAGTTCCACCAGCGCCTGGATGTTGTTGAAGGACGCCGAACGCAGCTTCAGGCGGTACGGCGTCTTCTCGCCCTTCGAGACGAGGTAGTAGCCGTTGATGCCCAGCGGGTTCTCGGTCCAGGCGTAGGTGTGGCCCTCCGGGGCCTTCAGCACCTTCGGCAGCCGCTGGTTGATCGGGCCTGGCGCGAGGTCGGCCATCCGCTCCAGGCAGGCGTCCGCGAGGTCCAGCGCGTTGTGCGTCTGGTCGAGCAGGATCTCGAAGCGGGCGAGGCAGTCGCCCTCGGCCCTGGTGGCGACCTTGAGGGTGTCCTGGAGTTCGCCGTACGCGAGGTACGGCTCGTCGCGCCGCAGGTCGAAGTCGACCCCGGAGGCGCGGGCGATGGGGCCGCTCACCCCGTACGCGTGCACGGCCTCGCGGGACAGGATGCCGACGCCGCGCGTGCGGCCGCGGAAGATCTCGTTGCCGGTGACCAGGTCGTCGTACACGTCCATCCGGGACCGTACGTCGGCGACGGCCTCGCGTGCGCGGCCGAGCCAGCCGGCGGGGAGGTCCTCCTTGAGGCCGCCGACCCGGTTGAACATGTAGTGCATGCGGCCGCCGGAGACCTCCTCCATGACGGCCTGGAGCTCCTCGCGCTCGCGGAACGCGTAGAAGACGGGGGTGATTCCGCCCAGTTCGAGCGGGTACGAACCGAGGAACATGAGGTGGTTCAGGACGCGGTTCAGCTCGGCGAGGAGCGTACGGGTCCAGACGGCGCGCTCGGGGACCTCCATGCCGAGCATGCGCTCGACGGCCATGACGACGCCCAGCTCGTTGGAGAACGCGGACAGCCAGTCGTGGCGGTTCGCGAGCATCACGATCTGGCGGTAGTCGCGGGCCTCGAAGAGCTTCTCGGCGCCGCGGTGCATGTAGCCGATGACCGGCTCCGCGTGCTGGATGCGTTCGCCGTCGAGCACGAGCCTGAGGCGGAGGACGCCGTGCGTGGAGGGATGCTGGGGGCCGATGTTGAGCACCATGTCGGTGCTCTCCGCCGCGCCGCCGATGCCGACCGTGGTCTCCGTCATGCGGCCAGTATCCCCCCGCCGGGATCGCCGCCGGTGAGCGGGTGCGGGGCTTCGTGTGGGGGCGGGGGCTTCGGGGCGGGACTGCGGGGTCGGTGCCGCGTCGGGGCGTCTCCTCGGGTGCCGAACCTTCGGGCAGCGCTGCGGTGTGTGCAGGGTGCTTGCGTTCGACACCCTGCGGGGAGCGCCCCGACACGGCCCCTCCCGGCACCGCCGAATGCGTCGCGGGGGCTCCGGGCGGGGGACTCGGGGTCGGTGCCGCGCCGGGGCGTCTCCTCGGGTGCCGAACCTTCGGGCAGCGCTGCGGTGTGTACGGGCCCGTTGCGTTCGGCGCCCTGCGGGGAGCGCCCCGACACGGCCCCTCCCGGCACCGCCGAATGCGTCGCGGGGGCTCCGGGCGGGGGGCTTCGGGGTCGGTGCCGCGCCGGGGCGTCTCCTCGGGTGCCGAACCTTCGGGCAGCGCTGCGGTGTGTACGGGCCCGTTGCGTTCGACACCCTGCGGGGAGCGCCCCGGCACGGCCCCTGCCGGCACTCCGGGAGGTGCGGGGAGGCTTCAGGCGGGCAGTGGGACGGGTTGTCTCAGCCAGGTGAAGTCGCCGAGGCCGCCGCGGGCCGTCAGTTCCGCCGCCTCGCCCGCTCCGGAGAGGGCCCGTACGTACGCGGCCGGGTCCTTCGTCGCCAGGGCCAGCGGCGGGCGGGCCGCGGTCACGCCCAGGCGGTGCAGTGCCTCGCGCTGCGACAGCAGCTCCGCGCCCGGCAGCGCGCACGCGTCCAGGGCGACGTGGGAGGTGATGTCACAGGTGCCGTCGGGGACCGGGCGTACCTCCCGGCCCGCCCGGAAGCCGGTCAGCGTGCCGAACGGGGGGCGCGCCGTCCGCTCGTGGGCGTAGTCCACCGCGACCGCCAGGCCCGCGTCGAGCGTCGCGACGGCCGCGGCCCACGCCGCGTCGCGCGGGCGGCCGATCTCGGCCCGCAACCCGGGCCCGGCGTCCGGCGGCAGCGGCCACCAGCGCGCGAGCCAGTCCGCGTCCGGCCCGGTCACCGGGTCGCCCAGGCGCTCCTCGCCGTCCCGGGGGCGGACGAGGACGTAGCGGGCGACACCCGCCGCGTCGGTCTCGGCGACGTCCACCGGGACGTTGTCCAGCCACTCGTTCGCGAACAGCAGCCCGGTGACGCCCGGCGGCGGCTCCGTGAGCCACTCGATGCGGTGATCCAGTCCGGCCGGCCGGGGCGCGCGCTCAACGCCGTACGCCCGCACGCGCGCCGACAGCTCCGGAGCCAGCGCCGCGAGTACGGCCGCCAGCAGCTCGCCCAGCCCCGCGCCCACGTCGACCAGCGCCAGCTCCCGCGGCTGCTCCAGCGACGCGTCGACCTCCGCGAGCAGCCGCGCGACCGCCCCGGCGTAGAGCGCGGACGCGTGCACCGATGTACGGAAATGACCGGACGGGCCCGGTCCGCCGGGGCGTACGTAGAAACCCCCCGGACCGTACAGCGCCTGCTGAGCCGCTTCCCGCCACCCGTCCCACTCATCCGTCACGGCATCAAGTCTCCACCTTGGGGAGTAGGCTCCGGCCCACCGGATCGCTCCTCCGGTTGACCCCTGCACCTATTTGATTTCCCTACGCTGGGTTACGTGCAACGCCTCTACGATTTCATCCGCAGGCACCCGACGAGTGTCGACAGCTTCTGGGCTGTGATGCTCTTCGGGTTCTCCCTGCTGTGGGCCGTGCAGGCGTCCATGGGAACGGAACCGCGCATCGCGGCCTTCCCGATCATCACGCTCCTGTGCCTGGTGGTGGCCCTGCGCCGTCGCGCACCGCAGAAGATGCTGTTGCTGGCGATCCTGATGGGGGTCGCGCAACTGGTGTGCAACGTGGAGGTCAATCCGGCCGACTGGGCCATGCTCGTCATCATCTACACCGTCGCCGCCAGCGACGGACCGCGCTGGGTCTCACGGGTCGCGCTCGTCGGCGGCCTCGCCGCGGCACCGATCGCGCAGTTGCGCTGGCCCTCCCCACAGGGCGACAACACGGTCCTGGCCTCGGTCTTCTTCACGATCGTCATGGCCCTGCCGTTCGCGCTGGCGTGGGTTCTGGGCGACTCGATGCGCACCCGGCGCGCCTACTTCGCCGAGCTGGAGGAGCGCGCCGCGCGGCTGGAGAAGGAGCGCGAGGCGCAGTCGAAGGTGGCCGTCGCCGCGGAGCGGGCCCGTATCGCCCGTGAACTGCACGACGTCGTCGCGCACAACGTCTCCGTGATGGTGGTGCAGGCGGACGGCGCGGCGTATGTCATGGACGCCTCGCCAGCGCAGGCCAGGCAGGCGCTGGAGACCATCTCGACGACCGGCCGTCAGGCGCTCGCCGAGATGCGGCGGCTGCTGGGCGTACTGCGGACCGGCGAGCACCAGGAGAGCGGCGAGTACGTGCCGCAGCCCGACGTCCAGCAGATCGAGGACCTCGTCGAGCACGTCCGCACGGCGGGGCTCACCGTCGACTTCAAGGTCGAGGGCACACCGCGGCCGCTGCCGAGCGGGGTGGAGCTCACGGCGTACCGCATCGTGCAGGAAGCCCTCACCAACACGCGCAAGCACGGCGGGCCGGACGTGGGCGCCAGCGTCCGGCTCGTGTACTTCGACGACGGGCTCGGCCTGCTCGTCGAGGACGACGGCCGGGGCGCGGCGCACGAGCTGTACGAGGACGGCGGCGCGGACGGGCAGGGCCACGGCCTGATCGGCATGCGCGAGCGGGTCGGTATGGTCGGCGGCACGCTCGACGCGGGGCCGCGCCCCGGCGGCGGCTTCCGCATCAGCGCGCTGCTGCCGCTCAAACCGGCCCACTGAGGGCCCTTCCCCCCTGTCCGACTACGCCGACGCCGACGAAAGGCCACCCCACCCCATGTCCATCCGCGTGATGCTCGTAGACGACCAGGTACTGCTGCGCACCGGCTTCCGGATGGTCCTGGCCGCCCAGCCCGACATGGAGGTGGTGGCGGAGGCCGGCGACGGTGCGGAGGCCATCGAGGTCCTGCGCTCCACGGCGGTCGACGTCGTGCTGATGGACGTACGGATGCCGAGGCTGGACGGGGTCGAGGCCACCCGGCGCATCTGCGCGGAGCCCGACGCGCCGAAGGTGCTCATCCTGACCACGTTCGACCTGGACGAGTACGCCTTCTCCGGGCTGAAGGCGGGAGCCAGTGGCTTCATGCTGAAGGACGTCCCGCCGGGCGAACTGCTGGCCGCCATCCGGTCGGTGCACAGTGGCGACGCGGTCGTCGCGCCTTCGACGACGCGGCGGCTGCTGGACCGCTTCTCGCCGATGCTGCCGAGTACGGGCAAGGAGACGCGGGCCGTCGACAGCGCGCTGGCGCGGCTGACCGAGCGGGAGCGCGAGGTGATGCTGCTCGTGGCACAGGGGCTGTCGAACGGGGAGATCGCGGCGCGGCTCGTGCTGTCGGAGGCCACGGTCAAGACGCATGTCGGGCGCATCCTGACCAAGCTCGGCCTGCGCGACCGGGTCCAGGTGGTGGTGCTGGCGTACGAGTCGGGGCTGGTCCGGGCGGGCGGCGGGCCGGCCGCGGGCTAGGTGTATTGCCCCGGGAGGTTGTGTACGGGTGATGCAGCTCTAGGCTGAGGGATCTTGAACGAGTAAGGGCCTTCCGGGTTCGGTGTGGATTGCGACATCTCCACCGAACGACGAAAGGCCCTCATGCCCCACCGTAATGCACCCCTGACCGAGACCGGACGACTGCGGCTCGCCCGCTGCGTGGTCGAGGACGGATGGCCCCTGCGCCGGGCCGCCGAACGCTTCCAGGTCTCGACAACCACCGCCCAGCGGTGGGCCGGCCGCTACCGAGTTCTGGGCGAGGCCGGGATGGCGGACCTTTCCTCCCGCCCGCATCACAGCCCCCGGCGAACCCCGACCCGCACCGAACGCCGGATCATCAAGGTGCGCCTCCTGCGTCGCTGGGGACCGGCCCGGATCGCTCACCTGCTCGGCCTGGTCCCCTCGACCGTGCACCGTGTCCTGACCCGCTTCAAACTGGCCCGCCTGACCCACCTGGACCGGGCCACCGGCCGGGCAGTGCGCCGCTACGAACGCTCCACACCAGGCGAGTTGGTACACGTGGACATCAAGAAACTCGGCAACATCCCCGATGGCGGAGGCCACAAGGCGCTCGGCCGCCAGGCCGGCCGCAAGACACGGTCCGGCGCCGGCTACAGCTACATCCACACCGCCGTAGACGACCACTCCCGCCTCGCCTACAGCGAGATCCACGACGACGAGAAGAAGGAAACCGCGACCGCCTTCTGGACCCGGGCGAACGCGTTCTTCACCACCGCCGGGATCACCGTCGAGCGCGTCCTGACCGACAACGGCTCCTGCTACCGCTCACGCGACTGGCACGATGCCCTGGCGGCGGCCGGGATCGCCCACAAGCGAACCCGGCCCTACCGGCCGCAGACCAACGGCAAGGTCGAACGCCTCAACCGCACCCTGCTCGACGAATGGGCCTACGCCCGCCCCTACCGATCAGAACAAGAACGACGCGACGCCTTCCCACACTGGCTCCACACCTACAATCACCACCGCGGACACACCGCGCTCGCAGGCAAACCACCCGCCAGCCGCGTCCCCAACCTCACAGGGCAATACAGCTAGGGCGCCCCTGCCGGGCGGAGCCTGTTCCCCGCCGGACGGGCCTGACTCCCCTCCGGACGGGCCGGACCTGCTCGCGCCGGACGGGCCTGCCCGCGCCGGACTGGCCCTTCCGCGCGTGTTACGAGATCGCGCTGCGCAGGACCGCCACGTCGAGCTGTTCCGTTTCGTCGTGAGCCGTCAGGTCGATGACCTGGCCGACCGCCTGTCCCTCCGCCGTCCGGTGCGCGTCGGCCAGCGCCTCCTCGCCCACCACGTCCGCGAGATCCTCGTGCTGGACGGCTTCGATCGCCGCGGCGGCCGACTTCTGGGTGCCGAAGAAGTCGAAGCCTCCCTGAATGCGCGAGGCGCGGCGGCGCTCGTCGGCGTACGGCACGACCGAGGAGGCGGCCGCGACACGGCGCGGGACAACGGCGGACGACGGGCGGGCATGGTCCGGGGAGGACACTGCGTCGCTACCGGCGGCCGCCTCGTGCTTCCCCTCCGGCTCCCCCACCCCACGGCCCCGCGCTTCGCGCGACCTGCGGGATTCCTGCTCCGCCGCGTTGCGCGACAGGTTGTCCAGGGCCATGGCCGCACGCAGATACGCGGACGGCGTCGGCGTACTGCTCACCGCGGGCAGCGCCTTGGCGGGCGCCGCCGCCTCGATGGCCAGCAGCCGGCGGCCTTCCAGCGCGCTGGCCCGCTCGGTCTCCGCGGTCGCGTAGCGCCGCAGCAGCGCGGCGTGCTCGCCGCGCAGGGCGGCCAGTTCGACCCGCTTGGCGCGCAGCTTCGCGTCCAGCTTGGCGCGCAGCTCGCGCGACTCCTCGACGTCCGCCTCGAGGTCGGCTATGCGCTCCTCGGTCTTCCACTCGTCGCTCGCGCGCGCCCGCGTCAGCTCGGCCACCCGCCGGCCCGCCGCACGGTCCCAGCCGCGCATGAGGACCGCGCCGGTGACCGCGGCGGCCGCGGCCGCCGCGACCAGGACGCGCAGCACCACCGGTTCCGCGAACAGCCAGGAACCGGCGGCGCAGAGTATCGCCGCGCCGGCGACCGCGGATGGCGGAAGGATCCTGTGCAGGGGTGGGGAATGGCGGTGGCGTCCACGTGGCATGGCCTGAAATTTACCGTGCGTAGACGGCGGATGGGGCCCCGCCCGGCAATCTGTTCCCGGGCGGTTACCCAATTCCTTACTCCGCCTACTTCTTGAGCAGACCCTTCGACTCCAGATACTCCTTCGCGGCATCGGCGGGCTTCACCCTGTCGGCGTCGATCTTGCGGTTCAGCTCCACCAGATCCCCGGTCGTCAGCACCTTGGTGAGCTTGCCGAGAGCGGCCGCTATCTCAGGCGATCCGGCGTCCTTCGCATTGACCACCGGCAGTACGTTGTCGGCGTTCTGGAGCTTCTTGTCGTCCTCCAGGAGCACGAGTCCGAAACCCTCCAGCGTCGCGTCGGTCGTGGTGGTCAGCACCAGCTGATCCGCCCCGTCCTTGACCGCCTGCTTGGCCTGCGGGGTGCCCACGCCCTTGGGGTCGACGCCGGTGACGTCGATCCCGTACTCCTTCTTCAGACCGGGTGCGCAGAAGGGCCGGATCTCGCACTCGTCGCCGGCCGCGATCTTCACCTTGAGCTTGGACTTACCAAGATCGGAAAGGGTCTTGAGGTTGTTCTTCTCCGCGTATTCCCTGCTCACCGCGAAGGCGTTCTGGTCGACGGCCCCGCCGGCCGGCAGCGCCTTCAGTCCGCGCGGCTGCGCGAGCTTCTCCAGGGCTTCGAAGGTGGCGGTCACATCACTGGAGGCGACCGGATTCTTCTCCGGCGCCTTGGGCCCGTTGGCCTTCGCGTTGAGGAATTCGGCAAGCGTAGCGGCGTATTCCGGTACGACGTCGATCTCGCCCTTCTCCAGGGCGGGTTCGTACAGTTCGCGGTTCTCCACGGTCTTGATCGAGGTGCCGTATCCGGCCTCGGAGAGGACCTGTGCGTACAGCTCGGCCAGCACCTTGGACTCGGTGAAGCCGGCCGAACCGACCACCAGCGAGCCCTTCTTTCCGGCCTCACCGGCCTCGGTCGAGCCGCCGTCCTTGCCCTTCTCCAGGCTTTCGCCGCCGCATGCCGCCAGCCCGCCGGTCAGCGCGATCACGGCCACTACCGCACCCGCTGTGCGCGAGGTCCTGCTCATGAGGTTCACCATCCAAGTGGAAGAAGAGAGGAAAGGAAGAGGAAGAGAAGGGGGAGACACCGTCAGGCCGCCCGCCGCACCGCTTCGCGCCCGCGCATCGGAGCGAGCAGCCGGTCCACCGCCACCAGTACGCCCTCCACCAGCAGCGCGAGGACGGCGACGAGCAGCGCGCCCGCCACCACCTGCGGCGTGTTGTACGTGTTGAAGCCGGCCGTGATGATCCGGCCCAGCCCGCCCTCGCCCGCCATGGCGGCGAGCGTGGCCGTGGCGACCACCTGGACGGCCGCCGACCTCAGGCCGGTCATCACCAGCGGGTACGCGAGGGGCAGTTCGACCCGGAGGAACACCTGCCGCCCCGACATGCCCATCCCCCGCGCGGCCTCCACCACCGCCCGGTCCACCTCCCGCATGCCGATGTACGCGTTGGTCAGCAGCGGCGGTACGGCGAACAGCACCAGCGCGATGATCGTCGGCAGGTCACCCAGCCTGCCCAGGGGTGTGAGGGTCAGCAGGATCAGCACGGCGAGGGTGGGGATCGCCCGCCCCACGTTCGAGAGATTGACGGCGAGCGCGCCGCCCCGGCCCAGGTGCCCGAGCCAGAGCGCCACGGGCAGCGCGATCAGGCAGGACAGCAGCAGGCACACACCGCTGAAGTACAGGTGCTCGGCGAGCCGGTTCCAGACGCCGCTCTCACCCTGCCAGTTGGCGCCGGTCGCCAGCCACGTGAAGGCGTCCCCGATGGCTCCCATGGATCAGCCGGCCTTCGCGATGCGGGTGATGGGCGTGTGCGTCGTACCGGCCGGGGCGCGAACGCCCCCGCGTATGCGGGGCGTACGGACCCTGGTCCACGGGGTGAGCGCCCGCTGGAGGCCCAGCAGCAGCAAGTCGGCCACCACCGCCAGCAGCACACAGATCACCGAAGCCGTGAGCACCTGCGCCTTGAAGAGCGAGTCGAGGCCGTCCACGATCAGGGTGCCCAGGCCGCCGTACCCCACGATCGCGCCGACCGTCGTCAGCGCGACCGTCGACACCGTCGCGATCCGCACCCCGGCCAGCAGCGCGGGCAGCGCCAGGGGCAGTTCGACCTCCCACAGCAGCCGTCCGCGTCCGTACCCCATGCCCAGCGCGGCCTCCCGCGCCTCCGCCGGCACCGCTTCGAGCCCGGCCAGGATGTTGCGCACGAGGACGGTCAGCGAATAGAGCACGAGACCCGTGACGACCACGGCCGCCGAGAGCCCGAACACCGGCAGCAGCAGCGAGAACATCGCCAGCGACGGAACGGTGTAGAGCACGGTCGTCAGGCCGAGGACCGGACCGGCGAACCGCGACCGGCGTCCGTCCCGTCCGCGAGCGAGCAGCGCCAGCGGAAAGGCGATCAACAGGCCGAGCACCACCGAGACCAGGGTGATCCACACATGTTGCACGGTCGCGTCGGCCAATTCCTGGCCACGGGAGCGGACGTACTCCCCGCAGATCCAGTCGTTCGCCGTCAGACAGCTCCGGCCGCTCATGCCGCCCCACCTCCCCCGAGACCCCGAACTTATGTCTGACGACCCTATCCCCGGCCACTGACAACCGCCGGAACCTGCCACATTCCCGCAACATGGTGGGGACAGCGGACCGGCCACAATGGGGACTCATGATCCGATTCGAGCACGTCACCAAGCGGTACGCCGACGGCACCACCGCCGTCGACGACCTGTCCTTCGAGGTGGCCGAGGGCGAACTGGTCACGCTCGTCGGGCCGTCCGGCTGCGGCAAGACCACCACCATGAAGATGGTGAACCGGCTCATCGAGCCGACCGGCGGGCGGATCTTCCTCGACGGGAAGGACATATCCACCGTCGACCCCGTCCGGCTCCGCCGCCGTATCGGTTACGTCATCCAGCAGGTGGGCCTGTTTCCCCACAAGACCGTCCTGGACAACACCGCGACCGTCCCGCACCTCCTCGGCGTCAAGCGCGCCAAGGCCCGTGAGCGTGCCGCCGAGCTCCTCGACCTCGTCGGCCTCGACCCGTCCGTGCACGGCGACCGGTACCCCGACCAGCTCTCCGGCGGCCAGCGCCAGCGCGTCGGCGTGGCCAGGGCCCTGGCCGCCGACCCGCCCGTACTGCTGATGGACGAGCCGTTCGGCGCGGTCGACCCGGTGGTCCGCGAGCATCTCCAGAACGAATTCCTGCGGCTCCAGTCCCAGGTGCGCAAGACCGTGCTGTTCGTGACGCACGACATCGAGGAGGCCGTCCGGCTCGGTGACCGCATCGCCGTCTACGGGCAGGGCAGGATCGAGCAGTTCGACGCCCCGGCCGCCGTGCTCGGCGCGCCCGCCACCCCGTACGTCGCGGACTTCGTCGGCGCCGACCGCGGTCTCAAGCGCCTGTCCGTCACGCCCATCGAGCCGGGCGACCTGGAGCAGCCGCCCGTCGTCCACCTCGACGACCCCGTGCGGAAGGCGGCTTCGAAGCTGGCCGCCGAGGGCGCCCGCTGGGCCGTCGTACTGGACAGCTCCGACGACCTGCACGGCTGGATCTCCGCCGAGCAGGTCCGTGACGCGAGCGGGACCGTCCGCGAACACGCGCGCCGCATGGAGGCATGGCTGCCCGTCGGCGCCTCCCTCAAGCAGGCGTTCTCCACCATGCTCCAGCACGACGCCGGGTGGATCGCGGTCATCGACGAGGAGAGCGCGGGACGCTTCCTCGGCGTGCTCACACCGGCTCGTCTGCACGAGGCGCTGCGCCGTTCCATCGACGCCGACGCCCAGGACGTTCCCCGTACGGCGGTGGAGGTGCGGACGGTCAGCTCGCCCTGAGCCGGGCGCTCATCCACTCCATGGCGGCCGGTATCTCGCGCCGCCAGGTGCCGAAGTTGTGGCCGCCGTTGTCCAGGGTGATCGAGGAGACCCGCGCCGGCGGCCTCACCTTCCCGACGAACTTCACCGTGTCCCGGAGATTTTCCTCGCCCTGCCTCGAACTGGTCACGAGGAACGACGTCTTCGACGGCTTCACATGGTCCAGGCTCCACATCAGGTCGGCCCGGTTGCGCTCGGTCCTGTCGCCGTGGAAGAGGTCGCCGGTCGTCGGGTCCTCCGCCGCCCTGTAGTACGCGGACAGACCGGCGCCCGCGCCGAAGGTCCCCGGGTGGTGGATGGCGAACTTCAGGGCGCAGTAACCGCCGGTGGAATTCCCGATGACGCCCCAGTTCCGAGGCTTGGTGCCCACCCGGTAGGACTCCGACACCGCCTTGGGGATGTCCTTGGCGAGGAAGGTCTCGGTCTGCGGGCCGCCGGGCACGTTCACGCACTCGGTGTCCCGCGGCGGCGCCACGGTGGGCCGCAGCATCACCAGGATCATGGGCTGCATCGTGCCCTTCTGCGCCTGGGTGTGGGCGGTTCGCGGGTAACGCAGGCCCTTGAGCAGGTTCTCGGCCGTGCCCGGGTAGCCGGTGAGCACGAGGGCCGCCGGGAAGGTCTTCCCGGCGTACTGCGGCCAGAAATACTCGGGGGGCAGATAGACGTACGCCTGGCTCGCTATCTTCGAGTGCTCGCCCGCTATGACGACCTTCTGTATCTGGCCCCCCACGGCCGGCTTGGACCCGCCCTGCACATCCATGCCCTGCGTGGCGACGACCGTGAGGTCCCTGGCGCCGGCCGAGTGGTCGACGACGACACCCAGCTCGGTCTCCTGGCCGAAGAGGTCGGTCCAGGAGCCGTAGAAGAGGAAGGACTTGTTCGCGGCGAGCCCCAGCGTGGCGAAGAGCAGCAACTGGGTCACGAGGAGCAGACCGACCCTGCCCAGTACGGCACGCCAATTGCGGCCCGCCAGGCGGGGCCAGAGCGCGACGGTGGAGACGAACAGCACCACTGCCAGCACGGCGGCGAGCGCCAGAACCTTGTTACTGGTGAGGCCCATGATGAGGAGAAAGCTTTCTGCCTGAGAATTTCCCGGGAGCGAGTGAACCCGCTCCCCGGATGAGCCGTCCTAGAGAGCGCAAATTGTCCGGCTGCTTTCGGCCCAAGGACAGAAATTATCTCGCGGAGCCACGGGAAGCGATGTCTATCAGGCTAGATGGGGATAAAACCGGAGCGGTTCCCGGTCGGGTACGCCGGATCCTGCGGGGTCCGAGGCCCGAACGCGTCCCCTCCCTCGTCGGTACGGCCTGCACCTTCGTGGGCTTCCTCGACATCGCCGCCGGCGTCTTCCCGCGATTCCGGCACAGCCGGATGCACGCCTTCGCCGAGGTACTGCCCGGAGCGCTCGGCCCGTTCGCGGCCGCTCTCGCGATCAGCGCGGGCGTCCTGCTGCTGCTGCTCGCGCACGGCCTCAAGCGCCACAAGCGCCGCGCCTGGCGGGCCGCCGTGGTCCTGCTGCCCGCCGGGGCGGCCGCGCAGTTCGCGTACCGCAACTCGGTCATCGGCGTACTCATCTCGCTCGCCCTGCTCGCTCTCCTGCTGCGCCACCGGGGCGAGTTCGCCGCCCTGCCCGACCCGCGCAGCCGCTGGAAGGCGCTCGCGAACTTCTTCCTCCTCGGCGCGGGCTCGCTCGGGCTGGGTCTGGTCATCGTCAGCTCGCACCCGGCGAAGGTCATCGGCGACCCGAGCGTGGCGGAGCGCCTGGAGCACGTCCTGTACGGGCTGTTCGGCTTCGAGGGCCCGGTCGACTACGCGGGCCGGGTCTCCTGGACCGTCGGCTACTCGCTCGGCGCGCTGGGCCTGCTCACCGCCGTCACGACCATCTATCTGGCCCTGCGGCCCGAGCACCCGGCGGCGCGCCTCACCGCCGACGACGAGCAGCGGCTGCGCGAGCTGCTGGCCCGGCACGGCGGCCGCGACTCCCTCGGCCACTTCGCGCTGCGCCACGACAAGGCGGTCGTCTTCTCCCCCAGCGGCAAGGCCGCCGTCACCTACCGCGTGGT
This sequence comes from Streptomyces agglomeratus, assembly GCF_001746415.1. Classification (NCBI taxonomy): domain Bacteria; kingdom Bacillati; phylum Actinomycetota; class Actinomycetes; order Kitasatosporales; family Streptomycetaceae; genus Streptomyces; species Streptomyces agglomeratus. Next base: position 3,666,055 of record NZ_MEHJ01000001.1, read on the forward strand.
CTCCGGCGTGATGCTCGCCAGCGGCGACCCGATCGGCGACGTCGAGGCGTGGCCGGGCGCCATCGAACGATTCATGGACGAGGCCAAGGCCCACTCCTGGACCCCCGCCGTGATGGGGTGCAGCGAGACCGGCGGCGAGGTGTGGACCCGCGAGACCGGGCTCGACGCGCTGGAGCTCGGGGACGAAGCGGTGGTGCACGTGCCGGATTTCTCCTTGGCCGGGCGCGCCATGCGGAACGTACGCCAGATGGTCAAACGCATTGAGCGGGGCGGCTACGAGACGCGCGTACGCCGCGTCGGCGACCTCGGTGAGGCGGAGCTGGAGCGCGTGCGCAGGGCCGCCGCCGACTGGCGCGGCACCGACACCGAGCGCGGCTTCTCCATGGCGCTCGGCCGCATCGGGGAGCCCGGCGACGGGGACTGCGTGATCGCGACGGCCCACAAAGCGGCGGACGGCGGGCACGGCCAGGAGTCACCGTACGGAGACCTGAAGGCCGTACTCCACTTCGTCCCCTGGGGCACGGACGGGATGTCCCTGGACCTGATGCGCCGTGACCGCTCCGCCGATCCCGGCATGAACGAACTGCTGATCGTCGCCGCGCTCCAGGCCGCGCCGCGCCTGGGCGTCGACCGAGTCTCCCTCAACTTCGCGATGTTCCGCTCGGCGCTGGCACGCGGCGAGAAGATCGGGGCGGGGCCGGTACTGCGCGTGTGGCGCGGCCTGCTGGTGTTCCTCTCCCGCTGGTTCCAGATCGAGTCGCTGTACAAGTTCAACGCCAAGTTCCGGCCGCGGTGGGAGCCGCGGTTCGTGGTCTTCCGCACCACCCGCGACCTGCCGCGCATCGGTTTCGCCGCGATGCAGGCGGAGGGCTTCGTCACGCTGGGCCTGCCCCGCCCGTTCGCCCGCCCGGCCGCGGCGGGCCGGCGGCGGCCGTGCGCCCACCTCGAACAGGTGCGGGTGCGCCACGAGGCCGGGCAGCCGGCCGCCTGATCCGCTTCGCTCAGCCGACGCTGATCGCGATCTTGCCGCGGGTGTGGCCCTCCATGCTCAGCCGCAGGGCGTCGGCGGCCTCCGCCAGCGGGAAGACGGCGGCGACCTCGACGGACAGCGCGCCGCGCTCGGCCAGCTCCGTCAGCGCCGTCAGGTCGGCGGCGTCGGGGCGTACGAAGACGTAGCTGCCGCCGAGGCCCACCACGGCGCCGTCCGCGACGGACGCCAGCCGGCCCCCGGGCGCGAGCAGCTCGGGCGAGATCTTCAGCGCCTCACCGCCGACGAGGTCGAGCACGGCGTCGACGCCCTCGGGCGCGAGCGCCTTGACGCGGTCGGCCAGTCCGTCGCCGTACGCCACCGGGACGGCCCCCAGGGAGCGCAGGAAGTCGTGGTTGCGCTCGCTCGCCGTGCCGATGACCCGCGCCCCGAGGGTGCGCGCGATCTGCACCGCGAGGGCCCCGACGCCGCCGGCCGCCGCGTGCACCAGTACGGTCTCCCCTTCGGTGACCTGGAGCCGGTGGAGCGCCTGGTACGCGGTGAGGCCGGCCAGCGGCAGCCCCGCGGCCTCCTCGAAGGAGAGGTTGGCGGGCTTGCGGGCGAGCGTGCGCACGGGGGCGGCGACGTACTCGGCGAACGTGCCGCGCGAGACGAAGTCCTCCCGTACGTACCCGATGACCTCGTCACCCGGCGCGAACTCGGTCACTCCGACGCCCACCTGCTCCACCACACCGGCGACGTCCCAGCCGGGCACTACGGGGAAGACGGCGTCGAGCGCGGCGTCGAGGTAACCGGCCTGGATCTTCCAGTCGACGGGGTTGACCGCGGCGGCCCTGACGCGGACCAGGACGGCGTCCGGACCGACCTTCGGGTCCCGGACGTCGGTGTACTCGAGAACGTCCGGGCCGCCGTACGTGCCGTAGGTGATCGCCTTCATGGTGGTGCTCCTGTGGGTGTGCTGTGGTGACTGGGGGAAGTTTGCTTGAGCATCTCAAGCAACTGAAAAGACCGTAGACCTCAACCTTTGAGATAGTCAAGCTTCGCGCGCTAAGCTGGTGCCATGGCAGAGACGATCAGGACGATCCCCACCAAGGCACAGCTCATGGAGCGGCTCGCCGACTCCTTCAGCGGCTACTACGGCGACTTCTCCGTCGCCGCCGCCGACGCCGGCCTCAGCGCCAGCCAGGCCAAGACCCTCGGCGTGCTGCGCACGGCCCCCGCCTCGATGCGCGCCCTCGCGACCGTGCTGGCCTGCGACGCGTCCAACATCACCGGCATCGTCGACCGGCTGGAGAAGCGCGATCTCGTACGCCGCGAGGTCAGCCCCAGCGACCGCCGGGTCAAGAACGTGGTGCTCACCACCGCCGGCGAGGAGACCGTCGACGCCATCCGGGCCCGTATGCACACCACGCACGAGGCCCTGGACGCCCTGGACGACGCCGACCGCACCGCCCTCTACGACCTCCTCGGGCGCGTCTTCTGCGGTTCGCGCGGTCCGGGGACCACCACCTGACGCCTACGCTGGACGCATGAGTACGTTGCGCACGCGTGGCCGGGTCGAGGGTCTGCCGGAGTGGGACCGCTGTGCGGTGATGGGGGTCGTCAACGTGACGCCCGACTCCTTCTCCGACGGCGGGCGCTGGTTCGACACGACGGCCGCGGTCAAGCGCGGCCTGGACCTCGTCGCCGAGGGAGCCGACCTGATCGACGTCGGCGGCGAGTCGACCCGGCCCGGCGCCTCCCGCGTCGACGCCGACGAGGAGCTGAAGCGGGTGATCCCGGTGGTGCGCGGCCTCGCGTCCGAAGGTGTCACCGTCTCCGTGGACACCATGCGCGCCGCCGTCGCCGAACAGGCGGTCGCGGCCGGCGCGGTCCTGGTCAACGACGTCAGCGGCGGCCTCGCCGACCCCGCCATGATCCCCGCCGTCGCGGCGGCCGGAGCCCCCTTCGTCGTCATGCACTGGCGCGGCTTCAGTGAGCAGATGAACAGCCGCGCGGTGTACGCCGACGTCGTGAGCGAGGTCGTCGCCGAGCTGCACGCGCGCGTGGAGGCCGTCGTCGCGGGCGGCATCGCCCCCGAACGCATCGTCGTCGACCCGGGCCTGGGCTTCGCGAAACAGGCCGAACACGATCTCGCCCTGGTCGCCCGGCTCGGCGCCCTGCGCGCCCTCGGGCGCCCTCTCCTGGTGGCCGCCTCCCGCAAGCGGTTCCTCGGCCACGTCCTGGCGGCCTCCGCCGGCGAGGGTGCCGCCCCACCGCCCGCGCGTGAACGGGACGCCGCCACCGCCGCCGTCTCCGCCATCGCCGCCCACGAGGGCGCCTGGGCGGTACGCGTGCACGAGGTACGGGCGACCGCCGACGCCGTACGGGTCGCCAGGGCCGTAGAGGGCGCCCTGTGAGCCGCGCGCGCACGGACGCCGAACAGGTCGAAGTGGTCAACACGGCGTTCTACGAGGCCGTGGAGCGCGGCGACTTCGAAGAGCTGTCGGCGATCTGGCTGGACGACGAGATCTCCTGCGTCCACCCGGGCTGGCCGGTGCTGTCGGGGCGGGGCGAGGTCCTGCGCTCGTACGCCCTGATCATGGCGAACACGGAGTACATCCAGTTCTTCCTCACCGACGTGAAGGTGACCGTCCTCGGCGACACCGCCCTGGTGGTCTGCACCGAGAACACCCTCAGCGGCGGCCCGGCCGAGGAGGCGGGCGAACTGGGCCCGCTCGTCGGCCAGCTGATCGTGGCCACCAATGTGTTCCGCCGCACAGAGGACGGCTGGAAGCTGTGGTCGCACCACGGCTCCCCCGTTCTGGCCGAAAACGGTGAGGAAGAGGACGACGAGACACCCGCCTGAGTGGGTAGGGGCCTGTGGAAGGTTGGCGTCCGGGGCCCCTGGGTATGGGCGGCTACCAGCCCCAAGAGCTTCTGTCCATAGCCCCCGTGGGCGTCCGGTGTCAGTGCTCGCAGGTAGATTCGGGTAAGGGTGGCAGGCCGACCGCACTCGGCAGGCGCCCTCGTTCTCTACGACAGCAGGAGTGATTCGCGTGGATCGTGTCGCGCTGCGCGGCCTCAAGGCCCGCGGGCACCACGGCGTGTTCCCCCGGGAGCGTGAGGAAGGCCAGACCTTCATCGTGGACCTGGTTCTCAGCCTCGACACCCGCCCCGCGGCGGCCGACGACGACCTGGCGAAGACCGTGCACTACGGAGTCGTGGCGGAAGAGGTCGTGGACGTCGTCCAGGGCGAGCCGGTCGACCTGATCGAGACACTGGCCGAGCGGATCGCCCAGCAGTGCCTCAAGCACGCCGGGGTGAAGGAGGTCGAGGTCTGCGTCCACAAGCCGGATGCCCCGATCACGGTGCCCTTCGACGACGTGACCATCACCATCACCCGGAGCCGAGTATGAACCGCACAACGAGCGACCCGACCGTGCAGCCGGTGCCCGCCTCCGTGGTGGAACAGGTCGACGCTGCGGACATCACGCTGTCCAACCCCAAATGGGCCGTGATCTCCCTCGGCTCGAACCTGGGCAACCGCCTGGAGACCCTCCAGGGCGCGATCGACGCCCTGGAGGACACCCCCGGCCTGCGCGTGAAGGCCGTCTCCCCGGTGTACGAGACCGAGCCCTGGGGCGTCGACCCCGGCTCCCAGCCGTCGTACTTCAACGCGGTCGTCGTCATCAAGACCACCCTGCCGCCGGCCTCGCTGCTGGAGCGCGGCCAGGCCATCGAGGAAGCCTTCGACCGGGTCCGGGAGGAGCGCTGGGGTCCGCGCACGATCGACGTCGACATCGTGGCGTACGCCGATGTGGTGTCCGAGGACCCGCTCCTCACCCTCCCGCACCCGCGCGCCCACGAGCGCGCCTTCGTGCTGGCCCCGTGGCACGACGTGGACCCGCAGGCGCAGCTGCCCGGCCGCGGCCCCGTGGGGGACCTGCTGAACGGCGTCGGCGCCACCGGCGTACTCGCCCGCCCCGATCTGGAACTCCGACTGCCCGAGTAGTCGTTAGGCTGACGGACGGCAACGACCGGACGCGTGATCGTGACCGGCTGTGACATGAACCGATGTGAGGGGCGCTCTCGGTGAAGCAACTTCGGCTCGGGGTACTGGCCGGTCTCTTCGCCGTGGCCGGCGTCCTGTCCTGGGGCGGCGCCCGGCTCTGGGACACGTTCGGCACGCTGCCGAGCGTCCCGCTGGCGGCGCCCGTGGTGCTTGCCGTGATCGCCGTCGTGCTCCTGGCGACCGCGCTGTCGATCCGCTCCCGGCTGCGCGCCCAGCGGGAGCGCCGGCCGGGCGCGAAGGGCGTGGAGCCGCTGATGGCGGCCCGCGCGGTGGTATTCGGCCAGGCGAGCGCGCTGGTCGCGTCGCTGGTCTGCGGCATGTACGGCGGCGTGGGCGTCTACCTGCTGATGAACAGCCTCGACGTACCCGCCCGCCGCGACCAGGCCATCTACGCGGGCCTGGCCGTGCTGGCAGGCGCCGGCGTCGTCGCGGCGGCCTTCTTCCTGGAGCGGGTCTGCAAGCTCCCGGACGACGAGGAAACGGGCGCCGCCCCTACAGCCTGAGCCCCACCGCCGGGAGCGAAAGCCCGGGGAACTCGTACGCACCGCCGGAGCGAAAGCCCGAGGAGCTCATGCGCACCGCCGGAGCGAAAGCCCGGCGGGCACTCTCCCGCCGCCCGGCCCGGAGCTCAGCGGGCCATGATCAGGCTCATCGCCTCGTTGCGCGTCGCGGAATCCCGCAGCTGCCCGCGCACGGCCGAGGTGATGGTCTTCGCGCCCGGCTTGCGGATGCCGCGCATCGACATGCACATGTGCTCGCACTCGATCACCACGATCACGCCGCGCGGCTCCAGGATCTCCATCAGGGAGTCGGCGACCTGCGTGGTGAGCCGCTCCTGCACCTGCGGGCGGCGGGCGAACACGTCGACCAGCCGCGCCAGCTTGGACAGACCGGTGATCTTGCCACTGGTGGCCGGGATGTACCCGACGTGGGCCACCCCGCGAAAGGGAACGAGGTGGTGCTCGCAGGTCGAGAAGACCTCGATGTCCTTGACCAGGATCATCTCGTCGTGGCCCAGGTCGAACGTCGTGGTCAGCACGTCCTCGGGCTGCTGCCACAGCCCCGCGAATATTTCCTTGTACGCCCGCGCCACGCGCCCCGGGGTCGCCCGCAGCCCTTCGCGGTCCGGGTCCTCGCCGATCGAGATGAGGAGTTCGCGTACGGCGTTCTCGGCCCGCTTCTCGTCGAACTCGCCGATGGTGCCCTCGCCGTCCAACGTCACCGGGTCGGTCATCTGTGCCTCGTTCCTGTGCTTTACATGCCGCGGGCGGCCGTACGAATATGCCGCGCCGAAAACGCCGCGTCCCCCAGGCTAAAACCTGGGGGACGCGGCGTTCATTCCGGGCCCCGCGCGGGGGCCGGACGATCAGCTCTCGGGGCGCTCCTCCGGGATCGCCTCGGTGGCCGGGGTGTCCACGGGGCCGGCCGTCACCGCGGGAGTCCCACCGTTGGCAGTGGCGCCATTGGTGAGGGAGAGCTCCTTCGGGGAGAGCACCGGCGGCCGCGTCGACGGCATACGGCGGGAAGAACCGGTCCACGCGGGGCGGGCCGGGCGCTTCACGATCGGGCTGAAGATCTCGGCGATCTCCTCCTTGTTCAGCGTCTCCTTCTCCAGGAGGGCCAGAACCAGGTTGTCGAGAACGTCGCGGTTCTCGACGAGGATCTCCCACGCCTCGTTGTGCGCGGTCTCGATGAGCTTCTTGACCTCTTCGTCGACCAGCGCGGCGACCTCTTCCGAGTAGTCGCGCTGGTGACCCATGTCACGGCCGAGGAACGGCTCGGAGCCGTCCTGACCGAACTTGATCGCGCCGAGGCGCTCGGTCATGCCGTACTGCGTGACCATCGCGCGGGCCGTGGCGGTGGCCTTCTCGATGTCGTTCGAGGCGCCCGTGGTGGGGTCGTGGAACACCAGTTCCTCGGCCGCACGGCCGCCCATCATGTAGGCGAGCTGGTCCAGCATCTCGTTGCGCGTGGTCGAGTACTTGTCCTCGTCCGGGAGCACCATCGTGTAACCGAGGGCACGCCCGCGGGACAGGATGGTGACCTTGTGCACCGGGTCGCTGTTGGGAGAAGCCGCCGCGACCAGGGCGTGACCGCCCTCGTGGTACGCGGTGATCTTCTTTTCCTTCTCGCTCATGATCCGGGTCCGCTTCTGCGGTCCGGCCACGACACGGTCGATCGCCTCGTCAAGAGCGTGGTTGTCGACCAGCTTCTTGTCCGTACGGGCGGTCAGCAGCGCCGCCTCGTTCAGCACGTTCGCCAGATCGGCGCCGGTGAAGCCGGGCGTACGACGGGCGACGGCCCGGAGGTCGACCTCCGGCGTGACCGGCTTGCCCTTCGCGTGCACCTTGAGGATTTCGAGGCGGCCCATGAGGTCCGGACGGTCGACCGCGATCTGCCGGTCGAAGCGGCCCGGGCGCAGGAGCGCCGGGTCGAGGATGTCCGGACGGTTCGTGGCGGCGATCAGGATGACGCCGCCCTTCACGTCGAAGCCGTCCATCTCGACGAGCAGCTGGTTCAGCGTCTGCTCGCGCTCGTCGTGACCGCCGCCCATGCCGGCGCCGCGGTGACGGCCCACGGCGTCGATCTCGTCGACGAAGACGATCGCCGGAGCGTTCGCCTTGGCCTGCTCGAAGAGGTCACGCACCCGGGAGGCACCGACACCGACGAACATCTCGACGAAGTCGGAACCGGAGATCGAGTAGAACGGGACTCCGGCCTCACCGGCGACGGCACGCGCGAGCAGCGTCTTGCCCGTACCGGGCGGGCCGTACAGCAGGACACCCTTGGGGATCTTGGCGCCGACGGCCTGGAACTTCGCCGGCTCCTGGAGGAACTCCTTGATCTCGTGGAGTTCCTCGACCGCCTCGTCGGCGCCCGCCACATCGGCGAACGTCGTCTTGGGGGTGTCCTTGGTGATGAGTTTGGCCTTGGATTTCCCGAACTGCATGACCCGGGAGCCGCCGCCCTGCATCTGATTCATCAGGAACAGGAAGACGACAACGATCAGGACGAAGGGGAGCAGGGAGAGCAGGATCCCGACGAACGGGTTCTGCTTGGAGGGGGAGACCGTGTAGCCCTTGTCGATGTCCCCGCTGTCGAACTTCGACTGCAGCTTGTTGGCGAGCGCGACGCCCTGGTCGCCGATGTAGCTCGCCTGGATCTTGCTGCTGTCCTTGACCTTCTGGCCGTCCTTGAGCTCGACCTTGATGACCTGTTCGTCACCGGTCGTCAGCTTGGCCTGCTTGACCTGGTTCTTGTCGATCGCCTGGACGACCTCGGCAGTGTCCACCGTCTTGTAGCCGCCGGACGAGCCGACAACCTGCATCAACACGACCACGGCGAGGACGGCCAGCACGATCCACATGACCGGCCCACGGAAGTATCGCTTCACGTCCATCCATACGGGGCGGTAATCGCCCCGTCCCTCCTGCCCGTAGGTAAATGCTGCTGTTTAAAAAGACTGTTCTTCGGACGGTACCCCAGCATTGTCACCCGCGACTGCCGGGGACGGCTGACGAACCTGCCTTCCCATGCTCCAACGGCGGGGCAAGGGTGGAGGTTCCCGGCAGGCGACGCCCGGCTCGCCGCGCGGGCTCAGCCGCCGTAGACGTGCGGGGCGAGCGTCCCGACGAACGGCAGGTTGCGGTACTTCTCCGCGTAGTCCAGGCCGTAACCGACGACGAACTCGTTCGGGATGTCGAAGCCGACCCACTTCACGTCGAGCTGGACCTTCGCCGCCTCAGGCTTGCGCAGCAGCGTGCAGACGTTCAGCGACGCCGGCTCACGCGATCCGAGGTTCGACAGCAGCCAGGAGAGCGTCAGACCCGAGTCGATGATGTCCTCGACGATCAGGACGTGCTTGCCCTTGATGTCGGTGTCGAGGTCCTTGAGGATGCGGACGACGCCGGAGGACTGGGTACCCGCGCCGTACGACGAGACCGCCATCCAGTCCATCGTGACGGGCGTGGACAGCGCCCGTGCCAGGTCGGCCATCACCATGACGGCGCCCTTGAGGACACCCACGATGAGCAGGTCCTTGCCCGCGTACTCCGCATCGATCTTCGCGGCCAGCTCGACCAGCTTCGCGTCGATTTCTTCCTTGGTGATGAGCACCGACTTGAGGTCGGTGCCCATGTCCTTCTCGTCCACCGGGGTCACTTTCGTAGTGCTTCAGCGCATCAGCCCTGCCGGATGACCAGTCTGCCACCCTGCCGCCGCGCCTCCACCCGTCCGGGGAGGTTGATGACTCCCTGCCCGCGCCAGCCCGTGATCAGCCGGTCCACCTCTTCGACGTGCCGCGCGAAGAGCGATCCGGCCGGCGAGCCCGCGGAGATGGCGGCCCGGCGCAGGACCCGGCGGCGTACGGCCGGGGGCAGGGCGTAGAGCTTCACGCACTCCAGCTGACCGGATTCGTCCCGTACGGACGCGTCCGCCTCGGCGGCCCAGTCGTCGAGGGCGTCGGCGTCGTCGCGGGAGAGCTGCGCGGTCCGGGCGAGGGCCTCGACGACGCCCTTGCCGAGCGCCTTCTCCAGGGCCGGCAGGCCGTCGTGGCGCAGCCGCGAGCGGGTGTAGGCGGGGTCGGTGTTGTGCGGGTCGTCCCAGACGGGCAGCGACTGGACCATGCATGCCTTGCGGGCGGTCTGCCGGTCGATCTGGAGGAAGGGCCTGCGGTAGCGGCCGGCGCCGGTCACGGCGGCCATGCCGGACAGCGAGCGGATGCCGGAGCCGCGGGCGAGGCCGAGCAGGACCGTCTCCGCCTGGTCGTCGCGCGTATGGCCGAGCAGGACGGCGGCGGCGCCGTGGCGCTCGGCGGCGGCGTCCAGCGCCGCGTAGCGGGCGTCGCGGGCGGCTGCTTCGGGGCCGCCGTCACGGCCGACGGTCACGGCGACGGCCTCGGCGGGGTCGAGGCGCAGCGCGGTGAGGCGGGTGACGACCTCGGCGGCCCTGATGTCGGAGCCTTCCTGGAGGCCGTGGTCGACCGTGACGCCGCCGGCCCGGATGCCGAGTTTGGGCGCCTCGAAGGCGAGGGCGGAGGCGAGCGCCATGGAGTCGGCGCCGCCGGAGCACGCCACGAGCACGAGCGGCGCCGGTGGCGGCTCGTGGGGCGCGGCGCCCGGCGGGCCGCCCGCCATGGCGCGCGGGGTGATGCCGGTGCTGTCGGTGATGTCGGTCAGTACGTCGTGGAGTACGCGGCGGACCGCCAGGCGTATCGCTGCGACCGCAGGATGGGGACCCATGTCCGGTGCCCTTCGGTGAAGTTGGTGTGCCTCGGGAGGAGAAGGCCAGTCACTCAGAGTGCGTCGATGGTGACAGAGCCGGGCCATTCCCCGAGCATTGCACGCCTACCCAGCGCCTACGGTCCCTCGGATGGGTGATTGGAGGGGCGTTCTCCTGCCACCGACCGCATCCGTGTCACGACTCCGCCTTGCGGTGCACCCGCGCGACCCAGTCCGCCGGTTTGGCGATCTCCGCCTTGGTGGGGAGCGTGTTCGGGGAGGTCCAGACCCGGTTGAAGCCGTCCATTCCCACTTCCTCCACCACAGCCCGTACAAAACGCTCACCGTCACGGTACTGCCGGAGCTTGGCGTCCAGACCGAGCAGTTTGCGCAGGGCCAGGTCCAGGCGGCTGGCGCCGCGGGCCCTGCGCTGCTGGAACTTCTCGCGGATCTCGGCGACGGACGGCACCACATCGGGCCCCACGCCGTCCATCACGAAGTCCGCGTGGCCTTCGAGCAGCGACATGACGGCCGTCAGCCGGCCGAGGATCTCGCGCTGGGCGGGGGTCTGGACGATCTCGACCAGGCTGCGGCCGCCGTCCTCGCCCGCCTCGCCCTCGGGGCGGCCCCCGGCGAGCGACTGGGCCGCCTCGCGCAGGCGCTCCAGCACGGTCATCGGGTCGACCTCGGTCTCGGCGAGGAACGACTGGATTTCGCCCTCCAGGTGGTCGCGCAGCCAGGGCACGGCCGTGAACTGGGTGCGGTGGGTCTCCTCGTGCAGGCACACCCACAGCCGGAAGTCGTGCGGGTCGACTTCGAGCTCCCGCTCGACGTGCACGATGTTCGGCGCGACGAGCAGGAGGCGGCCGCCGCCGGTTCCGGCGGGCAGGTCGCGGGAGGGCGGGGCGAAGGTCTCGTACTGTCCGAGGACGCGCGAGGCGAGGAAGGACAGCAGCATGCCGACCTCGACGCCGGTCACCTTGCCGCCGACCGCGCCGAGCACGGCGCCGCCGGGTCCGTCGCCCCGTCGTTCCTGCATCTTGTCGAGGAGCGGGCGCAGGATCTCCCTGAACCCGGCGACGTTCGCCCTGATCCAGCCGGCCCGGTCGACGACGAGGACCGGGGTGTTCTGCGGCTCGTGTCCCTCGGGGATCATCCGCGTGAAGGCGCGGACGTGCTCTTCCGACGCCTTGGCGTGCCGGCGGAGCTCGGCGACGACGGCGCGCGCCTCGTCCCGGCTCACCTCGGGACCTGGCCTCACCAGTCGGGTCGCGGTCGCCACCGCGAGGTTCCAGTCGACCATCTCCGCACCACCGATGCTCGTCATGCGTCAACCGTACGTTGTCGACCCGGTCGGCGGAGAGGTGTTGTCCTCCACCTGTACCCCTGAACTTTGTCGGGGGTCAGGTCCGGCCCGGCCGCCCCGCGGACGGTTCGCAGCCGCAGTTGGCGATCGTGGAGGCGAGCCGGTCCAGGGCCGACTGGGCGGCTTCGGGGCCGGTGGAGCCGGAGGCGAGGAAGGCGAAGGAGAGCAGCCGGCCGTCCGCGTCGACGACCGTTCCGGCCAGGGTGTTCACGCCGCTGAGGGTGCCGGTCTTGGCGCGGACCATGCCCGTACCGGGTGCGTCCTCGGCGTACCGGCTGCTCAGTGTGCCGCTGAAACCGGCCACCGGCAGGCCGGTGAGGACGGGCCGCAGCGCGGGGCGGGCCGGGTCGGCGGCGCGGGCGAGCAGGCCGGACAGCAGGGCCGCGGACATGCGGTCGTCGCGGTCGAGGCCGCTGCCGTCCGAGAAGCGGGCGCCGTCCAGCGGCAGCCGCAGCTTCCTCAGGCTGGACTCGACGGCCCTGCCCGCGCCCTCGAAGCTGGCCGGTTCGTCCGAGGCGAGTGCCGTCTGGCGGGCGAGCGCCTCGGCGATGTCGTTGTCGCTGTGGGTGAGGGTGCGCTCGACGAGGGCGGACAGGGGCGCGGAGAAGACCCGGGCCACCGGTTCGGCGCCGGCCGGGCCCTTGCCGGGTGCGGGGTCGCCCTTCGTCCGGACGCCGCGCTCGCGGAGCATCAGCGCGAAGGCGCGGGCGGCGTCGGCGGCGGGGTCGGCGCTGCGCGGGGCGGGCCCGCTGCGGGAGCCGTCCAGCCGGCCTTCCTCGATCATCAGGGGGCTGACGGGGCTGATGTTCTCGTTGGGGCCGATGGGGTGAAGGTCGGGTCCCGAGTACAGCGTGGTGTCGTACGCCAGCTCCGTCTCGGCGGCGCCGCGGTCGCGCAGGACGCGGGCCGTGTCGTCGGCCAGGGCGCCCAGCGCGTCCCGGTCCAGGGTCGGGTCGCCGCCGCCGACCAGCACGGTCTTCTCCCCGTCGCGGTCCGCTGTGACGGTGGTGGCGATGCGGTGGCCGGGTCCGAGGGCGGAGAGTGCGGCGACCGCGGTCGCGATCTTGATGGTGGACGCCGGAACCATTCCGTCCGCGTCGCCCTTCCCGTACACCTGCGCGCCGGTCGCGGTGTCGATCACGGACGCGGTACGCCGCGTGCCGAGCGCGGGGTCGCGCAGCAGCGGGTCGAGGGCGTCCGCGAGGCCGCTCGCCGCGGGCGGCGGTACGGGCCTGCCGAGCGCGGTGAGCACGCCGGGCGCCCGGGGGGCGGGCGGCGGGGCGTCGGGCGCCCCCGGCTGGTGATGTGCGCCACCCGTGCCGTCCTGGGAGGCGGCCCACGCCCGCTCGGCCTTACGCTGACCGGAGTCCCAGGGGCCTGCCGCGGCCACCGCACCGGCAGAGAGGGCGAGACCGGCGACAGCCGCGATCGCCGCGAGCTGCCACGTTTTGCGCTCCGGCACCTCGGACCAGCCCCTTTCGCGATCACACACCTGCGTGAGGGACACTTAACCACTGCGTGTTGCCGGGAGCATGACGCCCCGGCTCGTCCGGCCTACCGAACCGGCCGACGGTCCGGGGCTCGCCCCGGAAGGACGCAGCGCCATCCGGAGTTTGTGCTGATCATGGAGGAACCACCCGTGGAGTTCGACGTCACCATCGAGATTCCGAAGGGTTCGCGGAACAAGTACGAGGTGGACCACGAGACCGGCCGGATCCGCCTGGACCGTCGACTCTTCACTTCCACGAGCTACCCGGCGGACTACGGCTTCGTCGAGAACACCCTCGGCGAGGACGGCGACCCGCTGGACGCGCTCGTACTGCTCGACGAGCCCACGTTCCCCGGCTGTGTCATCAAGTGCCGCGCGATCGGCATGTTCCGGATGACCGACGAGGCCGGCGGCGACGACAAGCTGCTGTGCGTTCCGGCGTCTGACCCGCGCGTCGAGCACCTGCGCGACATCCACCACGTGTCGGAGTTCGACCGCCTCGAGATCCAGCACTTCTTCGAGGTCTACAAGGACCTGGAGCCCGGCAAGTCCGTAGAGGGCGCCGACTGGGTCGGCCGCACCGAGGCCGAGGCCGAGGTCGAGGCTTCGTACAAGCGCCTCCAGGCGCAGGGCGGCAGCCACTGACGAGCCCCTGGGCTTGACTGACATCGCGGCGGGCGGTGCACCCCAATGGGGGTGCACCGCCCGCCGCGTGTTGAGCGACGCGCAAGGGGAAGGCGTCCGTCCGCATACTGGGCATGTCTGGCCATGGGTTGGGCATACGAACGTACTGGATCAAGGACTCGAAGCGAGGCAAGTAGTGGCGGAGCCGAAGCGCGGCGGCAGCGGGGCCGAGAGTGAGGGCCCCGAGGACCGCAAGCCGCAGTCGGACGAGGCGCGCAGCGCCTTCACTCCGCCGGCCGGGGTGGAGCAGCCGGAACCGCCCGAGGAGGACAGCCCCACCTCGGAGTTCGCCCTCCCGGAAGGGCTGACCACGGGCGAGCACCCCATCCCGCCGGAGGTCTCGGCCTTCGACACCCCGAGCACCTACAGCGCCCGCAACGCGCCGCCCGCCTTCACCCCGGCCCACGGGGTGCCCATGGTCCGGCTGACCAAGGAGGCTCCCTGGCAGGACCGGATGCGCACGCTGCTGCGCATGCCGGTGGGCGACCGGCCGGTGCCGGAGCCGGTGCAGCGGCACGACGAGGCGGGGCCCGCCGTGCCGCGCGTGCTGGACCTGACGCTGCGTATCGGCGAGCTGCTGCTCGCGGGCGGCGAGGGTGCCGAGGACGTCGAGGCCGCGATGTTCGGCGTGAGCCGGGCCTACGGGCTCGACCGCTGCGAGCCGAACGTCACCTTCACGCTGCTGTCCATCTCGTACCAGCCCTCACTGGTGGAGGACCCGGTCACGGCGAGCAGGACCGTACGCCGCCGGGGCACCGACTACACGCGGCTGGCGGCCGTCTACCACCTCATCGACGACATCACGTCGCCGGACACCGACGTCACGCTGGAAGAGGCGTACCGCACCCTCGCGGAGATACGGCGCAACCGTCACCCGTACCCGGGCTGGGCGCTGACCGCGTCCAGCGGGCTGCTGGCGGGTGCGGCCTCGGTGCTGGTCGGCGGTGGTCCCGTGGTGTTCCTGGCCGCCGCGATCGGAGCGATGCTCGGCGACCGGCTGGCGTGGCTGTGCGCGGGGCGCGGACTGCCCGAGTTCTACCAGTTCGTGGTGGCGGCGATGCCGCCCGCCGCCATAGGAGTGGCCCTCACGCTGGCGCCCACGACGACGATGTGGGACGTGCGGCCCTCCGCGGTGATCACCGGTGGACTCTTCGCGCTGCTGCCGGGGCGGGCCCTGGTGGCGGGGGTGCAGGACGGTCTGACCGGTTACTACATCACCGCGTCGGCGCGGCTGCTCGAAGTCATGTACTTCTTCATCGCCATCGTCATCGGCGTGCTGGTCGTGCTCTATCTGGGCGTGCAGCTGGACGCCGAGCTGCACGCGGCGACGTCCCTGGTGACCGTGGAGCGGCCGGTGACGCAGATCCTGGCGTCAATGCTGCTGTGCTTCGCCTTCGCGATCCTGCTCCAGCAGGAACGCAACACCGTGCTCATCGTGACGCTGAACGGCGGAGTGGCGTGGATCGTGTACGGCGCGATGCACGACGTCGGCGAGATCTCCGCGGTCGCATCGACGGCTGTCGCGGCCGGGCTCGTGGGCCTCTTCGGGCAGCTGTTCTCGCGCTACCAGTACGCGTCGGCGCTGCCGTACGTCACGGCGGCGATCGGTCCGCTGCTGCCCGGTTCGTCGACGTACTTCGGACTGCTGGGCATCGCGCAGAACGATCTGAACCAGGGGCTCGCGTCCCTGTCGACGGCGGCGGCCCTGTCGCTGGCCATCGCCATCGGGGTGAATCTGGGTGGAGAGATCTCCCGGCTGTTCCTGAAGATGCCGGGGGCCGGCCGTGGGGCGAGCCGCCGCGCGGCCAAGCGGACGCGCGGCTTCTAGGGTCCGCCCGGGTCAGTACCCGCCCGGGCCGGGCTGCCCGGGTCAGCGCTTGGCGTGGCGGCCGCGCGAGGAGGGGGGCGTGCCGTCGGCCTGGTCGCCTCCGGCGGCCGCGGCCTTCTTGTTCTTGCTGCGGGCACGCAGGTACTCGATGACGATCGGAAGGACCGAGATCAGGACGATCAGGATCAGGATCGCTTCGATGTTCTTGTGGACGAATTCGACCTTGCCGAGCGAGGCGCCGAGCAGCGTGACGCCCGCTCCCCACAGCACACCGCCGATGATGTTGAACGTGATGAACGAGCGGTAATTCATCCGGCTCACGCCGGCGATGATCGGCGTGAACGTACGGACGATCGGCACGAAGCGGGCCAGGACCAGCGACTTGGGGCCGTACTTCTCGAAGAAGTCGTGGGCCTTCTCGACGTTCTCCTGTTTGAAGAGTTTGGAGTCCGGGCGCTTGAACAGGGCCGGTCCGACCTTGCGGCCGAAGAGATAGCCGACCTGGTCACCGAGGATCGCCGCGATGACCACCAGGGTGCATACCAGCCACAGCGGGGTGTCCAGAACGCCCGTGGTCACCAGCAGGCCGGTGGTGAACAGCAGCGAGTCGCCCGGCAGGAAGAAGCCGATGAGCAGGCCGGACTCGGCGAAGACGATGACCAGCAGGCCGATCAGGCCGAACTGCTCCAGCAGATAGTCCGGATCCAGCCAGGTAGGTCCGAGCGCAAGCGTATTCACGGGTACCGGGCTCCTGGGTGGGGTCGTCGTCTGCGGGTGTGCTGCCCAAAGCTATCAACGCCACCGGTGTGCTCCTGGTTCCAGTAGGCCCGAGGGGATGCGCAGGAGCCCGTCTGCGGTCAGGCTGTCCGGCAGGAGGTGGATGCGAATGAGCATCGAGGATTACGGCGGCGGGCAGAACACGCGGTCCGACGTACTGGTGGTCACCACCAACGACGCACCCGGCTACCGGGTGGAGCGCGTGATCGGTGAGGTGTTCGGCCTGACGGTGCGCTCACGGCACTTGGGCAGCCAGATCGGCGCGGGACTGAAGTCGATGATCGGCGGCGAGCTCAAAGGGCTCACCAAGACGCTGGTGGAGACCCGCAACCAGGCGATGGAGCGGCTCGTCGAGCAGGCCAGGGCGCGCGGCGCCAACGGTGTGCTGACGATGCGCTTCGACGTGACCGACGCGGCCGACGTGGGCACCGAGGTGTGCGCGTACGGCACGGCGGTCGTCCTCACCAAGGAGTGACGGCGGGCCGGCCCGTGTACGGCTCCGGGGCGCCTGCGGAGCCGTACACGGGCCGCCCGGAGCCCGTGCGTGGCGCCCTGAGCCCTTGAAGCTGCGCCCTCACCCGCGCCCACGACCGTGCCTGCCGTCCGAGCCGTCCCGAGCCGTCCGAGCCGTGCGCTACGCGTGGCGGGCGGCGTTCGCCAGGATCGCCTCGCGCAGGTAGGCCGCCAGGCCCGGCTTCGCCGCGTCGATCGAGGTGGTGAAGCGCTCGTCAACGACGTACATCTCGGCGAGGCAGACGTGCATGTCGTAGCCGCAGTCGTAGTGGTTGCGGCTGATCAGGGCGCGGTGCTCCTCGGCGAGATCCATGGCCCGGACGGAACCGGGCGCGGCGCCGTCCTCCATGGCGGCGACCAGGCGGGCGGTGTTCTCCTCGCCCTCCGCCTTGATCCGCAGCCAGTCCTCCTTGGTGTACGACGCGGTCCTGCGCCGCGACTCCTTGTACGCCTCGCTGTCGCCCCAGCGCTGCTCGACTTCCTCGGCGTACTGCTCGGGGTCGTGGTCGCCGAAGACCTCGAACTTCTCTTCCGGGGTGAGTTTGATGCCCATCTTCCGTGCCTCCAAGGCGGTTTCGACGGCGGCGGCCATCTCCTGAAGTTTCGTGATCCGGGCGGACAGCAGCTCGTGCTGGCGCCGCAGGTGCTCCCGCGGGTCCACGCCCGGGTCGTCGAGGAGGGCCGCCACCTCGTCGAGCGGGAAGCCGAGCTCCCGGTAGAACAGGATCTGCTGCAACCGGTCGAGGTCGGCGTCGTCATAGCGCCGGTGGCCCGCGTGGCTGCGGCCGCTCGGGGAGAGCAGTCCGATCTCGTCGTAGTGGTGCAGCGTGCGCACCGTCACTCCGGCGAATCCGGCGACCTGTCCCACGGAGTAGCTCATCGCTTCCGCTCCTTCTTCTTCTCGGTACGCACTCAGCCTCGGCCCTCACGCCACGTGAGGTGCAAGCCCCATTCCGCGAAGCGTTACGCCCCTTATGTGCAGCTATTGACCTTTATGGTGAGCCCATGGCACTTCACCGAGGCGGTACGGGCCCTGACAGCGAGCCGCACCGCAGGCTCGCCCTGAACCCCTTCTACGGCGCCGCCGACCCGGTCGGCGACATGGAGGCGGCCCCGCCGCGGCACCGCCTGCCCGAGGGACCCATGGCGCCCGCGACGGCGTACCAGCTCGTGCACGACGAGCTGATGCTCGACGGCAACTCCCGGCTCAACCTCGCCACCTTCGTGACCACCTGGATGGAACCGCAGGCGGGTGCACTGATGGCCGAGTGCCGGGACAAGAACATGATCGACAAGGACGAGTATCCGCGCACCGCCGAGCTGGAGCGGCGCTGCGTGGCCATGCTGGCCGACCTGTGGAACGCCCCGGACCCCACGGCGGCCGTGGGGTGCTCGACCACCGGCTCCAGCGAGGCCTGCATGCTCGCCGGGATGGCGCTCAAGCGCCGGTGGGCCCTCAGAAACTCCGACCGGTACCCGGGCGCGGCCCGGCCGAACCTGGTGATGGGCGTGAACGTCCAGGTGTGCTGGGAGAAGTTCTGCACTTTCTGGGAGGTCGAGGCGCGCCAAGTCCCGATGGAGGGCGACCGGTTCCACCTCGATCCGCAGGCCGCCGCCGCCCTCTGCGACGAGAACACCATCGGGGCGGTCGCCGTACTGGGCTCCACCTTTGACGGCTCGTACGAACCGGTGGCCGAGATCTGCGCCGCTCTGGACGACCTCCAGGAGCGCACGGGTCTCGATGTCCCGGTGCATGTGGACGGGGCCTCCGGCGCGATGGTCGCTCCCTTCCTCGACTCCGATCTGGTCTGGGACTTCCGGCTGCCGAGGGTCGCCTCCATCAACACCTCGGGGCACAAGTACGGCCTGGTCTATCCGGGAGTCGGCTGGGCGCTGTGGCGCTCGCCCGCCGAACTCCCGGAGGAACTGGTCTTCCGGGTCAACTACCTGGGCGGCGACATGCCGACCTTCGCCCTCAACTTCTCCCGGCCCGGTGCGCAGGTGGTCGCGCAGTACTACACCTTCCTCCGGCTCGGCAGGGACGGATACCGGGCTGTGCAGCAGGCGTCGAGGGACGTGGCGCGGGGGCTCGCGGAACGGGTCGAGGCCATGGGCGACTTCCGCCTCCTGTCGCGGGGCGATGAGCTGCCGGTGTTCGCCTTCACCACCGCCGACGACGTACGCGGCTTCGACGTCTTCGACGTGTCGCGGCGGCTGCGGGAGCGGGGGTGGCTGGTTCCGGCGTACACCTTTCCCGAGAACCGGCAGGATCTGGCCGTCCTGCGGATCGTCTGCCGCAACGGGTTCTCGGCGGATCTGGCGGCGCTGCTGGTGGAAAGCCTCGAGGAGGTGCTCCCCGAGCTGCGGGCACAGTCCCACCCCACGACCCGGGACGCGTCCGCCGCGACGTCGTTCCACCACTGACCGGCCGTGTCCGTCGTCGCAGGTGTCCGTCGCCGCAGGTGTCAGTCGTCGCAGGTGCCCAGCGTGAAGGTGCTCCAGCGCACGCCGTCGGCGGATATCCGGTACGTGCAGGGGTCGCCGGACACCAGCCGGCCCAGGGGGATCGTCGAGGCGTGGCCCGTCGCGGGGTCGGAGGACGTGACGTCGAACGTGCGGCCGCCGTCGACGCTGGTGTAGTGACCCCTCTCCGCGCCCAGCAGCAGCGTGTCGCCTGCCCCGGGGACCAGTACGCCCGTCAGTGAGCGTGGTTCGCGGACCGCGCCCGTGGTCCATGTCCGCTCCCACGTGCGGCCGCCGTCCCTGCTGCGGTGGACGGCCCGCAACGGATTCTTCACCGCTTCACCGGCCGGCAGTTCTCCCGTCTCCGCCGCGTAGACCACGCCGTCGCCGACCGAGACCCGCACGTCCCAGCCGGGCTTCTTCGCCGGGCTGTCGAGCACGCTCGCCTGCCACGTCCGGCCGGCGTCACGCGACACCGCCACGGCCGGTCCTCCGGTCACCGGGTGCTTCCCGGAGACCCACCACGAGCCGTCGGGCTCGGCGTAGGCCGCCGGACTCAACAGCCCGGCAAGCGGGGGACGCTGCCCCAGCACGCGCAGCCTGCCGTCGTCGGGGGACATCACCAGGAGCTGGTCCTTCGCGCACGCCTCTCCGTCGGGAACGGTCGGGTACCCGCACAGCGTCGACAGCGCGGCGCCCTTCGCGATCGACCGCACAACCCCCTCGGGTCTCACCCCACGCGCCTGCCAGGAGCGCCCGCCGTCCGCCGTGAACCACGTGCGGAACCGGTGGTCCCCCACGCTCTCGTGCACCCACGCCCTCCCCGAGCCGAGCACCCTCAGGTCCGCCGACACTCCGTCCGTACCGGAAGGGTCCGCCAAGGGCGCCTCGCGCAGGCGCCAGCTCCGAGCACCCTTGTCCCGCACCCCCACGTACTGGCGGCAGAACCCGTTCTCCGGCTGCCCCGTGTCCTGCACGCACTTGGCGAGCAGCGCGAAGCCGCTGCCGTCCGCCGCGAACCCCACCATGTGCGCCGATCCGGGCAGCTCACGCCCGGACGGAATCCTCGGCACAGGCACAGGCACAGGAACCGACTCCGGCACCGGCCCCGCCGCCGGCTTCGACGGCCCCGGTGGCTTCGCCGCGCCTCCGCCACCGCACCCCAGCAGCAGCATCAGCGCGACGAGGACGGCCCCCGCCGCCCCGAGCGGCGTGAATGGCTTGCGCATGAGAAGTCCCCCGTCTCGCGGCCTGCGGTCCCGTTTCCGCGGCCCCGCCGTCCCCGGCGGGGCCGCTTCTCCTTCTGGTACACCGCTGACCGCGACCGGGTTCCCCTTCTCAGGCCATCGGTTTCCGTGGCTGTCTCATCGGCTGTCTCGTCAGCTGTCTCGTTGGCCGGCTCGTTGACCGGCTCGTTGACCGGTTCATGTCCGTGGCTGTATCAGTGGCTCAGCCGTCCGAACCGCCGTACCGCCAGCGGAAGAAACACCGCTACCAGCACCACCGGCCACACCACCGCCAGCAGCCCCGCGTGTTCAGCTGGCCAGGAGTTTCCGGCCACCGCCGGGTTGCCGAAGAGGTCCCGTGCCGCCGTGGCCGTCGCCGACAGCGGGTTCCACTGGACAATCACGCCGAGCCAGTCCGGCATGGAGTGCGGCGTCGCGAAGGCGTTGGACAGGAAGCCGACCGGCCAGACCAGGATCTGCACCGCCTGGACCATCTCCGGTTTGCCCGCGACCATCGCCAGCTGGATGCCGATCCACAGCATCGCGAAGCGAAGCAGCAGCAACAGCCCGACGGCGCCAAGGAATCCGAGTGGCCCGCCGTGCCAGCGCCAGCCGATCGCGTGACCGACCGCGATCATGACCGCCAGGCCGGCGGCCGACTGGAGCATGTCCGCGACCGCGCGCCCCACCAGCACCGCCCCCGAGGTCATCGGCATCGAGCGGAACCGGTCGATGACCCCCTTGTTGAGATCCTGGGTGACCGCGAGCATCGTCGCTTCCAGGCCGAAGACCATGGTCAGCGCCAGCATGCCGGGCATCAGGAAGTCGACGTAGTTCCCCGGCACCCCCTTGCCGCCGCCGATCAGGAACCCGAACATCAGCAGCAGCATCACCGGGAACACCAAGCCGACGACCACCTGCACCGGCTGCCGTCCCCAGTGGGCGAGTTCACGCCGCGTCATGGTCCAGGAATCGGCGACCGCCCATCCGATCGTGCCCGCGCTCATGCCGCTGCCCCCTTCGTCCCGCTGATCCCCTTCGTCGTGCCGGGCTCACCCGCGCCGCCGGTCTCCCTCGTGAGGTGCAGGAAGACCTCGTCGAGCGTCGGCCTGCGCAGCGCGATGTCCTGCGCCTCGATCCCGGCCGCCTCCAGCGCCCGTACGGTCCCGGTCAGTGCCGCCATCCGGTCCGCCACCGGCGCGCTGATCCACCTCCGGTCCGCGTCCGTCTCCGCGTCAGGCCCCATCAGCGCGGCGGCCGCGCCCAGTTGCTGTGCGTCGTGCAGCACGACGTCGATCCGGTCTCCGCCGACCTTGCCCTTCAGCTCGTCCGGCGTGCCCTCGGCCACCGCCCGGCCCCGGTCTACGACCGTGATCCGGTCGGCCAGCTGATCGGCCTCCTCCAGGTACTGCGTCGTGAGCAGTACGGTCGTACCTCCTCCGACCAGCGACCGCACCGCGCCCCACACCTCCGCGCGCCCGCGCGGGTCGAGCCCGGTCGTCGGCTCGTCCAGGAACAGCACCTGCGGTTCGGTGATGAGCGAGGCCGCCAGGTCGAGCCGCCGCCGCATGCCTCCGCTGTACTTCCCGACCGCCTTGCGCCCCGCGTCCGCGAGCCCGAACCGCTCCAGGAGCTCGTCGGCCCGCGCGCCCGCCCGGCGCGCCCCCAGGTGGTACAGCCGGCCGAACATCTCCAGGTTCTGCCGCCCGCCCAGCTCCTCGTCCACCGCCGCGTGCTGCCCGAGCAGCCCGATCCGCCGCCGCACCTCGCCGGCCCGCGACCGTACGTCGAAGCCCGCCACCTCCACCCGCCCCGCGTCGTGCCGCAGGAGCGTCGCGAGGATCCGGACGATCGTGGTCTTTCCCGCGCCGTTGGGCCCCAGTAGGCCGTGTACCGTGCCGCGCCGCACCACCAGGTCGAGCCCGTCCAGCGCCCGCTTCTCCCCATAGCGCTTCTGCGCCCCTTCGACCACGATCGCCGCGTCGGCGTAATCGTGACCGCGACCGTGAGCGTGCCCGCGAGCGTCAGCCAATGCCATCCATCTCCTCCGGAAACAAAGTAGTCAAACTTGACTACATACCCAAAGCTAAACCCGCCCGGCCCATTCGTCAAACTTGATTAGCCGCTGGCGAAGGGGTTTTCCTGGCCGTCCGCCAGCACCCCCACGAAGGGCTCACCCTCGCCCGCGAAGGTGTACGCGCCGCCCTCGATCCGGGCGATCAGACCGCGCGTCCACTCGGCCCCCGCGTCCGCCGAGTGGACCCACATGTTCATGATTTCGCCGATGTGACCGAGCGACTCAGGCCCTTCCTCCGGCGTGTAGTACTCGGTGACGGCCGACCGCCACTTCTCCAGCCCCCGCACGCGCTTCCTGAGCAGCTCGACGGCCTCGGCCCGCTCCAGGTCGACGATGAAGCCGATCCCGGCCGACAGCACGTCCATCTTCTGGTCGTACGTCGTCAGCGCCTCGCGGAGCAGACCGAAGTACTCCCGCGTGCCCTCGTCCGTGACCTCGTACTCGGTCCTCGGCGGGCCGCCGGCCGTGCTCGGCGCGATCTCGTGAGCGTGCAGCAGCCCCTGCTTGGCCATCTGCTTGAGCGCGTGGTAGATCGACCCCGGCTTGGCGTTGGACCACTCGTGGGCGCCCCAGTACTCCAGGTCGTTGCGCACCTGGTAGCCGTGCGCGCGCCCGTGCTGACGGACGGCGCCGAGGACCAGCAGCCGGATCGCTGACATCGCCGCACCCTTCTACTCAACTTTGATCAGAGAGTAGCGGGTGCGGACGACGGCAGAACCGGCACCTGTCGCGGCTGCCTACAGCTCAGCCCCAGGTCTCGCCGCGTTCCAGGGCCACCAGCTCGAAGGCGGTCTTTCCGTCCAGGCTCTCGCGGATGATGTCGGCGTGGCCGGAGTGCCGGGACATCTCGGTGATCAGCCGCAGCAGCAGCCAGCGCATCGACACGCGCTCCGAGTCCGGGAACCACGGCTCGTCCGGGAGCGGGAAGGTGTCGTCCAGGCTCGGCACGGACCGGATGAACTCCTCGGTCTGCCGCGCGACCTTCTCCCAGTACGCCAGCCGGTCCTCGACCGTCTCGTCCCCGACGAGCCGGAAGCACTCGTGCCAGTTCTCCTCCGTACGCTCCACCTCCGGCGCCACCTGCTGCGCCCGCGCGAGCCAGCTCTGCTCGACCTCGGCAGCGTGCTTGAGGAGCCCGGACAGCGACAGTTCGCTCGCGCTGGGCGTGGTGGCCGCCTGCTCGTCGGTGAGGCCGATCAGCGCCCTGCGGATACCGCCGCGCTCGGCGTCCAGGAAGGCCAGGAGGGCGCCGCGCTCGTCGCCGGGGGCCTCTGCGTTCACGTGTACGACCATGATCTCCACCTCTTGTCGTCGCCGGACTGACAAGAACCACGGTATGAGCCCTTGCGGACAGCTTCTGTCCGCGACGCGACGGCCGACTCAGAACGGAAACTTCGTCCGCCCGTGCCGACTCAGAACGGGAACTTCGTCCGTCCGTGCTGCACCGAGATCCACTTCTGGGTGGTGAATGCCTCCACCGCCGAGTCCCCGTTGAGCCGCCCCATCCCCGACAGCTTCTCGCCGCCGAAGGCCACCTGCGGTTCGTCCTGGACGGTCGAGTCGTTGACGTGGATCATCCCGGTCTCGACGCGCTTCGCGAACCGCACGCCGCGCTCCAGGTTCCCCGTGTGGACCGCCCCGCTCAGCCCGTACTGGCTGTCGTTGGCCATCCGTACGGCCTCTTCCTCGCCGTCGAAGGGGATCAGCAGCACCACCGGGCCGAAGATCTCCTGCGTCAGGATCGTGGAGTCGGCCGACAGCCCGCTCAGTACGGTCGGCTCGACGAGATTGCCTCGCGTGGCGCCCCGTACGAGCGCGGTCGCGCCCTCGGCGAGCGCCTGCTCGACGAGGCCCGTCAGGGAGTCCGCCTGGAACGTGTTGATGACGGGGCCGATGTGGGTACGGGGGTCGGCCGGGTCGCCGGTCACCAGCGTCCGTACCTTCGCGACGAACTTCTCCGTGAACTCCGCCTCGACCGACCGGTCCACCAGGACCCGGTTGGCGGCCATGCAGACCTGCCCCTGGTACACGAAACGGCTGAAGACCGCCGCGTCGACGGCGTAGTCGATGTCCGCGTCGTCCAGGACGACCAGCGCGCTGTTGCCGCTCAGTTCGAGCACCGCGCGCTTGAAGTGGCTCGCGGCGACGGCGGCGACGTGCCGCCCCACCTTGTCCGAGCCGGCGAAGGAGATCACCTTCGGCACCCGGTGCTCTATTAGCGCGTCACCGACCTCCGCGATGTCGGTGACCAGCACGTTCAGCAGTCCTGCGGGCAGCCCCGCGTCCTCGAAGATCTTGGCTATCAGGCCGCCGCCGACGACCGGCGTGTTCTGGTTCGGCTTGATCACGACCGCGTTGCCCAGCGCGAGCGCCGGAGCGACCGACTTGAGCGTCACCAGGAAGGGGAAGTTGAAGGGGCTGATGACGCCGACGACACCGACCGGCAGCCGGTAGACGCGGTTCTCCTTGCCCTCCACGGGCGACGGCAGGATGCGCCCCTCGCCCCGCACGGCGGTCTGCGTCGCCTCGCGCAGGAACTCCTTGGCGAGATGGACCTCGTACGACGCCTTCAGCCGCGTACCGCCGAGCTCGTCGATGATCGCCTCGGTGATCTCGTCCTCGCGGTCCTGCGTGATCCGAAGGGCGCGTTCGAGGACGTCCCTCCTGCGGTACGCGCTCGCCGCGGCCCAGGCCGGCTGCGCGCGCTCCGCCGCCAGATACGCCTCGTCGACCTCGTCCACCGAGGCGACCGTGATCGCGGCGAGCTTCTCCCCGTTGTACGGGTTGAAGTCGATGATGTCCCACGAGCCGCTGCCGGTCCGCCACTCGCCGTCGATGTACTGGTGGGCCAGGTCGGTGAAGAAGGACATGCGATCCCTTACTGCAAGGTGTGCAGGTGCAGACTCCTGATAAAACGTCATTCTACTGGCCGGTTACGAGAGTTGGAGTAGACCACGGAGCACATCCCTGGTCTCCGCCGCGCTCGGGCTGTCCTTCTGTAGCCGCTCCATCACCCGCTGGTACTGGGCGACCTCCTCGCGCTTGTCGAGGTAGAGCGCGCTGGTGAGCTGCTCCAGGTAGACGAGGTCCGAGAGATCCGACTCGGGGAATTGCAACATCGTGAACGCGCCGCTCTCGCCCGCGTGCCCGCCGAAGCTGAACGGCATGACCTGGAGCGTGATGTTCGGCTGCTCGGAGACCTCTATGAGGTGCTGCAACTGCCCGCGCATGACGGCCCGGTCGCCGTACGGACGGCGCAGCGCGGCCTCGTCAAGCACGGCGTGGAAGTGCGGCGCGCGCTCGGACACGAGGACCTTCTGACGCTCCAGGCGCAGTGCCACCCGGCGGTCGATCTCGGCCGCGCTCGCGTGCGGCATGCCGCGGGAGACGACGGCGTGCGCGTAGCTCTCGGTCTGCAACAGCCCGTGCACGAACTGGACTTCGTAGATCCGGATGAGGGAGGCGGCACCCTCCAGTCCGATGTACGTCTGGAACCAGCCGGGCAGCACATCTCCGTAACTGTGCCACCAGCCCGCCACGTTGGCCTCCCGGGCCAGGCTCAGCAGCGACTCGCGCTCCGCCTGGTCCGTGACGCCGTAGAGGGTCAGCAGGTCCGCGACGTCCCTGGCCTTGAAGCTCACCCGTCCCAACTCCATGCGGCTGATCTTCGATTCGGATGCTCGGATCGAGTAGCCGGCCGCTTCGCGGGTGACCCCACGCGACTCACGCAGCCGCCTGAGCTGGGATCCCAGCAGAATGCGCCGCACCACGGAGCCGCTCGACTCGCCTGCGGTCACCTCTCCAGCCCTCCCCAGTCCGACAGTTCATCAGCGGAGCGACCTCCCCCAGGTGCCCGAGAGCCGCAGTCTGCCATTAAAACGCTTCAGCCCGTACTCATCCGATTACGGAAATGGCAAGAGCTGTACAAGACACCAAAAGAGGTGCCCGGGAGAAATGCGCAAGAAACGGCACGGGGTCGGACAGGTCCGGCGCGTGCACGTGCATCTGCCCTTGCATCTGCCGTACGCATTCGGAACCATGGTCCGCGCGCACCTGCATGCTCTTTCGTGCTGTCGCCGTACTACCGCCGCATCGCTACCGCTGTATCGCAACGACCGCGAATCCCGGGAGTGCCTCGCATGGGGACGAATGGATCGACCGTGCTCGAGCCGTTCGAGCCGTTAAGACAGGGCCTTCCACCCATCGACCCTGCCGCGGTCTCCAGCTCGGCCTCCTGCGCGCTGCCTCCCCGGTACGAAGCCGTTCGCGGCGCCCGCCAGTTCACCAAGTCGACGCTGGCCCAGTGGGAGCTCGGCGAGTGCTTCGACGACGTGGCACTGGTCGTCTCCGAGCTCGTCACAAACGCGCTGCGGCACGCGCTCCCGTCCGACACCCCGCGCACGGCGGAACAGGACCCTCCCGTACGGCTCCATCTGATGCGCTGGACCTCGCGTCTGGTGTGCGCGGTGCGCGACCCCAGCCACGAGAGCCCGGTGACACGGGAGGCCGACGACTTCTCCGCCGAGTCCGGACGTGGCTTGTTTCTGGTGGATTCGTTCAGCGACAGCTGGGGATGGCACCCGCTCGCCGGGACCCTGCACGGCAAGGTCGTATGGGCGCTGTTCCGGATCGGGGCCGAGCAGCAGTAGTAGTGGTAGTAGCCGTTGGCGGGAGTGGCAGTGCGTAGCGGGGGACCGACGCACGGCAAGGCGGCGGACCGTTTCCTTCGGTCGGCGCTGTTCCGGTCGGCCTGATCCGGTCGGCCTGGACCCGGCCTGCCTGAACCGGTCGGTATGGACCCGGTCTGCCTGATCCGGTCGGTATGGACCCGGCCTGCGTGATCCGGTCAGCCGCCGGCTGTCAGGTGGTCGAACTCGCCGTCCTTGATACCGAGCAGCATCGCCTCGATCTCGGCGGGCGTGTAGACCAGGGCGGGCCCCTCGGGGTGCCGCGAATTGCGGACTGCCACATTCCCGCCCGGCAATTTGGCAAACTCCACACAGGACCCCTGCGAGTTGCTGTGCCTGCTCTTCTGCCAGACCACCCCGTGGAGCTCTGTGGCCGCCATGCCGTTGTACGCGTGGTGCACAGGTCGCTCCCGGAAAGTGCAGATGTCAACTGCCCCGGATCATAGCTTTGTTCACTTGCTGATGCATGGGCAGATGCACGTGCACGCGGGGTGCCCCCTCGGTTACAGAACTCCGGATCAGCGCGAGGAGTACGGCAACAGGGCCATCTCCCTGGCGTTCTTGACGGCGCGGGTCAGCTGTCGCTGCTGCTGCGCCGAGACCCTTGTCACACGACGGCTGCGGATCTTCCCGCGATCCGAAATGAATTTACGCAGGAGATCGGTGTCCTTGTAGTCAATGTACGTAATCTTCGCCTCGTCCAGCGGATTGGGACGGGACTTGAGGGCCTTACGCGGGTCTTTACCCCGGGACAGGCGGGACATCATGCCTCCAGAAGAGAATCAAATGCGGACGGCAGGCGCTTCCACGCATCGCGCCCCGCCGCGTATTCGGCATCGGTCAACAAGCAGGATTCGAGGAGCTCTTCGAGCCCGCCCCGGTCGAGTCCCGGCGAGGTGAAGACGAGGTGCTGGCAGCAGTCCCCGTGCTCGGGGTGCCAGTCGAGCGCGGCCGCGGCCCTGCGTACGGGCGGGACCATCTCCCACGCCGCGTCCGGCAGCGACGCCAGCCACGGCCCCGCGCTCTCCACGCACAGCGCGCCGCCCGCCGCGTCCCAGGCCATCAGCGTGTCCGGGCGGTCCGCGAGCCAGAAGCGGCCCCGGCTGCGGGCGGCCGCGCAGGTCAGGTCCTCCAGCGCCGCGTACAGCCGTTCCGGATGGAAGGGGCGGTTCCGGTGCCAGACCAGCGTGCCGACGCCCTTGTCGTCCGCGTCCTGCGGAAGGAGCGCGCAGGCCGGGTGCTGACGGGCCGCCGCCGCCTCGATGTCGAAGCCCGCGAATGCCGCCTCGGCCAGCTCGCCCGAGGCCGCCCGGATCCTGCGGGCCGTCGGGTGCAGCTGGGCGAGCAGCGCCTCGTCCTGCTCGTCCGCCTCCTCACTGTCCACCACCGCGAGGACCGGGGCGTACTCCAGCTGGCGTGCCCAGGTGTCCGCGACCGTCCGCTGATCCGTCGCCGCCGCGGCCAGTCCGGCCTCCGCCAGGTCGTCGCCGCAGCCGAGGTACGGCAGGAGCAGCGCCGGGTCGACCGCCGTCATGACGGCGGTCAGGTCGAGTACGTCCCCGCCGTGCGCGACGACGACCTCGGCCATCGCCCTGGGCTCGACCGAGTCCCACAGTTCGACGACCGCGAGGCGGGTGAGCCCGCTGCCGGCCAGCCGCTCCAGCTCCGGCACGAGATCTTCGCGCAGCGCGCAGCACGCGCAGTCGTTGACCAGGGGCGCGTCGCCGGACGCGCTTTCGCCGAGGGTGTCGCGGACGGTACGGCGTACCGTCCCTTCGGCCGCGGTGGAGAGGTCGTGGTGCACGGCCACGCTGCCGGGAACCCGGCGCAGGAGCTGCTCCACGACCTCCTTGCGGGCATCGGAGTGCAGCCCGCCGACGATGACGACGGGCAGCTTTCCCTTCGCGGCCACTACTTCGCTCCGTAGCGGCGCTCGAAGCGCTCCACGCGGCCCGCCGTGTCCAGGACCCGCGCCGTGCCCGTGTAGAAGGGGTGGCTCTGCGAGGAGATCTCGACGTCGACGACGGGGTACGTGCGGCCGTCCTCCCACTCCAGCGTCTTGTCGCTGGTCATGGTGGAGCGGGTGAGGAAGGCGAAGCCGCCGGCCTTGTCGCGGAAGACGACGGGGCCGTACGACGGGTGGATTCCGGGCTTCATGGAGTGATGCCCCCTTCTGCTGTGGCTTGTGTGCCGGCTTCTGCTGCGGCTTCGGATGTGACCTGCGGTGCGACTCGCGGTCCCGGTCAGCGCTCTTCGCGGAAGTCGACGTGCCTGCGGGCAATCGGGTCGAACTTGCGGAGCGTCATGCGGTCGGGGTCGTTCCGGCGGTTTTTGCGGGTCACGTACGTGTAGCCGGTCCCCGCCGTGGACCTGAGCTTGATGATCGGGCGGACTTCGTTGCGTGCCATGTGGTTAGTATATGGAAATGGTTCCCATTTTCAAAGAGGAGTGATTCGACCTTGTCCGCCCACTGCCAGCTGACCGGCGCCCAGCCGGGATTCGGCAACAACATCTCCCACTCGCACCGGCGCACCTCGCGCCGCTTCGACCCGAACATCCAGCGCAAGCGCTACTGGCTGGCGAGCGAGGGCCGCCATGTCCGGCTCGTGCTCAGCGCCCGGGCGATCAAGACCGTCGACGTGATCGGCGTCGAGGCGGCCGTGGCCCGCATCCGCGCGCGGGGAGTGAAGGTCTGATGGCGAAAAAGAGCAAGATCGCCCGCAACGAGCGGCGCAAGGCCGTCGTCGAGCGGTACGCCGTGCGGCGGGCGGAGCTGAAGGAGATCCTCCGCAGGCCCGGCACGGGTGAGAGCGAGCGGGCCGCCGCGCAGGAGGAACTGCGCCGCCAGCCCCGCGACGCGAGCGCGACGCGCGTACGCAACCGGGACGGCGTGGACGGGCGGCCCCGCGGTCACCTCAGGAAGTTCGGGCTCTCCAGAGTGCGGATGCGGGAGCAGGCACATGCCGGTTTCCTCCCCGGAGTGCGCAAGTCCTCCTGGTAGCTTGGCGCGTTCTGACCTACCGAAACTGGGGAGTCCGGAGTGCGTGAGTACGTACGTACCACCTTCGCGGCGGCGGCCGTCGCTGCCGCTCTCGTCCTGACCGGTTGCAGCGGCGACAGCGGCGGCGGCACCGGCGGGGACAAGGGCAGGGACAAGGGCGCCGGCGGGAGTGCCAGCCGCGGCGCCGGGCAGAGCAGCACGGGGCCCAGCGCGGATCAGGAGACGTCGGCGGACGACGTCGCCGGGTCCTGGATCGCCACGACCGACGGCAAGATCGTCGCGCTGATCATCCAGGGTTCCGACGCGGCCGTGGCCGGTGAGCACGTGTGCGCCGGCACGGCGGCGAAGGCGGACAAGGTGACGCTGAAGCTGAAGTGCGGCGACGGCAACACCGACCGTACGACCGGGGTGGTCACGCGCGGTGCCGGCGGCGACTCGATCACGGTGAAATGGGGCAGCGGGATCGAGGACTCCTTCAAGAAGTCCGCCGCCGGGGACAAGCTGCCGGAGGGGATTCCTTCGGACATGCCGAAGCTGCCGGGGTCCTGACGGTCCGCCGGTTCCGGTCTGCCGTCGGCACCCGTCCGCCGGTACGTGACTACGCCGGGCCGCGGTTCCCCCAGGGGGCCGCGGCCCTTCGTCGTCCAGGACCCGCGACGGGTTCTCCGGCCTGTCCAGGGCCGGGGTGCGGGGGTGCGGGGGTGCCGCCGGGGATGTAGGGCACGTCCCGGGCACCACCGTCGTGGTGCGTCAGCCCGTTACGCCCGGGCGGGGATGCACGCGGGCGCGGTCGGCGGCGGCCGTGCCGTGTTCCCAGCCCGCGTGGTCGTTCACGCCCCGTACCCGCGTCGACGTCGTCTGCGGGAACATCCGCTCCGCTCTGTCCTCCACGGCCACGTCCCGCGCCGCCAGCACCGGCAGGAGCGAGCCGTCCGTCTCCTCCGTCACGTGTTGCGTGGTCTCCGACAGCCGCTGGCCCACCCGGCTCGCGTACGCCGTGAGGAACGCCTGGCGGAACGCCTTCGTTCGCTTGCGGCCGGACGCGCGCTGCGCCGCCTCCGCCCGGGTCATGGCCGCCGTGCCCTGCACGAGCAGCGAGGTGTAGAGCAGCTCGACGGCTTCCAGGTCGGGTTCGAAGCCGACGACCATGGAGAAGTTGAGTCCGCTGTTCCACACCGCGCGGCAGCGGTTCGCCGAGGCGGCGGCGTCGAGGAGGATCGCCTTGGCCGTCTCGTACGGGGCGTCGACGCCGATCCGGCACGCCGTCGGCGCGTCGCCGGTCTGCCCCTGGGCCGCCAGCAGCGCGGCGTCGATGCTGTGGCGCGCCATCAGCTCCTGCGCCTTGGCGGTGAGGGCCTCCGCCTCGTCCGGGAAGTCCGTCGCCTCCGCCTTGGCCAGCAGCGCCCGGATGCGGGTGAGCATGCGCGGCTCGTCGGGGGTGGGGGCGTGCGGGTGTACGTGCACGTTCTCGCCCGGTGGCGGGCCCACCGGCTCGATCGCCGGGAGCCTGATGAGCAGCCGGAAGAGTTCGAGGAGCGTGGTGGCGAGCGAGAAGCGGTCCGTCCTCTCGCGGGCGGCCAGCTCGTCGGCGTAACGCTCGTCGCTGCCCCACCACGGTCCGGTCGCCTCAAGTTCGCGCAGCTGTGCCTCCCAGCGGGGGGCCATTCTGGCGTACCTGCGGTTCTCCGCGGCGATCAGGTCGGTGGCCAGGCGCACGTGGCGGTCGTCGAGGTCGCGGCGGACGATGCGGACCAGGTCGGCGGGCTGCCAGCCGCGCTCCCAGGAGCGGCGTACGAACTCCTCGCCGCGCCGGAGGATCTCGCGCCCCGCTTCCGGCCAGGGCGCGGCGGCGATCAGTGAGGCGCCGAGGTCGAGGCCCGCGTCGTCCGCGGCGTACACCGCCGCGGCTACGGCCTTCTCCACCTGCTCCATGTCGTCGATGGTGTCACGCGGGTCCGTGGGGGCGGGGTGGAGGGCGGCGCTACGTCAAGGAGTCGGCTCAGCGGCCGCAGGGGCATCGGTCGAGGGAGGGCTGGGCCCGTCCGGTGCGGGACTCGGCGCGGAGGGCGTTCGGTTTCGGGGGGGGCGGCGCGGGCCGTCCGGCGGACACGGTGCGCAGCGGCCACGGCGTTGTCAGTGCCGGGTGCCAGACTCGCACTCATGAGCGATCGCTGGGCCGTCGCCGCGACGGACGGGGGTGGGGCGCTGCTCGTGCCGCTGGGGCGGGACGGGCGGCCGTCCGGTGACGTGCGCGCGGAGCCCGACCTCGTGGCGGCGGTCGGTTCCAGGCCCGAGGTCGGCCGGTGGGTGTGGCGGTCCACCGCCGAGATCTACCCCCGGCTGCTCGGCGCGGGCGTGCGCGTCGAGCGGTGTTACGACATCGAGGACGCGGAGTCGCTGCTCCTCGGCCACGAGGGGCGCCACGGCGAGCCCCGTTCGGCGGCGGCGGCCTGGGCGCGGCTGCACGACCGGCCCGTACCGCCCGACCCGCCGCAGCGCGCCGCCGAACCCGGCTCGCAGTCGTCGCTCTTCGAACCGCAGCCGGTCCCGGTGCCGTTCGAGGACCTGCTGGAGGTGTACGCCGATCAGCAGCGCAGGCACGAGGCGGCGGAGCATCCCGACCGGATGCGGCTGCTGACGGCCGCCGAGTCGGCCGGGATGCTGGTGGCCGCCGAGATGAACGGCACGGGCCTGCCGTGGCGGGCGGACGTGCACCGGGCGGTGCTGGACGAGCTGCTCGGCGAGCGGTATGCGGGAGGGGGCGACCCGCGCCGTATGGCGGAGCTGACGGACGAGATCTCGGCGGCTTTCGGCAGGCGCGTACGGCCCGAGCTGCCCGCCGACGTGATCAGGGCCTTCGCGCAGGCCGGGATCAAGGTGAAATCCACGCGGCGGTGGGAGCTGGCCGAGGTCGACCATCCGGCGGTGGAGCCACTGATCGCGTACAAGAAGCTGTACCGCATCCATACGGCGCACGGCTGGGGCTGGCTCCAGGACTGGGTGCGCGGGGGACGGTTCAGACCCCAGTACCTGCCCGGCGGGACGATCACCGGCCGGTGGGTCACCAACGGCGGCGGCGCGCTCCAGATCCCGAAGGTGATCCGGCGCGCGGTGATCGCCGACGACGGCTGGCGGCTCGTGGTCGCCGACGCGGATCAGATGGAGCCGCGCGTCCTGGCCGCGATCTCGCGCGACCCCGGACTGATGGAGGTGGCGGGACAGCCCGGCGACCTCTACAAGGCGGTGTCGGACCGGGCGTTCGCCGGTGACCGCGACATGGCCAAGCTCGCCGTGCTCGGGGCGGTGTACGGGCAGACCTCCGGGGACGGCCTGAAGAACCTCGCGGCGCTGCGAAGACGTTTCCCGCGTGCCGTCGCGTACGTGGACGACGCGGCGCGCGCGGGTGAGGAGATGCGGCTCGTACGGACATGGTTGGGGCGGACCTGCCCGCCGGCCGTGGGGTCCGGCGACGACGGGGAGGCGGGCATCCCGCAGGACGACGACCGGCCATCGGCGGCGGTGCGGGAGGGGGAGTTCACGCCGGGGTACGCGTCGACGAACGCCCGCGCCCGGGGCCGCTTCACCCGCAACTTCGTGGTGCAGGGAAGCGCGGCCGACTGGGCACTGCTGATGATGGCGGCGCTGCGGCAGAGTCTGAAGGCCGCGGGGCTCCGGGCGGAGCTGGTGTTCTTCCAGCACGACGAGGTGATCGTGCACTGCCCCGCCGAGGAGGCGCGGACCGTCGCGGAGGCGATCCGCGCGGCCGGTGACCTGGCCGGGCGGATCGCCTTCGGTGAGACGCCGGTGCGCTTCCCGTTCACGACGGCGGTCGTGGAGTGCTACGCCGACGCGAAGTGAGCGGCGACAGCCGCCGGGCGAGGCCGTCCCCCTGCCCGGCGGCCGTGTGGCGTGCGCGCTCACCCGACCGACGCGAGGGCCCCGCCCGAATGTTTCACCTGTACGGCGGCTCATGACTCGGGCGCCGATGGGTACCCGCCGCGCATGAGCGCATTCCAGAGCACGAGAACCAGTGAGATCGCAGGCCTCACGGACCCCACGGCCGCGAGTGACCTGGTCATCGGCATTGCGCCGTTCGTCGCGGGGCTCGCCATCGCGGCCGCTCTGATCGCCGCCGTGTGGTGGGGCATCCGTATCAGGAACCGTGAGCCGGCTCCTCCGACGCCCCAGGAGCAGCCGCACCGGCCGGACGGCTCCGGCCCGCCCGAGGTCAGAGAGCGCCGGGAACCCGACGAAGTCGTGCCTCCGGAAGGCGGACGGCTCCTCCCGCACGAGCTCAGAAACACGGGCAACAGCTCCGGCAGGCCCGCCTCCGGGAACCCTGAGGAACCGCCCCGGTGGGACGAGAAGTCCGGGGGTTCGTTTGGCAGCGGAGGCCCTGGCGGGTGACCGTCGGCAGGCGGTACAGCGCCGAGGGCGGGCAGGACGGCGAGCGCGCCGCGCTCCGCGCCTCGACCCCGGCCCGCGCGTCCGCCCGCGACGCCGCCCGCGTGGCCGTGCGGGTGGGCCTTCCCCCACTCGCCGGCGGTGTCGTCGTACGCCGCCGACGGGGCGTGGCGCTCACCGCCCGCCTCGACGCCGACCGCCACGCGGTGCGGCTCCTGAACGAGCTGCACCGGCGGTACGGTCCCGGCCCGCTCCACCTGCGCCTGGCGGGCCGGGACCTCGTTCTCCCGCTCTCCGTCGAGGACGCGCAGCGCGTCCTGGACGAGACGCCGGAGCCGTTCACCCCGGCCGGCCGCCTCAAACGAGGCGCACTCGGCCACTTCCAGCCGCACGGCGTACTCGTCTCGGCGGGCCAGGAACGCGAGGAGCGCCGGGCCTTCAACGAGGACGTCCTGGAAACCGGGCGGCACCTCCACCACCTCGCCCCGCAGTTCGTACGTACCGTCCGCGAGGAGGCCGGGCGACTGCTCACCGGCCCCGCGCCGCTGGACTGGGACGCCTTCGCCGCCACCTGGTGGCGGATCGTACGGCGGGTCGTCCTCGGTGACTCCGCGCGCGACGACACCGCGCTCACCGACCGCCTCGCACGGCTGCGCGGCTTCGGCAACTGGGCCTCACTCGTCCCCCCGCGCGCCACCGCCCGCCCGCGTGCGCGCTTCGAGCGCGAGCTGCGCGCCCACCTGGACCGGGCCGAACCGGGCAGCCTCGCCGAGGCACTCGACAGGACGCCGGCCAAACCGGGCGTCGATCCGGCGGGCCAGGTTCCGCACTGGCTGTTCGCGTTCGACGCGGCGGGCGTCGCGGCCGCGCGGACGCTGGCCCTGCTGGCCACCCACCCGGCGCAGGAGCAGCAGGTACGCAACGAGCTGGCCGTACCGGACCTGGCTCGGCCGCAGGTGCTGCCCTACACCCGCGCCTGTGTCATGGAATCCGTGCGGCTGTGGCCGACGACGCCGTTCCTGCTGCGTGAGAGCACCCGCCGGACGCGCTGGGGCGAGGGAACTCTGCCCGGGGGAACGACGTTTCTGGTGTACGCCCCCTACTTCCACCGGGACGGCTCCGCCCCGTACGGTGACCGCTTCGTACCGGAGATCTGGCTGGACGGCACGGCGCACACCGGCCCCGAGTTCGTGCCGTTCAGCGCGGGACCCGGCGTGTGCCCCGGCGAGGACCTCGTCCTGCTCGTGACCTCGACGCTCGTCGCCGCGCTCCTGGAGGGTCACGACGTGCGCCTGCACGGCCCGGTCCGGCTGCGCTCCGGCGGCCCCGTGCCCTACACCGTCAACCACTTCGCGCTGCGCTTCTCCGCCGCCGCCCGGCCCTGAGGAGGCGCCGGGCCGGCCGACGGGCGGTTGTCAGTGGTGGATGACAGGCTGGATTCATGAGGCCGCACTCATCGGGCCGTACTCATCGGGCCGCACTCACGCGTGCTGGATTCCCGCGGCTGTGAGTGCCGGATTCCTGCGGCTGGATCCATGAGGATGCGCGACGAAAGGCAACGTGATGATCACCACTGACTTCGTGCCCGGCTCCCCCTGTTGGATCGACCTCGGCGCCCCTGACGTCCCCGCCACGGCCGAGTTCTACAAAGCGGTGTTCGACTGGGAGTTCCAGAGTTACGGCCCGGACGCACCGGACGCCGGCGACTACGGCGTACTGAAGAGGAACGGCAAGGCCGTCGCCGGCATTGGGCGGCTCACCGAGGAAGGCGCGCGCTCCGCCTGGATGATCTACTTCTGCACCCCCGACGCCGACGCCACCACCGGGGCCGTCGAGCGGTCGGGCGGCACGGTACGGGTCCCTCCGATGGACGCCGACGGCGAAGGCCGGATGGCCCAGTACACCGACCCCCAGGGGGGTCAGTTCGCCGTCTGGCAGGCGGGCAACACCAAGGGGATGGAGGCGGCGGACGAGCCGGGGACCCTCTGCTGGACGGAGCTTTACACCACCGACGCGGCAGCCGCGAAGGAGTTCTACGGCAGCCTCTTCGGCTGGGAGACCCAGGACATGGCGCTGCCGGGCGGCGAGGGTACGTATTCGATGATCACGCCGGCCGGCCAGCCCCCGGAGCGGATGCACGGCGGTCTCATGCAGCTGCCGTCCGAAGCACTCGCGCTGACCGGTGGCAAGCCGTACTGGCACCCGGTGTTCGCGGTCGAGGACTGCGACGCCACGGTGGCCAAGGTCGGCGCGAGCGGCGGCAGCGTGCAGATGGGACCGGAGGACGCCGAGGGCGTCGGCCGGCTCGCCGTCTGCGTCGACCCGTCGGGCGCGGACTTCGTGGTGCTCACCCCGGCCACACCGGCCCCGGCCTGAGACCACCGCCGGCCCGGCACGCGCGGAGACCGGTGCTGGTTCGGGACTCGCGGCGGGTCACCGCCTCTCCGGCACGCGCCGAGGGCCACCGCCGGGGCCCCCGGTCAAGCCGCCACGGCCACCGCGGCCACCGCCGGTGTGCGCAGGGCCCGGCAGGCCGTCCCCAGGCTGGTGACGAGCGTCGCCGCCGAGGCGACCGCCACGATGCCGAACCAGATACCGAGCCCCTGACCGGGGAGGATCCCGCCCGTACGGACGGAGGTGAACGGGACGATCCCGGCGAGCCCGGCCGCCGAACCGAGGAACACTCCGGTCACGGTCAGCACGCCCCCCTCGCAGCCGACCATCGCCAGCACCTGGCCCGGAGTGGCCCCGGTGAGGCGCTGCCGGCCGAACTCGCCGCGCCGGTAGGACGTCGCGGCGTACAGGCTGTTGACCAGCATGACGCAGGAGAACACCACGATGATGCCGACGACCACCAGGTTCAGCGTCTCCAGGTTCTTGTCCTCCACCGACTTCGTGAGACCGGACGCCTTGATCGCGTCGGTCTCGACGGCCTGTATGTAGAGCGTCGCGGTCGCCATGCCGGTGAAGAGGATCAACGGCATGAGTACGCCCGACAGTTCGGCCACGCGGCGGCGCATCGTGTGGACCGCCAGGTAGCCGCCGGCCCCGGCGAGCGCCTCGATCGGCCTGCTCAGCCGGCCCAGCACGGTCCCCAGGAGTACGGGCGAGAACACCGCGAAGCCGGCGGCCAGCAGAATCGCGCCGTACGCCGCCGGTGCCATCGCCATGGGGTCGGTGCCGTCCATGGCGAAGGTGGTGAGTGCGGATCCGGTACCGGCGACGAGTGCGCCGTACCCGGCCGACTTCCGCCCCCGGCCGCCGGACCGGCGTACCCGGTTCCCGGTTCCGGTGGCCCGGCGGACCGCGAGGAACGCGGCGCCCACGGAGGCCAGTAGAGCGATGCCGAGACCCGAGACGAGGGCGATGGGGCCGAAGGCGTACCGCACGCTCCCCGCGACCTGCCCGCTCTCCTGGAACATCGCGAGCAGCCCCCGCCCCGCGAGCATCGCGGGCGCGATCGCCAGCAGCGCTCCCACGAGCCCGACCACGGCCGCTTCCCCGACGACCATCCGCTTGATCTGCGCCGGGGTGGCACCGGTGCTGCGCAGCAGACCGATCTCCCCGCCCCGCTGCCGTACGTTCACGGTGAGCGTCGAAGCGACGGCGAAGAACACCAGCAGCGATCCGTAGCCGCCGACCACGGTGGCGGCCGTGGACATCGACTCGGCGCTGACGTCGTCGACTCCGCGCGCCCCGGCCGTGTCGTGGAGCGAGTTGAACGTCATGATGATCACGGCCCCCAGGAAGGCGGACAGCAGCGTCGCGACAAAGCGCCCGGGGCGCTGCCGGACCGAGCTCATGGCCAGTGTGAACATCGCGCTCACACCCCCGCCGGAACGTCGAGACCGTCGTGGCCGCCGAGACCGTCACGGCCGCCGAGACCGTCGCGGCCGGTGCCCGTGGCGCAGGCGTCACCCGGCACCCGGTCGCCCAGGTGCGCGAGCCGCTCCGCGACCGCGTCCACCGTCGGCGCGCTCAGGTGACCCGCCAGCCGGCCGTCCGCGAGGAAGAGCACGGTGTCCGCGTACGAGGCGGCCACCGGGTCGTGCGTCACCATCACCACCGTGCGGCCGTGCACCCGTACCGCTTCCTGAAGCAGCCGCAGTACGTCGCGTGCGCTGCGCGTGTCGAGCGCGCCGGTCGGCTCGTCCGCGAACACCACGCTCGGTTCGGTGACCAGCGCGCGGGCGATGGCGACGCGCTGACGCTGCCCCCGTTATGTTCTTCGCGGTCCTGCAAGAGGGCCGCTGGCCTCCGGGCCCGGCATGACTGTGTCCCCCTGTCGAACGGATGACCTGGGGGGTGGTGTCACCGGGCCTGGGAGGTGCCGTCGGAGACGCTGATGAGAGGTCCGGCCACCACCCGGTCCGGCGCAATGCCGGACAGCTCGCGGGCGGCAGGTCTGCATAACGTGGATGCGCGCGTACGACACCGAAGCCGAGGCCAGGCAGAGTCAACTCCCTTGGAGGGGTGAGATGTTCGACACCGGCAACGTGGGCGTCTTCCTTGGCATGGACGTCGGCAAGAGCGCCCACCACGGGTACGGGCTCACCCCGGTCGGCAAGAAGGTCTTCGACAAGGCCATGCCCAACAGTGAGCCGAAACTGCGAGCGGTTTTCGACAAACTGATCGCGAAGTTCGGCACCGTGCTGGTGATCGTGGACCAGCCCGCTTCCATCGGCGCCCTCCCGCTCACGGTTGCCCGCGACGCCGGCTGCAAGGTCGCCTACCTGCCCGGACTGGCGATGCGACGGATCGCCGATCTCTACCCGGGTGAGGCCAAGACCGACGCGAAGGACGCCGCGGTCATCGCGGACGCGGCCCGCACCATGCCGCACACCCTGCGCTCGCTCGAACTCACCGACGAGATCACCGCCGAGCTGACCGTGCTCGTCGGCTTCGACCAGGACCTCGCCGCCGAGGCCACCCGCACGTCCAACCGGATACGCGGCCTGCTCACCCAGTTCCACCCCAGCCTGGAGCGCGTCCTGGGCCCCCGCCTCGACCACCAGGCCGTCACCTGGCTCCTGGAGCGTCACGGTTCCCCGGCCGCGCTGCGCAAGGCCGGCCGCCGCAGACTCGTCGAGGTCATCCGGCCCAAGGCCCCGCGCATGGCAGCCCGGCTGATCGACGACGTCTTCGACGCCCTCGACGAACAGACCGTGGTCGTGCCCGGGACCGGCACCCTCGACATCGTGATCCCGTCCCTGGCCCGCTCCCTCGCGGCCGTCCACGAACAGCGCCGGGCCCTGGAAGCCCAGATCAACGCCCTGCTGGAGGCACACCCTCTTTCCCCGGTCCTGACCTCGATGCCCGGCGTCGGCGTCAGGACCGCCGCAGTCCTGCTGGTCACCGTCGGCGACGGCACCAGCTTCCCCTCCGCCGCCCACCTCGCCTCCTACGCCGGCCTCGCCCCGGCCACGAAGTCGTCGGGGACCTCGATCCACGGCGAACACGCGCCCCGAGGCGGAAACCGGCAGCTCAAACGCGCCATGTTCCTCTCCGCCTTCGCCTGCATGAACGCCGATCCCGCCTCCCGCAACTACTACGACCGCCAGCGAGCCCGCGGAAAGACCCACACCCAGGCCCTCCTCCGCCTCGCCCGCCAACGCATCAGCGTCCTGTTCGCCATGCTCCGCGACGGCACCTTCTACGAACCTCGCGAGCCCAGGACCGCCGCCCTCGCCGCATGAACCCCACCCCGACGAATTAACTCAAACCCGGCACGACAGGGTTGACGAAACCCATAGAGGCACCCCCCGGACAGCTGGTCCGGGCGGTGGCCGAGCCGGTCGCCGAGGCCGACCTGGGTGAGGACCCCGCGCGCCCGGTCGCGGTCGACGCGTCGGCCGGCGAGCTTCAGCGGAAGAACGGTGTTCTGCTCGACGGTGAGGGTGGGCAGCAGGTTGTACTGCTGGAAGACGAAACCGATCCGCTGCCGCCGGAACTTCGTCAGCTCCGCCTCGGTGCCGCCGGTCATCTC
The DNA here is from genome assembly GCF_001746415.1 of Streptomyces agglomeratus. NCBI lineage: Bacteria > Bacillati > Actinomycetota > Actinomycetes > Kitasatosporales > Streptomycetaceae > Streptomyces > Streptomyces agglomeratus. The sequence goes on from NZ_MEHJ01000001.1 coordinate 3,706,818, forward strand.
CTCGCCGTCGACCACGACCTGTCCCGTGTCCGGCCGGTCGAGCCCCGCCGCGCACTGGAGGAGGGTCGACTTCCCGGATCCTGAGGGCCCCATGACGGCGGTAAAGGTCCCGGCGACCAGGCTCAGCGTCACCCGGTCCAGCGCGGTCACCGCGCTGTCCGCCGTCCCGTGGACCTTGCTGACCGATACGAGCCGCAGGGCGTCGGCCGCCCTCGGGGTGCGCGTCGCCCTCGGGGTGCGCGTAGCCCTCGGGGTGCGCGTCGCCTGCTGTGTGCGGCGGAACATTCTCATCACTCCCTCGTGCCGGCACGTGCTGTGCCGTCGGAAATGACGCTACGGACGGGCACGCGCCGTGCCGATGGCCGTACACACCGGGTGCGGGTGTACCTGGGTACACCGTCGGCCGACGCCTTCCGGGGCCTCCGATGCTTGATTTTGTTCGGAACAGGGTTCCTGCGAACACCTATTGACATGTAACTGGCAATCCCGCCAGAGTCGACCCCGCCACTGAAGTGATGCCGGTCACGTATCGAGGAGCGTCTCGTATGCCCGAAATCCCCGCAGTCTCCCGTCGCTTGCTCTTGGGAGGGACGCTGGCTACCGGAGCGTCGCTCGCGGCCGGGATCGGATCGGCCGGCAGCGCGGCGGCGGCGCCCGCCGGTACCGCGCCGGCCGCCGCCGATTCGACCGCCTCCGGTGCGACGCCCGCCCGCAAGCCGGGCCAGAAGTCGATGATCAACGTGCCCTTCGAGGCGTACAAGACCGTCCGCGTCGGTGTGATCGGCCTCGGCAACCGGGGTTCCGGGATGACCACGGGCTGGTCCGTGGTCCCCGGCTGCGTCGTGACCGCCGTCTGCGACATCCGCGCCGACCGCGCCAAGCGCACCGCCGACCAGCTGGTCGCGAAGGGCAAGCCGCGCCCGGCGGAGTTCGGCGGCTCGGCCGACTCGTACACGGAGATGCTCAAGCGCGACGACGTCGATCTCGTGTACATCGCGACACCGTGGGAGTTCCACTACGAACAGGGCAAGGCCGCGCTGCTGGCGGACAAGCACGTCGTCGTCGAGCTGCCCATCGCGACCGAACTGCGCGAGCTGTGGGACCTGGTGGACACCTCGGAGCGCACCCGCAAGAACCTGATGCTGTCCGAGAACTGCAACTACGGCCGCAACGAACTGGCCATGCTCAAGGCCGCGCACGAGGGCCTGTTCGGCGACATCACCAACGGCCACGGCGGCTACCTGCACGACCTGCGCGCGCTGCTCTTCTCCAACACGTACTACACGGACTCCTGGCGCCGCCTCTGGCACACCCGCAGCACCGCGTCCTTCTACGCCATGCACGGCCTCGCCCCCATCGCGGCGGCCATGGACATCAACCGCGGCGACCGCATGACGACACTGAAGGCCACCGCGACCGCGCCGAAGGGCCTCGCCGACTACCGCGAGCGCTTCGTCCCCCGGTCGCACCCGTCGTGGAACGAGACGTACGTCAACGGCGACCTCGTGACCTGCGCGATCGAGACGGCGAAGGGCCGGACCATCCGGGCCGAGCACGACGTGAGTTCGCCCCGCCCCTACAGCCGCATCAACTCCATCGCGGGCACGCGCGGGATCTTCGAGGACTACGCGGGTACGTCGACGACCGGCGGCCGCATCTACGTCGAGCCGGACCACGGCGGCCACTCCTGGCGGGACTTCGACACGTACCGCAAGGAGTTCGACCACTGGCTGTGGAAGAAGATCGGCGACGACGCCGCGAACAACGGCGGGCACGGCGGCATGGATTACGTACTCCAGTGGCGCACGGTGCAGACGATGCGGGCGGGACTGGTACCCGACATCGACGTGTACGACTCGGCGGCCTGGTGTTCGCCGGTCCCGCTGAGCGTCATGTCCCTGGCGAACAAGGGGCGTCCGGTCGCGATACCGGACTTCACGCGCGGTGGCTGGGTCAATCTGCGCTCGGGTCTCGACTCGCGCATGACGGAGATGCCCCCCGTTTCCTGAGCTCCCGGACGCGCAGCTTCCGGACCTGAATCTGAGCGCGAACCCGACCCGGCCCCCCGAACCCGAGCGACAGGAAGAGGAATGAGACCCGGCATGAAATCTGGCGCAGGATCAGGCATGAGACCGGCTCGACTGATCGGTTCGCTGACGGCGGCGATCGCCCTCCTACTCGTCCCGGCGCAGGCCGGCGCGGCCGAACCGCAGGCCCCTGCGGCGGCCAGGACCGAGGTGAGCATCTCGCCCGTGGACCTGGACGGCCCGGTCGTCTCGACGGTGAAGGTGTCCGTGAAGAACGCCGGTCCGCAGCGCCTGCGTTCACTGAAGGTGTCGTTCGCCGGTCCGGCCGGCTGGGCGGTCCAGCCGGCGGTACGCGCCGTCGACGGATCCCTCGCGACGGGCGCGTCGGCCGAGACGACGTTCCGCATCCAGGTCCCGGAGAAGCGGTCCGGATTCGTGATCCGTACGTTCCGGGCGACCGCGACGTACCAGGGCGGAGACGGCGAGGGCACGGCCACCGGCATCCGCACCGAGCGGTCCGGGAGCCCGCAGGCGAACCTGGCGGCGGCGTACAACAATGTGGCGATCACCGACGAGTCCGCGACCGGGGCCGGCGACTACGACGGTGAGGGCAACAGCTTCTCCGCGCAGAAGCTCGCCGCGGTGGGCCTGACGCGAGGGGCAAGGGTCAGCGCCCTCGGCGCCGAGCTGACCTGGCCGGACGTGCCTGCGGGGACGAAGGACAACGTGGCGAGCGGGGGCCAGGCGGTCACGCTGGGCGGCAAGGGCGACAAGCTGGTGTTCCTCGGCTCGGGCGTCACCAGCGCGGCGACGGGCAACGCCACCGTGTACTACACCGACGGGTCCTCCAGTACGGGGACGTTCGGCTTCCCCAATTGGTCGTTCGACCCCGTGACGGCGCACGGCGCGACGCTGGTCAAGTCGACGGACGGCCGGAACCGGCAGGACGGGTACGGCAACGCCACGGTGAAGTACAGCGTCTTCGCCCACTCGGTGGCGCTGGACCCGGCGAAGACGGTGGAGTTCGTGGTCCTGCCCGCGAACGCCAACATCCACATCTTCGCCATGGCGATCGCGCCGTGACCGGGCAGGAATGAATGCCTGCGGCGCTGTTCCCCCCGAGAGGGAGACAGCGCCGCACGCACCCACGGGCCGGCCTCAGACGGTGATCACCTTGATCCCGGCGTCCGTGAGCCGACCCGCCGCCTCCGCCGAGATCGCCGAGTCGGTCACGACCACGTCGATACGGTCCAGACCGCAGATCCGCGCGAACGCCCGCTTGCCCATCTTCGAGGAGTCCGTCACCACGATCACCCGGTGCGAACGCTCCGCGAACAGCCGGCTGATGCTCGCCTCGTCCTCCTGGTGCGCCATGACGCCCAGTTGTGGATCCAGCCCGTCGACGCCGAGTATGACGACGTCCAGCACGACCTCGTTGAGTACGCCCATGGTCAGCGGACCGACCAGTTCGTAGGTCTGCGGCCGTGCCACCCCGCCCGTGACCACGAGCTTGATCTGCGGCCGGACCGTCAGCTCACCCGCGATGTTCAGCGCGTTGGTGACCACGGTCAGCACCGGGCCGCCACCGGGACCGGGACCGCCACCGGCACCGGCACCGCCACCCGAGCCGGGCGCGGAGGCCCGCAGCGCCAGTGCCCGCGCCACCTCGGTCGTGGTCGTACCGCCGTTGAGGCCCACCACGTCCCCGTCCGCGACCAGATCCGCCGCCGCGGCCGCGATCCGCTGCTTCTCGGACGCGTGGCGCGAGGACTTGTAGCGCAGGGGCAGCTCGTACGACACGCCGTGCGCGATCGCCCCGCCCCGCGTCCGTACGAGCATCTGCTGCTCAGCCAGCTCGTCGAGGTCCCTGCGGATCGTCGCGGCCGAGACCTCCAGCGTGGTCGCGGCCTCCTCCACGTCGAGCCTTCCCTCGGCGGCCAGCAGCTCCAGCAGCGCGCTCCACCGCTCATGTTTCGACATGCGGCCGGACTCCTTCACAACGTGGTCTGCATGGACGGCGAGTTCAGCTTGGTGGATACTTCGCCACACGGCGGGCCAGCGCTCGAATCTGCTTGGAACGCCCACCCTTCGAGCAGCTTCAATCATATGGAGTCATCCAATGACCACGATGCCCACGGAGACCACCGCGGATTCCTCCGCCTCCCGCACCGCCGCCGAGATCGCCTCCCAACCTGCCACATGGTCCCAGGCGGCCGGCACGCTCTCCGCCCACACGGCCGCCCTCCCGCGCCGCGGCGAGCGCGTGGCCGTGGTCGGCTGCGGCACCTCGTGGTTCATGGCCCAGGCGTACGCCGCACTGCGCGAAAGCGGCGGCCACGGCGAGACCGACGCCTTCGCCGCCTCGGAGTTCCCGTACCGCTCCGGCTACGACCGCGTCCTGGCCATCACCCGCTCCGGGACCACCACCGAGGTACTGGACGTACTCCACCGCCTGCGGTCCGCCGTACCCACCGGCGCGATCACCGCCGACCCGGCGACGCCGGTGATGCGGGCGGCGGACGCCGTCGCCGTACTGGACTTCGCGGACGAGGAGTCGGTCGTCCAGACCCGCTTCGCCACCACCGTGCTCGCCCTGCTGCGCGCCCACCTGGAGGCGGAAGACGCTCTTCCGACCGGTGTACGTCCACTCTCCGAGGCGATCAAGGACGCCGAGCGCGCGGTCACCGTGCCACTGGCCGCCGAGGTGCTCGGCGCCGAGCAGTTCACCTTCCTCGGCACCGGCTGGACGTACGGGCTCGCGCTGGAAGCCGGACTCAAGATGCGTGAGGCGGCGGGCGCCTGGACCGAGGCGTACCCGGCCATGGAGTACCGCCACGGTCCCATCAGCATCACCGGCCCCGGCCGCGTGGCATGGGTGTTCGGCGCGCTGCCGGACGGCCTGGCCGAGGACATCGCGCGCGTCGGCGGCACGCTGGCCGCCGGGTCCGGGAGCGCGGCCGACGGCGGCCTCGACCCGCTGGCCGACCTGATCCGCGCCCAGCGCCTCGCGGTCGCGCTGGCGGAGTCCCGCGGCTACGACCCGGACAAGCCCCGCAACCTCACCCGGTCCGTGGTCCTGGAGGACAGCCCGGCGTAACCCCCGCCCGCACCCCGCCGCCCCCCTGCTCCCCCACTTCTCCTGCTTCTCCGACTTCTCCTACTCCCCCCAACGGATACGCCGTTCGGTCGCGCCAGCGGTCGCCGTCCCGGACGATCAGGTGCACCGCCGCGATCCGGGAGGTGACCGGCAGGGCGGACGCGCACTCCGTCTCCAGGGCGTCGTACGCGCGCTCCCAGGTCTCGGGACCCTCGTGGTTGGCGACCGTCAGGTGCGGGTCCAGCCCCTCACCGAACAAGCCGCGGTACGGAACCGCTTCGGGCCAGCGCCCGGTGAGTTCCCTGGTGAGCGCCCGTATCGGACCGGCCGGCCGTGGGGCCAGGTAGAGGACGCCCGGATAGCGGGCGAACTCGGCGAACGTCAGGTCGAAGGCGTCGTACGAGCGGAACAGTGCCCGCAGCTCGTGATGGACCCGGCCGTCGATCCGGCTCTCGTGCAGGAAGGGGTAGAGCACGGTGACATGGGCGGGGAATCCGGCCCGGACGAGCGGATCGGCCTCGGGCACCTTGATGGTCAGCGCCGTGTCCCCGGCAACGTCCGGCCACCCCACGCCCTGCCCCCGCTCTCCCGGTGGACGCCAAGAGAACCACAGCCCTCACCGGCCCCACCAAAACGCCTGCGCGGCACCCCACCGAAAGCGCCCCACCGAAACGCCCCGAAGCGCCTCGAAGCGCCTCGAAAACGCTCCTCAAAACGCCTCACCGGCGCGACCGTCGTCGGCCGCGCCGGTGAGGCGGGTCAGCAACCCGTGAGACGGCCGGAAACCCGGAAACCGGTCATGCGGGCCGGACCGGTCATGCGGGCCGGAACCGGAGCGCCGGACCGGCATACCCCGGCTCAGACCCCGATCGGAAACCGCTCCCACACCCGGTGCTGCCCCAGGAGCTGCTTGACCTGCTCCAGCGTGCCCGTGCCGCTGTCACCGGTCACCACACCCGGCGTTCCGACGGGAATCCCCGCGGATTCCAGGACCCTTTCGGCGCCCGCCCAGCCCCCGATGGCCTTGCCGTGCCGGAACGCCTCCAGCAGCAGCAGCTGCACCCGCGGATCGGTCGCCGCACCGGCCGGCGCGACCGCCTCGGCGGCCTTCGCGTCCCGCGCGGCGTACGCGTCACTTCCGATGCCCGGCACACCCGCCACCAGAATGGCGTCGTACTCGACCGAGCGCGCGGTGACGTACGTGCGCTGGACGGCGACCGGCTCGCCGCCGCCTTCGAGCTTGCCGCCCGCCGGTGCGATCACCAGCGGGACCATCCCGGCGTCCAGGACGGCCTCCCGTACCGACCGCACACCGTCCAGGTCGCCGTCGGCGTCGACGAGGATCCCGACGACGCGGCCGTCCAGCGGCCAGGTCTGCCCGAGCTGGGACAGGGCGGGGCTCGGAGCCGGGGTGGTCAGCGAAACGGTGGCCGCCGGCGCCGGAAGGCCGAGGCCCATGGCGACCTGCTCGCACAGTTCGGGGTCGATGTTGGCGAGCACCTTCAGCCCGCGCTCCTTGATGGACTGCTCGTAACACTTCCCGAGTTCGAAGGTGTACGCCGCGATGATGTGCTCGCGCTCGACGGGCGACATGCTGAGCCAGAACAGCCGCGGCTGGCTGAAGTGGTCCGAGAAGGAGGCAGGCGCCTCGCGCACCTTCTTCGCCGCCGGGACCTCCCTGGGCACCTCGATGTAAGCCCCGGTGTCCGCACCCGCCAGGAACGGGCAGCCGCCGTCGAGGGAGTTGGGACGGTACGGAGCCACGCCGGTGTGCACGGCCGTCTGGTGCATGCCGTCGCGGTGCATGTCGTTGACCGGCGCGTGCGTGCGGTTGATCGGGATCTGGGCGAAGTTGGGCCCGCCGAGCCGGCTGATCTGGGTGTCGAGGTACGAGAAGAGCCGGCCGCTGAGCAGCGGGTCGTCCGTGATGTCGATGCCCGGCACGAGATGCCCGGGGTGGAAGGCGACCTGCTCGGTCTCGGCGAAGAAGTTCGACGGGTTGGCGTTGAGCGTCAGCAGCCCGACCGGCCGTACGGGGGCCAGTTCCTCCGGGACGATGTTCGTCGGATCGAGCAGGTCGATGCCCTCGAACGTCTGGTCCGGGGTGTCGGGGAAGGTCTGGATGCCGAGCTCCCACTGCGGGTACGCGCCGGCTTCGATCGCGTCGGCCAGGTCACGGCGGTGGAAGTCGGGGTCCATGCCGTTGACGAGCTGCGCCTCTTCCCACACCAGCGAGTGGACGCCGAGCCTGGGCTTCCAGTGGAACTTCACCAGTGTCGTCGCACCCTCGGCGTTGACCAGCCGGAAGGTGTGGACGCCGAAGCCCTCCATCATCCGGTACGAGCGCGGAATGCCCCGGTCGGACATGTTCCACAGAGTGTGGTGGGTCGCCTCGGTGTGCAGGGTGACGAAGTCCCAGAACGTGTCGTGCGCGCTCTGCGCCTGCGGGATCTCACGATCCGGGTGGGGCTTGCCGGCGTGGATGATGTCGGGGAACTTGACCGCGTCCTGGATGAAGAAGACCGGGATGTTGTTGCCGACCAGGTCGAAGGTGCCCTCGGCCGTGTAGAACTTCGTCGCGAAACCACGCGTGTCCCGCACGGTGTCCGAAGAACCGCGCGAGCCGAGGACCGTCGAGAACCGCGTGAACACCGGCGTCTCGACGTCCTTCGCCAGGAAGGCCGCCTTCGTGACCTTCGCCGCGGTGCCGTAGCCCTTGAAGACCCCGTGCGCCGCCGCACCGCGCGCGTGGACGACCCGCTCCGGGATGCGTTCGTGGTCGAAGTGGGTGATCTTCTCGCGCAGATGATGGTCCTGAAGCAGAACCGGCCCGCGGGCACCGGCCTTCAGGGAGTGATCGGTGTCGTAGAGGCGGGCGCCCTGAGCCGTGGTCAGGTACTCGCCACCCTGTGCCATGTCGGCCTGCGCGGCCCCGGTGGGCCTGCCGGTCGGGCTGACCGTCTCCGGACCGCTCTGGTCGGGCTTGGGAGGCAGCGGGCCCCGGGCGGCGGTCGGCTCGTCGACCGGCGGCGCCTCGGCACCCGGCCTGCCCGGAATGCCGTCCGGCGGACCACCGTCGCCGCGCAGCACCTCGACGGCCTTCTCCGCTGCCGCTTTCACCGGGTTCTTCTCACTCATCTGGTCTCCAAGGGTGTGGGGGCAACGTCACAGCTATGACCCGGACCGCAGAAGGGGAAACTGCGCCCCGGGTCCACGTGACCGCACGTACCAACGCCTGTGACAGCGCCCCGCCGGGTACCCGCCCACCCCGCGCCGAACCAGCGGATCGCACGGCGTACGGAACCCACCGGCGTTTCTCAGCCGCCCGCCAGCACCGCCGCCACCAGCACACCCGCTCCGAGCGCGAAGCAGCCGAGACCCACCCTGATCCACCGGTGCTTGGCGGCGACGATGGCGCTCGCGTCACCGAGCGCGATCACCAGGCCCGCCAGCTCGTCGTCCTCGGTCCCGCGCAGCGCGTCGGTGAGCGCTCCCGAGCGCGCGGCGCGGCGGATGTCGAGGAAGTACGTCAGGGGCAGGCCCGTCCGCCAGGGGCTCGCCCGGTAGCGAGGGACTGTGGCGAAGAGCAGGAAGCCCACCGCCAGCGCCCAGGCCAGCCCGCCGACTCCGCCGAGCCCGCCGAGCGTCCAGCCGGGGCCGCCGGCCGGGGTGACCTCCCGCGCTCCGCTCAGCAGGGCCCCCGCGCACACCCCTATCGCACCGATGAGCACGGACGCCTTGGTGTCGGCCCGGCCGATCTCGACCCGTAACTCGGCCAGCAACCGCTCGGCGGTGCGGACCCCCTTCGTGTCCTGAGGGACGGCAGGAAGGGTGGGGGGCCCGGCCGGGGAACCAGCCGCAGCACCGGCCGGGGAACCAGCCGCAGCACCAGCCGCAGCACCGGCCGGGGAACCAGCCGCAGCACCGGCCGGGGAAGGAGAAGCCGTGCCCGTAGCGTCCGTCATGTCGGGTACCCCCTTGGTGTTCCGGTCGGACTCGTCCGGTCGTCGCGCACGCGCCGCCCGTGGTCACAGCAGGCGCGGGACCACCAGCGCGGCGGCGGCGAGCGTGCCGATCCACAGCGAACCGCGGTGGCCCAGCCGCGCGGCCGCTTCGTGCAGGGCGGTGAGCACCGTGCCCGCGCACCGATGTCCGGCTCCCGTCAGGGCGCACACCGCGTCCCCGTACGTGTAGGCGAAGGCGGCGGCCCGTCCCGTGACCCGCCGCTGGGCCCGGGTCCAGCAGTACTCCGGGAGCAGCAGGCCCACGGCCACCACGTTCAGCGCGTACTCCACTCCGGTGCCCACCTGCGTCAGCAGGGGAGCCGCCACCCACCGGAGCAGAACGTAGAAGGCACCGCCGAGCACGAGGAAGGAAACGACGGTCCGCAGTACCTCGGGGGGCGTGTTCACTCGCGTTCCTCCGACGAGTCCCGTACGGAGTCCTGGCCGGCCTGTCCCCGCTCCAGCTGCTCCCGGTAGACGGGCTGTTTGCGCGTACGGCCCTGGCCCGCGTCGACGAGCCGCGCCTTCACTCCCTCCAGTGCGGCCCTGGCGGTCTCCTCCACCATGTGGTCCTCGACCACGCCGGAGTCGAGCAGCTTCTCGATGATGCGGATCTGGTTCCCGCTCGCCTCCCGCTCGTCGTCACGGATGGCCGAGATGGCGAGCGGGATGTCGCCCGGGTTCTGCGCCAGGTGGGCACCCCAGCGGCCCATCTCGCCCTGCCCCAGCAGCGTCGCGTAGAAGCTGCTTCGCTCCTCCATCACCTCTTGCTCGTTGTGGGTGAGCAGGCGGGTCAGCTCGTGCTCGCTGCGCGTCCGCGTCTTGGTGTAGTCGATGGTGCGCAGCGAGGAGAGCTGGCTCATCGCCTCCTCGTCGAGGCTGAGCCGCAGCTCGCACCGGATCTCCAGGCCCTCGGCGGCGGCCAGCGGTTCGGCCGCGAGCGCCTCCATCACCGCGGCCTCGGCCGCGGCGCTGCTCTCGATGGCGTAACGGCGGCTCTCGCGGCGCATGCGGGTCAGCAGGCGGGGTTCGATCAGCGCGCGCACATCGCGGACCTGCCTCTTCACGATCGCGGCGGGGTCGGTGACCCGCCAGGTCAGGTCGGTCTCCGCGGTGAAGAAGGAGGCGTCTCCCTCACTGGGCAGCCGGTGTTCCAGGGACATGTGCTGTATGCCCATCTCCACCTCGTACAGCGTGCGGAAGTTCTTGCTCACCAACTCCCCGCGGGTGGGCTGCTGATAGGGCAGATACGTCTGCGGCTGCCCGGCCGACGTGAGGAAGACGAGGGCGCGCTCGGCGTACGTCGGCGGCCGGTTGCGGACGTACTCGAAGCGGTGCAGGGTCCGTACCTCGCGTACGGGATCGTTGATGATCGTCGACATTTCCTTCTCCTGCTGTGCGGGTGAGGGGCCGGGTGGCTGCTTTGTGCCGCACCGGCCGGTTCGTGGTCCAGGGCTTCAGAAGGCCGCGCGCGGTGACGGAGGCCCGCTGCGGGGGGCGCCGCCGTGCAGGGCGTCCCGCAGCCGTCCGGCCGCCGGGCCGGGCTGTCCGCCGTCGTCGCAGAGCCGCCGCAGCAGGTAGTCCATCCGGTCCCGGTCGTTGGCGGTCACGACCAGCTCGGGCAGCAGCCTGCTCAGCGCCTCCTCGACGTCCGACACCCCTTCGGGGCCGGCGGCGCCGAACACCGGCCCGTGCCCGGCGGCCCGCGCACCGGGGAACGCCGCCCCGTGGGCGGCTGCCCGGCTGGACGCCGTCTCGGCGGCCCGCACCCAGCGTGCGAACGCACGCCGGGCCTCGTCGCGTACGGTGCGGTCCCCGAACAGCTCCCGCCACAGCACGACCACGTACCGCCGCGCGAGAGGGTCCCGGTCCGCCAGCCACAGGAGACGGGGCCAGGCCGTACCGGCGCCGGGCTCGGCGCGCCGCCGCGCCGTGCCGCGCAGGAACCCCTTGACGGCCAGCTCCCGCAATGGACCGCGGGGGTCCTGCCACTGCCCCAGCCGCTCCAGGACGGTGGTGGCCGCCGGGCCCTGGAGCAGGGCCTCCAGGGTCTGCTCCAGCGCCGCGCCGAGCGCGGCGTCGGGCACCGTCGCGGACGTCGCCATCCGCCCGATGTCGCGCAGCGCCGTGGCCGCGGTGGGACCGCCGAGCAGGGCGTACGTACGCGCTACTGTCCACCGGCGCCCCTGGTCGCTGTGCCCGCTCCAGTTGCTCAGCAGCCGCCTGACCACGGTGTCCATACCGTGTTCCGCCGCGGTGTAGAGCGCCCAGGCGGCGAGCTGCCGTTCCATCAGCGCGGGCGAGGAAGCCCAGCGGCCGAGGAAGCGGTCGAAGGCGTACCCGAAATCGCTTCCCGCCAGCACTCCGGCCGTCACCGCCCCCCGCAGCCGGACCAGCGCCCGCTGGTCCGCCACGAGCGCGTCCAGCCACTCCAGCACCGGGCCCCTGGCAGCGGGGTGGCTGGTCCAGACGTGGCGCAGCACAGCGCTCCAGATGTGGCTGTTCTCGAAGGCGACGACCCGCTCGGCCACCACACCCCACGGTGTGACGGTCTCGTCCTCGAACTCCCGCGCCCGGGCCAGGGCGAGGCGCTCCGACCGGGATGTGCCGAAGGCGGAGCAGCCCGCCGGACGGTCCGGCTCCTCGGCGGCCCGCAGATGTCCGTAGAGGCGGTCACCGAGGTCCGCGACCAGCGGATAGGGCGAACCGTCGAATGCCGCCAGCGAGATCAGGAACGCCTTGTCCCGCAGCTCGACCGCGCCACCGCCGAACCAGGCGTCGACCACGGCCTCGGCGGACGTGCGACCGTACCCGGAGAGCTCCTCGGCTCCGCACCGGCCCTCGGCGTACGCCGCGAGCAGCCGGGCGAAACCGGCGGCTTCCTGCGGCATCGGGCTCGCGCTCAAGTACCGGACGGTTTCGTCCAGTTCCAGCAGCCGCCGTATCCCTGCGGGGTCGGCCGGACCGGACGAGTCCGGCGAGTCCGCCGGGCGCATCAGATGGGCCAGGTGTGCGTGGACGACGTCGGCCGGCCCGGGCGGTTCCCAGTCGTACGCGACGGGGCCGTCCAGGACGGTTCCGGGGGACGCCACGACGACGAAGAGCCCGTTCGAGTCCGCGAGGCGCCGGCGGACGGCGTGCAGGTGGACGTCCCGCAGCGGACCGTCCTCACTGGTGAGCGGATCCATCACGAAGTGCGCCCTGCCCGGCCTGACATGGTCGGCGAACTCGGCAGGTTCCGTACCGGGATCCAGCGCGATCACGTCGGCGTCCTTGGCGACCTGCGTCATCATCCGCAGCGCGGCGGTCCTGCGGCCCGTGCCCCGGCGGCCCCGCAGGACGAGGACGCGCTGGTCGGCGAGGTCGGCGCAGAGTTCGTCGTAGCGCCGGTTCGGCGCAAAGGTCAGCGCGACGCGCTCCAGGTCCGCGGCGGGTACGGGACCGACCGGGCGCAGCCGGGCGGGTCCGTCGACGCCGTGCAGGTGCATGTGCTTGTCCCCGGCGACGACGTCGCCGGACACCCGGGTGTCGCCCATGACGTTGGCGCGGCCGGCCCGTAAGTGGGGTGCGAGGGCGAAAAGCTGCTCGACCGCCTCCCAGGCTTCCGGCGCGGGCTCGTCCTGTGGAGAGGGGGCCGCCTGTTTCGGGTCGTCGCCACCCCGCCCGGGGTCCATGCCCCTGCCCTCGTCGTGGTCCTTGTCCTTGTCCTTGTCCCCGCCGCCCCTGTTCCTGCCCTCACCGAGGCGCGCCTCGTCGTTGTGGTTGTCCTTGTCCCGGTCGCGCTGCCGCTCGTCCCTCGCGTCGCTCAACGTTCCGCCCCTTCCGAAGAACGGTGTCCGCTCCGCCCGGCGGGACCGTCGCCGGCGTACTTGTCGCCCGCGACGGCGTCCCCCTGGATCCGCGCCGACCCGAAGAAGAAGTTGCCGGTCCTCGTGTGCAGGACCGGGCCGGGGCCCGCCTCCGTGGCGTCACCCCGCTCAGGAGCCGACGGCGCGGCCGCGGCGGGCGACGGCGCGGCGGCCGGAGCCGAAGCAGGCTCCCCGGAACGTCCGTCGTCGCGCACGACGGTGGCGTGGTACCAGCCGGTCAGGACGGCGCCTTCCTTGCTGCCGACGGCGAGCGGATGGAAGTACTCGGGCCTGATCCCGTGGTGGGCGTGACGCACCACGCCCTGGTAGACGGCATCCGACACGCACAGAACGCTCGGCTCGGGCGTCGCCCGCAGGGCGTCCCGCAGTTCCGGTGCGTCCAGCAGCCGGAAGGCGTGCACGAGATCGGCACCCACCGCCCCGAACTCGTCCAGCGCCACCTCGCCGGTGTGGACCACGAGCCGGAGCCTGACCTGGGTGCCCGCGGCGGCCAGCCGGTTGTTGCTGACCAGGCGCATCGGGGTCGTCGTCAGCAGGGCGCGGACGAGGGCCGGCTTGGGCACCGAGGGTTCGATGAGGACGAAGACGCCGTCGCCCCTGTCCTCACTGCGATATTCGGTCGGTTCGACGGAGGCCGCCGAAAGGGTCTCGCGCAGGACGGCGTACAACATGCGGCGGATGACGGCCTGTTCGTTGTCGAGCCGGCCTCCCGACCCCTCGATGTCCATGAGCAGAATGGTCTTGTTGGTCGGTTCCGCCATCGCTTCTCCTCGGGTGTGCGCCGGGCCGGCCGTGCGGTCGGCGTCAGGGGCTGCCGGGCTCGGGGCCGGCCACCTGCCGTGCGGTTCGTGCACCGCGCCGGCGGGTCTGTCACTCAGGGTTCACCGGCGCGGCTCGCTCGGGGAGGACCGTTGCCACACGCGGAAAGTGACGGATTACGCAGAACCGCCGATGCGCCGCAGAACCTCCGGCCGCACCACGACGAGGGACCGCCGCCGTGTCGTCACGACCCCCCGCTCCCGCAGTTCGCTCAGGAGGCGCGTGACCGCCTCCCGCGACGCGCCGACCGATCCGGCCAACTCCTGCTGGGTCAGCGGCACCCGTACGAGAATTCCCTCCGGCACCCGCTCGCCGTGCCACTCGGCCAGCTCCAGCAGCAGCCGGGCCAGCCGCTCCTTCACTCCGCACGCGCCGAGTTCGAGACGTTTGCGGTCACCGGCGCGCATCCGGTCGGTGATCAGGGCCATGAGCTTGCGCGCCGCCACCGGCTGGGCATCGAGGAAGGCCGTGAAGCGCTCCGCCGCGACGACCACCGCCCTGACCGGCTCCAGCGCCGTCAGGGACGCGGAACGAGACGTACCGTGGAGCGCCGCGCTCTCGCCCACGATGTCTCCCGGCCCACGCAGCGCGAGCAGGGCCTCATGACCGTTCTGGGAGCCGTCGGTCACCTTCAGCCAGCCGTCGAGAACCAGCAGGACGTGGGTGGAGGGCTCTCCCTTGCGGAGTACGACGGCGCGCGCCGGATAGCGCAGCTCCGTGCCCGCTGCCAGCAGCGCCTTCCGGCTTTCCTCGGCCAGCCGGGCGAGGTAGGGGACGCGGTCGTCCACCAGAACCGGCCCGGCGGCCCCGCCGGGCACCTGCGGGTCCCCTTGTGCCGCGCTCTCGGCAGCGCTTTCCACAGCAGTTCCTTCCCCCCGACCGGCAACCGCACAGCGCGCCCCCACCCCCGCCCGCCGGCCCTGGGCGTCCGGCGGAAGGCGTCCTCGGAGCGTCCGGGACCCATGGGTTCGTCGAGCCCCGCCGATTCTGGCGCAAGCAGACGGCCGCGGGGGCTGTTTCCAGACATCACGCGCGGACAGCCGCTCCCGGGAATAGCAAAAGCCCCAGGTCACGGCGAGTGAGGCCTGAGGCTTCTACAGAGCCGCCTTCGGGATTCGAACCCGAGACCTACGCATTACGAGTGCGTTGCTCTGGCCAACTGAGCTAAGGCGGCGCCGCTGCCGACACCATGGTGCGATCAGCAGCGGGCACAAGTCTACACAGTTTCGAGGGGTGCTCCGCACAGCCCTTCGGAACGGGCGTTCGCGCAGGTCAGGTGCACTTCTTGCCGGGCTTCGGAGGCGTGCCCTCCAGGAGGTAGGTGTTGATCGCCGTGTCGATGCAGTCGCTGCCGCGGCCGTACGCGGTGTGGCCGTCGCCGTCGTACGTCAGTAGCGTGCCGGAGTCCAGCTGGCCGGCCAGGGACAGGGCCCACTTGTACGGGGTCGCCGGGTCGCGGGTGGTGCCGACCACGACGATGGGCGCGGCGCCCTTCGCCTCGATGCGGTGCGGGGCGCCGGTGGCCTTCGTCGGCCAGTAGCCGCAGTTCAGCGAGGCCCAGGCGAGGCCCTCGCCGAAGACCGGGGACGCCTTCTCGAAGTCCGGGAGCTGTGTGCGGACGTCGTCGGGGCCGGTGAAGGCCGGGGGGAGGTCCAGGCAGTTCACGGCGGCGTTCGCGTACATCAGGTTCTGGTAACTGCCGTCGTCGGAGCGCTCGTAGTACGTGTCGGCCAGCGCCAGCAGGGCCGCGCCGTCGCCGCCCATCGCGCGGGTGAGGCCGCCGCGCAGCTCCGTCCAGGCGGACTCGTCGTACATCGCCGCGATCACGCCGGTGGTCGCGAGGGACTCGCCGAGGCGGCGGCTCTGGCCGGTGCGGACGGGCTTGGCGTCGAGCTGGTCGAAGAATGCCTTGAGACGCTTGCCCGCCTGGTTCGGCGTACCGGTGCCCAGCGGGCAGTCCTTGCGCTTGACGCAGTCCGCGGCGAACGCCTGGAAGGCGGTTTCGAAGCCGGCCGTCTGGTCGCGGCTCATCTCGCGGGACGGCAGGGACGGGTCCATCGCGCCGTCGAGCACGAGACGGCCGGAGCGGCCGGGGAAGAGTTCGGCGTACGTCGCCCCCAGGAACGTGCCGTACGAGGCCCCGACGTAGCTCAGCTTCCTGTCGCCCAGCACCGCCCGCAGGATGTCCATGTCGCGGGCCGCCTCGACCGTCGAGACGTGCGGCAGGATCGCGGCCGAGCGCTTCTCGCAGCCGGCCGCGAAGCCCTTGAACGCGGTGACCAGCTTTCCGGTCTCGCCCCGGTCGTCGGGGGTCTGGTCGACCTGCGTGTACGCGTCCATCTCCTTGCCCGTCAGGCACTGCACGGGCTCGCTGCGGGACACCCCGCGCGGGTCGACCGCCACCATGTCGTAGCGCGCGCGGACCGGCGCCGGGTACCCGATCGCGGCGTACGCCTGGAGGTATCCGACCGCGGAGCCGCCCGGACCGCCCGGATTGACCAGCAGGGAACCGAGACGCTTACCGGGGCCGGTGGCCTTCATCCGCGAAACGGCCAGCTTGATGTCGGCCCTCTCCGGCTTCTTGTAGTCGAGCGGGGCCTTCATCGTGGCGCACTGGAAGCCGGGGGCACCGCACTCGCGCCAGCTGAGCTTCTGCGCGTAGTACGTCTTGAGGGCGGCCGGGACCGCCGGCTGCGCCGCGGACGCCGAGGCACTTGGCGACGTACCTCCCGACGAGCAGCCGGAGATGAGCAGCCCGGCTGTCGCGAGGGCGGTGGCGGAGATCCGGATCAGGTGCCTGGTGTCCATGCCCGGAGCGTAGTGCGGCGATGACGGATCGTGCGGAGACCGGCTCGTACGAGTGATCCGGTCAACCGTGACACCGAGGACCGGCCCCTCGGGTGAACCGGCGGACCGGCGCTCGCCGGCGGACGACCGGCCCGGCTGCTGAACGGCCCGTTCAGCCGGCGCGCAGGGCCACCGTCATGGCCTCCACCGCGAGCAGCGGTGCGACATTGCGGTCCAGGGCCTGCCGGCAGGCGATGATCGCCTCTATCCGGCGCAGGGTGCACTCGGGCGTCGAACTCTGCGCGATGCGGTCGAGGGAGTCCCGTACGTCCTCGTTGGCCAGGGCGACCCGGGAGCCGAGCTGGAGAGCGAGTACGTCGCGGTAGAAGCCGGTGAGGTCGGTGAGCGCGAGGTCGAGGCTGTCGCGCTGGGTACGGGTCGAGCGGCGCTTCTGGCGGTCGGCCAGCTCCTTCATCGCGCCCGCCGTGCCGCGCGGCATCCGGCCGCCGGACGCCGCCCCGAGGGCCGCCTTCAGGTCGTCCGTCTCCTTGACGTCGATCTCCTCGGCGACCTGCTTGGCGTCCTCGCCGGCCGCGTCGACCAGCTCCTGGGCCGCCTTGAGGCAGCCACCGATGTCCGCCACGCGCAGCGGCAGCTTGAGGACGACGGCGCGGCGAGCCCGCGCACGCTCGTCGGTGGCGAGCCGGCGGGCCCGGCCGATGTGGCCCTGCGTGGCGCGGGCGGCGGTCGCCGCGGTCGCGGGGTCGATTCCGTCGCGCCGTACGAGCACGTCGGCGACGGCCTCGACGGAAGGGGTGCTGAGGGTGAGGTGGCGGCAGCGCGAACGGATGGTCGGGAGCACGTCCTCCAGCGACGGCGCGCACAGCAGCCAGACCGTGCGGGGAGCGGGCTCCTCGATGGCCTTCAGCAGTACGTTGCCCGCGCCTTCGGTGAGGCGGTCGGCGTCCTCCAGGACGATGACCTGCCAGCGCCCGCCCGCCGGGGAGAGCTGGGCCCGCCGGACGAGCTCGCGGGTGTCCTTGACGCCGATGGAGAGCTGGTCGGTACGGACGATCTCCACATCGGCGTGCGTGCCGACCAGACTCGTATGACAACCGTCACAGAACCCGCAGCCGGGAGCTCCGCCGAGGGCCCGGTCCGGGCTGACGCACTGCAACGCGGCGGCGAACGCCCGGGCGGCGGTGGACCTTCCGGACCCCGGCGGCCCGGTGAAGAGCCAGGCGTGGGTCATCTTGGAGGCGGCGGGGGCGAGCGTGGCCCCGGACCGGTCCGCGACCGCGGTCACGAGCGCGTCGGCGTCCCGGGCGGCGGCGGCCAGCTGTGCCTGAACCCGCCCCTGCCCGACCAGGTCGTCCCATACGGCCATGGTGCTACCGCCTTCACCGTGCGCTTGCGCTGCGTAGGTCTGCGTTCCCACGTCGCATGTTGCTTGTGCTGCTTGCGTTGCTTGTATTGCTTGTGCTGCTTGCGCTGCTTGTGTTCTTGAACCCTTGGCTCCCGACCGTCCCCATTGTGGTCGACCCCACTGACATTCCCGACCCGTGGCCCACAGCCGCCCGGTGAACCGGGTGACCTGAGGTGCCGGTCGGGGCCGGGGTGCCTCCCCAGGTCCATCAGCCCGTCGGGTGGGGGAACAAGCCCCTCCGGGCCGAGCGGCCCGGCCGCACTCCCGTGCCCCGCGCCGCCCAGGTGGTGGCGAGCCGGGGCCATGCCGCCCCGTCACCGCCCGCCGCGCTGCGGCCGGTACCGAGCCGGGCCGGGGCCGGAGCGTTCGCTCCGGCCCCGGCCCTCCCCAGGCACCGTCTTTGCCTACCGGCGTCCGCCCCGGCCCCGCCTGCCGTCGGCCTCGCCGTTGGTGTCGTCCGCGTCGCGGCCGCCCAGCAGCTCGTCCGCCAGCGACGGGAGATCGTCGAGCGGTGTCTCCTCCGCCCAGTCGGACCGCCGGCGTGCCGCTCGCGCGTTCTGGCCCGAGGTGGAGTGCGCGGCTTCCGGGTCCAGCCACGGCAGCTCGCGCGTACGGTCGTTGCCGCCGTCGCCCGCCTGACCCGCGTCACCCGACTCGGTCCGCTCGTCCCGGAAGAAGCCCGGCGGCACCCGGTCCGACGGCTCGTCCCGTACGGGCGGCAGCACAGCCGTCTCCTCCGCAGGAGCCACGCCCCGCTCGGCGTCCCGTACCGGCCGCAGCACAGCCGTCTCCTCCGCAGGAGCCACGTCCCGCTCGGCGTCCCGCACCGGCCGCAGCACGGTCGTGTCGTCGCCCGCCGCGGCCCCCGTCCCCGCGTCCCGCACCCGCGGCATCACCGTCGTCTCGTCCGCGGGACGTTCCGGAGCCGGCGGCTCCTCCTTGCGCATGTCGATACGCGGCCTCTCCACCGTCTGCGTCACCTCGTCCGGACGCACGACCGGCGTGGGCACAGTGAGATCGGCGTCGGAGGCCGGGGCCCGGTCCGGGGCCGGCTCGGGCTCCGCCGCAGCCGCGGCCGCCGAAGCCGCCGCCGATGCGGCCGCCGCCGACTCCGCGAGCCTGCGCGCCTCCTCCGCCCGCAGCAGCGCCTCCTCGGCCCTGCGCTGCTTCTCGCGGCGGCGTTCCTCCGCCTCCGCCCGCAGCCGGGCCTCCTCGGCGGCCTGCCTGCGCAGCCGTTCCTGCTCGGCGGCCCGGGCCTTCTCCTCGGCCTCGCGGCGCTGCCGCTCCTCCTCCGCGAGTCGGCGCGCCTCCTCGGCCCGGCGACGAGCCTCCTCCGCCTGCCGTTCGGCCTCGCGCTGCCGCGCCTCCTCGATCTCGCGGCGCTTGCGCTCCTCCTCCTCGGCGCGGAGCTTCGCGAGCTGTTCCTGCCGCTCGCGTTCCAGCCGCTCCTCCTCGGCCTTGCGCGCGGCCTCCTCCTCGGCCTTGCGCCGCGCCTCCTCCTCGGCGGCCTTCCGCGCCTCCTCCCGCGCCTTGATCTCGGCGTCGGAGAGGGGCAGCATCCGGTCCAGCCGGTGGCGTACGACCGTGGTGACCGATTCCGGGTCCTGACCGGCGTCCACCACCAGGTAGCGCCCGGGATCGGCGGCCGCCAGCGTCAGGAAGCCGTGCCGCACGCGCGCGTGGAACTCCGGCGGCTCGGACTCCAGCCGGTCCGGCGCCTCCGTGAACCGCTCGCGCGCGGTCTCCGGCGAGACGTCGAGCAGAACCGTCAAATGCGGTACGAGCCCGTCCGTCGCCCAGCGCGAGATGCGGGCGATCTCCGTCGGCGAGAGGTCGCGCCCGGCGCCCTGGTAGGCCACGGACGAGTCGACGTACCGGTCGGTGATGACGACAGCGCCGCGTTCCAGCGCCGGACGTACGACGGAGTCGACGTGCTCAGCGCGGTCGGCGGCGTACAGCAGCGCCTCGGCTCGGTTCGACAGCCCCGCGCTCGACACGTCCAGCAGGATCGAACGCAGCCGCTTGCCGATCGGTGTGGCGCCCGGCTCGCGGGTGACGACGACCTCGTGGCCCTTGTTGCGGATCCACTCGGCGAGCGCTTCGACCTGGGTCGACTTGCCCGCGCCGTCGCCGCCCTCCATCGCGATGAAGAAGCCGGTCGCGGCGGGCGCCTGGTCGGGCTCACCGCCCCGCAGCGCCTCGCGCAGGTCGCGGCGCAGCGGGACGCCCTGGCGGTCGTCCGCCTTGGCGAGTACGAGCGCGGCCAGCGGCAGCAGCAGCGCGCCGACCAGCATCAGCGTGAAGGCCGCGCCGCCGTGGGCGAACACGAAGCTGCCGTTGGCCAGGCGGTGCGGCCCGATCGCCGCGGCGAGCACCGGGGCCACGACCGCGCCGAGGGCCAGGTAGACCCGTACGACGGCGTGGAGGTGCTCCGTGGTGCGCGCCCGCCGGTAGTCCTCGGTCTCCTGGTCGAGCAGCGTGTGCCCGGTGTTGGCGGCGACCCCCGCCGAGATACCGGCGAGGAGAGTGATCATGATGACGGTCGCCGTGTCGGGCACCAGGCCCATGGCAAGCAGCGCGACGCCGGTGACGGCGATCGCGAGCGACAGCAGGCGCCGCCGCGACAGCGTGGGCAGCACCTTCTGCGCGCCGCGGATGCCGATCACCGTTCCGCCCGTCAGGGTGAGGAACAGCAGCGCGAAGGTGACGGGGCCGCCGCCGAGGTCCTTCGCGTGCAGGACGGCGACGGCCGCCGCGGCGGCGATCGCACCGGCGACCGAGGCGCAGGCCACGACGAGCAGCCGGATCGCGCCCGTACGTCCCTTGTCGACGCCCGAACCCGTCTTCGGACGGCGCAGGCCCTCCAGCGGGGAGCGCGCGCGGGGCGTCTGGCTGCCGGGCAGCTCCAGGAAGTACAGGGTGGACACGGAGGCGGCGAAGAGACCGGCGGCTACGTACGACCCGAGGGCCGCCTGATGCTGCGAGAACCAGTCGATGCCGGAGCCGAGCAGATTGCCGACCAGTGTCGCTCCCAGCAGCACGGCGGCAGCCGCGGGCAGGGCGACGAAGCTCGTACGCAGCGAAAGCCGGCGCAGCGCGTCCAGGTGGTCGGGCAGCGGCCGGACGGTGGCGCCCTCCGGGGGCGGCGCGGGCAGCAGCGCGGGGGCGGCGCCCTCCTTGGCGACCGTCCAGAAGCGCTCGGCGACACCCGCGACGAAGACGGTGATCAGGAGTACGGCCTGGGCCTTGTCCGGAATCCAGTCGATCCACAGCGGTGCGACGACGAGGAGGGCCAGCCTCAGCCCGTCGGCGCCGATCATTGTCCAGCGGCGGTCGAGGGGCCCCGATGGCCCGGTCAGTGTGGAAACCGGTCCCAGGAGCAGGGCTCCGAAGATGAAGGTGGCAAGGATCCGAGCCCCGAGGACGGCGGCGACCGCGAAGGCCGCACCGCGATAACCACCGCCGAACGACCCTTCCGAGATCGCCACCTGAAGCGACAGCAACAGCAACACGAGAAGGGCGAGGGCGTCGCCGGTATTGCCGACGAGCTGTGCGCTCCACAACCGCTTGAGCGGGGGAATGCGCAGCAGGGCTCGTACGGCTCGCTCGCGTGAGTCTGCGGCTAGTGCGTCGGAGGTGGGGCTCACGACCGTTGGCTGCTCGGCTCGCGTCATCCGCCCAGCCTATCCGGACCCCGCCGGTCCCTGGAGGCCCCGCCCGAACAAACGTCTGCTCACAGGCCCTCCGACCCCTCACACGGGAACAGCCCCGGCACCGAAAGGGCGCCGGGGCTGTGAACCTTCTGTGACCACTCGTGGTGACCACGAGCCGTGACCACTAGCGGTCACCACTAGCCGTGACCGCTCGCTGTGCCTACTCCTCGGAAGCCGACGCCGACGCGTTGGAGGCCGTCGCCTTCTTGGCCGGAGCCTTCTTCGCGGCGGTCTTCTTCGGGGCCGCGGCGGTGGTCGTCTTCGCCGTGGCCGTCTTCTTGGCAGCCGTCTTCTTCGCCGCGGCGGTCTTGGCCGTCGTCGTCTTCTTGGCGGCCGTCTTCTTCGCCGGGGCCTTCTTGGCCGGAGCCTTCTTGGCGGTCTTCTTCTTCGCCGGGCCCTTGGCGCGCTTCTCCGCGAGGAGCTCATAACCCCGCTCCGGGGTGATGTCCTCCACGCTGTCGTCGGTCCGCAGCGTCGCGTTCGTCTCGCCGTCCGTGACGTACGGGCCGAAGCGCCCGTCCTTCACGACCACCGGACGCTCGCTGACCGGGTCGGTACCCAGCTCCTTGAGCGGCGGCTTGGCGGCCGCCCGGCCCCGCTGCTTGGGCTGGGCGTAGATCGCCAGCGCCTCTTCGAGCGTGATCGAGAAGAGTTGGTCCTCGGTCTCCAGCGAGCGCGAGTCCGTGCCCTTCTTGAGGTACGGGCCGTACCGGCCGTTCTGCGCGGTGATCTCGACGCCCTCGGCGTCCGTACCCACGACGCGCGGCAGCGACATCAGCTTCAGCGCGTCCGCCAGCGTCACCGTGTCCAGTGACATGGACTTGAAGAGCGAGGCCGTGCGCGGCTTGACCGCGTTCTTGCCGGTCTTCGGAGTGCCCTCGGGAAGGATCTCCGTGACGTACGGGCCGTACCGGCCGTCCTTCGCCACGATCTGGCGGCCCGTCTCCGGGTCGGCGCCCAGCTCGAAGTCGCCGCTCGGCTTGGCCAGCAGCTCCTCGGCGTACTCGACGGTCAGCTCGTCCGGCGCCATGTCGTCCGGCACGTCGGCGCGCTGATGGTTCTCGCTGTCCTTCTCGCCGCGCTCGATGTACGGGCCGTAGCGGCCCACCCGCAGCACGATGCCGTCGCCGACCGGGAACGACGAGATCTCACGGGCGTCGATCGCACCGAGGTCGGTGACGAGCTCCTTGAGACCGCCGAGGTGGTCGCCGTCGCCGTTGCCCGCGTCCGCCGCGCCGCCCGGTGCGACACCGGCGTCGGCGTCGCCCTCACCGAAGTAGAAGCGCCGCAGCCACGGCACGGCCTGCGCCTCGCCGCGCGCGATGCGGTCGAGGTCGTCCTCCATCTTGGCGGTGAAGTCGTAGTCGACGAGCCGGCCGAAGTGCTTCTCCAGCAGGTTGACCACGGCGAAGCTCAGGAAGGACGGCACGAGCGCCGTGCCCTTCTTGAAGACGTACCCGCGGTCGAGGATCGTGCCGATGATCGACGCGTACGTCGACGGTCGGCCGATCTCGCGCTCTTCGAGCTCCTTGACCAGCGACGCCTCGGTGTAGCGGGCCGGCGGCTTCGTCGCGTGCCCGTCGACCGAGATCTCCTCGGAGGTGAGCGCGTCGCCCTGGGCGACCTGCGGCAGCCGGCGCTCGCGGTCGTCGAGCTCGGCGTTCGGGTCGTCGGCGCCTTCGACGTACGCCTTCATGAAGCCGTGGAAGGTGATCGTCTTGCCGGAGGCGGAGAACTCGGCGTCGCGGCCGTCGCTCGCCCGGCCGCCGATCTTCACCGTCACGCTGTTTCCGACGGCGTCCTTCATCTGGGAAGCGACGGTGCGCTTCCAGATCAGCTCGTACAGCCGGAACTGGTCGCCGCTCAGGCCCGTCTCGGCGGGGGTGCGGAAACGGTCGCCGGAGGGGCGGATCGCCTCGTGCGCCTCCTGGGCGTTCTTGACCTTGCCGGCGTACGTGCGGGGCTTGTCCGGCAGGTAGTCGGCGCCGTACAGCTGCGTCACCTGGGCGCGGGCCGCCTGGACCGCGGTGTCGGACAGCGTCGTGGAGTCCGTACGCATGTAGGTGATGAAGCCGTTCTCGTACAGCTTCTGGGCGACCTGCATCGTGGACTTCGCGCCGAAGCCCAGCTTGCGCGATGCCTCCTGCTGGAGGGTCGTCGTACGGAACGGGGCGTACGGCGAGCGGCGGTACGGCTTCGACTCGACCGAGCGGACGGCGAACGGCGAGTCGGCGAGGGCGTCGGCCAGGGCGCGGGCGTTGGCCTCGTCGAGGTGAAGGACATCACTCTTGAGTTGTCCCACGGAGCTGAAGTCGCGGCCCTGGGCGATACGCCTGCCGTCGACCGTCGTCAGGCGGGCGACCAGAGAGGACGGGTCGGAGGCGTCACCGGTGCGTCCCGTGGAGAACGTACCGGTCAGGTCCCAGTACTCAGCAGAACGAAAAGCGATGCGCTCGCGTTCCCGGGCGACGACGAGACGTGTGGCGACGGACTGGACACGGCCGGCGGACAGCCGGGGCATGACCTTCTTCCACAGGACCGGCGAGACCTCGTAGCCGTAGAGACGGTCGAGGATGCGGCGGGTCTCCTGCGCGTCGACCATGGGCTTGTTGAGGTCGCGCGGGTTGGACACGGCCTCGCGGATCGCGTCCTTGGTGATCTCGTGGAAGACCATCCGGTGGACCGGGACCTTGGGCTTCAGGACTTCCAGGAGGTGCCACGCGATGGCTTCGCCCTCGCGGTCCTCATCGGTGGCGAGGAAGAGTTCGTCGGACTCCGCGAGGAGGTCCTTCAACTTCCTGACCTGGGACTTCTTGTCGGCATTGACGACGTAGATCGGCTGGAAGTCGTTCTGTACGTCGACGCCGAGGCGGCGCACCTCGCCCGTGTACTTGTCGGGCACCTCGGCGGCGCCGTTCGGGAGGTCGCGGATGTGCCCGACGCTCGCCTCGACGACATAACCAGGGCCGAGGTAGCCCTTGATCGTCTTCGCCTTGGCGGGCGACTCGACGATGACGAGTCGGCGGCCGCCGTGTGCGGTCTCGCTGGTCGGGGACAACTTGGCTCTTCTCTCCGGTCGACACTCAGTGGTCCGTACGTGACGCTGCGGAGTGTGACGGTACAACCCGTCCCCGTGTCAAACGGCAAAAGCCCGCAACGGCCACTCGAACGGTAACCCGACTCCCGGCATTCCTGCCGCCCGGACCGCCCGACCGCCTCTGCGGGACCCCTCTGAAGACCTCGTGGAGATGCCGTGTGGATCTCTTCCGATCAGATCCGGCCGAAACACCACACTCCGAGAACGACGAAGGCAGCTCCGAATGCCGTGGCCAGCGCGAAGGAGATCACGGGGCTCGTTCCGTACGCCACCGGCGCGCGGTGCAAAGCACGCGCCCCTGTCCACCACAGCAGCCCGGCCCCGAATATCGTGAACGCCGCCCCGGCGAAGATTCCCGGCCCGCTCTCCATCCCCGCACCCCTCACATCGCCGCGGTCGGCCGACCTGGCTCCCCGGACGGTGAGGCTGGCAGCCCCGGATCACCGTGCGGCGACCTGGGCGCGAACGGCCGGTGAACGGCGCGTGGGGGCCAGGGGCGCCCCGGGCGAGCCGCCCGCGCACCGGCGGGTCGGCCCTGTGCGGCTCGACCCGGCGGCTAGGTCCAGCGGTTCGCTCGCTGTGCGGCTGGGCCCGGCGGCGCTCCCATGCGGTCGGTCCAGCGGCTCCGTCCTGCGGCTCGCTCCCCTGTGGTCGGTCCGGCGGCTCCGTCCGGCCGCTCAGTCCAGCGGCTCCAGGAACGCCTGCTCGACCAGCAGCCGGATCGCCTCGGGCGTACGGTCGCGCAACAGCACCGGGTCCTCGCCGAGCAGCTGCGCGATGGCGTCGAGGATGCGTCCCGCACTGAGAGACCCGTCGGACACCCCGGCGAAGCCGGCGCCGACCGTGTCGACCTTCGTCGCTCGCCGCATCCCTCGGTTCTGCCGGAGCACCACGTACTCCGGGTCCTCCGCGCCCGGCAGCCCGATCTGCTCCTGCACGACCTCGTCGGCCAGCTTGAAGTGGCCGGCGAGGAGCGCCGCGTCGTCGTGTGTGCGCAGATAGTCCTGGCGCTCGAAGTGGGCCCGTACGACCGGACCGAGAGGCTGTTCGACCGGGTGCGGCCACTCCTCGACGGTGATCGAGGGGTTCTCGGCGCCGGACTTGCGCAGCGTGATCCACCCGAAGCCGACGCCCTTGGTCTTGTGCGCCTCGAACTCGTCCAGCCAGGCGTCGTAGCGCGCGGCGTACTCCGCGGGGTCGGTGCGGTGGTCGCCGCTGTCGCGCAGCCACAGTTCGGCGTACTGCGTGACGTCCTGCACCTCGCGCTGCACGATCCACGCGTCGCATCCGCGCGGCACCCAGGAGCGCAGCCGCTCCTGCCACTCCTCGCCCTCCACGTGCTGCCAGTTGGCGAGGAACTGCGCGTACCCCCCGTCGTTCAGCCGCTCCCCCGCTCCCTGAACGAGCGTGCGGCACAGATCGTCCCCGCCCATCCCGCCGTCGCGGTACGTCAGCCGCGCACCCGGCGAGATGACGAAGGGCGGGTTGGACACGATCAGGTCGAACGTCTCGTCACCCACCGGCTCGTAGAGCGAGCCCTCGCGCAGATCGGCCTCGGGCGCCCCGGACAGACCCAGCGTCAGCCGGGTGAAGTGCAGGGCGCGCGGGTTGAGGTCGGTGGCGGTGACGTGCACGGCGTGCTGCGCCGCGTGCAGCGCCTGGATGCCGGAGCCGGTGCCGAGGTCGAGGGCTCTGGAGACCGGCGTACGAACCGTGATCCCGGCGAGCGTGGTGGACGCGCCGCCGACCCCGAGGACGACGCCCTCGTCCCGGGTGCCCGCGCCACCGGCCCCGCCGACCGCGCGGCCGAGGTCGGAGACGATGAACCAGTCCTGGCCCTCCTCGCCGCCGTACGGCCGCACGTCCACGGTCGCCCGTACGCCGCCGCCCGCGCTGTCCTCGCCGGCCACCGTGTCGCGCACCAGCCAGCCGTCGGCCAGGCACTGCTCCAGGGGCAGGGCGGCCCCGGCGGCCGAGGACGGGACGGTCTCCTGGAGCAGGAAGAGCCGTACGAGTGTTTCGAGCGGGCTGTCGCCGCGCGTGGCCCGCAGCGCGGGCACGGTCTCGCTGCGGGCGAGCGCGGCGTACGCGGGCGCGCCGAGCAACTCCAGCAGCCCGTCGGCGGTGAAGTCGGCGGCGAGGAGCGCGTCGCGCAGGCGGGCG
The DNA here is from genome assembly GCF_001746415.1 of Streptomyces agglomeratus. Lineage (NCBI taxonomy): Bacteria > Bacillati > Actinomycetota > Actinomycetes > Kitasatosporales > Streptomycetaceae > Streptomyces > Streptomyces agglomeratus. The sequence continues at coordinate 3,733,820 of NZ_MEHJ01000001.1, forward strand.
GAGCTTTCGGGCGCGGGAAGGCTGGTCGTACTCACCCGGCCATTGTCACCGCTCGCACTGACAAAAACCGCGCGGCCCGGCCCCTCCGGGGGATACCGGGCCGCGCGGCAGGGCCGTACGAGCGCTCTGCCTACGCCTTCGCGTCGGGCGAGGCGGTGTTGCTCGCACCAGGCTTCTGGCAGCCGGGCTGCTTGGCCATCGCCTTGCCCACCTCGCCGGACTGGAGCTTCTGGAGCGCCTGGTCACCGCTCTTGCTGATCTTGCTCAGCTCGTCCGCGACGCCCTTGAGGCCGTCCGCGAACTTCGCCTGGTCGCTGGTGTCGAGCCCGTCGACCTGCTTGCGCAGGTCGGCGTAGGCCGCCGAGGAGTCGTTCAGCTCCTTGACGGCTTCCTTCTGGGTCGTCTCGCCGTCCTCGACCGGCGGTGCGCCCGCCTTGTCCACGGCGGTGCCCATCGCCTTGTAGGCGTCCGAGATCTGCTGGAAGGCCTGGGAGTCGGTCCGCTGGACGTCGGCGGGCTTGCTGTTGTCCGCGGTCTGCTTCTGGATGGAGGCGTTGGCGTCCGAGATCTTCTTCAACTGGGGCTGCACCTGGTCGCAGACCGTCTTCGCCCAGTCGTCGACCTCGTTGTCGCTCTCGTCGTCGCTGCACCCGGACAGCGCCATAACCAGTACAGCGCCGCCGGACAGCGCGGCCGCAAACTTCTTGTTCACCGGATTGGTCCCTTCCAAGGCTCTCGGCCCCGGAACATACACGCCAAGTGGGCGACATCCTCATGCCGTACGTCCGGTTCATAGGCTATTGAAGCCATTTGCACCAAGGGAGAGACGCCTCACGAAACACCTCCCGGGACAGCCCGCTCCCGGCCCGGAAACGGGTGCGGCGGGCGGACGCCGCGTCAGAACGCGCCGCCCGCCCGCCGTCTGAGCAGGTGTGACGAGTTCTCCTACGAGACGACCTTCGACGACACCGGCGGATCCGCCGGCCGGGGAATCGCTCCGGAGGCGCCTCCGGAGTTGTCTTCGTCACCCACGGCGATTCCGCGCCGCTTGGAGACGTACACAGCGCCGACGATCACCAGGATGGCGAGCGTCGCCACCACGGCCCGCGCCCCGGCGTTGGCGTCGTCGCCGTAACTGAACTGCACCACCGCCGGGGCGATGAGCAGCGCCACCAGGTTCATCACCTTCAGCAGCGGGTTGATGGCGGGACCGGCGGTGTCCTTGAACGGGTCGCCCACCGTGTCACCGATGACGGTCGCGGCGTGGGCGTCACTTCCCTTGCCGCCGTGATGGCCGTCCTCGACGAGTTTCTTGGCGTTGTCCCACGCCCCACCGGAGTTGGCGAGGAAGACGGCCATCAGCGTGCCGGTGCCGATGGCGCCCGCGAGGAACGCGCCGAGCGCGCCGACGCCGAGCGAGAAACCGACCGCGATCGGGGTCAGGACGGCGAGGAGACCCGGTGTGGTCAGCTCACGCAGCGCGTCCTTGGTGCAGATGTCGACCACACGGCCGTACTCCGGCTTCTCCGTGTAGTCCATGATCCCGGGGTGCTCGCGGAACTGCCGCCGCACCTCGAAGACCACCGCGCCCGCCGACCTGGACACCGCGTTGATCGCCAGCCCCGAGAAGAGGAAGACGACGGCGGCGCCCAGCATCAGGCCGACCAGGTTGTTCGGCTGCGAGATGTCCATCTGGAGGCCCAGCTCGCTCACCTTGGCCCCGACGTCGTCGCGGGCCGTCGCGATGGCGTCCTTGTACGAGCCGAAGAGGGCCGCCGCCGCGAGGACCGCGGTGGCGATGGCGATGCCCTTGGTGATGGCCTTGGTGGTGTTGCCGACGGCGTCGAGGTCGGTGAGGACCTGCGCGCCGGCGCCCTCGACGTCGCCCGACATCTCGGCGATGCCCTGGGCGTTGTCGGAGACGGGGCCGAAGGTGTCCATGGCGACGATCACGCCGACGGTGGTGAGCAGGCCGGTGCCGGCGAGGGCGACCGCGAAGAGCGCGAGCATGACCGACGTACCGCCGAGCAGGAACGCGCCGTACACGCCCAGTCCGATGAGCAGCGCGGTGTAGACGGCGGACTCCAGGCCGATGGCGATACCGGCGAGTACGACGGTGGCGGGGCCCGTCAGCGAGGACTTGCCGATGTCCCTGACAGGGCGCCGGTTCGTCTCGGTGAAGTAGCCGGTGAGCTGCTGGATCAGGGCCGCGAGCACGATGCCGATGGCGACGGCGACGAGCGCCAGCACCCTCGGGTCGCCGTCGTGTGCCATGACGACGGAGTCGGTCACACCGTCCAGGTCGGCGTACGAGGACGGCAGGTAGACGAAGACCGCCACCGCCACGAGGACGAGGGAGACCGCCGCCGAGATGAAGAAGCCCCGGTTGATGGCGGTCATTCCGCTGCGGTCGGCGCGCCGCGGGGCGACCGCGAAGATGCCGATCATCGCGGTGACCACGCCGATCGCCGGAACGATCAGCGGGAAGGCCAGTCCGGCGTCGCCGAAGGCGGCCTTGCCGAGGATGAGCGCCGCGACGAGCGTCACGGCGTACGACTCGAAGAGGTCGGCCGCCATGCCCGCGCAGTCGCCGACGTTGTCGCCCACGTTGTCGGCGATGGTCGCGGCGTTGCGCGGGTCGTCCTCGGGGATGCCCTGCTCGACCTTGCCGACCAGGTCGGCACCCACATCGGCGGCCTTGGTGAAGATGCCACCGCCGACGCGCATGAACATGGCGATGAGCGCGGCGCCGAGACCGAAGCCCTCCAGGACCTTGGGCGCGTCGGCCGCGTAGACGAGGACCACGCAGGCGGCGCCGAGCAGGCCGAGGCCCACCGTGAACATGCCGACCACACCGCCCGTACGAAAAGCGATCTTCATCGCTTTGTGCGAGACAGCCGTAAGATCCTTTTCCGGCTCGCCTTCCGCCGGAGTGGCTTCACGCGCGGCTGCCGCCACTCGCACATTACTGCGTACGGCCAGCCTCATCCCGATGTAACCGGTCGCCGCCGAGAAGAGCGCGCCGACCAGGAAGAACACGGAACGCCCGGCGCGCTGCGACCAGTTGTCGGCCGGAAGCAGGAAGAGCAGAAAGAACACCACGACAGCGAAAACGCCGAGTGTGCGCAACTGCCGGGCAAGGTAGGCATTCGCTCCTTCCTGCACCGCCGCCGCGATCTCTTTCATCTTGTCGGTGCCTTCGCCGGCCGCCAGTACCTGACGTACCAGCAGCTGGGCGACGACCAGGGCCGCCAGTGCCACTACGGCGACGACGATCACGATGATCCGGTTCTCGTCGGTCAGTACCGCGGCCGCGAGAGTAGAGGGGTGATCCAGCTGATCCGTTGTGAAGTGCCCCGCCATTCGTCCTCCTTGACGCTCAGCGCTCAAGATGTGGACGGATTGTAGGGAGCGGAACCTGATCAAAACAGAGCGCCGCAAACCGAATTGACCTTCGCTTGCCACTCAGCAAATGATCCAGTTCCGTAAACCCCTCAGAATCGGTAATGGGGCAGACGCATTCATGCTTTCCGAATGATCTCCACCAAAGATCCCGAGAATGATCCGGAGAATGATCCGAGAAATACGAAAGGCCCTGCTCAGCAGGGCCTCACGTAAAACATCCGGTCCGTGGGGACCGGCGGTGGATCAGGAGTGGATCAGGGAACAACGGTCGCCGGCGTCGTCGGCCAGCTCATACGGATGGTGCCACCGGACACGCCTGTGACGACTTCGACGTCGTCGACGAGTCCACTGATGACCGCCAGACCCATCTCGTCCTCACCGTCGGAATCGGCGTCGGAGTCGACGGACTCGGACTCCGACCCGGGCTCCGTGGTGCTGCGCACCCCGGGGACCGACCCGGCCGCACCGCCACCCGAACCGGGCACCTCGTCCCCGACCTCGATGGAGAACGACTTCTCCTCCTCGGTCAGTGCGACCCGGACCGGAGCCGAGATGCCGTTGCTGCGGTGGAGTCCCACCGCACGGGTGCACGCTTCGCCGACCGCGAGGCGGACTTCGTCCAGCACCGCCTCGTCCACCCCGGCCCGGCGCGCCACAGCGGCCGCCACCAGGCGGGCCGTCCTGACGTGCTCGGGCTGGGCGCTGAAGCGGAGTTCAACGGTGGCCATCTGCGGTCCCCCTCGGACGTACGGGCGTGCTTTTCAGAGGCCCCGACCCTGCGGACCGGCGCCCCTGTCCTTCTTCCGGTCTCCCGGAAGCCGTCAGTCGGTGGCGTTGACGGCTTCGTCGACCGAGGTGTGAATGGGGAACACCTTGGTCAGCCCGGTGATTCGGAAGATCTTGAGAATGCGCTCCTGGTTGCAGACCAGTCGCAGCGAGCCCTCATGGGCCCGGACACGCTTGAGCCCTCCCACGAGCACGCCGAGTCCGGTGGAGTCGAGGAAATCCACGCCCTCCATGTCGACGACCAGGTGGTAACTGCCGTCGTTCACCAACTCGACCAACTGCTCGCGCAGCTTTGGCGCGGTATACACATCAATCTCGCCACCGACCTCGACGACCGTACGGTCGCCACCAGGTCCAGACACGTTGCGAGTCGACAGGGACAGGTCCACGGATCCTCCAGCACCTTGCTATCGAGCGGCCGCCCCCCTGAGGTCTCCCCGGCGGAGCCAGAGGACGGAACGCCAGCCGCGATGGCATTCAATCACTTACCTGCAGGCATGCACGATGCCTTGGAACCATTGTCCGCTACGCCAGTGACACACTCGGTGCCGATGGCCAAGAATCACCGTCCCAGCAGACCTACGGAGAACGCGGGCCCGCGCCCCTCTCCGCGTACGGTCCTCGACCGGCTCACCGCAGGCGAGAGCCGGTCCTCGCGCATCACTCATACGGAGCACTTGCCCCCACGTGCGGGTTCTCATGCAGTGTGGCCCGACCGCATCCGCGCCGAAGTGATCGCGGCGATCCAGGCCGCCGGGATCGAGCACCCCTGGACCCACCAGGCGCAGGCCGCGGAGTACGCCCTGGACGGCGATTCCGTGGTCATCGCCACCGGTACCGCGTCCGGAAAGTCGCTCGCCTATCTGGCCCCCGTGCTCAGCACCCTCCTCGACGGCTCCGAGGCGCCGAACGGACGCGGCGCGACGGCCCTGTACCTGGCCCCCACCAAGGCGCTCGCGGCCGATCAGCGCCGCGCGGTGAAGGCGCTCGCCGCGCCGCTGGGCAACGCCGTCAGGCCGGCGGTGTACGACGGCGACACGCCGGTGGAAGAGCGCGAATGGGTACGTCAGTACGCCAACTACGTGCTCACCAATCCGGACATGCTTCACCTGGGAGTCCTCCCGTCCCACCCCCGCTGGGCCTCCTTCCTGCGCGCCCTGCGCTACGTCGTCATCGACGAGTGCCACACCTACCGCGGCGTCTTCGGATCGCACGTCGCCCAGGTGATCCGGCGGCTTCGCCGCCTGTGCGCCCGCTACGGCGCGAATCCCGTCTTCCTGCTCGCCTCGGCCACCTCCGCGGAACCCGCCGTGTCCGCGGGCCGCCTGACCGGCCTCCCCGTGCGGGAGGTGGCGGACGACGCGTCACCGCGCGGCGAACTGGTGTTCGCCCTCTGGGAACCGCCGCTCACCGAACTCCGCGGCGAAAAGGGCGCACCCGTTCGGCGGACGGCGACCGCCGAGACCGCCGACCTCCTCACCGACCTGACCGTGCAGGGGGTCCGCTCGGTCGCCTTCGTACGCTCCCGGCGCGGCGCCGAGCTGATCGCCCTCATCGCCCAGGAACGCCTGGCCGCCGTCGACCGGTCGCTTCCGGCCCGGGTCGCCGCCTATCGGGGCGGCTACCTGCCCGAGGAACGCCGCGCCCTGGAACGCGCCCTGCACTCCGGCGAGCTCCTCGGTCTCGCCGCGACCACGGCACTGGAACTCGGCGTCGACGTGTCGGGCCTGGACGCGGTCGTCATCGCCGGGTACCCCGGCACCCGCGCCTCCCTTTGGCAGCAGGCGGGCCGGGCCGGCCGGTCCGGGGAGGGCGCCCTGGCGGTGCTCGTGGCCCGCGACGACCCGCTGGACACGTACCTCGTCCACCATCCCGCCGCCCTGTTCCGCCAACCGGTGGAGTCGACCGTCCTCGACCCCGCCAATCCGTACGTCCTCGCCCCCCATCTGTGCGCCGCCGCCGCGGAGGTCCCGCTCACCGATGCCGACATGGAGCTCTTCGGCCCGGCCGCCGCCGGGCTGATGCCTCAACTGGAGTCCGCCAACCTGCTCCGCCGCCGGGGCAGGTCCTGGTACTGGACCCGCCGTGAGCGGGCCGCCGACCTCACCGACATCCGGGGTGAGGGCGGCCGCCCCGTCCAGATCGTCGAGGCGGAGACCGGCCGGCTGCTGGGCACGGTCGACGCGTCCGCCGCCCATGCGTCCGTCCACGACGGCGCGGTCCACCTCCACCAGGGCCGTACGTACCTGGTGCGGCATCTGGACCTGGAGGACCCGCACGGCGCCGTCGCCCTGGTCGAGGAGGCGAACCCGCCGTACTCCACCACCGCCCGGGACACCACCGCCGTCTCCGTCCTGGAGACGGACACCGAGATCCCCTGGGGCGAAGGCCGCCTCTGCTTCGGCTCCGTCGAAGTCACCAACCAGGTCGTCTCCTTCCTCCGCAGAAAGCTGATCACCGGCGAAGTGCTCGGTGAGACCAAACTCGACCTCCCTCCCCGTACGCTCCGCACCCGCGCCGTGTGGTGGACGGTCACCGAGGACCAGCTCGACGCCGCGCGCGTCGACCCGGAGCAGCTGGGCGGCGCCCTGCACGCCGCCGAGCACGCGTCGATCGGAATGCTCCCGCTCTTCGCCACCTGCGACCGCTGGGACATCGGCGGTGTCTCGGTGCCGCTCCACCCGGACACCCTGCTGCCGACGGTCTTCGTGTACGACGGCCACCCGGGCGGCGCGGGCTTCGCCGAGCGGGCCTTCCACACCGCCCGCGCGTGGCTGACGGCCACCCGTGAGGCGATCGCCTCCTGCGAGTGCGAGACGGGCTGCCCGTCCTGCATCCAGTCGCCCAAGTGCGGCAACGGCAACGACCCCCTGGACAAGCGGGCCGCCGTCCGCCTCCTGACCGTCCTCCTCAGGGGAGCCCAGTCCGCCCCGGATGTCGCGGATACCGGGGAGACGCCGGGTGCGCCGGATACACCGGAGCCCCCCGATGCCGCTGAGAGGCCCCCGGAGTGAGCCTTGCGCCCACGGGACCGGCGGGGCCCGCACGGGCCCTCACAGCCACGCTGTACGGCCCTGTGCGGGCCTCCGCGGTGACGTCGGAGGTCTCACCGCGCACGGAACATCTCACGAGGCGCACCTCCTGAGCCGCGGCCACCCCGGCCGCCTCGTCGCACGCGGCGGCCTCTCCCCGGCTCCAGTGCCCCGCCGCCGCGAGCGCCGCCAGGTCGGCCGCGCTACCCGCCCGGTGCCGGGCCAGGATCGCCTGCCCGGCAGCCAGCACCCCGGCGAACACCACACACAGCACAGCCACCACCACGACCCCCCACACAGTGGCCGACCCCTGCTCGGCCCTCCCTGCCCGGACGCTCCGGCCCTTCCCGTCCCGGACGCTCCAGCACCTTCCGGCCGGGCCGCCGAAGCCGTGCCGCCTCCCCCTCACACCGCCACCCCCACGCTCTCCTCGGCCGGCGCGACCGCCTCGGCCCGTAACGTCAGGGACAGCGCTCCCAGGCCGGGTGCCGGGGCCTCGACCGCCACCCGGACCCGGCTGCCGTCCCGGCTGATCGTGACGCGCGCCCCGCGCGGCGCCGCCTGCGGTTCCTGCCGCGCGGCGGCCCTGGCGCCCGCTCTCGCCGCGTCCACGCACTGGATCTGCGCCAGGGTGGCCACCAGCGCCCAGACCAGGGTCATGGCGAAAAGCACCAGCGCCGGCACCACCACGGCCGCCTCCGCCGTGACGTAACCCCTGTCCGTACGCCGGCCGGCCTCAGAAGGGGACATCGAGCGCCCTCCCGACCACCGCTTCCAGAGCCGACGAGACCATGTCGCTCGTGACCACTTTGTAGAGCACCGAAGCGAAGGCGCAGGCCGCGATCGTCCCCATCGCGTACTCCGACGTCGTCATCCCCGCGTCCCCGCCGCCGGCCGCCCCGGACGCCCGCTCCCGCATCCACTTCCACATGTCGCCCCCAAGGTCAGTTGCCGTTCATCGGTCAGTTGCCGTTCATCAGTCCGCCTGCCAGTCCGATCACCACGGGCGCCACTCCGGCCACCAGGAAGGCGGGCAGGAAACACAGGCCGACCGGCCCGACCATCAGCACACCGGCCCGCTGGGCCCGAGCCGAGGCTTCCCGGGCCCGTTCGGCTCTCAGGCCTTCGGCCAGCCGGGCAACAGGTTCCGCCGCCGGAGCGCCGGAGGCGCCCGCCCTTTCCAGACAGCGGGCCAGCCCCGCGGCCCCCGGTATCGCGCCGAACCGGCCCCACGCGTCGGCCGGTTCGCCGCCGAGCCGCAGTTCGGCGGCCGCCCGTGCCAGCCGCTCACCCACCGGGCCGCCGAGCGAATCCCCCACGGCCTCCGCCGCCTCGCGCGGCCCCGCGCCCGCCGAGATGCAGGCCGCCAGAAGATCGGCCGCCAGCGGAAGTTGCCGGGTGTCGACCGGCACGTCCTCGCGCATCCCGCGCCCGCGCTGCCACCGCCACGTCCCGTACGCCGCGACCGCCCCCAGAGCCCAGCCGAGCACCCCGCCGACCAGCACGCAGCCGATGGCGGCGGCCCCCAGCGGTGGCCCCCAGCGCAGGACCCGCGCGCCGTGTTCGTGCCGCCACCGCCATGCGCGCCTGAAGACCGGGCCGGCCGCCCCGGCTGCTCCCGCCACCTCCACGGCCAGCAGCGAACCCAGCCGCTTGCGCAGCAGCCGCTCCCGCCGCTCCCCAGCCACCGCGAAGCCCAGCCAAGCCGTCAGAGCCACGACCGACACCATCACCCCCAGCCTGTGGAAAACCTCCGCGCTCATGAGCCCTCCCCGTGCCGTACGATCCGCCGGGCCCAGAACAGACCCGCTCCCTCCAGCAGCCCGCCGACCAGCAGGCACCCGAGCCCGGCCGGCGTGTGCAGCAGCACCCGCAGCGGTCCGGCCCCCAGCGCGGTCCCGATCAGCAGCCCGGCCAACGGGAGCAGCGCCAGGAGCGCCACCGTCGCCCACGCCCCCGTCAGCTGGGTCCGCAGGTTCTCCCGCTCGTCCCGCTCGGCACGCAGCGCGCTCTCCAGCCGGTCGAGCCCCGGCCGCCAGGCCGGCGCCCCCGTCCACCGCCACCCGCCAGCACGCGGCGACCCCCACGTGCCCTTCCGCTCCCGGCTCACCTGCCGCCCTGCGCAGCGCCTCCGGTACGTCGCCGCCGAACCGCGCAGCCGCCATCGCCTCGGCCTCCGCGGCACCCAGCCCACCGGTGCCCGCGGCGGCGGTGATCAGGGCCTGCCCCGGCTGTCTCCCGGCTCGCAGCTCACCTGCCACCGCCCCGCACAGCGCGACGACCGCATCCGCCCGCCGCTTCCGCTGCCGGCCCCGCTCCCCGGCCCGCAGCCGGCGCCCCACCAGCGGCACCGCCACCGCTCCGGCCACCAGCGGCAGCACTGATTCGCCCAGCACGGCGACGAGCACCGCCAGCGGCATACACAGGCACTCCCGCCGCAGTCGCCCCCTCAGCCGCTCCCGCGCCAGCGCCACCACCCGCTCCCCCAGCACGCCCGGACGGCCCGGATCCACCGCCCCGCCCGCGAACATCAGCCGCCCGCGCCGCAGGTCCCGGTCCCGCCCGGCCAGCAGCCACGCCGCCGCCCCCGCGCACAGCACCGCCGCGTACACGGGTCCCGTCCCTGCACCCGTCACAGCGCACCCCCGATCAGCGCCCGCAGCCGGGGCCAGCCGCGTTCGTACGAGAAGGCCTCCGCACCCCACCGCAGGGCCGGCACGGTCACCACCAGACCGGCCGCGTCACGCTCCAGCACATGGACCTCGGCGACCCGCCGCGTCCCGCCCGGGCCTCGCGCGAGATGCACGACCACCGCGAGGGCCGCCGCCAACTGGCTGTGCAGCGCCGCCCGGTCGAGCCCTGCCGCCGCACCCAGCGCCTCCAGCCGCGCCGGGACATCCGTCGCCGCATTCGCGTGCACGGTGCCGCACCCGCCCTCATGGCCGGTGTTGAGCGCGGCGAGGAGCTCCGTGACTCGGGCCCCCGCACCTCGCCGACCACCAGGCGGTCGGGCCGCATCCGCAGCGCCTGGCGCACCAGATCGCGCAGCGTGACCCGCCCCGCGCCCTCCTGGTTCGCGGGTCGCGATTCCAGCCGCACCACATGCGGGTGATCGGGCCTCAGCTCCGCGGAGTCCTCGGCCAGCACGATCCGCTCCCGCTCCCCCACGAGCCCGAGGAGCGTCGAGAGGAGCGTGGTCTTCCCCGTGCCCGTGCCTCCACTGATCAGGTACGAGAGCCGGGCTTCGACGACCGCCCGCAGCACCGCCTCACCGCCGGGCGGCACCGTCCCCGCTCCTACAAGCTCGGCCAGCGAGAATGCCTTCGGCCGCACCACCCGCAGCGACAGGCACGTGGACCCGACGGCCACGGGTGGCAGCACCGCGTGCATCCGTGTCCCGTCGGGCAGCCGGGCGTCCACCCAGGGCCTCGCGTCGTCCAGCCGCCGCCCGGCCGCCGCCGCGAGCCGTTGGGCGAGCCGGCGCACCGCCGCCGCGTCCGCGAAGCAGACGCCGGTGAGTTCGAGCCCGGCGCCCCGGTCCACCCACACCCGGTCCGGCGCGGACACCAGCACGTCCGTCACCGAAGGGTCGGCGAGCAGTGGTTCAAGGGTCCCGGTGCCCACCAGCTCGCACCGCAGCTCCTCCGCCGCGCCGAGCACCTCCGCGTCTCCCAGCAGCCGCCCCTGTGCCCGCAGCGCGGCCGCGACCCGCGCCGGTGTCGGCTCCGCCCCGCTCTCCGCGAGCCGCTGCCGCACCGCGTCCAGCATGCGCGCGGTCATGAGACACCGCCCCCGGCGAGTGCCTGCTCCCAGAAAGCCGTACAGAAACGAGCCAGCGGTCCACGGGCGCTGCCTCCCGGCGGCGTTCCATCTGCCTGCGCCTCCAGGAGCCCCGCCTCCACCGGCAGCTCGCCGGCCAGCGGAAGCCCAAGCAGCCTCGCCACCGTCTCGTCGTCCAGGCCCGCGGCGTACGGTCCGCGCACCACCACCCGCAGGTCCCGCAGCACCATCCCGGCGGTCGACACGACGCGGCTCGCCGCCGCGACGGCCCGCAGCTCGGCGGGCACTACGAGCAGGCCCAGGTCCAGTTGGGCCAGTGCCTCGGCCACGGCCTCGTCAACCCGGCGCGGCAGGTCAACGACCACGACGCCACCCCGCCGCCGCGCGGCGGCCAGCACCGCGCGCATCGCTTCCGGCGGGATCACCACCCGGTCGCCGCGGTCCCAGCTCAGCACGCGCAACGCGTGCAGCTCGGGGAGCGATTCCTCCAGCGCGCCACTGCCGACCCGCCCTCGGGATTCGGCGAAATCCGGCCACCGCATGCCTTCCACGGCTTCCCCGCCGAGCAGTACGTCGAGGCCGCCGCCCAGCGGATCGCCGTCGACGAGCATCGTGCGCTGCCCCGTGCGGGCCGCGGCGACCGCCAGCGCGCAGGCCAGGGTCGAGGCTCCCGCGCCACCCCGCCCGCCCAGCACGCCGACGGTGAGTGCCTGCCGCCCCACTCCTTCCGCGACATCTGCGATGCGCTCGACCAGCCAGCTCTCGGCGTCGGGCAGCCGCAGCACATGGTCGGCGCCGATTTCCACCGCGCGCCGCCACACGCCGGGGTCGTCCTGGTCCTTGCCCACGAGCATGACGCCGCGTCTGCGGGCGCCACCCCGCTCGATGACGGCCCCGCGTACCCGGTCGGCGGCGTCGTCACCGACCAGGACCAGCGGCGCGCTCTCCCAGCTCCCCCTGCGCTCGGGCACCGCGTGATGGACTTCCGGCTCGGCCCCGGCCGCGGCGCACAGCCGCAGCAGATCATCGAGCAGGTCGACGTCCTCGGTGACGATCAGCGGACCTCCCTGCCGCGCTTCCGCGGTCTGCGGTCGGTCGGGTGTCATGGATCCGGCCACGATCTCCGCCCCCTCTCACTGCGATTCCTTCTGTCCGCGAACTTCGCGAACGGAATCACCGTGGGGGGATCAGGAAAATCATGTGGATCTTGCTGAAAAGCTGGGGACAACTGACGCGTTGTGAATATCCCGCTCACCTATACCAGTGACTTCCGGAGAGCTGCGGAACGACTACGAAGCGTGACGCGTCTCATGAGTGGAAGGCCGCTGGGCCACGGGGCCACGAGGGGGAGAAATGATCGGAACCGGCGAGCAGAAAAGCATCCGGACATGCGACGACCCCCGTCGGGGGGAGAACGGGGGTCGTCTCCACGGCCGACTCGGGGGGGGAGGAGTCGGACCGGGGTAGCACGGTCGCGAACGATCCGTGACTTCCATGGTGTACCCGAGAGCCTTCTCAGGCAAACCCACGCGCCACAGCGTACGCCGAATGGTGGGCGCCTATGCTCACCTCGTGGAAAAACGCTCCTTGCCGCGAACAGCCGCCTTCTTCGACCTCGACAAGACCGTCATTGCGAAGTCGAGCACGCTGACCTTCAGCAAGTCCTTCTATCAAGGCGGACTGATCAGCCGCAGAGCCGCGCTGCGGACGGCGTACACCCAGTTCGTCTTCCTCGCCGGTGGCGCGGACCACGACCAGATGGAGCGCATGCGCGAATATCTGTCCGCGCTCTGCAAGGGGTGGAACGTCCAACAGGTCAAGGAGATCGTCGCCGAGACCCTGCACGACCTGATCGACCCGATCATTTACGACGAGGCGGCCTCGCTCATCGAGGAGCACCACACCGCCGGCCGGGACGTCGTGATCGTCTCCACGTCCGGCGCGGAGGTGGTCGAGCCGATCGGTGAGCTGCTGGGCGCCGACCGTGTCGTGGCGACCCGGATGGTCGTGGGCGACGACGGCTGCTTCACGGGGGAGGTGGAGTACTACGCGTACGGCCCCACCAAGGCCGAGGCGATCAAGGAGCTGGCGGCGTCCGAGGGGTACGACCTGGCGCGCTGCTACGCGTACAGCGATTCGGCCACCGATGTCCCGATGCTGGAGTCGGTCGGCCACCCCTACGCCGTCAATCCGGACCGGGCGCTGCGTCGCGAAGCGCTCGCGCGCGAGTGGCCGGTTCTCGTCTTCAACAAGCCGGTGCGACTCAAGCAGCGGCTGCCCGCCTTCTCCATGCCGCCCCGCCCCGCGCTCGTCGCCGCGGCCGCGGTCGGAGCCGCGGCGGCCACCGCGGGCCTGGTCTGGTACGTCAGCCGCAGGCCCGGCCGGCGGGCCCGTCGGCGATACGAAACCTTTGCCCGTATTTGAAACAAACGGCGAGAAGCCCGTCCAGGGCTTTCACTTCCCCGACTTCAGGAGTACAAAGGATTTAACGGCCCGCGAGACCAGGGACATCCGAGAGGATGACCTATAACGCAGTAAGGCCCCACGGACCGCGCATGGAAGCTGAGCACCCACGCGACGTCGACCCGTCGATTACGGGCCAGCCGCACCAGGTGACGGGCAAAGTTCCCGACCTGATGGGCATAAATTCGAGGACGCATGGTAACTCGGCGGACATGCCAGCGGCGGTACCGCTCACCGGTACCGCCGCAACCCTTGTCCGCGCCGGGAACGACCCCGCGACCCACTCGCCGGAGCCGGTACGGCCAGGCACAGGCCCGCGGTCCGGCGGTCTCTCAGGCGGCTCCGCGCTGAAGCGCCTCGCACACGGCCGTCGACTCCCTGGCCCCCAGCTCCACCGCGCGCCCGCAGTGCGTGATCCACGACGCCATGCCCTCAGGCGTACCCGACACGTATCCGTCCAGCGCGGCGACGTATGCCGCACGCCCGAGTTCCCCGTGCCCGACCTCGGCCGGGCAGACCGACTTCGGGTCGAGGCCGCTGCTGATCAGAACGATCCGCTCGGCGGTGCGGGCCACCAGGCCGTTGTGCGAGCCGAAGGGGCGAAGCGCCATCAGTTCGCCGTGCACCACGGCCGCGGTCACCAGGGCCGGCGCGGAGCCGCCCGCGATGATCAGTTCCGAAAGCCCTTCGAGCCTGCCCGCGACCTCGTCGGCGCCCGGCAGCGGCAGCTCGACCAGCGGCTCGTCCACCGGCTCGCCCGCGAGCCGAGGCCGCCCCACCAGCTCGTCCGACACTCCCGCGCCGCCCGCCGCGACCAGATGCAGCCGGGCCAGTACCCGAAGCGGTGACTGGCGCCAGATGGACAGCAGCTGTCCGGCCTCAGCGGTCAGCCGCAGCGCGGCGCCGACCGTACGGGACTCCGCATCGATGCTGAAGTCGGTACGCCGGCGCACCTCCTCCAGGGCCCAGTCGGCGCCCGACAGCGACGCCGACCCGCGCGCGCCGCGCAGCGCGGCCTCCGCGGTGATCTCGTTGCTGCGGCGCCGCATGACGCGGTGTCCGTAGACCCGGTCGACGGCCTTGCGTACGGAGTCCACGGCCTCGGGCACGCCGGGCAGCGCGCCGAGCGCCGCGAGTGGATCAGCTGTCGTACTCATAAGTAAGGAGCCTACGCACCCCGGGCACGCACCCCACCTTGGAGTGGTCTTCTTCACTCACTGTGCGCACACCACGCAATCATGCGATTACCCTTGGTGAACATGAAGATCGCTTTCGTAGGGAAGGGCGGCAGCGGCAAGACGACGCTGTCCTCGCTCTTCATCCGCCACCTCACCGCCAACGAGGCCACGGTCATCGCCGTGGACGCCGACATCAACCAGCACCTGGGGGCCGCCCTCGGCCTCGACGAGGCGGAGGCCGCGGCGCTGCCCGCGATGGGTTCGCACCTGCCCCTCATCAAGGACTACCTGCGCGGCTCCAACCCCCGGATCACCTCCGCCGAAACGATGATCAAGACAACACCGCCGGGAGAGGGGTCGCGCCTGCTGCGAGTGAGCGAGGACAACCCGGTCTACGACGCGTGCGCCCGCACCGTCCGGCTCGACGACGGTGAGATCCGGCTGATGGCCACGGGCCCGTTCACCGAGTCCGACCTGGGCGTCTCCTGCTACCACTCCAAGGTCGGGGCGGTCGAGCTGTGTCTCAATCACCTCGTCGACGGCCCGGAGGAGTACGTGATCGTCGACATGACGGCCGGCTCCGACTCCTTCGCCTCGGGCTTGTTCACCCGTTTCGACATGACCTTCCTGGTGGCCGAGCCGACCCGTAAGGGCGTGTCCGTGTACCGCCAGTACAAGGAGTACGCCCGGGACTACGGCGTATCGCTCAAGGTCGTCGGCAACAAGGTGCAGGGCCAGGACGACATCGAGTTCCTGCGCGAGCAGGTGGGCGACGATCTGCTGGTCACCGTCCGGGCGTCCGACTGGGTCCGTTCGATGGAGAAGGGGCGCCCCTCCCGCTTCGAGCTTCTGGAGGCCGACAACCGCCTCGCCCTCCAGACCCTTCAGAACGCCGCGGAGGACTCCTACGCGGAGCGGGACTGGGAGCGCTACACGCGCCAGATGGTGCACTTCCACCTGAAGAACGCGGAGAGCTGGGGCAACGCGAAGACGGGCGCCGACCTGGCTGCCCAGGTCGACCCCGCCTTCGTGCTCGGGGAGCGGTTCGCGGAGGTCAGCGCAGCTCAGCCTGCTTGACCGGGGTGACAGCCCCGGCGTCCGCCCGCGCGGCGCCGGGGCGTCCGGCACCTTCCTGCCCGGCACCTTCCTGCCCGGCGTCCTGCGGAGCGGCGTTGTCCCGAGCGGCGCCATCCTGCCCGGCGCCGTCCGTGGCGACACCCTCCCTCTCAGCCCCCTCCCGCTCGGCCCCCGGGTGCGTGGCATCCGGGTGCGTGGCATCCGGGTTCCCCGCTCCCGGCTGTCGCGCGCCCGGGGCGGCCGAGGACGGGGGGCTCAGGAATGACGCCCAGCCCTCCTTCGGGGCCTCGCCGACCTCCAGGGTGCGCATCTTCGCCAGCACCTGCGGGTCCTGTGCGTCCAGCCAGTCGGCGACCTGCCTGAATGACACGCAGCGCACCTCCTTCTTCACGCACACCGTCTTGATCGTCTCCTCGATGGCGCGCATGTACGTGCCGCCGTTCCAGGACTCGAAGTGGTTGCCGATGATCAGCGGAGCGCGGTTTCCGTTGTACGAGCGGTCGAACGCCTGGAGCAGCCCGTCGCGCATCTGGTTGCCCCAGAAGGTGTGCCGGGACGGATCGCCCTTGACCGTTCCCGACTGGTTGACCATGAAGTTGTAGTCCATCGAGAGCGTCTCGAAGGCCCGTCCCGGCACGGGGACAAGCTGGAGCGGCATGTCCCACAGCCCCTCGGTCTTCTTCGGCCACACCTGCTTGCCGACTCCGCTGGAGTCGTAGCGGAAGCCCAGCTCCTTCGCCGCCAGCATCATGTTCTTCTGCCCCTCGAGGCAGGGGGTGCGGGCGCCGACGAGTTCCTTGTCGTAGTCGAAGGGCAGCGGCTTGGCGTTCTTCAGGCCCGAGTTGGTCTTCCAGCGCTTCACGAACGCCTTGGCCTGCGCGATCTCGCTCTTCCACTCCTCCGTGGACCAGGTGCCGACGCCGCCGTCCTTGCCGCAGAAGTGGCCGTTGAAGTGCGTGCCGATCTCGTTGCCGTCGAGCCAGGCGGCGCGCAGCTGATCGACGGTGTCACTGATGCCCGCGACGTCGTTGAAGCCGATGTCGGAGCGCCCCGGGGAGTGCTGCGGCGGGTCGTAGAGGTGCCGCTTGTCCTCCGGGAGCAGGTACACGCCGCTGAGGAAGTACGTCATGGTCGCGTCGTACTTCTTGCCGACCTCGCGGAAGTGGGAGAAGAGCCGCTGGCTGTCCTCACCCGCCCCGTCCCAGGAGAAGACGACGAACTGGGGCGGCTTCTGACCTGGCTTCAGCCGCTCCGGCCGCGTCAGGTGCGGCTGTTTCCCGGTGTACGCCGTCGAGCCGTCGCCGATCAGACGTACCGCGCTCTTGGGCGCCGCCTTGGGCACGTCCTTCTTCGCCCCCTGGGCACCCTGCCCGGTGCCCCCGGCACCCGGACCGGCCGGTCCCGAGCAGGCGGCGAGTGCGCCGGCCAAGGTCACGGCGGTGACGCCGAAGACGATTCTCTTCGTGGCGGCCATCATTCCGCCCACCCACTTCCGTCAGTTCGTATGCGCTGGAATACCGACATAGCGGTGCAAATTTCGCATGGACTGATAGATGGGTTGATATGACAAGCCGTTCAAATTACTTATTCACCACAACAGGTGAAAGCTTGCGCCATTTGGGCCTATTCACCCCCTTCGTTCTTTACTCTCCATTACTATTCATTTACCTAGAGTTGAAAATCCCGCCGCTGCACGCCGTGACCCACGGCCGCGACCCCACATTCCGCGACCGCGCTGCCCCGGAGGAGACGGGAACCATGTCCGCTTGCGTCCCGACCCGCACCGACCACTCTTCGAGCGCCACCGGCGCCTCCCGATTCCAGCGTCCGCACAGGCCCCCGCGCAGCGGTGGCCGCCGCCCCCGCCCGCGTATCGCGGGAGCGGACGTGTCCGCCTCCATCGCCGTATTCCTGATCGCACTGCCGCTCTCCCTGGGCATCGCCCTGGCCACCGGCGCCCCCCTCCAGGCGGGCCTGGTCGCCGCCGCCGTCGGCGGCCTCGTGGCCGGCCGGTTCGGCGGGGCGCCGCTCCAGGTGAGCGGGCCGGCCGCCGGCCTCACGGTGGTCACCGCCGACCTGATCCAGCAGTACGGCTGGCGGGCCACCTGCGCCATCACCGTGCTGGCCGGCATCTGCCAACTCGGTCTCTCCGCACTGCGCGTGGCCCGGTCCGCTCTCGCGGTCAGCCCGGCGATCGTGCACGGCATGCTGGCCGGGATCGGCGTCACCATCGCGCTGGCCCAGCTGCACATCGTGCTCGGCGGCAGCCCCGAGAGCTCCGCCGTCGACAACGTCCTCGTGCTGCCCGCCCAGTTGGCCAACCTGCACGGACCGGCCATCCTGGTGAGTACCTTCACCCTTGCCGTGCTGCTGGTCTGGCCGCACCTTCCGGGGCGTACGGGCCGGATCGCCCGGAGGGTCCCGGCCGCCCTCGTCGCGGTGGCCGCCGCCGCCGCGCTCTCCGCGCTGACCGGGATGAAGGTGCCGCACGTCGATCTGCCGTCCTGGACGAGCCACGCGCTGCCGGGGCTGCCGGAAGGTCCGGTGCTCGGCATCGCCGCGGGCGTGCTCACCGTCACGCTGGTCACCAGCGTGCAGTCACTGCTGTCGGCCGTGGCCGTGGACAAACTGGTGGCCGCCCGCAAGGGACCGCAGCCAGAGGTGACCCGCTCGAACCTCGACCGCGAACTGGCCGGGCAGGGCGCCGCGAACGTCGTGTCCGGCGCGCTCGGCGGACTGCCGGTCGCCGGTGTCGCCGTACGCAGCGTCGCCAATGTGTCGTCGGGAGCCGTCAGCCGGCACTCCACGATGCTGCACGGTCTGTGGATCGTGCTCGCCGCACTGTTGCTCGTGCCGGTCCTCGACCTCATCCCGCTGCCCGCGCTCGCCGCCCTGGTCATGCTCGTCGGCTTCCAGATGGTGAGCATCACGCGCATCCGCAGCGCTTCCCGCCACCGGGAGATGCTGGTCTACGTGGTGACGGTCGCCGGGGTCGTCCTTCTCGGCGTGCTGGAAGGTGTGGCGATCGGGGTCGCGGTAGCGGTCGCCGTGGCGCTGCACCGGCTGGCCAAGACGCATGTCACCGCGGAGATCTCACCGGAAGGCGTCCATCACGTCCGGGTGCGCGGCCAGTTGACCTTCCTCGCGGTGCCCCGGCTGAGCCGGGCACTGAACCAGGTGCCCCGGGGTTCCGAGGCGGTCGTGGAGCTGGACGGGTCGTTCATGGATCACGCGGCGTACGAAACGCTCCAGGACTGGCGGGACGCGCACACCGGGCAGAACGGCCGCGTGGAGATCACCGGGCGTTCGGGCCAGCGGTTCGCCGGGCCCGCCTCCGGCGCCGGTGCCGGCGGCTCCGCCGGTACCGGCCGGCACAGCGCGTCGCACTCCACGCACACCTGCTGCCGGCCGTGGACCCCCTGGCGCAACCACCACTGCGACCACCACGCCCCCGCGTCCAAGTCCACGCCGGGGCGGGCCGGTGGCAGCGCGGGCCAACTGGCCACCGGGCTGAGCGCGTTCCAGCGCAATACGGCGCCCCTGGTCCGCGAGGAGCTGGCCCGCCTCGCCCGCGAGGGCCAGACTCCGTCGCAGCTCTTCATCACCTGCGCCGACTCCCGCCTGGTCACCAGCATGATCACGTCCAGCGGCCCGGGCGACCTCTTCACCGTGCGCAACGTGGGCAATCTGGTGCCGCCGCCCGGCGCGGAGAGCGCCGACGATTCGGTCGGAGCGGCCATCGAGTACGCCGTGGACGTGCTCAAGGTGCAGTCCATCACCATCTGCGGTCACTCCGGCTGCGGCGCGATGCAGGCCCTGCTCAACTCGCCGCCCGACACCCCGCCGGAGGCGGACCGGACGCCGCTGCGGCGCTGGCTGCGGCATGCCGTGCCCAGCCTGGAGCGGATGCGCAGCAAGAAGCACTCCTGGGCGAGGATCTCGGGCAGGATGCCCGCCGACGCGGTCGAGCAGCTCTGCCTGACCAACGTGGTGCAGCAGTTGGAGCACCTGCACGCACACGAGGCGGTGCGCCGGCGGCTCGACGAGGGCACGCTCGAACTGCACGGCATGTACTTCCATGTCGGCGAGGCGCAGGCATACCTGCTCCAGGACGGAATCCGTATCGGTGAGACCGACGCGGTCTTCGACCGGGTCGGCCCGGTCGAAGACCCGGAAGCGGAAGGCTCCCTAGAAGAGTCGCGCGCCTGAACCGACCGGCCCCCGCGTCCGTGAGACCGTATGGCCCCTCCCCGCGCCGCCCTGCGAGGAGGGGCCGTACGCCGCCACCAACACTGCCCCTGATGCGGCCCGCCCGCAGCTCACAGGTCTAAACCAATTCCCGGAAGGCTCTTGTCTCCCGGGCGCGGGACTGATGAGCTAGGGCACGGGACACATCGGACGCCCTGGGAATGGGAGATGTCGTGAGCAACGAAAGCCTGGCCAACCTCATGAAGGAGGAGCGCCGCTTCGCGCCGCCTGCCGAGCTGGCCGCGAACGCCAACGTCACGGCGCAGGCGTACGAGCAGGCCGAGGCAGACAGGCTGGGCTTCTGGGCCGAGCAGGCCCGGCGGCTCACCTGGGCCACCGAGCCGACCGAGACACTTGACTGGTCGAACCCGCCCTTCGCGAAGTGGTTCGCCGACGGCGAGCTGAACGTCGCGTACAACTGCGTGGACCGTCACGTCGAGGCCGGCCACGGCGACCGCGTCGCCATCCACTTCGAGGGCGAACCCGGCGACAGCCGCGCGATCACCTACGCCGATCTCAAGGACGAGGTCTCGCGCGCCGCCAACGCCCTTACGGAGCTGGGCGTACAGAAGGGCGACCGGGTCGCCGTCTACCTGCCGATGATTCCCGAGGCCGCCGTGGCGATGCTGGCCTGCGCCCGCATCGGTGCCGCACACTCGGTCGTCTTCGGCGGCTTCTCGGCCGACGCCGTCGCCTCCCGCATCCAGGACGCCGACGCCAAGCTCGTCATCACCTCGGACGGCGGCTACCGGCGCACCAAGCCGACCGCCCTCAAGCCCGCCATCGACGAGGCCGTCGCCAAGTGCCCGCAGGTGGAGCACGTCCTGGTCGTACGCCGCACGGGCCAGGACACCGCGTGGGACGACAGCCGCGACGTCTGGTGGCACGAGATCGTCGGCCGCCAGTCCGCCGAGCACACCCCCGAGGCGTTCGACGCCGAGCACCCGCTCTTCATCCTCTACACGTCCGGTACGACGGGTAAGCCGAAGGGCATCCTGCACACCTCCGGCGGCTACCTCACCCAGGCGGCGTACACGCACCACGCGGTGTTCGACCTCAAGCCGGAGACCGATGTCTACTGGTGCACCGCCGACATCGGCTGGGTGACCGGGCACTCGTACATCGTGTACGGGCCGCTCGCCAACGGCGGGACGCAGGTCATGTACGAGGGCACGCCCGACACCCCGCACCAGGGGCGCTGGTGGGAGATCGTGCAGAAGTACGGCGTCACGATCCTCTACACCGCGCCGACCGCGATCCGCACGTTCATGAAGTGGGGCGACGACATCCCCGCCAAGTTCGACCTGAGTAGCCTGCGCGTGCTCGGGTCGGTCGGCGAGCCGATCAACCCCGAGGCGTGGATCTGGTACCGGGAGCACATCGGCGCGGGCAAGACCCCGATCGTGGACACCTGGTGGCAGACCGAGACCGGCGCGATGATGATCGCGCCGCTGCCCGGCGTCACCGCCACCAAGCCCGGCTCCGCCCAGCGCGCGCTGCCCGGCATCAGTGCCACCGTCGTCGACGACGAGGCCAACGAGGTGCCCGACGGAGGCGGCGGCTACCTCGTCCTCACCGAGCCGTGGCCGTCCATGCTCCGTACGATCTGGGGCGACGACCAGCGCTTCCTCGACACCTACTGGTCCCGCTTCCCCGACAAGTACTTCGCGGGCGACGGCGCCAAGAAGGACGACGACGGCGACATCTGGCTGCTCGGCCGGGTCGACGACGTGATGCTGGTGTCCGGCCACAACATCTCGACCACGGAGGTCGAGTCGGCGCTCGTCTCGCACCCGTCCGTCGCGGAGGCGGCAGTCGTCGGCGCGGCCGACGAGACGACCGGTCAGGCCATCGTCGCGTTCGTGATCCTGCGCGGTACGGCGTCCGAGACGGACACCCTCGTCGCGGAACTGCGCAGCCACGTCGGCACCACGCTCGGGCCGATCGCCAAGCCCAAGCGGATCCTGCCGGTGGCGGAGCTGCCCAAGACCCGGTCCGGAAAGATCATGCGGCGGCTGCTGCGGGACGTCGCCGAGAACCGGCAGCTCGGTGATGTCACCACCCTGACCGACTCCTCGGTGATGGACCTGATCCAGACGAAGCTTCCGAGCGCGTCCAGCGAGGACTGACAGCTCCCGCCTCCGCAAAGCGTCTTCGGAACGGGTATCCGCAACACGTCTTCGGAACGGGCATCCGGCTCTCCGCGCCGGATGCCCGTTCTACCCGCCCTGCTCCTAAAGTGATGATTCGCCGGATTGCACCCTTGCGCGCCCCCGGTAGAGTGTCTGCTCGCGTAAAGAACGCGTCAAAGCTCGACAGGTGTGCCGGGAAGTCTGGTCGGCAATGTGCTCCATGCTGCCCACCGACCGGAGGTCTCACCCGTGCCCGCGCCCCGTCCGACCGCCCCGTCCGGCCCGCCGACCCCGCCCAGCGCCCGCAAGGTTCTCGGGCGGCTCTCACTCCCCGAGCGCACCTACGTGGCCGAGGCGCTGCGCACGGAGACCGTCGGCGGCGTACTGCTCCTCGTGGCGGCGATCATCGCGCTCGTCTGGGCGAACACCGGCTTCAGCGACTCCTACGAATCCGTACGCGGCTTCCACCTGGGCCCCGCCTCCCTCGGTCTCGACCTCTCCATCCAGCACTGGGCCGCCGACGGCCTCCTCGCCGTCTTCTTCTTCGTCGCCGGCATCGAGCTGAAGCGCGAACTGGTCGCCGGCGAGCTGCGCGACCCCAAGGCCGCCGCGCTCCCCGTCATCGCCGCGCTCAGCGGCATGGCGGCGCCGGCCCTCGTGTACGTACTGGTCAACGTAATCGGGGACGGGTCGCTGGGCGGCTGGGCCGTCCCCACCGCCACCGACATCGCCTTCGCGCTCGCCGTCCTCGCGGTGATCGGTACGTCGCTTCCGTCCGCGCTGCGCGCCTTCCTGCTGACCCTGGCCGTCGTCGACGACCTGTTCGCGATCCTGATCATCGCCGTCTTCTTCACCAGCGACCTCAACTTCGCCGCGCTCGGCGGCGCGGTCGCGGGACTGGCCGTCTTCTGGCTGCTGCTGCGCAAGCGCGTCCGAGGCTGGTACGTCTACGTACCGCTCGCCCTGGTGATCTGGGGCCTGATGTACAACAGCGGCGTACACGCCACCATCGCCGGTGTCGCGATGGGCCTGATGCTGCGCTGCACCCGTGAAGAACGCGGCGGCACGACCGAGGCGCACTCCCCCGGCGAGCGCATCGAGCACCTCGCCCGGCCGGTTTCCGCGGGCATCGCCGTGCCGCTGTTCGCCCTGTTCTCCGCCGGTGTCTCCGTGTCCGGCGGGGCGCTCGGTGGCTTGTTCACGCGGCCCGAGACCCTCGGTGTCGTCCTCGGGCTCGTGGTCGGCAAGACCGTCGGCATCTTCAGCGGCACGTGGCTGGCGGCCCGCTTCACGAAGGCCGAGCTCAACGAGGACCTCGCCTGGGCCGACGTCTTCGCCGTCGCGTCGCTGGCGGGCATCGGATTCACGGTCTCCCTGCTCATCGGTGAGCTCGCCTTCACCGGTGACGCCGCGCTCACCGAAGAGATCAAAGCCGCCGTACTCGTCGGCTCGCTGATCGCCGCCGCACTCTCCGGGATTCTGCTCAAGTTGCGGGTACGCAAGTACCGCGCACTGGTCGAGCATGAGGAGCGCGACGACGACAACGACGGCATTCCGGACATCTACGAGCTCGATCGGCCCGAGTACCACCTGCGGATGGCCGCGATCTACGAGGCGAAGGCCGCCGAGCACCGCAGGCTCGCGGAAGTCGCGGGGGCATCCAGCGGCGGCGACGACAGTCCGGCATGATTCGACATCAGGTAAGACGACGTACAAGAGGGAGAGAGCGATGAGCGACCCCGCCCGCACAGCGACGGCTGACAGCGTCGACCGCAGCCTCGGCCAGTTGGTCGCGACGGCGACCGCCGAGATGTCCGCACTCATGCACGACGAGATCGCGCTGGCCAAGGCCGAGCTGCGGCAGGACGCCAAGCGTGTCGGCATGGGCGGCACGGCCATCGGTGTCGCAGGGGTGTTCGCGCTCTTCTCGCTGCCGGTACTGAGCTTCGCCGCGGCGTACGGCATCCACAACCTGGGGCTCGGGCTCGCCTGGTCCTTCCTGATCGTCGGCGGAGCGTTTCTGCTGCTGGCGGGCCTGCTGGCACTGATCGCCGTCACGAAGTTCAAGAAGGTGTCCCCGCCGGAGAAGAGCATCGCCTCGGCCAAGCAGACGGCAGCCGTACTCCAGGGCGTCAAGCCTCACCCGCGCCAGGTCGGTGACAAGGCGGTGGCTGTGGCACGCTCATCCACATGACCGCCCCAGATTCCGGCTCCGGCGCACCCGCCCCTGCACCCGCTCCCACCCCCGCCGCCCCTGCACCTGCCCCGGCTCCGGCTGCGCCGTCCATGCCGACGGCCGCTTCCGTCGTACGTCCCGAGGGCCCGTGGACGCACCGCGACGTAGCGGCCAACGGCGCGCGTTTCCACATCGCGGAGGTCGGGGACGGGCCGCTCGTGCTGCTGCTGCACGGTTTCCCGCAGTTCTGGTGGACGTGGCGGCACCAGATGACCGCGCTCGCCGAGGCCGGGTTCCGGGCCGTCGCGATGGACCTGCGGGGCGTGGGCGGCAGCGACCGTACGCCGCGCGGTTACGACCCGGCGAACCTCGCGCTCGACATCACCGGCGTGGTGCGCTCGCTCGGCGAGCCGGACGCCGCGCTGGTCGGGCACGACCTGGGCGGTTACCTGGCGTGGACGGCGGCAGTGATGCGGCCCAAGCTGGTGCGCCGGCTCGCGGTGTCCTCGATGCCCCACCCCCGGCGCTGGCGCTCGGCGATGCTCTCCGACATGTCGCAGTCGCGCGCCGGGTCGTACGTCTGGGGCTTCCAGCGTCCGTGGCTGCCGGAGCGTCAGCTTGTCGCGGACGACGCGGCCTTGGTGGGCAGACTGGTCCGTGACTGGTCCGGGCCCCGGCTGCCGGACGACGAGGACGTGGACGTGTACCGCCGCGCGATGTCGATTCCGTCCACGGCGCACTGCTCGATCGAGCCGTACCGGTGGATGGTGCGGTCGATGGCGCGGCCGGACGGCATCCAGTTCAACCGGCGCATGAAGCGGCCGGTACGGGTTCCGACGCTGCACCTGCACGGTTCGCTGGACCCGGTGATGCGCACGCGCAGCGCGGCCGGCTCCGGCGAGTACGTCGAAGCTCCGTACCGCTGGCGGCTGTTCGACGGTCTCGGGCACTTCCCGCACGAGGAGGACCCGGCCGCTTTCTCCGCCGAGCTGGTCAACTGGCTGAAGGACCCCGAGCCGGACCGCTGACCGGGCCGAGCCGGGACCGTTGGCCGGGTCCCGCCGAACCGCTCACCGGTCCCGCCGCACCGTTGACCGGGTCCCTTCGCGCGAGGGCGACCGCCGCGCACCGCACATCCACCTGAACGCTTGTCCTACGAACAGCCAATTGCCCGGCGCATAGGCCAATTGGCTGCCCCCGACGCGATTACGGACCTTGGGGCACGGGCAAACGTCGGGGTATGGGCTGGACGCACGACTACGGTGACGCAGCACGCAACCGCCGCTCCGCCACAGCGCTGAGCACCCACGAAGGGGGCGGTCCTCGGGATCAGGGCCACGGCCCGCCTTCCCGCACGATCGGGATTCCGCGCATCCTCCGCCGCCGCGCCCGCTGGGTCTCGGCGAGGCTGCGTCACCCCCGTGACTGAAGCAGTCCGAGCCGTCCGGGCCGTCAGGCTCCGGACCTGAGGTACCCGAGTCCGGGGTGCGCGCTCCGGTAGCCGTCGAGCAGCCGCCGCGCCACCCCGACCGAGTCGACGAGCGGGTGCAGGGCGAATGCCTTCACCGCTGCCCGCGCCGACCCGCTCTCCCCCGCCTCCAGTACGCACCGCTCCACCGCCTTGACCGCGGCCACCAGGCCCGCTTCATGGCCGGTCAGCGGTGATACGGCGACGGGCCGGGCACCGGTCGCGCCGACCAGGCACGGGACTTCGACGACGGCGTCCTCGTCGAGCAGCGGCAACGTGGTGCCGTTGCGGACGTTGAGGATGAGGGTGGCCTGCTCGTCGCGCGCGATCGCCCGCATCAGGGCGAGCGCGACGTACTCGTACCCGCCGGACTCCAGGTCGTCGGCCGCGCGCTCGCCCGCGCCCGCCGCCTCCCTGTTCTCCGCCATGTACGTGGCTTCGCGCTCGGCGCGGGTATGGTCCCACGCGGCCAGGGCGCCCTCCGCCGACGTGCGCTCCGCCATGCCGTCGTAGAAGCGCGCCTGCTGGTCGCGGAGGAAGGCGCCGCGGGTCTGCTTCGCCTCGCGGTAGGCGGTGACCGTCTCGCGGTTGAAGTAGTAGTAGTGGAGGTACTCGTTGGGGACCGAGCCGAGCGAACGCAGCCACTCCGCGCCGAAGAGTCTGCCTTCCTCGAAGGAGGTCAGGGCGCTCTCGTCCTCGAACAGGGCCGGAAGCAGGTTGACCGCGCCGGCGCCGGTCCCGGAGCCCTCGTCGGCGTACACCCCGCGCAGCCAGCCGAGGTGGTTGAGGCCGACGTAGTCGAGGCGCGCACGCGCCGGGTCGGCGACGCCGAGCACGCGGGCGACCCGGCGGCCGAGGCCCACCGGCGAGTCGCAGATCCCGATGACCCGGTCGCCGAGGTGGCGGGACATGGCCTCGGTGACCAGCCCGGCCGGGTTGGTGAAGTTGATGACCCACGCCCCGGGGGAGAGCCTCGCCACGCGGCGCGCGATGTCGACGGCGACCGGAACCGTCCGCAGCCCGTACGCGATGCCGCCCGCGCCCACCGTCTCCTGGCCCAGGACCCCCTCGGCCAGGGCGACGCGCTCGTCGGCGGCCCTGCCCTCCAGGCCGCCGACCCGGATGGCGGAGAAGACGAAGTCGGCGCCGCGCAGGGCCTCGTCGAGGTCGGTGGTCACCGTCACGGACGGCGCGTCCGGGACCCCCGCGCCCTGATCGGCCAGTACCCGGGCGATCGCGTTCAGCCGGGCCCCGTCCAGGTCGTGGAGGGTGATGTGGGTGACGCGGCCCTCGGCGCGGTCACGCAGCAGCGCGCCGTACACGAGGGGCACGCGGAAGCCGCCGCCGCCGAGAATCGTCAGACGCATGTGGTGAACCGGCCTCTCGGAGCGCGTCCGTCAGAGCGCGCATCCCTCGCTGTCGACCTGCTGGTTGGCGGCGCGGCCGAGGCGGACGTCCTCGCTGACCTCGTCGGCCGTAAGGGCGTACCCCGTGTCGGCGTCGTCGAGGGACTTGGCGAAGACGACGCCGTAGACCTTGCCGTCGGGCGTCAGCAGCGGGCCGCCCGAGTTGCCCTGACGGACGGTCGCGAAGAGCGAGTAGACGTCACGCTGGACCGTGCCACGGTGGTAGATGTCCGGGCCGTTGGCGTTGATCCGGCCGCGGACGCGGGCGGATCGCACGTCGTACCCGCCGTTCTCCGGGAAGCCCGCGACGATCGCGCTGTCGCCGGTACGGGCGTCCGTGTCGGTGAACTCCAGCGCCGGGGCGTCCAGGTCGGGGACGTCCAGTACGGCGATGTCGCGCTCCCAGTCGTAGAGCACCACGGTCGCGTCGTACCGGCGGCCCTCACCGCCGATCTGCACGGTCGGCTCGTCCACTCCGCCGACGACATGCGCGTTGGTCATGACGCGGCGGTCGTCGAAGACGAAGCCGGTGCCTTCCAGGACCTTGCCGCAGCTCGGGGCCGTACCGACGACCTTGACGATCGACTGCTTGGCGCGGGCGGCGACGGGGCTGCCGGCGAGCGCCGGGTCCGGGGCCCGGACCTCGGTGATCGGCTCGTTGGAGAAGGGGCTGAAGACCTGCGGGAAGCCGTTCTGCGTGAGGACGGAGCTGAAGTCCGTGAACCACATGCTCGCCTGGTCCGGCATCACCCGTGAAATGCCCAGGAGCACCTTGGAGTTACGGACCTCCTTGCCCAGCGTGGGCAGCGAGGTGCCCGCGAGCGCGGAGCCGATCAGCCAGGCGACCAGGAGCATGGCGACGACGTTGACCAGCGCGCCACCGGACGCGTCCAGGACACGGGCGGGCGACCAGGTGATGTACCTGCGGAGTTTGTTGCCGAGGTGGGTGGTGAAGGCCTGGCCCACCGAGGCGCAGACGATCACGACGATGACCGCGACAACGGCGGCGGTCGAACTGACTTCCGATCCGTCGGTCAGCTGGTCCCACAGCAACGGCAACAGGTAGACGGCGACCAGCCCGCCGCCCAGGAAACCGATCACCGACAGAATGCCGACGACGAATCCCTGTCGGTACCCGACGATCGCGAACCACACCGCAGCGACCAGCAACAAGATGTCCAGGACGTTCACATGGCCACCCTGTCACGCGCGCCAGTCGAGCGGCACCTGCCGAGAGCGGTCCCAGGGGCGCTCCCATCCCGCGTAGTGCAGGATCTTGTCGATCACACCCGCCGTGAAACCCCAGACCAGAGCCGGTCCGGCCAGGAACGCGGGACCGGTGTGGCCGCGTGGATGCACGCTCGTCACGCGGTTCGCCGGATCCGTGAGATCCGCCACGGGGATCGTGAAGACGCTCGCCGTCTCCGCGGAGTCGACGACGCCGACGGGGCTCGGCTCGCGCCACCAGCCGAGGACCGGCGTCACGACGAAGTTGCTGACGGGGATGTAGAGGCGGGGCAGTACGCCGAAGACCTGGACCCCGGAGGGATCGAGTCCGGTCTCTTCCTCCGCCTCGCGGAGCGCGGCGCGCAGCGGGCCGGTCGTCTCCGGATCACCGTCGGCGGCATCGAGGGCACCACCGGGGAAGCTGAGCTGTCCCGCGTGCGAGCGGAGACTGCCCGCGCGCTCCATGAGCAGCAGCTCGGGCCCTTTCTCCCCCTCGCCGAAGAGGATCAGTACGGCCGACTGGCGCCCGGTGCCGTTCTCGGGCGGCAGGAAGCGGCTGAGCTGCTCGGGCCGTACGGAACGGGCGACCTCGGCCACCGGATCGAGCCATGTGGGCAGCCCCCGGCTCGTCACGGCGACTTCGGCCGGGCCGGCCGCCTCGGCGGTCCCGGCGGCCCCGGCCGCCCCGCCGTCGTACGTCTCGCTACCACGCGTCATAGGCACCCCCGTCGTCACAACGCCCTAACCGGGCCCGTTCGTTCCGCGCGACCGCGCACAGCTGCCACCCGGCCTGCCACCCGGCCTGCCACTCGGTCCGTCACCCGGCCTGCCACTCGGTCCGTCACCCGGCCTGCCACTCGGTCCGTCACCCGGTCTGCCACTCGGTCCGTCACCCGACCTGCCACTCGGTCCGTCACTCGGCCCGTCACTCGGTCCGTCACTCGGTCCGTCACTCGGCGGCTCCCAGGGGCGGTGCGGGCCTGCCGGGATAGCCGGGCGGGGGCTTGAGCCGCTGGCCCGGGTGGCCCCCCATCTCGTACTTGAGGAGCTTCTTCGCCTTGTCCGGGTCCGTTTCCCCCTCGCCGTAGGACGGGCACAGGTCCGCGATCGGGCAGGCGCCGCAGGCCGGCTTGCGGGAGTGGCACACGCGGCGGCCGTGGAAAATGATCCGGTGCGAGAGCATCGTCCACTCGCTCTTGGGGAAGATCGCGGCGATGTCCGCCTCGACCTTCTCCGGGTCCTCGTGCGCGGTCCATTTCCAGCGCCGTACGAGCCGGCCGAAGTGGGTGTCCACGCTCAGTCCGGCGACACCGAACGCGTTGCCGAGCACCACGTTGGCGGTCTTGCGGCCGACGCCGGGCAGCGTGACCAGGTCCTCCAGGCGGCCGGGGACCTCGCCGCCGAAGTTGTCCCTGATCGCGGCGGACAGGCCGAGCAGCGAGCGGGCCTTGGCACGGAAGAAGCCGGTCGGCCGGATCAGCTGCTCCAGGTCCTCCGGGTCCGCGGCGGCCATGTCCTCGGGCGTCGGGTACTTGGCGAAGAGCGCCGGGGTGGTCTGGTTGACCCGCAGGTCGGTGGTCTGGGCGGAGAGGACCGTGGCCACCAGCAGCTCGAAGGGGTTCTCGAAGTCGAGCTCGGGATGGGCGTACGGATAGACCTCGGCCAGCTCGCGGTTCATCCGGCGGGCGCGCCGGACCATGGCGAGGCGCGACTCCGGCTTGGCGGGCTTCGCGGGCTTGACCGCCGCCCCGGGCTTTGCCGGCTTGTCCGCCGCCCCGGGCTTTGCCGGCTTGTCCGCCGCCCCGGGCTTGGCGGGCTTGTCCGCCGTCGCGGGCTTCACGCCCTTCCCGGCCTCCGAGGACCCGGCCCTCTTCGCCGCGGCAGCGGACCCGGCACCCTTCTCCGTCTTCGCGGACGTGGGCGCTTTTACCTCTTTTGCGGCATTCTCGGGCCGCTTTGGAATCTGTTCGCCCACAGCGGAATTTCGGCCTTCAGTCACCTGTCCGGCCCCCTTGGGCTGCGCTGTCACCGGCGATTTGGACACCCGGCCAGCCTAAAGCCCGGCACTGACATCCGGGCCGGTCACAGCCAATTGCCACCCCAATCGGCCCCCTGCCGCACGGTCGGGCACGCCGGTACGTCAAACTTGTGATTGATCGCACTGTTTTACCGTCCGGCATCATGGTGACCACGGTTCCCGTGATGAGCAGGTCGACAAGGAGAGAACTCGTGGACGACGTTCTGCGGCGCGCCCCGCTCTTCGCGGCGCTCGATGACGAGCAGGCCGCGGAGCTCCGCGCCTCGATGAGTGAGGTGACGCTCGCTCGCGGCGACGCCCTCTTCCACGAGGGCGACCCCGGCGACCGCCTGTACGTGGTCACCGAGGGCAAGGTGAAGCTGCACCGCACTTCCCCTGACGGCCGCGAGAACATGCTGGCCGTCCTCGGGCCCGGCGAGCTGATCGGTGAGCTGTCGCTCTTCGACCCGGGCCCGCGCACCGCCACCGCGACCGCCCTGACGGAGGTCAAGCTGCTCGGCCTCGGCCACGGCGACCTCCAGCCCTGGCTGAACGCCCGCCCGGAGGTGGCCACGGCCCTTCTCCGCGCGGTCGCCCGCCGGCTGCGCAAGACCAACGACCAGATGTCCGACCTGGTCTTCTCCGACGTGCCGGGCCGTGTCGCCCGCGCGCTCCTCGACCTGTCACGCCGCTTCGGCGTGCAGTCCGAGGAGGGCATCCACGTCGTGCACGACCTGACGCAGGAGGAGCTGGCCCAGCTGGTCGGCGCGTCCCGCGAGACGGTCAACAAGGCCCTCGCCGACTTCGCGGGCCGAGGCTGGCTTCGCCTGGAGGCGCGGGCCGTGATCCTGCTGGACGTGGAGCGCCTCGCGAAGCGCTCGCGCTAGCCCCGACCCGTACGACGCCGGAAGGGCCGCCCCCACCTGGGGCGGCCCTTCCGCGTTCGCGCGCCTGCCCGCCGGCTCTAGATCAGGCCGTGTTCCCTCAGGTACTCCAGCTGCGCCCGCACCGAGAGTTCGGCCGCCGGCCACAGGGACCGGTCCACGTCCGCGTACACGTGGGCGACGACCTCCGACGCGCTCGCGTACCCGTTCTCGACGGCCGTCTCGACCTGCGCCAGCCGGTTCGCCCGGTGCGCCAGGTAGTACTCGACCACGCCCTGCGCGTCTTCGAGGACGGGCCCGTGCCCCGGCAGCACGGTGTGCACCCCGTCGTCGACGGTCAGCGAACGCAGCCGCCGCAGCGAGTCCAGGTAGTCGCCGAGCCGCCCGTCCGGGTGCGCCACGACTGTCGTCCCGCGGCCGAGGACGGTGTCGCCCGTCAGTACGGCCCGGTCGGCAGGCAGGTGGAAGCAGAGCGAGTCGGCGGTGTGCCCGGGAGTCGGCACCACGCGCAGCTCCAGGCCCCCGGTGGTGACGACGTCCCCCGCCGCCAGCCCCTCCTCCCCGAGCCGCAGGGCGGGATCCAGGGCCCGTACGGACGTACGCGTCAGCTCCGCGAACCGCCCCGCGCCCTCCGCGTGGTCGGGGTGCCCGTGGGTCAGGAGAGTCAGCGCGATCCGCTTGCCCGCCTTCTCCGCCGTGTCGATCACGGTCCGCAGGTGTACGTCATCGAGCGGCCCGGGGTCGACGACGACCGCCAGATCAGAGCCGGGCTCGGAGACGATCCAGGTGTTGGTTCCGTCGAGCGTCATCGCGGAGGCGTTCGGGGCGAGGACATTGACGGCGCGCTCGGTGGCGGGCCCGGAGAGCACGCCGCCGCGGGGCTGTCCGGGAAGCGCGGCTGCGTCGGTCATGCGGTGCCTCCTGCGCGTTCGGCCTGCTCTGTGCCTGTGCCCCCGATGCGCTTCGTGAACTCGTCGTGGCCCGGCCAGCTCAGGACCACCTCGTCGCCCTCCAGGCGCGCCCGCGCCAGGACCGGCGTCATGTCCTGCTCCGCCGCGCCCGTGAGCGCCTCGGCGGCCGTGGCGTACGGCTGGAGCGTACGCAGCGTCGAGATCGTCGGCGGCATCATCAGCAGCTCGCCCTTGTCGTAGCCCTCGGCGGCCTCCGCCGGGCCGATCCACACCGTACGGTCGGCCTCCGTCGAGGCGTTACGGGTCCGCTGGCCGGCCGGCAGCGCGGCGACGAAGAACCAGGTGTCGTACCGCTTCGGCTCGAACTCGGGCGTGATCCAGCGCGCCCACGCGCCCAGCAGGTCGGAGCGCAGGACCAGCGAGCGTCGCTGGAGGAAGTCCGCGAAGGACAACTCCCGCGCGACCAGCGCCCGCCGGTCGGCCTCCCAGTCGTCCCCGGTCGTGTCGCCGACCACGGTGCCGGCCGTCGGGCCCGCGAGCAGCACGCCGGCCTCCTCGTACGTCTCACGCACCGCCGCGCACACGATGGCCTGCGCCGACGCGGGGTCGACCCCGAGCCGGAGGGCCCAGTCGCCGAGGGACGGGCCCGCCCAGCCCACCTGGTGGTCGTCGTCGCGCGGATCGACGCCGCCGCCCGGATACGCGTACGCGCCTCCGGCGAATGCCATGGAGGCGCGTCTGCGCAGCATGTGCACGACAGGGCCGCCGTCCGCGTCCCGCAGGAGCATGACGGTGGCGGCCCGCTTGGGCGGCACGGCGGTGAGTTCACCACGGGCGAGGGCGCGGATACGGTCCGGCCACTCGGGCGGGTACCACTGACCATTGGACATGGCCGGAGGCTATCCGCTCCCGGTCGGATGTTCGAGGGGACCAGGGGCCCGTCAGGCGGACGTGAGCTCGACCTGGATCTCGATCTCGACCGGCGCGTCGAGCGGCAGCACGGTCACGCCGACCGCGCTGCGCGCGTGCACACCCTTGTCGCCGAGGACCGCGCCCAGCAGCTCGCTCGCGCCGTTGATCACGGCCGGCTGGCCGGTGAAGTCCGCGGCGGAGGCGACGAAGCCGACGACCTTCACGACACGCGCGATGCGGTCCAGGTCTCCGGTGACCGACTTGACGGCCGCCAGGGCGTTCAGCACGCAGGTACGCGCCAGGTTCTTCGCCTCTTCCGGCGTGACCTCCGCACCGACCTTGCCGGTGCACGGAAGCTTGCCCTCCACCATCGGGAGCTGGCCCGCGGTGTAGACGTACACGCCCGACTGCACGGCCGGCTGGTACGCGGCGATCGGAGGTACGACCTCCGGAAGCGTCAGGCCGAGCTCTGCGAGCTTCGCCTCGACCACACCGGTCATGCCTGCTTCTCCCGCTTCAGGTAGGCCACCAACTGCTCGGGGTTGTTGGGCCCGGGCACGACCTGGACGAGCTCCCAGCCGTCCTCGCCCCAGGTGTCCAGAATCTGCTTGGTCGCGTGCACGAGAAGGGGCACGGTCGAGTATTCCCACTTGGTCATACGGCGACTGTAGTGCCTGCCACAGACACCTCCTGCGTAGCCCGGGCGCCGACTGGTTAGGCTCAAAGACGTGAGCAGGCTCCAGGTCGTCAGTGGCAAGGGCGGTACCGGAAAGACCACGGTGTCCGCGGCACTCGCGCTCGCCCTCGCGACGGAGGGCAAACGCACCCTCCTCGTGGAGGTCGAGGGCAGGCAGGGGATCGCGCAGCTCTTCGAGACGGAAGCACTTCCGTACGAGGAGAGGAAGATCGCGGTCGCACCGGGCGGCGGGGAGGTGTACGCCCTCGCGATAGACGCCGAACGCGCGCTTCTCGACTACCTCCAGATGTTCTACAAACTCGGAGGAGCCGGGCGGGCGCTCAAGAAGCTCGGCGCGATCGACTTCGCGACCACCATCGCGCCGGGTCTCAGAGACGTGCTGCTGACCGGCAAGGCGTGCGAGGCGGTGCGCCGCCGGAACAAGCAGAACCGTTACGCGTACGACTACGTCGTGATGGACGCGCCGCCCACCGGCCGCATCACGCGCTTCCTCAACGTCAACGACGAGGTGGCCGGTCTCGCCAGGTTCGGCCCGATACACAATCAGGCCCAGGCCGTCATGCGCGTACTCAAGTCGCCCGAGACGGCCGTCCACCTGGTGACGCTGCTGGAGGAGATGCCGGTCCAGGAGACCGCCGACGGCATCGCCGAGCTGCGCGCCGCCGAACTGCCCGTGGGCAACGTCATCGTCAACATGGTCCGCCCGCACCTCCTCGACGAGGACGCCCTGCGCACCGCGGCCGGCGAGCAGCGCGCGCACGTCGCCAAGGCGCTCTCCCGGGCCGGTCTGGGCGGCGCGCGCCGCGGCGGTCTCGCCGAGCGCCTCGTCGACCCGCTGCTGGAACAGGCCGCGGAGCACGCGCAGCGCGTCGAGCTGGAGCGCGAGCAGCGCGCGGTACTGGCCCGGCTGGACCTGGCGACGTACGAACTGCCGCTGCTCGGCGAGGGCGTTGACCTCGCGGGGCTCTACCGGCTGGCGAAGGAACTGCGGACCCGTATCGCCCCTGGGGGAACTGCGTGACCATGGAGACAACGGACACCACGGACGGAACAGACACCACGGACGGGATGGACGGCAGGGACGGGACGGACGGCACGGACACCGCCGGCGCCATGGACCCCGTGCCCGTGCTGGACATCGACCCGCTGCTCGACGACCCGGCCACCCGCATCATCGTGTGCTGCGGCGCGGGCGGTGTGGGCAAGACGACGACCGCAGCGGCGCTCGGTGTACGGGCGGCCGAGCGCGGACGCAAGGTCGTGGTCCTCACCATCGACCCGGCGCGCAGGCTGGCCCAGTCCATGGGCATCGACGAACTGGACAACACCCCGCGCCGCGTGAAGGGCATAGACGAGACGGCCGGCGGCGAGCTGTCCGCGATGATGCTCGACATGAAGCGGACCTTCGACGAGATCGTCGAGGCGCACGCCGACGGCGAGCGGGCCCGCGCGATCCTGGAGAACCCCTTCTACCAGTCCCTGTCGGCCGGTTTCGCGGGCACGCAGGAGTACATGGCGATGGAGAAGCTGAGTCAGCTGCGCGCCCGCGACGAGTGGGACCTGATCGTCATCGACACCCCGCCGAGCCGGTCCGCGCTGGACTTCCTCGACGCGCCGAAGCGGCTCGGGTCGTTCCTGGACGGCAAGTTCATCCGGGTGCTGATGGCGCCCGCCAAGGTGGGCGGCCGGGCGGGGATGAAGTTCCTCAATGTCGGCATGTCGATGATGACGGGCACGCTCAGCAAGCTGATGGGGGGCCAGCTGCTACGCGACGTACAGACGTTCGTGGCGGCGATGGACACCATGTTCGGTGGCTTCCGGACCCGGGCGGACGCGACGTACCGGCTGCTCCAGGCGCCCGGCACGGCGTTCCTGGTGGTCGCCGCACCGGAGCGGGACGCCCTGCGCGAGGCCGCGTACTTCGTCGAGCGGCTGGCGGCGGAGGAGATGCCGTTCGCCGGGCTCGTACTCAACCGGGTCCACGGCAGCGGCGCCCCCCAGCTCTCGGCCGAGCGGGCACTTGCCGCCGCAGAAAATCTTGATGAGGCCGGCATTGTGGATCAGGGGGCCGGGAATGCTGGAGTTCGTGACTCCTCGGCCACCTCTCCCGAAGCCGAAGCCCACACCGGACCCACGCCGGACCAGACGTCGGACGACAGCCCGGCGGACAGCCCGGCCAGAACTGGCGACAGCCCGGGACGTACGGACGACGGCCCGGGACGGACGCCGGACCAGACCCTTGGCCAGCACTCCGAGAGCCGGAGCGGCGCCCACACTGTCGAGCAGCTGACCGCGGGCCTGCTGCGCCTGCACGCCGAACGCATGCACGTACTCGCGCGTGAACAGCGAACGCGCGACCGCTTCACCTCGCTCCACCCCGAGGTGGCGGTGGTCGAAGTAGCCGCCCTGCCGGGCGACGTGCACGACCTCGCGGGCCTTCGGGCCATCGCCGACCGGCTCGCGACCGGTGAGGCCGTCGAGCCCGGTGAGTGAGCCCGGTGAGTGAGCCCGGTCGGACCCGCCTGCCGGCTAGCCGACCGCCGCGAACTCGATGTACGCCCCGCTCTCGTCGTCCTCCGGCAGAATGCCCGTGCTGCGCTCGTACTCAGTACGGGCGGTCTCAAGGAGCCGACGCCAGGACGTGACGGTGGGGCGCCTGCGCAGAAGTGCGCGCCGCTCCCGCTCCGTCATACCGCCCCACACGCCGAACTCGACGCGGTTGTCCAGCGCGTCGGCCAGGCACTCGGTCCGCACCGGACATCCGGTGCACACCGCCTTGGCCCTGTTCTGCGCTGCTCCTTGTACGAACAGTTCATCCGGATCGGTAGTGCGGCAGGCTGCCTGCGCACTCCAGTCGGTTACCCAGCCCATACCGGCGCCGTCCTCTCCCGAATCGAGGCTCCCCCACGGCGGCAGCGGCATATTCACCGCTGCCAGTTGAGGACGTTACGGAAGGTGGGCACAGCGCAACACCCCCTTCGGGCCCAATCTTGAATGGCCCGAACGGACTATGCGTAAGCGACAGATCACCCGACGGAGTGAGGCGAGGGCATACGTGACCAACCCGGCAAAGCAGGGCAGTTCGACAAGGTCACAACGGAAACCCGGTGACGCATGAGGCGGATTCGGGCATGCCTCTGCCAGTTTTTCGGGGCGGGAGGATTTGACGCCGTCGGTGCCAGGGGGCTTGATGCCGGACCGCACTGCTGTGACAGTTGAGAGCAGCTTAGGCCAAGGCATATACGTGTGTCCGGCGAATGAGAACGTAGGCTGCCCCCATGCCAAAGAAGCGCTCGGGCGGGGGTCTCACCGGGACCCAGCAGGCCGCCAAATTCATCGGTGTCGCCGCGCTCTCCGGAGCTGTACTGGCGGGCATCGCACTGCCGGCGGCCGGAGCGCTGGGGCTCGCCGCCAAGGGAACGGTCGAGGGATTCGACGAGATCCCGGCAAACCTCAAGACGCCGCCGCTGAGTCAGCGCACCACCATCCTGGACGCGCAGAGCCGCCCCATCGCCACGGTCTACTCCCGTGACCGCACCGTCGTGGGCCTGAAAGACATCTCCCCGTACATGCAGAAGGCGATCGTCGCGATCGAGGACGCGCGCTTCTACGACCACGGGGCGATCGACCTGAAGGGTGTCCTGCGCGCGGCCAACCGCAACGCCCAGTCGGGCGGCGTGTCCCAGGGCGCGTCGACCCTGACGCAGCAGTACGTCAAGAACGTCTTCGTGGAGGAGGCCGGCGACGACCCCACCAAGGTCGCCCAGGCCACCCAGCAGACGCTCGGCCGCAAGGTGCGCGAACTCAAGTACGCCATCCAAGTCGAGGAGGAGCTGGGCAAGAAGAAGATCCTCGAGAACTACCTGAACATCACCTTCTTCGGGCAGCAGGCGTACGGCATCGAGTCCGCGTCCAAGCGCTACTTCAGCAAGTCCGCCAAGGACCTGAAGCTGGAGGAGGCCGCGCTGCTGGCCGGCATCGTGCAGTCGCCGAGCCGCTACGACCCCGTCAACGACGCCGAAGAGGCGACCAAGCGGCGCAACATCGTGCTCCAGCGCATGGCCGACGTCCGCGACGTCTCGCAGGCGGAGGCCGACCGCGCGAAGGCCACGCCGATCAAACTGAACGTCAGCAGGCCGAAGAACGGCTGCATCACCGCCGTCACCGGCGCCGGCTTCTTCTGCGACTACGTACGCGAGGTCTTCCTGTCCGACCCGGTCTTCGGGAAGACGAAGGAGGAGCGGGCCAAGGTCTGGAACCAGGGCGGCCTGAAGATCCGTACGACGCTGGACCCGCAGGCGCAGGGGTCGGTGCAGGCGTCGATCAAGGACCACGTCTACCAGTCGGACAAGATCGCGACAGCGGTCACACTCGTCGAGCCCGGCACGGGCAAGGTCCTCGCGATGGGCCAGTCCAGGCCGTACGGCTTCAAGAGCGACGAGACGACGATCAACTTCTCCGCCAACAAGAACATGGGCGGATCGGCCTACGGCTTCCCGACGGGCTCCACCTTCAAGCCTTTCGTGGCGGCCGCGGCCATCGAGCAGGGCATTCCGGCGACGAAGACCTACTCGGCGCCGTACGACATGCCGTACCCGAGCCCCGTGCAGACCTGCGACAAGCCGTGGATCAACCAGGGTGACACGGTCGAGAACGAGAACGAGCAGGAAGTCGGCCCGTACGCCATGAAGGAGGCCATGGCGAAGTCGGTCAACACCTACTTCGTCCAGATGATCTCCGAGATCGGCATCTGCCCGGTGACGCAGATGGCCGGCAAGCTCGGCGTCATCCAGGCCGACGGGCAGAAGCTGAAGGAAGTGCCCGCAATCTCGCTGGGTACGGAGGGCATGTCGCCGCTGACGATGGCGAACGCGTACGCGACCTTCGCCAACCGCGGCACGTACTGCACGCCGGTCTTCATCGAGTCGGTCAGGACAGCACTTGGCAAGAAACTGCCGGTGCCCAAGTCCACCTGCTCACGGGCGATGTCCGAGAAGACCGCGGACACGATCAACACCCTGCTGAAGGGCGTGGTCGACTCCGGTACGGGTCAGCAGGCCGGGCTCACCAGCCGCGACAACGCGGGCAAGACCGGTACGACGGACGGGCGGCACAACGCCTGGTTCGTCGGGTACACGCCGAACCTGGCCGGCGCGGTCTGGGTCGGCGCGGCCGGCGCCAAGCAGATCCCCATGGTGGACATCACCATCGGCGGCGTCTACCACGACAAGGTCTTCGGTGGTCAGGTCCCGGGTCCGATCTGGAAGGACGCGATGAGCGGCGCGCTGGACGGCAAGCCGGCGCCCGGCTTCAACACCGTGCACATCCCGGAGCACAACAAGGACAAGGACAAGGGCGACCGGGACAAGGGTGACCGGGACGAGGACGAGGACGGCGGCCACGACGACGGCAAGCCCGGCGACGGCGGCAACGACGGGGGCGGCAGTCCCTGGCCCGACCTTTCCGACCTGATCAGCGGCGGCCGGGGCAATGGCGGCGGCCGGGGCGGGAACGGGCCGTAGGCGCATCGCGTGCGGCGTACGCCGTGCGGCGTAACGGCGGACAAGTGAGGGGCGCCCGGTGGATCATCTCCACCGGGCGCCCCTCCGTCGTACGCGTGCGCGTACCACTGCTTGTCCGCCGCGCCCGTATCCGTAGCCGTGCCCGTCCCTACCCGTGCCGGTCCGTACCCGGCCCGTCCGTACCCATTGCCCGTCCGTACCCGTGCCCGTACTCCTCGGCGCGCTGCTGCTAACCCGCGAGGAGCCGCTTCACGGCGGTGGCCACGCGGCCGCCCTCGGCGCGGCCCGCCACCTTCGGGTTCACGATCTTCATGACGGCGCCCATCGCGCGCGGCCCCTCGGCGCCGGCTGCCTTCGCCTCTTCGACGGCCTGCCCGACGATGGCGTTCAGCTCGTCGTCGCTCAGCTGCTGCGGCAGGTAGGCGTCGAGGATCGCGCCCTCCAACTTCTCACGCTCGGCCGACTCCGTCCGGCCACCCTGGGTGAAGGCCTCGGCCGCCTCGCGGCGCTTCTTCGCCTCCTTGGCGATCACCTTCTGCACCTCGTCGTCGGAGAGTTCGCGCGCCGTCTTGCCGCCGACCTCTTCCTTGGTGATCGCGGTGAGGGTCAGCCGGAGCGTGGACGAGGTCAGCTCGTCGCGCGCCCTGATGGCGGCGGTGAGGTCTTCCTGGAGCTTGGACTTGAGCGTGGTCATGGGCCAAGTGTGGCAGGTACGCACGCACTGACGCCCGCCGATTTCGCGCGCCCTCGCTGTCTGCGACGATGGGCGCATGCGCGCACGTTACGGGGTACCCCTGAAAGTCACCGCGGGAATCACGGCTGTTGGCGCGGCCGGCCTGGCCTACGCCGCCGGCTTCGAGGCCCGGTCGTTCCGGCTGCGGCGGGTGACCGTGCCCGTCCTCCCACCGGGGACGCGCCCCCTGCGCCTGCTCCAGGTCTCGGACATCCACATGGTGGGCGGGCAGCGCAAGAAGCAGCGCTGGCTCCAGTCGCTGGCGGGCCTGCGCCCGGACTTCGTCGTGAACACGGGCGACAACCTCTCGGACCCGGACGGCGTACCGGAGGTGCTCGACGCTCTCGGCCCGCTGATGGAGTTCCCCGGCGTCTACGTCTTCGGCTCGAACGACTACTACGGCCCCAAGCTGCGCAACCCCGCCCGCTATCTCCTGGAGAAGGCGCAGGGCAAGTACGGCCTGAACGGCAATCCGCCGGCCGTCGGCGCCGTCCACAACCCGTGGGAGCTGCTGCGCGACGGCTTCGACGCGGCGGGCTGGCTCGACCTCACCAACAGCCGGGGCCGGCTCAAGCTGGGCGGGCTCGACGGCCTGGAGATCGGCTTCACTGGCCTCGACGACCCGCACATCAAGCGGGACCGGTACGCCGAGGTCGCGGGCGGCCCGGACCACTCGGCCGACTTCTCGATCGGCGTCGTCCACGCCCCGTACCTGCGCTCGCTGGACGCCTTCACTTCGGACGGCTACCCGCTGATCCTGGCGGGCCACACGCACGGCGGGCAGCTCTGCGTCCCCTTCTACGGGGCGCTCGTCACCAACTGTGACATCGACAAGGACCGCGCCAAGGGGCTGTCGACGCACACGGCCGACGGACGGCGCGCCTACCTGCACGTATCGGCGGGCTGCGGCACCAACCGCTACACCCCGGTCCGCTTCGCGTGCCCGCCGGAGGCGACCCTGCTGACGCTGGTGGAGCGCCCCTGAGCGAGCGGAAGGCGGGGCCGACCCCGGGTGATGATCGCGTCAGTACCCACGGGCACCCCGCGCCCGCCGCGGTCCGGCCGGGCCCGCTGTCCGTACACCGCCGGCCTTCCGCACGCTGGCCTGCGCGGCGGCGGTGACCGGCTTCGGCACCGCCCCTGCCCCTCGGCAGTCTGCTCCGCGTCCCGATGACGGACGACGCCACCTGGTCCGGATCCGCCCCACCCAGCGCCCCGGCCTGCGGCCCCGTGAAAACCGGATTTCGCCTCCGGCCGCGAGTCCGCTAAAGTAATCGATGTCGCCGCGACGCGCGCGACAATCGGGGTGTAGCGCAGCTTGGCAGCGCGCTTCGTTCGGGACGAAGAGGTCGTGGGTTCAAATCCCGCCACCCCGACAGCTAAGTAGCAGGTCGGAGGGCCCTTACCGGGTAGGTAAGGGCCCTCTGGCGTTGCTGCGTGTCTATCTGCGTGACTACCGCTCTGGAATGCGCTTGAAGATGCCGTCCATGACCACGGCACCGGTCTGGATCACGGGGCGGATCTGCTTGCGGTACACCTCCTCCGTCACGGCCGTACCGGAGTGGCCGACGAGGCGGGATATCTCCTCCAGTGGGACACCGCGGTCGGACAGCAGGGACACGAAGCTGTGCCGGAGCTCCCGGGGCGTCCAGTCATCGGCGTTGATCCCGTCGGCATCCTTGAGTGCCTGGCGGAAGGCGCGCCGGACATTGGTGGCGTCGAGCGGCTTGCCCACGGCCGAGGAGAAGACCAGCCCGTGTTCCTCCCAGCTGTCGCCCGCAGCCAGCCGCTCCCAGCCCTGGTCTTCGAATTGCTGCCAGAGGACCTCAACGCAACGTGCCGGCAGTGCGAGCGTTCGCCGGGATTTCCGAGTCTTCGTGTCCCCGCCGCGGCGGACCGATCGCCACACCGCCATGTGCGGAGGCTGCGGCGGGTTCGCGTCGGACTGGCCCTTCAGGAAGACGTGGTCCCACGTGAGGGCCCGCAGTTCTTCGGTCCGAGCACCGGTCAGCAACGCGACGACGATGTACGCGTGCATCGAGGTCCCCTCCGCCGCCTTCAGTACGGCTTCGGCCTGGGCGAAGGTGAGCGCCTTGGACGGGCGTCCGGCCTGCCCTTGGGGCACGGAGCACAGATCGACGACGTTGCGCTTGACCTTGTCCCGGGCCATGGCTCGCTTGACCGAGCGGTTCAGGCAGGAGTGGACGGCCTGAAGCGTGCGGGTGCTGAGGATCTTGGCCTTGGCCGCTAGCCAGCGGTCGACGTCCTCCGCGCTCAGGTCGCGCAGCTTCCGGGCGCCCAATGCCGGGATGACGTGCTTGTGACTCAGGTAGGTGCAGTTCTCGACCGTGCGCGCGTCGCGGCCCGCCAGGCCATAGGCGAGCCAATCGTTCACGGCGTCGGCAACGGTGTAGTTCGTGGGCGCGATGGCGAGACCGTCCTCGTAGTCCCGCAGCACCTCCTTGAGCTTGTTCTTCGCCTCCGTCTTGGTCTTGCCACTCCCCCGCCGGACGATCCGCTTGCCGCTCGGGTCAAAGCCGAGGTTCGCCGTAGCGATCCAACGCTGCCTCCTCTCGTCCCAGTGCAAGCCGCCATCACCACGGCTGCGACGCATGGTCATCAGGCCGCCTCCGCCAGCTGGCTCTGGATGAAGTCGCGCACGGCATCGGCCGGTACGCGGCGAGCGCCGTCGATCTTGAGGGAGGTGAGCCGACGAGTACGAATCAGGTCGTAGACCTTCGAACGTCCCAACTTGAGCCGCACCATGACCTCCGGCACAGTCAGCAGTTCCGTGTGTGCGGTCGTCATACAGCGGCTCCTTCCAGGGCCAGTTGGTCGATTAGGGCTTCCCGCGCAGCGTCGCGGCTGTGCTCTATGTCGCGTCGGATGCTGGCCGCGAGCCAGGATTCGCCGGGTGTGTGGCCGTGGCCGGCATAGACCCAGTGGGCGACGACGAGCGTGGATGCGTCCGGGTGTTCGTTCGGGTCGGGCAGACCGAGGGCGGCGCGTTGCTGGGCGGCGCGGTAGTCGGCGCGGACCTGGCGGAGAGCGCCCAGCGTGGTGGAGTAGCGGCGCGACTTGGTGGAGAAGTGACCACGGAAGCCGAGCATGTGAGCCCACGCCCACAGCCGCCGATCCGGGTAGACGGGGTCGAGATCTTTGCACGCCTGGATGAGACGCCGGACATGCTCGGGGACCTGGTGGCGGTCGAGCTCGGACAGTTCACCGATGCGGCGGTCCAGCGTGCCGGTGGTCTCGGCGGCCTTGGTGGCGTACTTGGCCACGTAAGAGGCGACAGCCTGTTCGGTGATCTCACCGGTCCCGAAGGCTCCGATGGGCTGAATGTCTAGCTGCTGGCCCCAGCGCAGTACCCAGTCGTTGATGTACCCGGCTTCCTCGTCGGCGGGCACCACGACCCGGACGCGCTCGACGGCGGCGCGGATGGCGTCGGTCAGAAGGTCCAGAGTGGCCCAGGCCGGGGGTGGGGTGTCGGGTCCATCCGGCCCGTCGAAGCGGATCACGGCGTGGAAGTGGACTGCGCCGCGCTTCTGGTACTCGGCAACCTTGCCGAAGGACAGGCGGGACTGTTCGCGGGCGGCTGTCTGAGTGAGTCCGGCTCGGCTGGCGATCTCACGGCGGAGGTAGATCGTGAAGTACCGCCAAAGATCGGAGGCGTGGTTGTTCCACAGCACCGTCGATCCGTAGTCGTAGCTGGACGGGTCCAGCGGGCTGCCGAGTGTCGGGTCGTCCTCGGAGTGCTGGGTACCGCAGCGGCACGGCCGGTTGGCTGGTCGATTGTGGACCGGACCGAAGGACGGGGCGGTGAGGGTGGCAAAGACGCGGGGGTGGTCGCGAACGGTGTCGGGGGTGCCCTTCGCGGGATCACCAACGAGTCCGGCACGGATCAGGTGGTAGGTGTCGCCTGCGTAGATCCAGGCGCAAGAGGGGCAGCGGGAGGCGCGACGGTTGCCGCATGCGACGCGAAGCCGTCCGCCCGGTTCGGCGTCCGTCGAGTACGAGTGCAGCACCGTACCGGTGGACGGGTCGACGGTCTTCGTGGAACCGATGAGGTGGATCGGGTCGGTGCATCCACCGGTTCGGCGTACCTGCTCCTGCCAGCGGTCGAAGCCCGGGGCCCCGGCCACCCGCAGCAGATCGCCGAAGGTGACCGGGTCCAGGCCCGCGAGTGTCGCGGTGTCGGTCACACGCGCTCCTCGTGGTTTAGGACGACCGGGGCCGGTGCGGTCGTGTGGCCGGTGCCGTGGCAGCGGCGGCATGCCACGTGGAGGGTGGCGCGAGTGCCGTCAGCGAGGCGGGTACCGGTGGTGATGGCGACGAGGGGGAAGCCGTCGCAGTCGGGGCAGACGCGTGTCGGGACAGGGGTGGGCCGGGTCATGATGGGACTTCCTTTCGATTGCGGTTGGAAGGGGCCGGACCGTCCGGGCGGCGGCGATGCTTGGCGGCTTGTGCGCCGCCCGGAGGCCGGTCAGTGCTAAGTGGTGGAGCCGCGGCGGCCGGCCTTTCCCTTTTGCGCGTACATCGCGGCGTCGGCGGCCGAGAGGGCGTCGGTGAGGGTGGGGACGGGCAGGTGGTCGGGGTAGCAGGTGCCGACCGATGCCGAGACCGGCAGGACATGGCCGTTGTGTGTGACCGGCTGGTCCAGTGCGGTCCAAAGGTCGAAGAGGTTGGCGGCGCCGATGTTGGTCACGATGGCGGCGAACTCGTCTCCGCCGAGACGGGCGGCGATGCCGTGGTTTCCGCACCAGGCGTTCAGCCGTCGGGCGGTGGCGGTGAGCACCGCATCCCCAGCGGCGTGGCCGTGGGTGTCGTTGATGGCCTTGAAGTCGTTCAGGTCGACAAGGAGCACGAGCGCACTCGGGTGCTTGGCGATGAGGCGTTCGGCGCGGTTGGTCCATCCGGCGCGGG
Organism: Streptomyces agglomeratus; assembly: GCF_001746415.1. Classification (NCBI taxonomy): domain Bacteria; kingdom Bacillati; phylum Actinomycetota; class Actinomycetes; order Kitasatosporales; family Streptomycetaceae; genus Streptomyces; species Streptomyces agglomeratus. The sequence goes on from NZ_MEHJ01000001.1 coordinate 3,778,800, forward strand.
TGTGCAGACCGGTGAGTGGGTCGCGGCGTGCGGTGGCCAGCCGGTGGGCGAGGTAGCTGGAGTGGGCGGCCCAGCCGAGCAGGGGCAGGGATAAGGCGAGTGCTTGCGGGTCCACGGTTCTCCTTCGTTGCGGTTGGAAGGGGTTGCGTGGGCCGTCCGGGCGGTGGCGATGCTTGGCGGCTTGTGGCACCACCCGGAGGCCGGTCAGCGGTTGAGTTCCTGGCGGAGCAGGCGGACCAGGAGCAGCAGTACGACGCCGCTGATGGACAGCGCGAGCCCGGTGATGGCGACGGCCAGGAGCGTGGAGACGAGCACGGCCCCGACGGCGACGACGCCGACTACGGCAGTGGTCGGCTTCGAACGGACCTTTCCGACGAGTCCGGCCGTGGCCTGACCGACAGGCGCGACGGCTGGCCGAGCCGGGACGGGTACGGGCTCGGTGTGGGGCGTGAGCGCGGTGTGGGTGTCGGACTGCGGGTACTTGGGCTTGAACACTGCGGATCTCCTTACTTGGTGAACGGGTCGATGGCCGGGGCCAGGAAGCTGTCGGCGAGCAGGTAACCGCCCAGGAGGAGCACGGCGACCAGCCACAGAGGCGGGCGGATGAGCTTGATGCCGAGTGCGCCGACGACGATCAGGGCGAGCCAGAGCGGTACGTCCATGGCGTGATCTCCCTTGCGATCAGCGGGGGTTGCAGCGGTGGGTCCGGGCGGCGAGTTCGGCGGCGGCGCGGTTCAGGTAGTCGGCGGACCAATCGCAGCCGGGGGCGGTGCAGGCGGCAGCGTGAGCTTCGCGGCCGTGGCGGTCATGGTGGGTTCCGATCTGGACGGGGCCGATGCGGTCGACGTCCCAGAAGCGGTTGCGGGCCATGGGCTTACCTCCTCTCAGGCGAGCTGGGCGGCGATGGCTTCGGCCATCGGGGCGGGAACGCCGAGCCGGGTGCGCAGGGTGTCGGCGTCCATGGGTTGCCCGGTCGACGCATGGTGGGCATCGGCGAGCTTGCGCGCGTGGGTGACGAGCGCGGGCGGGACGTTGGGCGGAGCGGGAGGCAGGGCCGCCGGTTCCTGTACCGGTTCGGCGGTCTCTTCGCGTACCGGTTGCGGCTCGGGCTCTACGGGCGCGGGCTCCGGGCGGTGCGGCTCAGGGGCGTGCATGAGGAGGCTGCCGCCGAGGAAGGCGAGCGCCGGCCAACCGGCGACGAGGATGCGGAGCCAGTCCGGCACGTCACTCAGGTCGAGCAGTCCAGCCGTGGCGACGTTCGCCCCGAGTGATGCGGCGAGAGCGACCGCGAACCAGGACCAGGCCGCCCGCCTCGGAGCGTCCGTACCCCGCAGGCTTCGGAGCTGACGCCACGCGGCGACCAGGAGCAGATCCACGGAGACGGGGTAGGCCCACGCCTTCCAGCCGTCCTGTCCGGCAGCCGCGGCGAGGTCGTGCAGGTGAGAGAAGGACAGAGCACCGGCGATCACGGCCTGGACCAATACGGCGTCGAGTCGCAGTGAGGACCGCATGGCGTCAGTCCTTGTCCGGGACCAGGGCGAAAGGCCCGATCGCAGTCTCGGGACGGAAGGGCTCCAGGGCGGGGATGGCGGGCGTCAGGTCGGCATGCTTTACGCAGGCCGTGACGGCTTCCTCAAGGCTGGTGAAAGGGCTGCGGACCAGAGACCAGCCACCGGAGGAGTCCCCGGCGACCGCCAGCCCGCGTTGTTCGGGTGCGATCGTGGTCGCGGCGAGCATGGCCTGGGGACTGATGTCTCCCAGCACCATCTTGGCTGTGGCCTCATCGTTCACGCGGTGCGAGATGCGACCGGTGAGCTGGGCCCGCAAGGCCGTTGCTCCCTTTCCGAGGTCGGACCCGAACCGCTGGCCGCACACCTCCAAATACATGCCGGCGGCCCGGCCCAGCTGGGAGAGACGTACGAGCTGAGTGACCATCTGGTCCCGGCGCTTGTCGTCGGCACTGCTCGCCGTGAGGAAGAGTTCCGCCACTTCGTCGATGAAGACCACGACCGGCACCGGCCGCATGTCCTCGGGCAGACCCCAGATGTCCGAAGTGATCGACTCCAGAGCGCCGGGCCCAAGACGCTGAACGGTCCGGATCAGCTCATAGCGTTCGGTCATCTCCGACACCAGAACGTCGAGCAAGTCCGAAGCTTCCTCAGGCGTGCACGCCAGGGCCGACAGCCTCGGGGCGAACGGAGCCAGCTCGACCCCCCACTTGCAGTCGATACCGACCAGGGCGACCGCCTGAGGGGCGAGACCTTTCACCAGGCCGCGCAGGTAGACCGACTTCCCCGACTCTGTCGCGCCCATCACCAGTTCGTGAGGAATGGTGCGGAAGTTCCGCGCATGCACCGCACCGTCGGAGCGCAGGGCCACCGGCACGCTCAGCAGCATCGGTTCCTTCGTCGGAGGCATCACGACCCGGTTCAGCACGTCGTGGCCAATGACCTTGAGCTGGAGCCACCCCGGAGTGAGCGCACCGACGTGCACGGCGTAGGCGCGCCAGGAGTGCCGCAGACGTTCGGACGCCGTTTCGAAGTCGTGAACCTCCTGCCCCGGCTGCATCTTGATCCGTAACACCAGACCACTCGCGGTGACACGGACACGGGTCAAGCGGGGGACCATCCGCGAAGGAGTCCGCTTGGTGGCCGCCGCTACGGTGAGACGCAGGCGAGACGGAGGCTCGGTGAGCCCGCATGCCTCCATGACTGAGCGGTACGTGAACGCGATCCGCGTCAGCTTGATGGGGGCCCCGATGGCGAACCAGAACCAGACGGGGCGCTGTCGACGCAGGATCACGAGCCCAGCGGCTGTCAGCACCAGGCCGACGAGCGTGAAAACCTGTCCGGTCGTCATCGGTCAGCCCGCCAGCGAAGTGATGGCGACAGCGCGGAACGCGATGCCGTGCCGGTTGTCCCGCTCCCAGTCCCGGGCCTTGAGACCGATCACCGACACCGGCATGCCCGGCGCCAGACCCTCCGGCACTCCGGTCTGAGGGACGGTCACCTGGTACAGGTTTCCCTCGCCGTCGTCGGAGATCAGAAGCCCCACCGTTGCGAGCTGGGCCCCCGTCTCCCTGTCGACGGCGATCTCTCCGGTCTGCTTGTTCACCAGCTTGGGCGTGGGCGGGGTCGCGACAAAGACGACAGCGGTCGAAACGTCGATCTTGAAGGACGGCATGGGTTGCCTCCAGACAGAGGGTGACTGACTTGGCTAGCCTTGTTGGCTACATGGCTAACGTAAGCAACCTGGCTAGTCATGTCAACACCTGACTGTCTTGGCTGTCCTACTGGCGGCCCCGCCCCGTACCATCGAGCCCATGACCTTTGTCCCCGAGCCTCTAGACCCCGATGACGACCGGCCGCCGTACGAGCAGGTGGCGAGCAGCCTGGGAGCTGCCATCCGGACACGGAGGCTCGCTCCTGGTGAGAAGCTGCCGTCCCACAAGACGCTCACTGAGATGTACGGATTCGCGCGGGCGACGATCCAGCGCGCACTTCGCGACCTCGAAGACGAGGGCCTTGTGGTGTCCCGCAAGGGCAGCGGGGTCTACGTCCGGAACCGCACGGAACGGCCGGCGGGGCTACGCCCTTACGTTGAGCAGGCGTTCGCCAGCAAGGACGTCACCATCGACTTCGCCGGGTTCTCCAGCGAGACGCTGCATGGGGCACTGCAAGAGCCGCTGGACAAGATCCGCGTCGGCAGGCTGACCCCGTCGAGCATCACCGTTCGCATACTCGTCCCGGACATGTCCGTACCGCAGGCTGCCCCGGTGCGCCGCGAGGACTGTAGCGACGACGAACGGCTGCGCAAGCGCATGCAGGACATCATGGTCGGCTACGCCCGCAGCATCCGTGACTCCATGGCAGAGCTGAGCCACTTGGGCTTGGTGGCAGACACGCGAGTCGACGTCCGGGTCCACAGTGGGACGCAGTTCTTCAAGCTGTACGTGATCAACAAGGAAGACGCGTTCTTCGGCTACTACCCGATCAAGCCCAACAAGGTGATGGCTCAGGGTGAGGCCATCGAGATCTATGACCTGGTCGGCAAGGACACCGTTCTCTTCCACCACTCCGTCAACGACAGCGAGTCCTCAAGCGGCGCGCAGCAGGTCCAGCAGGGGCGTATGTGGTTCGACAGCGTCTGGGAGACCATCGGAAGGGAATTCGATCTCGATGGGCACTGACAACCTGACTGAGACGCTGGCCGGTACCGTAGCCGTGCTTTTCGACTTCGACGGCCCCCTGTGCGACGTGTTCGCGGGACGCCCGGCGCCCGAGGTGGCAAGGGAACTGGCTCTGCTGGCGGCGAGCACCGACCCGGCGCTGAGCGCGAAGCTGTCCGAGACCGACGATCCGCTCGAAGTGCTGCGGCTGACGCACGCGGCGAACCCGGAGCTGGGGTTGCGGGTGGAAGAGGCACTCACCGCGGCTGAGGTCGAGGCGGTGGCGGTAGCGGGAGAGCCGACGCCGGGGGCGGTCGCTGCGCTGGAAGCGGTGCGCGCGGCAGGCCGGAAGATCGCCGTGGTGAGCAACAACTCAGGTGAGTCTGTCCGGGTGTTCCTCGGCCGACATGATCTCGCCGAGCACGTGCTGGAGGTAGTGGGGCGCGCGGAACGGCAGCCCGACCTCATGAAGCCGAACCCGCATTCTTTGCTCAAGGCCGCCGAGCTGCTCGAAGTGGACGTCACCTTGTGCGCGTTGATCGGCGACTCGCTGACGGACATCCAGGCCGCCCACAAGGTCGGTGCCGCAGCAATCGGGTACGCCAACAAGCCGCACAAGCACCAGACGTTCACCGAGGCCGGGGCCGAGGCCGTCACCGAGGACATGCAAGCCATCGCTGACGCGATCCAGCCGCCGCAGTCGAACGACTGAGTCCCAGTTCCGCTAGAGCTGTTACAGGTTTCTCTACCTCATCAAGACCCGCGCACGGCGCGGGAGCGCGCCGCCTTTACGGCGGGGCCGCCGCCACTGTCTTCGCCAGCGGCGGCCCCGCCCGGCGGCGCGCCACGTGCAGCGGGCAATCGAGAACCCATCACGTACCAGGGCGGACAGCTCGGCGAGCTACGCGAAGCGCGACGTAGCAGGGCAGCCGCGGGTTCAAGATGATGCCTCCGGCGGGGGCGCTCCGACTCCGGGATGGCGGGGGCTCCGCCGGCGGGTGCCGGCCGTGGGGTGTTGCGGTGGGGGACTCCCATCCCGTCTGCCGTCGACCCAGGCAGAGCCGAGCAGACACGGCACCGGGCGTCCAGGTCGTTCGTACAGTGGCGCGCTCCACCTGGACGCCCGGCACCGCGCCTGCTCCACGGTGTGTGGGTCGACGGCAGACGGGATGGGAGTTCGGGGTGGTTGGTGGGCAGAGGCTCGGCGGCACCCGCAAGCTCTGTCTCATACAGAGGACTTGCCCCCCAACGTGCGCCCCAGTGGCTCCTGCGAAAACGATCACAGAGCGCCTTCAGCCGTGGTCTTCTACAGGGGTGGAAGCCATAATCGCCAGCGCCATCGCCGTCTTGGGCACCCTGCTTGGTTCGGGGATCACCCTGGGAGTCCAACGGCGCACCACTGAGAGAGGCCACCAGTTCACACGGGACGAGAAGCTGCGTCAGGAACGGCTGGACGCATACACGGCCTATGCGGCGGCTTTGATCAACTACCGGCGGTGTCTCGTCCACCTTTGGTTTTGTACGCATGAGCAGCCCCCTCCGGAAGCCGCTGAGGCTGTGCAAATCCGAGCATACGACCTCAGGTCTAAGGCCCAGGAGGCTCTGTTCCGGATGCAGATGCTCACCGACAATGAAGAGCTGAGCCGCAAGGGTGAAAGCTTGCTTGCCGAGATCACAGCCGTACACAAAACAGACAACCGGTCAGAGCTGGATCAGCGCAGGACGCACACGCGGGATGGCATTGCTCATCTAGTAAGGGCAGCGAAGCAACACCTATGAGGCTAGCTGTCTGATAGTCGGGCCACCTCTAAGACCGGCACTGACATGAGCGGTGCGTGTCTAACTGCGTGACAACGCCGACGAACAGCGGCGGACGAGCGCGAACGTCTGCGGACCATCAGCGCAGGTGAGAGGCGCAGCAGTCCAAGGAAGTGGCCCCACCCGAGTTGCTTCGGGACGAAGAGGTCGTGGGTTCAAATCCCGCCACCCCGACAGCTGAAGTACCAGGTCAAGGCCCTGATCCTCACTGAGGATCAGGGCCTTCCTGTTGTCTGCGCCTGGTCGGCCCGGTCGCCGCCCCGGCCCTGTCGCCACGAGGGCAGGTAGTAGGCGGGCTCTGCCGGGCGATCATCCGCGGAGTCCGGACGTGCGGCGCCGGCCCTTGTTCCGTACGGATGCGTCGTGGGCGGTGGCCGGGCTTTCAAGGGTTCGGCGGTGTCAGACGATCAGCGGCAGGGTTGTGAGGCCGCGCATCAGTCGGGTGTGGCGCCAGTCCAGTTCCTCGGCGGGGACTGCGAGCCGGACGTCGGGGAAGCGGGAGATGACCGCCCGGAGTGCGAGTTCGCCTTCGGCTCGTGCGAGGGGGGCTCCCAGGCATCTGTGGATGCCGTGGCCGAAGGCGAGGTGCCCGCTGGCTCCGCGGTCGAGGTCGAGCTGGTCCGGCGCCGGGAAGCGGTCGGGGTCGCGGTTGGCGGCTCCGGGGGCGATGAGTACCGGAACGCCTTCGGGGATCACGGTCCCGCCCAGCGTGAGCGCTTCGGTGCTGTAGCGGAACGTGGCGATCCCGACAGGCGAGTCGAAGCGCAGCAGCTCGTCCAGCGCGTTCCCGAGGAGCTGCGGCTCGGCCCTCAGGCGTGCCAGCGACTCGGGGTGCTGGAGGAGGGCCAGGGCCGCGTTGCCGATGAAGTTGGTGGTGGTCTCGTGACCGGCCACCAGCAGGAGCACGGCGAGCGACACGAGTTCGTCCTCGGTCAGCTTGTCCTGGCCGTCGCGTACGGCGATGAGGTCGTCGAGCAGGCTCTCGCCGGGCGAGCCGCGCCTGGCGGTGACAAGGTCGGTCATGTAACCGGCGACGGCGTGGGAGGCGGCGTCGATCCGGGTGGAATCCCCGGCGGCGAACAGATCGCCCGACCACGTACGCACGAGCCGGCGATCGGCTTCCGGTACCCCCAGCATCTCGCAGATGACGGTGACCGGCAGCGGTACCGCGAGGCTCTCGACGAGGTCCACCGGCCCGTGGTCCGGCCAGGCGTCGAGCAGCTCGTCGACCAGCCCGGTGATGTAGGGGCGCAACCGCGCGACGGCCCCGGTGGTGAACGCCTTCGTCACCAGGCCCCGCAGCCGCGCGTGCTGCGGGGGGTCGGTGGCCAGCATGTTCTGGGACACGGCCGGATGGAGATCGCGCTGCGACGGCCGGCCGGCGAAGAACCGCGCGGTGTTCTTCGAGAGCCTGGGATCGGTGAACGCCTCCCGGGCCTCCGCGTAGCCCGTGACCACGAAGCTGTAGCGCCCTCCCGAACCGGTCGGCACCTTCTGCACGGGCGCCGCGTTCCGCAGCCGGGCGTACGTCGGGTAGGGATCGACGAAGAACCGCGGGTCCTGCAACGGGTCGTTCACGCTTGCGGGTCCGTTCCCGAGGGGGCCAGTTCGTCAGTGGGAGTACGTACGACCTCGCCCTGCGCGTAGGCGTGGGCGACGAGGAGCAGCCACTCGGTCTCGGACCGGAGGTTGCCCGCCCGGGAGGCGGTCCTGGGGGCCGGCGGAGCGGCTTCTGTCTGCGGTTCGCTCCCGGTTTTCTTCGCGCGTACGGCAGCTCGCAGGATCGCGGCCTCCACGATCGCGTCGCCTTCGGGGGTGCCGGCCAGGCCGCGGGTGGCGACGGCCCGCTCGGCGTCCTCCCGGACCCGCTGGGAACGGTGCGGGCGAAGGGCGAGTCCGCCGTCGTTGATCTCGATCACACGACGGTGGAGGAGGAAGTCGGAGTCGTCCGCGTGCCGCTCCTCGGGGAACCCGGCCGAGGCCAGGACGACTTCGGGTGTCGCGCCGGAGATGTCCTCCCACAGGGGGGCGAGCGCGGCGAAGGACCGCGACTCCCACCGGCGGCGCAGGAACTGGCTGACCGGCCAGACGACCGCCGGGAGCGTGAGCCCCACGGTGATGAGGAGTACGGCCAGGGCGGGCGCCGTCACGCTGAACACGCAGCGGAACGGGCTGATGGGCGTCGAGCACCGGACGCCGTGCGGGAGGAGGCCCAGTTCGAGTCCGATGGATACCAGGCCGAACACCTTGTACGCGGCGTACAGCAGTGCGAAGAGGCAGCCGGCGGCGGTGACGCGCAGTCCGATGCGCTGGCTCTTGCGCCGTGAGTGGTTCGACTGCTTCCAGGTCTGCTTGCCGAAGTCCTTCGCGGTGACACCCAGGTACGTGATGTAGACCAGCACGTAGAGCGCGTGCAGTTGGGGCGACTGGTCGTTCAGCTGCCCGGCGGTGAACAGGGCCGCCATGCCGACGACGGAGATCCCGAGGAAAAGCACCCGCAGCCGGATGCTTCGCCTGGCCTCGTCGGGCTCCAGGTTGAGCTGGAGCATGAACGCCAGGACGGCGGTCGCCGCGGCCAGCGTGAACGAGTTGCTGAGGAGGCGGCCGACGTGCGGGACGACGCTTTCGACGGCGCTCTGCACGAACGACACGTACGAGGCGAAGGCGAGGGCGAAGGACGTCAGCAGCGCGGCCATGGCCCACGTGCCGGTCGGCCGGTGACCGCCCCGCCCGCGGACCCAGTAGCCGGCGGCGAGGAGAAGCACGATGGCCACGCCCGAGAACAACAGGTCGATCATGGGTGCCGACGGCCCTTCTTGGTCGGTTTGGCGAACAGGGCCTCCCAGCGCTCGGCGCCCTTCTCGGGCTCGCTGGAGGGGAGTTCACGTCCGCGGTAGATGTGCTGTCGGATGACGGTGGCCATCATCTCGGCCTCGCGCTCGTCGTCCGTGGAGTAGCTCGTGCGTCCGTTCATACGCCGGACGAGGGTGGGGTTGAAGCCGATGGCGCGGAAGGCGTCGGCGTCCAGCTCAAGGCTGCCGGGGTGGTCGCAGATGATGTGACTGACCTCGTGCGCGAGTATGTGGTTCTGGTGCAGGGCGGACGTTCCCTCCTCGTAGAAGAGGAGATCGGCGTCAGGTGTCTCCAGGCGGATTCCGCAGGGGGCGTCGATCGCGCCGAGTGTGTTCAGGGGCCTGAGGATGATCGGACGGCCGCGCTTGTCCGCCACGGCGTCGCAGAGGTCCCGGGTGTTGAAGCGGTGGGGGAGCCCGAGCGCGTCCACGCGCTCTTCGCACTCGCGGCGAAGCCCCTCAAGGTCCATGTCCGGTCCTGATCGTTGCTCGGGTCCTGGCCCCCCGAAGGCGTGACCCCGTACGGCCGGAGTGCGATCCGGAATCCCCGGCGCCGCATCGCTCGAAAGCTTAGGCGAAGGCCCGGGCCGGTCCAAGAGGATCTCGGCCCTCTGGCCGAATGGCCGGATACTGAGACCTGTCAGTCGTCCAGGTTGAGGTTGTTCGCAGTGGTTTCGCCCGGGAGGCCCTCCAGGATCCGGGCCTGCTCGATCACCGCCGTCACCATCTGAAGGGTCTCTGTGCTCAGGCCGTTGGCGCGCAGGGCGACGGTGCGTACGTTCCGGTCCCGCATGGCGGCGAGGACGGCGATCTCCGCCCGGGTGCGGTGGGCGGCTTCCTCGTCGACGAAGTAGCCGGCGGGCACGCCGAAGAAGTCGGCGAGAGCCTTGATGGTGTGCATCGTGGGATTCTTCTTCGCACCGGTGCGCAGTTGCTGGATCGCGCTCGCGGTGAGCCCCTTGCCCTGGCCTCCCGAAGCCTCCCGGATGCCCTCGGCGACCTCGGCGTACGTGTAGGGTCCGCGACTTTCCGGGTGGACCTGCTGGAACAGGTAGTCCAGCAACTGCGCGAAGGTGCGCGGCTCGTCGTCTGTCACGTCCGGTACGTCCTTGTCATGGTCGTCGCCGTGTCCACTCTGGTGCGTGATGAGCGGAGAAAGCGGTGGCTTCCGATCAACTCTAGTTGACCGCTGCCCGCAACCAAGGTGTACGTTCTTGAGGGAGTTGCTCGCACCACAGTGTTCCTCTGCTGCGAGCAGGTGTCTCCGATGCCATGGGGACATGACTGCTTTCCAGGCAGGTGGCCGGGTTCCACGGGGGTGGGCCCGGCCACCCTGGACGCTGTGTTGGCGTGGAGAAACCAGGTCAGGCCCGGTCTCCGTTACGGGAGACCGGGCCTGACCTGGTGTTCCGAGTGGCCGTGAAGCGTCGTGTCAGCAGGTGGACGGGGCCGGCCGGCCCGCGAAGCGGTCCGCGATCCAGTTCAGGTACTGCTTCTCGGCGACGACGGGGATCGTCTGGTGCGTCGCGCCCCGGTACCTCGAGTACTGGACCGGCTGGCCGAACCTGCACGCCCGCTTGACGTACTGCGTGGTCGAGTTGGGGTTGATGACGGTGTCCGCCGTCCCCTGCATCACCAGCACCGGGGCCACCGTCGTGGCATGGCCCGGAGTGTTCTCGCGGAACCGTTTGTGCCAGGCGCGCGGCACGTCCCGCAGGGGCTGGAACAGGGTGTCGAGCTTCCCGTTGTTCCCGACGTTGTTCTGGATCACGTCGGAGAAGTGCTCGATGCACGCCTCCCCGTCACCCTTGAGTGCCTTCAGTCCGGCCGGCTTGAGTACGTCCTCGGCCCTCAGCTCGGGGTAGGCCGCCAGGAAGCCCCGGTAGACGTTGATGCGCAGCGCCGCGTTGTGGGCGGCGGAGGTGGCGCTGGTCGGTCCGGGCGGGACCAGGCCGGCGAAGTCCGGCCCCAGGTTCGCCGCGGGCGCCAGTCCCGCCACGCCGACCAGTTGGGTCTCGGGGGTGTACGCGCGGACGTTCTGGCCGGTGAACATCGCGGCGCCGCCGCCCTGCGACCAGCCCAGCACCGCCGTCCTGTGGCTCGCGTGGGTGTCGGTGATCTGCCGGGCCGCCCGGACGGAGTCGAGGACGTTGTTGGCCTCCGTGGCGCCGACGACGTACTGGTGCACGCCGGGCGTACCCAGCCCCTGGTAGTCGGTACCGACCACGACGTCACCGGAGCCGAGGAACTGGGTCAGCGCCGGCACGCCGACGTCGATCCCCCACGGGCTGTCGTACGTGAAGTAGTCCACCAGGTCGACGGCCGGGTCCGGTACGGCGGAGGGCGCGCACATGCGCGGACCGCCCACGGTGCCGTGGGCCCAGGCCACGACGTTGCGGCCGCCTCGCGGTGCGGGCTTGTCGGGCCAGGCCACGATGCCGGAGACGGCGACCGGGGCACCGCTGTGAAGAGTCGAGAGGTAGAGGATCCGGCAGGCCCTCGCGCCGTCGGGGGCGTTCACTTCACGGGCCCAGAGCAGGTCACCGTGCTCGCCCTCGGGCAGCGGCGACGGGGGGTCGTAGAAGTCCTTGCCCTCCGGGCCGACCGGGACGCCCGGTGCGCACTGCCCGGCGCCCCTGCCCTCGTCCGGGTTCGCCGGTTGCGCGACAGCGGTGCCGCATCCCAGCGCGAGGATCACGGCCACACCGGCCGCGGTGATCGCCGAAAGCCTGCGTCTCATCTGATTGTCCATTCACTCGGTGCCGGACCAGAGACTAGGGACGAGGGTGCGTATTGTCACTGATTATGACGTCCTGTCTATTTTGTGTCGTGGCGGCGGGCTGACGTACCCGCCGCCGTGAGCCGCGGCCGTCCGGGCGGCGGTCACCTGCTGCCACTGCCGGGCCCGCGCGTCCCAACTGCTCCGTGCGGCAGGGAGACCGGTGCGTGGCCGGCCTCATGGCCGCAGTCGGCGGGAATGCCGGGAGGACTGTCGGTGGGGCGGAGCAGAATGGGGGGATGACTGAGAAGACCGGGTCCACCGCGCACGACATGCCCCTTGCCATGCCCGACTGGGAGAAGCGGTTCCGGGCACCGCGCGTCTCGTTGCCCGAGTGGGCCGAAGAGGCGCCGGACCGCGCGCTGTTCGTGTCCAATGCGACGGGGACGTACGAGCTGTACGCCTGGGACCGGGCGACCGGGGCCCAGCGGCAGGTCACCGACCGGCCGAACGGCACCACGGACGGGGTGCTGACGCCCGACGGCGAGTCGGTCTGGTGGTTCAGCGACACGGACGGGGACGAGTTCGGCGTCTGGATGCGGCAGCCCTTCACGGGCGGCGAGGACGAGCCCGCCGCTCCGGGCCTCCAGCCGTCGTACCCGGCCGGGCTCGCGCTCGGGCGGGACGGGACGGCGGTCGTGGGGCGTTCGACCGACGAGGACGGATCCACGGTGCATGTCGTACGCCCCGGCGCCGGGCCCGTCGAGATCTACCGGCACCGGGAGTCGGCGGGGGTGGGGGATCTGTCGCGCGACGGAACGCTGATCGCGATCGAGCACACCGAGCACGGCGACGCCATGCACTCCGCCCTGCGGGTGCTGCGGCTGGACGGCAGCGCCGTGGCCGACCTCGACGACACCCGGGGCGGCGAGGCAGGGCTGGGGCTCGCGGTGCTCGGTTTCGCGCCGGTCGCCGGTGACACCCGGCTGCTCGTCCGGCACCAGCGGCGGGGGCGCTGGGAGCCGATGGTGTGGGACGTGGCGTCGGGCGAGGAGACGGAGCTCGGGATCGAGCTGCCCGGTGACGTGTCCGCCGAGTGGTGTCCGGACGGGTCCGCGCTGCTCGTCGCGCACAGCTTCGAGGCGCGCAGCGAACTGTGGCGGTACGACCTCGCCTCGCGGCAGCTCGTGGCGGTGCCGACACCCGCCGGGACGGTGTCGGGCGCCACGGCCCGGCCCGACGGGTCGGTGGAGTACCTCTGGTCCTCGGCGGCCGAGCCGCCGGTGGTGCGGTCGACGTTCGGGCGAGTCGTGCTCGACCCGCCCGGGATGAAGGCCCCGGCCTCGGTTCCGGTGGAGGACGCGTGGGTGGAGGGGCCCGGCGGGCGCATCCACGCGCTCGTGCAGCGGCCGGCCTCGGGCGAGGGGCCGTTCCCCACGGTCTTCGAGATCCACGGTGGGCCGACCTGGCACGACAGCGACGCGTTCGCCGCCGGACCGGCGGCGTGGGTCGACCACGGCTATGCCGTGGTGCGGGTCAATTACCGCGGCTCCACCGGGTACGGACGCGAGTGGACGGACGCGCTCAAGCACCGGATCGGGCTGATCGAGCTGGAGGACATCGCCGCGGTGCGCGAGTGGGCCGTCTCCTCCGGGCTCGCGGACCCGTCGAAGCTGGTGCTGGCGGGCGGCTCGTGGGGCGGGTACCTGACCCTGCTCGGGCTCGGTACGCAGCCGGACGCGTGGGCGGTGGGGCTGGCGGCCGTGCCGGTCGCCGACTACGTGACGGCGTACCACGACGAGATGGAGGCCCTGAAAGCCATGGACCGCACGCTGCTCGGCGGTACACCGGAGGAGGTGCCGGAGCGCTTCGAGGCGTCCTCGCCGCTGACGTACGTCGACGCGGTGCGCGCCCCGGTCTACATCTCGGCGGGCGTCAACGATCCGCGCTGCCCGATCCGCCAGGTCGAGAACTACGTGGACCGGCTGGAGGCCCGGGGGGCGGCGTACGAGGTGTACCGGTACGACGCCGGGCACGGGTCGCTGGTGGTGGAGGAGCGGATCAAGCAGGTCCGGCTGGAGATCGACTTCGCCGCGCGGTATCTGGAGGCTGCCGCGAGCCGACCCGGAATGTGAGCGGGGGCGGGCGGGCCCGTACCTTGGTGGGGTGTACCGGTTTCTGCTGACGCCCCGCTGGTGGGGGATCCACCTCTTCGTCGTGCTGGCCATCCCCTTCTGCGTGTTCATGGGGTCCTGGCAGCTCGGGCGGTTCGAAGACCGTGTCGAGACCCACCAGGCCGCCGAGGAGAAGCCCGACCCCGGCGAGCAGGCCGCCGTACCGGTCGACGAACTGCTGCCCGTCGACAAAGAGACATCCGGGCGGCCCGCCACCGCCACCGGACGTTACGCCGAGCAGTTCGTCGTGCCCGAGCGGGAGATCGACGGCAGGCGCGGCGCGTACGTGCTGACCCTGCTGCGCACGGACGGCGGCAAGGCACTTCCCGTCGTCCGTGGCTGGCTGCCCGCCGGGACCCGGGCTCCCGCCGCCCCCTCGGGCGAGGTCACCGTCACCGGCGCGCTCCAGGCGTCCGAGAACGCGGGCACCGACGGCGTGCACGCGGGCGGCGGGCTGCCCGGGGGGCAGCTCGGGATGATCAGCGCCGCGTCCCTCGTCAATCTCGTGCCGTACGACGTGTACGACGCCTGGGTCACCCTCGCCGAGACCGATGCCGGTCTGCGCCCCGTCCCGGCGGTCGCGCCGCAGGGCAGTGGCCTCGACCTCAAGGCATTCCAGAACCTCGGCTACACCGGCGAGTGGTTCGTCTTCGCCGGCTTCGTGCTCTTCATGTGGTTCCGGCTCATGCGCCGCGAGGCGGAAGCAGCCCGCGATCTGGCCCTGGGGATCCTTCCCAAGGACGCGGACGCCGACACGGACACGGACGGCGGGGACGCGGACGACGACGGCCGCGGCAGTGACGGGGACCTGGCGCGGCCCCCGCGGGGTCCGGGTCGGGGCCGCGCGGCTGAGGACCGCTGACACGGCAGCGGGGCGGGGCGCCCTCTCCGGCGCCCCGCCCCGCTGCCTTCCCCCGCCGTTACGACGCCGCCAGCACGCCCGTGCGGTAGATCGTCCCGGCGCACGCGTTCGGAATGGTCGCCGCCGCGCTCGAACCGCCCGCACCCGGCGTGTGGATCACCGTGACGCTGCCGTCCATCGTGCCGCCGTCCTCGGTGCCGAGCTGCGTGTCCGTGCCGGTCTGCTCCTGCTCGCCCCCGGTGCCGCCGTCCGCCGTGCCGCCGTCGGCGCCACCGGTCTCGGTACCGCCCGATCCGCCACCGGGGCCCGTGCCGCCGACCGTCGTGCCGCCTGCCGCGGGGTCGCCCGTGGGCGTGGGGTCGGGCGGGGTGCCGGTCGTCGGGCAGCTGTCCGACGGAACCCAGGCGAACTTCACCTCGTACGCCGCGCCCGGCTCCAGCAGCAGCCCGGTGGTCTCCAGAGACGGGTCCGGCAGCCCGGTCGCCGCGTCTCCCGAAGTGTGGTCGACGACGCCGATGCGGGCGGAGTCGGCCGCACCCGTCGTCTGGAAGCCCCACCCGCCGCTGCCGGCGACCGTGCACGCCGTCGCCGAGACATTGGAGATGCGGAACGTTCCGTACACCTTGCCCTCCGCGTCGGCCGCTCCGGTACCCGCCGAGCCGGCGGAGAGCTGGCCCGCGCCGCACGTCGGGGACGACGCGGGTACGCCGCCGGGGGCGTCGGCGCCGCCGCCGGTGCCGCCGCCCGCGCCCCGGCCCGCATCGGAGCCCGAAGAGCCCTTTCCGGGGCCCTTCGCCTTGTCCTTGCGCTTCTCCTTCTCGGACTTCGAGGACGCCTTCCCGGAAGGCTTCTCCTTGACCTTCTCGCTGTCCCCGTTGCCCTTCTCCCAGCCGGTGCCCCCCTGCGCCTCCTGGCCGTGGCCCGCTATCGAGGGACGGTCGTCGGCCGCGCCGCCGGAGTTCGCCACGTGGACGAAGGCCGGGACGGCCATTCCGACGAAGAGTGCGGCGGCCGCCAGGCCGACGACAGCCTGACGCTTCCTGGCGCGCCGGGCGGGGACCGCACGGCGCAGGTGGTCCAGGGCGCCCTGGGAGGGCTCCAGTTCGTCCACCGCGCCGTGCAGCAGCCTGCGCAGGGCAAGCTCGTCGGTGCCGAGCTCCTCGTCGAGGCTCAGGTCGAAGGTCTTGCCGAGCTCTTCGCGCACCTCGCGCCCGTCGTGCCGTGCGATGCGCTCTTCCGGCGCCGCGGCCTCGTCAGGCTCTGCCCGCTCTTCCGGAGCTGCGGCCTCGTCACGCTCCGCGCGCTCCTCCGGAGCTGCGGCCTTGTCACGCTCAACGCGCTCGTCATGCTCGACGTGCTCGTTGCGCTCGTCGTGCTCGTCGTGCTCGTCGTGCTCGTTGCGCTCGTCGTTCGGACCGTCGTTCACAATCGCTTTTCCAGTCAGGTCGTTCAACGGCCCGTCCGGCCCGTGCCGCTCTTGCTTACTGCTCATGCCGAAGCCTCCATGGCGACGCGCAGCGCCGCTATGCCGCGTGAGCCGTACGCCTTCACCGAGCCCAGGGATATGCCGAGCGTCTCGGCACACTGGGCCTCGGTCATGTCCGCGAAGTACCGCAGGACCAGCACCTCGCGCTGGCGCCGCTGGAGTCCGCGCATCGCCTTGATCAGCGCGTCACGCTCCAGCTGGTCGTACGCCCCCTCCTCCGCGCTCGCCATGTCCGGCATGGGCTTCGACAGCAGCTTCAGCCCGAGGATGCGGCGGCGCAGCGCGGAGCGGGAGAGGTTGACGACGGTCTGGCGCAGGTACGCCAGCGTCTTCTGGGGGTCGCGCACACGGTTGCGCGCGGAGTGCACGCGTATGAACGCCTCCTGCACCACGTCCTCGCAGGAGGCCGTGTCGTCGAGGAGAAGTGCCGCGAGGCCCAGCAGCGAGCGGTAGTGGGCCCGATAGGTCTCGGTCAGGTGATCGACTGTGGTGCCCGCGGTCATGGCGTCTTCAGTGCCCTCGCGCGGAGACGGTATGCGGGCGGTACGTGCCGTCGGCATGGGGGCGATCACCGGCATGCCGCCGAGCGTGCGGGGCCGCCGGATCGGGCGTACCGCCGCGCCGCGAACCGGGACCACTGTGATGTCGAGAACCTCTGCCACGCCTGTTGGACACGCTTCCCCCCGCCAGGGTTGTACGCGCGAGGCACCGTGTTTGACGGTGTGACAAACGCCCGCATGCGCACTCGCCCTCCTGAATGCCCCTTGTGTCGCGACAGTGTGCCGGGGCGACCGCAAAGACGCTCCCCTCCCGACTGCCGGTTGCAGTAAGGCGGGGAGCGAATAATCGAACAGAACAACGCCCCGGTTCAAGTAGTACAGACTTCGACTTACTCACAGAGCGTTCACAGAGTCTACGCAGTGTTCCGGTTCACGCCGTCCTTATTTCGGCGGCCACCAGCTCGGCGATCTGCGCCGTGTTCAGCGCGGAACCCTTGCGGAGATTGTCGCCGCACACGAAGAGTTCGAGCGCGGTGGGGTCGTCCAGCGACCGTCGCACCCGCCCCACCCACGTCGGATCGGTGCCCACGACATCCGCCGGCGTCGGGAACTCCCCCGCGGCCGGATTGTCGAAGAGCACCACACCCGGGGCGGTCGCGAGGATCTCGTGCGCCCGCTCGACCGACACCTCGTTCTCGAAGCGCGCGTGCACGGCCAGCGAGTGCGTCGTGAGCACCGGCACCCGTACACAGGTGACCGACACCGGCAGCCCGGGCCGGTCCAGGATCTTGCGCGACTCGGCGCGGACCTTGAGCTCCTCAGACGACCAGCCGTCGTCCATGAGCGTCCCGGCCCACGGCACCACGTTCAGCGCGATCGGCGCGGCGAAGGGCCCGGTGTCGTCGCCCACCGCCCGCCGTACGTCGCCCGGGTTCGTGCCCAGCTCCGTACCGGCGACGAGCGAGAGCTGGTCGCGCAGCGCGTCGACGCCGGCCCGGCCCTCACCGCTCACCGCCTGGTACGAGGAGACGACGAGCCCGGCCAGGCCGAACTCGGCGTGCAGGGCGCCCACCGCGACGATCATCGAGAGGGTGGTGCAGTTCGGGCTCGACACGATGGAACGCGGCCGGACCCGTACGGCATGCGGATTGACCTCGGGGACGACCAGCGGAACGTCCGGGTCCATCCGGAAGGCGGCGGAGTTGTCCACCACCACCGCGCCCTTGGCGGCGGCGACCGGCGCCCACTGCGCGGCCACCTGGTCGGGTACGTCGAACATCGCGACGTCGACGCCCTCCAGGGCCTCTTCCGACAGCGCCAGGACCTCGGTCTCCACCCCGCGCACGACCAGCTTGCGGCCAGCCGAGCGCGGGGAGGCGAGGAGACGGATCTCGCCCCAGACATCGGCGTGCTGGGAGAGGATCTGGAGCATGACGGCGCCGACGGCTCCGGTCGCTCCGACGACCGCGAGCGTCGGCTTGTCCGTCACGTGCGGGTCACCTTCCGGTGCCGCCGTAGACGACCGCCTCGTCGGAGTCACTGTCGAGGCCGAACGCCGAGTGCACGGCGCGCACGGCCTCGTTGACGTCGTCGGCGCGGGTGACGACCGAGATGCGGATCTCGGACGTCGAGATCAGCTCGATGTTCACACCCGCGTCGGCCAGCGCCTCGAAGAAGCCGGCCGTCACACCCGGGTTGGTCTTCATACCGGCGCCGACCAGGGAGATCTTGCCGATCTGGTCGTCGTAACGGAGCGAGTCGAACCCGATGGCGCTCCGCGTCTTCTCCAGGGCGTCGATGGCCTTGCGGCCCTCGGTCTTGGGAAGGGTGAAGGAGATGTCGGTGAGACCCGTCGACGCGGCCGAGACGTTCTGCACGACCATGTCGATGTTGATCTCGGCGTCCGCGATGGACCGGAAGATCGCCGCGGCCTCGCCCGGCTTGTCCGGCACACCGACGACGGTGACCTTGGCTTCGGAGACGTCGTGGGCGACTCCGGAGATGATGGCGTGCTCCACCTGCTGGTCCCCTTGCGGCTCGTTGCTGACCCAGGTGCCGCGCAGTCCGGAGAAGGACGAGCGGACGTGGATCGGGATGTTGTATCGGCGTGCGTACTCCACGCACCGGTGCAGCAGCACCTTGGAGCCGGAGGCTGCGAGCTCCAGCATGTCCTCGAAGGAGATCCAGTCGATCTTCCGGGCCTTCTTCACGACCCGGGGGTCGGCGGTGAAGACACCGTCCACATCGGTGTAGATCTCACAGACCTCGGCGTCCAGCGCTGCCGCGAGGGCGACCGCGGTCGTGTCCGACCCGCCCCGGCCGAGGGTGGTGATGTCCTTCTTGTCCTGGGACACACCCTGGAAGCCTGCGACGATGGCGATGTTGCCCTCGTCGAGGGCGGTGCGGATCCGGCCCGGCGTGACATCGATGATGCGCGCTTTGTTGTGGACCGAGTCGGTGATGACACCTGCCTGGCTGCCCGTGAACGACTGGGCCTCGTGGCCCAGGTTTTTGATCGCCATGGCCAGCAGGGCCATGGAGATGCGCTCACCCGCTGTCAGCAGCATGTCGAATTCACGGCCGGCAGGGATCGGGGATACCTGCTCGGCGAGATCGATCAACTCGTCCGTCGTGTCGCCCATCGCCGAAACCACGACAACGACCTGGTGGCCGTTCTTCTTGGCATCGACGATTCGCTTGGCGACCCGCTTGATGCCTTCGGCATCGGCAACGGAGGAGCCTCCGTACTTCTGCACGACAAGGCCCACGTGCGCTCCTCGTTAGTCATTACTGCGGTCGGCTCAGTTTACCGAGCGGACCGGGCCCGCCTACGTGGTATCGCATCGTGAGATGTCCCGCTCACGATCCGATCACGCGGCAGCCCTGCCCGCTCGGTGAGGATGCCTGCCCCGGACGACTCGCAGTACGCGGAACGTGGTCCTCCTCACACAGTCTCCTCCCACGGTCGCGGGGGGCGTCAGGTGGCCGTGCGCAGGCCCAGCGGGCCCGCCAGTTCCTCGGCCATGACCTTGCCCGCCTCCAGCTCCAGGTCCTCCTCGCCCAGGTCCTCGTCCGTGTCCAGGCCGTCCAGCTCCTGGAGCGGCTGGTCGAGACGGACGTGCGCCACCAGGGACTGGAGGGCGCGCAGGCAGGCGGAGGCGGTGGAGCCCCAGTTGGAGAAGTACGAGAACTGCCACCACCAGAGGGCTTCGGTGGTGCGGCCCGCCCGGTAGTGGGCCAGGCCGTGGCGCAGGTCGGTGATGACGTCGGCCAGGTCGTCGGAGATGCGGCAGGCGACGGGCGCCTTGCGCGGCTCGTACGGGTCGAAGACCTCGGAGTAGACGTCGATCGGGTCGAGCATGACGGCGAAACGCTGCCGCAGGTCGTCCGGGTCGGGCTCCGGGCCGAGGTCCGGCTCGTACCGCTCGTCGGGAACGATGTCCTCGTGCGCCCCCAGCCGGCCTCCCGCGAGGAGAAGCTGGGACACCTCCAGCAGCAGGAACGGGACAGCGCTGTCCGGCTCGTCGCCCTTGGCCACTTCCGTGACCGCGACGATGAAGCTCTCGATCTGGTCGGCGATCTGGACGGCGAAATCGTCCGGATCCTGCGCGACCGCGTGCAGCAGCTTTGCGTTGGCGTCAGACATCGAGCAATCGTCTCCCCTCGAAGGCACGGCCCAGCGTGACCTCGTCGGCGTACTCAAGATCTCCCCCGACGGGGAGTCCACTGGCCAGGCGTGTCACCCGCAGACCCATGGGTTTGATCATCCGGGCGAGGTAGGTGGCCGTGGCCTCGCCCTCCAGGTTGGGATCGGTGGCCAGGATCAGCTCGGTGACGGCACCGTCCGCGAGCCGCGCGAGCAGCTCACGGATCCGCAGGTCGTCGGGGCCGACGCCCTCGATCGGGCTGATGGCCCCGCCGAGCACGTGGTAGCGGCCGCGGAACTCCCGCGTCCGCTCGACCGCGACGACATCCTTGGGCTCTTCGACGACGCAGATGACCGCCGGGTCGCGGCGGGGATCACGGCAGATCCCGCACCGCTCCTCCTGCGCGACATTGCCGCACACCGCGCAGAAACGGACCTTGTCCTTGACCTCCAGGAGGGCATGGGCGAGGCGGCGTACATCGGTCGGCTCGGCCTGGAGGATGTGGAAGGCGATCCGCTGCGCGCTCTTGGGACCGACGCCGGGCAGCCTGCCCAACTCGTCGATGAGGTCCTGGACCACGCCTTCGTACAACGGATTGCCTTCCTTGCCCTGCCGGTCGTGCCTGATACGTACGGTAGTTGCTGCGGGGCCGCCTTAGAAGGGCAGCCCCGGCATGCCTCCCAGCCCCTGGGCCAGCGGGCCGAGCTTCTCCTGCTGGAGCTGCTGCGCGTTCTCGTTCGCGGCCTGGACGGCGGCGACGATCAGGTCCGCGAGGGTCTCGGTGTCCTCCGGGTCGACCGCCTTGGGGTCGATCACCAGGCCACGGAGCTCTCCGGAGCCGTTGACGGTCGCCCGGACCAGGCCACCGCCGGCCTGTCCGTCGACCTCCGTCGCGGCGAGCTCCTCCTGGGCCCTGGCGAGATCCTGCTGCATCTTCTGGGCCTGCTGAAGCAGCTGCTGCATGTTGGGCTGGCCACCACCGGGAATCACGGTCACTCCTGGCACTTCGACGACGATTGTTTCGGTACGGCGAGCCTACGTGTTCGCCGGGCACCATGCCCATGCCGTACGAGGCGACTCTTTCGGGTGAGACTTGCGGGCTCCTCTACCTGACCACGGCGCGGTTCCGGCCGGAAAAACCGGTATACCGGCTCCACGGCCCACCATTCGGCGGTAGGAAGGCCCTGCGTATGCGTGGTGCGACTTGCGTATCGGTACGCACGCGCGCATCGCACGTCGCATCGCGTCACACCGCGTCACGCACGCCGCACCACTACTTACTCGCAAGGTCACGGACAGAGCGCAAGCGCAGAGGAGTGCCCGGTGAGCCAGCCGGAGATGCAGCCCGAGGGGCCCGCCCGGAAGGAGGGCGGGGGTGCCACCGAGCAGTCGCACGACGAGGACGATCTGACCGGCAGGCCCTTTCCGCTCGGGGACTGGGGCGAGCCCGCGGAGCGTCTCGACGAGCTCTACCGGTGGGTGGAGGCGGGCGCGCTGCACACGGCCGACTGGTACCTCGCCGACCGTGCCCGCAAGCGCCGCGCCGCGCGGGCCCTGCGCACCGGTACGGCCGCCGGCGTGATCGTCGGGGCCGCGCTGCCGCTCGTCGACCTGGCGGGAGCGGTGGACGGCGCGGCGGGGTGGGGATACCTGTCGCTGCTGCTGGGAGGCGCGTGCCTGGCCTGCGACCGGTACTTCGGATTCACGTCGGGGTGGATGCGGGACGTGGCCGCGGCGCAGGCGGTGCAGCGGCGGTTGCAGGCGCTCCAGTTCGACTGGGCGTCGGAGAGCGTACGGGAGATGCTCGGCCCCGCCGAGGGGACGGCCGGTGAGGCGGCCGAGCGCTGCCTGAACGTGCTGCGGCGCTTCTCGGAGGACATCTCGGAGCTGGTGCGGTCGGAGACGGCTGACTGGATGGTGGAGTTCCGGGCGGGCCCGGCGCCGATGGTGATGCAGTCGGCGGGCGGGCCGGGCTCCGCCCGGCCGGACGGCGGAGCGTCGGCCGGGCGGTACACGCTCCCTCCGGGCACCCGGCCGAACATGCCGCGCCAGCGGCCCCCGGAGCCGCGCTGAGGCGCCGGAGCGGACCGCTAACTGAATATGATCATGGAGCCTTGGCCCAGGCTCCTGGTCGCCGCCGCGTGCAGGCCGAGCCAGACGTGACGTTCGCGGGCGAAGGGGTTCTCGTCGTACGGAAGAGCGTCGGCCGGCTCCTCCAGGGTGGTCGGGCGCTCCGGCGGCCGGGGCGCCGACGGCGGGTTCGCCGGGTCGATGCCGATCGCGGGGGCGACGAATTCCAGCTCCCGCAGCAGGCCCTGCGTGGAGCCCAGGGGCCCACCGCCCGCCAGGAGCTCCTCGTTGGACAGGGGCGCCGCGTAGTCCACCGGGACGTACGCGCCGGCGTGGTCGTAGTGCCAGACCAGGTGCGACTGCTGGGCCGTCGACTCGAACATCTCCAGGAGCTGCTCGTAGTCGCCGCCCAGGGCGTCCACCGGGGTCACTTCGAGACCGCACAGCTGAAGCAGGTACGCGCGCCGCAGGAAATGCAGGGCGTCGTAGTCGAAGCCCGCCACGGGGGCGACATCGCCCGAGAGGCCCGGCATGTAGGCGAACACGGGAACGGTCGGCAGGCCCGCGTCGGTGAGGGCCTTGTCGTACGACGCTATCTCTTCGGCGAAGGGATTGTCGGGGCTGTGGCACAGCACATCGACGAGGGGGACCAGCCACAGGTCACAGGCCACGTACGGCTCGCTCTCCACTGGGTTCGTGCGACGGTCCAGGCAGCGTAGTGCCAGCAAGTCGCCGCGGACAGTTGGCGGGTGGGACTCAGTTGTCCCGCCGACCGCTGCCCACGTCCCAGATCCAGGCCCCGCCCACCGGTTTCCCCGGCTCGCCGAGCAGCCGCGTGACCGCGTCGCGCAGCGCCCGGGCGTTGTCCTGCGGCGCCAGGACGACCACGCCCGCCCGCCAGAAGTCCAGGTCGGCGCGGGCCTGCGCCCGCCAGTTGGCGCCGATCACGGGGGTCGCGGCCCCGTACCGGATGTCGCGCAGCAGGTTCGAGGTGTGGCGCGGGGAGGCGCCGTAGATGCCGATGCGGTCCGGGCCCCACGGGCCGTTGAAGTACCCGCCGGGTACGGCGAAATCGGGCGCCGTGGCGGACTGCCAGTGCAGCGCCTCCGCGTTCCCGGGGTCCGGGAGCGGGACGGGGACCACCGATTCGCCCTCGGCGACGTACGACTTCCACGTCCCCTCGGTGATGAAGGCCGGGACCGGGGGCCGCTCCCGCACCGGCATGGGCGTCGGCACGATCGGCAGCAGGGCGAGGGCGACGGCGGTGAGCCCGAGGGTGCGCGACAGGCGGTCGGGAGCGGTGCGCAGGCGGTCGGCCGCGAGCGCCACCAGGATGCCGAGCGCCGGGGCGCAGATCATCGCCACCCGCGACTCGATCACCGACTCGAAGAGCGGCTGGTGGGCGAGCGCCCGCCAGGGGCCCGGCAGGATCACCTCGGTGTACGGGATACGGAACTTGGGCCCGAGGGAGAGCAGCGCCGCCGCCAGGGTGGTGCAGGTGAGCGCCTTGACCAGCGGCAGCCGCCACAGGGCCAGCGCGACGGCGAAGGCGAGTCCCGTCAGCGGCCAGCCGTAGAAGGCGTTCTGCTCGGTGCGGTTCATCGCGAGCGGATCGGCCCGTGCCTCGTCGCCGAGCAGGGCGCGCCCGGAGAACTCCAGGAAGGCGAGCGGGCTGTTGCCGGCTTTGTCGCCGTGCAGGACGCTGTGGTAGCTCTGCGGGCCGAAGAACTGCCAGTACAGCGGGAAGGCGACCAGCGGTACGCACACGGCGGCCGCCACCCCGAGCCCCTTGAGTAGCGGGCGCCACGCCGCACGGGCCGCCTCGCGGTGGGCGAGGGCGTAGAAGAGCGCGAAGAGCAGCATGCCCATGGCGGCGAGGAGGAGCGGCTCCTCGCCGAGGAAGATCTGGTACGTCGCGAACAGCCCCAGCAGGACCCCGTCCCGTACGACTCGCTTCCCCTCGCAGAGCCGCAGCGCCCGGTCGATGATCACCGGGATCATGAAGAGAACGGCGAAGTTCGGATGCGCGTTGGCGTGCGAGATCATCGGCGGCGCGAAGGCGCACAGCGCCGCGCCGGCGGCGGCCGCCCAGCGGCCGCGCGCGACCCGCCTGACGATCAGCCAGTACCAGGCGACGGCGGTCGCGGCCAGGCCGGCCGTCAGGACGAGCGCCCAGGTCGTGGTCGGGCCGAAGGCGAGCGTCACGGGGACGAGGGGCACGGACAGGCCGAGCATGACCGTGTTGGCCATGAGGTTCACGCCGTCCGGGTAGTTCTGCGCGGTGGTGAAGAGCGGGTTGCGCAGCCCGGTGACGTTGTCGGCGGTGACGGCGAAGAACCACTCCCACTGGTTCTGGTCGTGTCCGGAGTCGGCCAGATACCGGTGGTCGAGGTCGGCCCACAGCCCCTTGTAGAGCAGTACGGAGGCCAGCAGGAAAAGGGCGCCGACGGCGAGGTCGGCGCGCCGCACGCGCCGCGCCTTCAGCCGTACGAGCTCGTAGAGCACCTTGCCGTAGTCGGCCGGCCTGACCTTGGAGCCCTCCTGGTGGGCCCACCGCACCGGCACCTCGGCCACCTGCCAGCCCGCCCGCCGGAAGAACTGGAGGATCTCCACGTCTATCCCCCACCCGTCGAGGCGGGCGTCGGCGAAGGCGGCCCGTGCCTTGTCGCCGTCGAAGAGCTTGAAGCCGCACTGGGTGTCCCGTATGCCGGGCACGGCGACGGCCCGTATGAGCCGGTTGCCCATCCGCCCGAGCCACTCGCGCAGGCGCCGCTGGTGTACGTCGATGGACGACTCGGGGTGGGCGCGCGAGCCTATGGCGGCGGCGAGGCCCTCGTCGTCCTGGGAGAGTTCCTTGTCGAGGCGGTCGAGTTCCTCGATGGGGGTGGCCAGGTCCGCGTCCGTGACGAGCACCCGGGCGCCGCGCGAGGCGATGACGCCGCGCCGCAGGGCGTGGCCCTTGCCGCGGTTGCCCGCCTCGTCGGCCTCCACGAGCAGGATGCGCGGCTCGCGGGCGGCGGCCGCCCGTACCGCGTCGGCCGTGCCGTCCGTGGAGCCGTCGTCGACGACGATCAGTTCCCAGCCGCCCCAGCGGCCGGGGTTCGCGTTCAGGTGGGCGCAGATCGCGTCCAGGGTGGGGCCCAGGCGCCGTTCCTCGTTGTAGGCGGGGACGACGACCGTCAGGTCGGCTGTCACTGCTGCGGACGCTCCAGCCGGCCGCTGTCCAGGCGCGCGGCCCACGCCAGCATCTGCGCGTGGAACGCCCCGATGACCGCCCGTACGGCTTCCGCGTCCCCCCGCGTCACCGCGTCCACGACCTGCGAGTGGTCCTGCCACAAGCGGTTCCTGAGCCCCGGGTCGGCGCGCAGGTACGGCACGGAGAAGACCCAGCAGCGCAGCCGCAGTTGGTGCAGGAAACCGGAGATGTGCGGGTTGTCGACGAGGGCGCCGAGCTCGCGCCAGAAGCGCAGGTCGTACCCGATGAAGATGTCCAGGTCCCCGGCGCGCGCGGCCCGCGCGGCCTCGTCGGCCCGGCGGCCGATGGCCAGCAGCACGTCGGCGTGCGCGCCGCTCCAGCCGGCTTCGGCGAGGTTGCGGAAGACGCCGTCGGTGATCAGGGAACGGGCCTCGACCATGGAGCGGAAGTCCGCCACGGAGATCTCGCGGACCCGGAAACCGCGGTGCTGGTCGGAGTCGAGCAGGCTCTGCGCCGCCAGGTCCACGAGTGCTTCCCTGACGGGCGTCGCGGAGACGCCGTACTGGTCGGCGATCTGCTTGACGGTGAATTCCTGGCCCGGCCGCAGACGCCCCGCGAGCACTTCGTCACGCAGCGCGTCGGCTATCTGCTGCCGCAGGGTGTTGCGGGTGACAGGTCCGCTCGCGGGCATGAGGTCTTTCCCCTTCGTATGGCTCCGGACACCTTAGGCGGTGCGGCCGGAAACCTTCCGAAGGATCCCGCGCGGGCGGGACGGGGAGGTCGTCCCCGCCCGCGCGGCCACTGATGCCGTCAGGCCGCGGTGGTGTGCTCGTCCGCCGCCGACAGGGCGATGTCGAGGGCGGCCAGGCCCTCCTTCGCCTCCGCCTCGGTGACGTTGCACGGCGGGACGACGTGCGTGCGGTTCATGTTGATGAAGGGCCACAGTCCGTTCTTCTTGCAGGCCGCTCCGAACGCCGCCATCGGGGCGTTGTCCGCGCCCGAGGCGTTGTACGGGACGAGCGGCTCGCGCGTCTCGCGGTCCTTGACCAGGTCCAGGGCCCAGAACATGCCCGTGCCGCGGATCTCGCCGATGCTCGGGTGTCGCTCCGCCAGCTCGCGCAGACCGGGGGCGATCACCGTCTCGCCGATCAGCGCCGCGTTCTCGACGACGCGCTCCTCCTCCATCACCTGGATGGTGGCGACGGCGGCGGCGCACGCCAGCGGGTGGCCCGAGTACGTGAGACCGCCCGGGTAGGGGCGCTTGTCGAAGGTCTCGGCGATCGCGCCGGAGATCGCGACGCCGCCCAGCGGCACGTAACCGGAATTGACGCCCTTCGCGAAGGTCATCAGGTCCGGTACGACGTCGAAGTGCTCGGCGGCGAACCACTTGCCCGTACGGCCGAAGCCCGCCATGACCTCGTCGAGGACGAAGACGATGCCGTACCGGTCGCAGATCTCGCGCACCCCGGCGAGGTAGCCGGCGGGCGGCGTCATGATGCCCGCCGTGCCGGGGATGGTCTCCAGCACGATCGCGGCGATCGCGGCCGGCCCCTCGAAGGCGATGGTGTCCTCAAGGTGCTGGAGCGCGCGGGCGCACTCCTCGGCCTCGTTCTCGGCGTAGAAGGCCGAGCGGTAGAGGAACGGCGCCCAGAAGTGGACGGTGCCCGAGGTGCCGTTGTCGGAGGCCCAGCGGCGCGGGTCGCCGGTCAGGTTGATCGCGGTGGTGGTGCCTCCGTGGTACGAGCGGTACGCGGCCAGCACCTTGTGGCGGCCCGTGTGCAGACGGGCCATGCGGACGGCGTTCTCGATAGCCTCGGCGCCGCCGTTGGTGAAGAAGATCTTGTCGAGGTCGCCAGGGGTGCGCTCGGCTATGAGGCGTGCGGCCTCGGAGCGCGGCTCGACGGCGAAGGCGGGCGCGAAGGTGGAGAGCTTCGCGGCCTGCTCCTGGATCGCCGCGACGACCTTCGGGTGCTGGTAGCCGATGTTGGTGAAGACGAGGCCGCTGGTGAAGTCGAGGTAGCGGTTGCCCTCGTAGTCCCAGAAGTACGAGCCCTCGGCGCCGGCGACGGCGAGCGGGTCGATCAGGCCCTGGGCGGACCAGGAGTGGAACACGTGCGCGCGGTCTGCGGCCTTCACGGCCGCGCCGGCCCGGGAGTCGACATGAGGGGTCATGGCCCCAGGGTAGGGACGCGCTGGTGGGAGCCGACATGGCCACCTTGTATGGCCTGCGCCACTTTGGTGGGCAGGGTGTCGATGGCACTGCGAGGACATTGACAACAAGCTGTCATGATGACAGCATTCTGCCATAAGGCTTCGACCCGAGGAGAGCGTCATGGCAGGCAAGACCGTGCACCTCGCCGTTTACGACACCTATGCCGACTGGGAGACGGGCCACACCACCGCCTTCCTCGCCCAGAACGGCTACACCGTCAGGACCGTCGCCGCGACCGGCGCACCCGTCACGACCATGGGCGGCGTACGCATCCAGCCGGACCTCACCCTGGACAACGTACGGCCGCGGGACAGCGCGCTGCTCATCCTCACCGGCGCCTCCCTCTGGGACACCTCGGACGACCTGGCGCCCTTCGCCCGCAAGGCGCGCGCGTTCCTCGACGCGGGCGTGCCGGTCGCGGCCATCTGCGGCGCGACGGCCGGTCTGGCCCGCGAGGGACTGCTCGACGACCGCGCACACACCAGCGCCGTCTCCTTCTACCTCGCCGCCACCGGGTACAAGGGCGGCGAGCACTACCGCGACGAGGACGCCGTCACAGACGACGACGGCCTTCTGATCACGGCCGGCCCGACCGAACCCGTCGCGCTCGCCCGCGAGGTCTTCGCCCGCCTCGGTGTGTACGAGGGCGAGAAGCTCGACGCCTGGTACCGGCTGTTCCACGACTCGGACCCGGCCGCCTACGAGGTGCTGGAGTCGTGAGCGGCACCCGTGAGCAGGAGCTGCTGAGCCGTACCGCGCTCGGCACCTTCCGCCTCAACGGCCAGTTCCTCGCCGTCTCCGAGGAACTGGCCCGCCCGGCGGGGCTGACGGCCGCCTGGTGGCAGGTCGTCGGCGCCGTCCTGCGCGAGCCCCTGCCGGTCGCCGGAATCGCCCGCACCATGGGGATCACCCGCCAGAGCGTGCAGCGCATCGCCGACCTGCTCGTGACGAAGGGACTGGCGGAGTATGCCCCGAACCCGGCCCACCGCAGGGCGAAACTCCTGCGCCCCACCCAGGCGGGACGGGACGCCGTACGGAAGATCGAGCCGGGTCACGCGGCGCTGGCCGCCCGGCTGCGGACAGAGCTGGGCGAAGAGGGATTCGCCGAGACCGTACGGGTGCTGGAGCGGCTCTCCGAAGCGCTGGAGCGGGTCGCGGAACCGTAGGGCGCCCAGGCCCGTCGTTGTCGTACCGGCGCATTATCCTCGGGCCACTGGGGGACGTCCCGGGGGAGGGGTGGCGCTGCCATGGACAAACTGGGACCGAGCGACCCGCAACGGATCGGCGCCTACCGGCTGCTGGCCCGGCTCGGCGCGGGCGGGATGGGGCACGTCTATCTGGCCCGCTCCGGCCGTGGCCGTACCGTCGCCGTCAAGCTGGTGCGCGAGGAACTCGCCGAGCAGGAGGAGTTCCGCGCCCGCTTCCGCCAGGAAGTGGCGGCGGCGCGGCGGGTAGGCGGCCAGTGGACGGCGCCGGTGCTGGACGCCGACACGGAAGCGACGGTCCCGTGGGTGGCCACGGGTTATGTCGCGGGCCCGGACCTCCACTCCGTGATCTCCGGCGTCTCCAGCGGCCACGGCCCGCTGCCGGAACGCTCCGTCCACATCCTGGGGGCGGGCCTCGCGCACGCGCTGCGCGACATCCACGCGGCGGGCCTCATCCACCGCGACCTGAAACCGTCCAACATCCTGATCACCATCGACGGCCCGCGCGTCATCGACTTCGGCATCGCGCGCGCCCTGGAGACGGTCACGGACGCGGCCGCCCTGACGAGGACCGGCGCCCTGGTCGGCTCCCCCGGCTTCATGGCGCCGGAACAGGTCCGGGGCGAGCGGATCACACCGGCGTGCGACATCTTCTGTCTGGGTTCGGTACTGGCGTACGCCGCGACGGGCCGCCTCCCCTTCGGCACGGCCGACAGCGGGATCCACGCGCTGATGTACCGCATCGCCACCGAACCGCCGCGGCTGGACGGGACCCCGGAGGGCCTCCAGGACCTGATCCGCTCCTGCCTGCACAAGGACCCGGCGGCGCGCCCCGCCCTCGACGACGTACTGGCGCGCACCCGGTCCGGCGACGGCGGCGATCCCTGGCTCCCGGCCGCCCTGGTGGCCCGGCTCGGGCGCCACGCCGTGGAACTCCTGGAGGTCGAGAACCCGGAGGCGGAGGTGTCCGGGCCGCCCGAGACCCCCGGCCCCGCGGACCAGGGCGCCGGGAGCGGCGGCGCCGTGGCACTCCCCGCAGGGCGTGGAACGCAACCCGCCACAACGACTCACCACCCCGGAGACCCGGCGACCGAGCAGACGCCGCGGCGCGGCAGCGGCCCGGCGGCACCCGGCCCCGCAGCCCCCGGCCCAGCGGCACCTGCCCCCGCTCCGTACGCGACGCCGACGCTGGTGTCGCCGTCCGCCCCGTCCGCCCCGTACATCCCGTACGTCCCGCCGCAGCCGTCACAGCCGCACACGCCCCCCGGCGGCTACGGCTACCCGGCCACCCAGTACGCCTACCAGCCCCCGCTCGCCGAGCCGCCGCCCCGCAGCGGCCGTTCGACCGCCGCGCTGATCGCCGTGGCGCTGATCGTCGCCCTGGGCGCGGGCGGCGCGGTGTACGCCTTCATGAACGCGACGGGCGACCACACGAAGAAGACCACCACACCGCCCGCCCGGCAGCCGGCCAAGCAGACCCCGGCGACCGGTACCGCTTCCCCCGCCACCCCGGCCCCGAGCGCCACCCCGGGCGGCGGCGCCGTACCCACCGGCTACCTCGGCACCTGGAGCGGCAGCCTCGACAGCGACGCGGGCCGCAGCACGCGCAGCCTGGTCATCCAGCAGGGAGACGCCGGCGACACCGTCCTGTCCCTCACGGCCGACGGCCCCACCCAGGGCGGCGGCACGTACCACTGCGTCTTCCAGGCGGACCTGTCCGCCGCCCCCACCGGCGACGGCCCGCTCAGGATCGGCCCGTCCCGGGTGACGGTCGGGGAGCCGATGAGTTCCTGCTCCCCGGGCGCGGCCACCGAGGTGACCCTGCTCCCCGACGGCCGCCTGCGCCGGGTGAACCCGGCCACGGGCGAGTCCCTCACGTACACGAAGTCGGGGTGACGGGGCCGGAGCGGTGCCTGCCGGCCGCAGCGGCTCCGGCGTCGTCCCGGACAGCGCGAAGGGCCGTGGCGTGCGAACACGCCACGGCCCTTCTGCCGCAGGAGCGGCAACCGCTAGATGAACGAGTTGATCTCGATCGTCTCGGTCCGGCCGGGGCCGACACCGATCGCCGAGATCGGCGCGCCCGACATCTCCTCCAGCGCCTTCACGTACGCCTTCGCGTTCTTCGGAAGGTCGTCGAAGGTCTTCGCCTTGGTGATGTCCTCGGACCAGCCCGGAAGCGTCTCGTAGATCGGCTTCGCGTGGTGGAAGTCGGTCTGGCTGTACGGGAGCTCCTCGACGCGCTTGCCGTCGATCTCGTACGCCACGCACACCGGGATCTCCTCCCAGCCGGTCAGCACGTCCAGCTTCGTGAGGAAGAAGTCCGTCAGACCGTTGACCCGCGTCGCGTACCGCGCGATCGGCGCGTCGAACCAGCCGCAGCGACGGTCGCGGCCGGTGGTGACACCGCGCTCGCCGCCGATGCGGCGCAGCGCCTCGCCGTCCTCGTCGAATAGCTCCGTCGGGAACGGACCGGCGCCGACGCGGGTGGTGTACGCCTTGAGAATGCCGATGACCCGGCTGATCTTCGTCGGCCCCACGCCCGTGCCGGTGCAGGCACCGCCGGCGGTCGGGTTCGACGACGTGACGAAGGGGTACGTGCCGTGGTCGACGTCGAGCAGCGTGCCCTGGCCGCCCTCGAACAGGACGACCTTGTCCTCGTCGAGCGCGTTGTTCAGGATCAGCGTCGTGTCGGCGACGTACTGCTTGATGTTCTCGCCGTGCGTCAGCAGCTCTTCGACGATCTGCCCGGCCTCGATCGCGCGGCGGTTGTACAGCTTCGTGAGCAGCTGGTTCTTGATCTCCAGAGCCGCCTCGACCTTTTGAGTCAGGATCGACTCGTCGTAGAGGTCCTGCACGCGGATGCCGGTGCGGTTGATCTTGTCCGCGTACGTCGGGCCGATACCGCGGCCCGTGGTGCCGATCTTGCGCTTGCCGAGGAAGCGCTCCGTCACCTTGTCGACCGTGACGTTGTACGTCGTGATGACGTGGGCGTTGCCGCTGATCAGGAGCTTGGACGTGTCGACGCCTCGCTCGTTCAGACCGCTCAGCTCGGAGAGCAGGACCGACGGGTCGATGACGACGCCGTTACCGATGACCGGCGTGCACTCTGGCGTGAGGATTCCGGAAGGGAGAAGATGCAGCGCGTACTTCTGGTCGCCGACGACAACCGTGTGGCCGGCGTTGTTGCCGCCCTGATAGCGCACTACATAATCAACGGATCCACCGAGCAGGTCGGTGGCCTTTCCCTTGCCTTCGTCACCCCACTGAGCACCGAGCAGCACAAGTGCGGGCACAGGCGTACACCCCTTCCGGGCGGGGCATGTCCAAGGTCAGGGGGCGTACGTAGGGCGTACACCCGATACTGAGCCGTCGGACCGGTTGCCCCGGAATAGACGAAGCCCCTGGCGCAATAGCGCAAGGGGCTCTTGCACAAAGATGCTACCCGAGGAAGGACCGAGGTGTCGGCTCCAGAGCCCGCCGTGAACACCGCGCACCCGTTGCTGGTGGTCATCGACCCGGTCGCCCGCCGTTCGGACGGCGAGTCCGTACGCATCGCCAAGGACGTGCTGTGCGCCGGCGCCAACGTCAGGGTCTGCCTCCCGGAGGGGCCCGAGGAGTTCGCGCGGGCCCTGGCCCGCCGGGGCAGCCGCCGCCCCGTGGTCGTCGGCGACGACCGGGCGCTGCTGCGCGCGGTGGCCCTGCTGCACCGGGAGAGGGAGCTGGGCGCGGGTGCGCTGGCGCTGATCCCGGTGGGGGCGTCCGTGGACATCGCGCAGGCGCTGGGCGTGCCCATAGGGGCGGTGGCGGCGGCACGCGCGGTCCTGGAGGGCAGGGCACGGCGGCTGGACCTGCTGGTGGACGACAGTGACGGGGTGGTGCTGGGCGACCTGCGCATCCCGGCCGCCCCGTCCCCGAAGGCCGCCGCCGCGTCCCTGTGGGGTACGTGCCGTTCGCTGGTACGGACGCTGGTGCGGCCGGCGCCGCCTTCCGCCCCGCACCCGGTCCGTACGTACCGGCTGCGCGTCGAGGCGGACGGGGTGCTGCTGAACGACCTGGACCGGCCGGTGGAGGACGTGTCGGTGTGCTCGCGCGCCGGGCGCGCCGAGGTGGTGATCCGGCCCCGGGGCGGCGAGCACGTGCGGGTGGAGGCGCTGGCCGTGACGGTCTCCGGCCCGGACTTCCGGTACCGGGCGGACGCGCTGGTGGCGGGCCCGGTCCGGACGAGGACCTGGACGGTGCGGCCGGGGGCGTGGTCGCTGACGCTGCCGGCCTGACGGCTGGCTGACGGCTGGCTGACGGCTGACGGTCGCGGCTCGCGGCCGGGCGTTCAGGAGCGGTCCTGCGGGGTGCCCCGGTGCTCCTTCCAGCGCTCCAGCAGTTGCAGCAGTTCCTTCTGGAGGAACTCGAAGAACTCCGCCGTCTCGGCCGCCCGAGCGCCCGCCGGCGTGAATGGGCCCAGCATCTGCGCGCCGTCCCGCAGAACCTTCTCCCAGCGGCTGAGGACCTGGTCGCGGCGGGTGAAGGTCTCGTACCAGAGCTCGTTGTGCAGGACATAACGGTCGCGCCGGGTGCCGGGGTCCCGCTGCCTGCTGACCATGTTGGCCTGAGTGAGGTACCGGACGGCGCCCGAGACCGCGGCCGGGCTGATCCGGAGCTGCTCGGCGAGCTCCGCCGAGGTCATGCTGGCGTTCGGCGACGCGAGCAGCGCCGCGAAGACGCGGGACGCCATGCGCTGCATGCCCGCCTCGGTCATTTCCGACGCGAACCGCTCCACGAACCGCGACACCGCCTCTTCGTCCGGACCCGCCACCTCCAGGTCCGTCGCGGACGTGTTCTCGCTGCTCATCGGCTCATCGCCTCCTCTGGTCGACCGTACCCCCGAGTTTATCCACTTTGTGAACTTCACAACTTTGTGAAATTAACGTACGTTCTAAACCATGACGAAGGCAATCACCGTGGCCGGACTGCACAAGTCGTTCGGCCAGACGCACGCACTGGACGGCCTCGACCTCGACGTCGAGACCGGCGAGGTGCACGGCTTCCTGGGCCCCAACGGCGCGGGGAAGTCCACCACCATCCGGATCCTCCTGGGCCTGCTGCGCGCCGACTCCGGCGCCGTCCGGCTGCTCGGCCAGAACCCGTGGAACGACGCCGTCGAGCTGCACCGGCGCCTCGCCTACGTCCCCGGCGATGTCGAACTGTGGCCCACCCTCACCGGCGGCGAGTCCATCGACCTGCTCTCGCGGCTGCGCG
Source organism: Streptomyces agglomeratus (assembly GCF_001746415.1). Classification (NCBI taxonomy): domain Bacteria; kingdom Bacillati; phylum Actinomycetota; class Actinomycetes; order Kitasatosporales; family Streptomycetaceae; genus Streptomyces; species Streptomyces agglomeratus. Next base: position 3,812,962 of record NZ_MEHJ01000001.1, read on the forward strand.
GGGGCCTCGACAAGAAGCGCAGGGACGACCTCGTCGAACGCTTCGACCTGGACCCGACCAAGAAGGGCCGGGCCTACTCCAAGGGCAACCGGCAGAAGGTCGCCATCGTCGCCGCGCTCGCCTCCGACGCGGAGCTGCTGCTGCTCGACGAGCCGACCGCCGGCCTCGACCCGCTCATGGAGGTCGTCTTCCAGGACGTCATCTCCGAGGCGAAGGCCGCGGGCAAGACCGTGCTGCTCTCCAGCCACATCCTCGCCCAGGTGGAAAAGCTCTGCGACCGCGTCAGCATCATCCGCCAGGGCCGGACCGTGCAGTCCGGCACGCTCAGCGAGATGCGGCACCTGACCCGCACGACGATCGAGGCGGAGACCGAGCGGCCGGCCACCGGGATCGACGCACTGCCCGGCGTGCACGATGTGCGGACCGACAGCGGCCGGGTGCGGTTCGCGGTGGACGGCGCCCAGCTCGACGGCGCCGTGCGCAAGCTGACCGAGTTCGGCATCCGCAGCCTGGTGAGCCACCCGCCCACCCTCGAAGAGCTCATGCTGCGTCACTACGGGGCCGACGGTGAGGTCCGATGACCACCGCCACCGCCACCAGGACGCCCGCACCCACGGGCTCCGTCGCCGGAGGCAACGCGCTGGCCGGAACGGGCACACTGATCCGATTCAACCTGCGCCGGGACCGGGTGCGGCTCCCCGTGTGGATCGTCGCCCTCTTACTGGGAACGCTCGGCACAGCCAACAATTACAAGACGCTGTACTCGGACCCGGCCGACCGCGCCTCCCTGATCAAGACCATGGACAGCCCGGGCGGCCTCGCCATGTCCGGCCCGCCCCACTACGTGTCCGACTACAACGTCGGCGCGATCCTGGGCCACCAGATGCTCGGCTTCACGGCCGTGATGGTCGCGCTGATGAGCGTACTGATCATCACCCGGCACACCCGCACCGAGGAGGAGACGGGCCGCGCCGAGCTGGTGCGCTCCACCGTCGTCGGACGCCACGCGCAGCTGACCGCCGCACTGACGGTGGCGGTGATCGTCAACCTCGTACTGGCCCTGCTCATGGCCTTCGGCCTGGCCGGCGCGGGACCGATGGCATCGACACGAGCGGCTCGCTGCTGTACGGCTTCGCGCACGCGGCCGTGGGCATCGTCTTCGCCGCCGTCGCCATGATCACCGTGCAGTTCACCGCGCACAGCCGCGGAGCCTCCGGCATGGCCCTCGCCGCCCTGGGCGTCGCGTACGTCCTGCGCGCCGCCGGTGACCCGAGCAGCAGCGGCGCGCTGTCGTGGCTGTCGCCGATCGGCTGGGCGCAGCGCACGTACGTCTACGTCGACAACCGCTGGTGGCCGCTTCTGCTCTGCCTGGCGCTCGCCGTCGCCTGCGCGGCCGCGGGGTTCGTACTCTCCACCCGACGGGACGTGGGCGCGGGCCTGCGCGCCGCACGGCTCGGCAGTCCGGAGGCGTCCGAGTCCCTCAGCCGGCCGTTCGGCTTCGCGCTGCGGCTGCACCGCTCCACGCTGGCCGGCTTCGCCATCGGCCTGTTCCTCATGAGCGCGATGTACGGGTCGATCCTCGGCAACGCCGAGGAGACGCTCAAGAACATCGACCCGATCCAGGAGGCCCTGGAGGAGATCGGCGGCGCCTCGATGGCCGAGTCCTTCGCCTCGATGATCATGGTGATCATCGCGCTCGTCGCCGGCGTGTACGTCGTGATGGCGTCGCTGCGGCCCCGGGCGGAGGAGAACGCGGGCCGCGCGGAGCCGCTGCTGGCGACCGGTCTGTCCCGCCGGAGCTGGGTCGGCAGCCACCTGGTCGTGGCCATGACGGGCGGCACGGCGGTGCTGCTCCTGTCCGGGATCGGACTGGGCCTCGCCGGCGCGGCCTCGGCGTCCGACGGCTCCCTGTTCCTCAAACTGGTGGGCGCGGCGCTCGCCTACGCGCCGGCCCTGTGGGTCACCGCCGGGATCGCGGTCGTGCTCTTCGGCTGGTTCCCGCGCGCGAGTGCGGCGGCGTGGATCGTGCCGGTGTACGGGTTCGTCGTGGGGTACCTGGGCGAGCTGCTCCAGTTCCCGGACTGGCTGAACCTCGTCTCGCCCTTCGGTCACGTGCCGCAGCTGCCGGCGGCCGAGATGGAATGGACGCCGATGGCGGTCCTCACCCTGGTAGCGGCCGGGCTGGTGTGGCTGGGCCTGGAGGGCTTCCGCCGCCGGGACCTGGAGACGAAGTAACCCGCGGGAGGCGGGACACGAAGCACCGCGCGACGCCCGGACCCGAGCGAGGTCCGGGCGCCGCGCCGTCTCAGACCTCCACCAGCAGCTCCCCGAGACCCCGGATGACGAAGCCCGGGCGCCAGCGCGGCTCCGCGACGAGGCGCATCGCGGGCGCGCGGCGGAGCAGCTCGCCGAACGAAGCCGCCAGTTCGAGGCGGGCCAGCGGCGCGCCCAGGCAGTAGTGGATGCCCGCGCCGAACGAGACGTGCGGATTTTCGGCGCGGGCCAGATTCAGCGTCTCGGGACGGCCGAACACCGCCGGGTCACGGTTCGCGGAGCCGAACAGCAGCGCCACCTCCGAGCCGCGCGGGACGACCACCCCGCCGACCTCGATGTCGTCGAGCACCCACCGTTCGAAGAGCTGGAGCGGAGTGTCGTACCGCATCAACTCCTCCACGGCCGTGGGGAGAAGACCGTGATCGGCCCGCAGCGCCGCCAGCTGCTCCGGGTGGCGCAGCAGCGTGCACCAGCCGTTGGCCGTCGTGTTCACCGTCGCCTCGTGCCCGGCGTTCAGCAGCAGCACGCACGTGGAGACCATCTCCTGCTCGCTGAGCCGGTCGCCGCCCTCCTCGTGCGCGGCGATCAGCGCGGAGATCAGGTCGCGGGCCGGGTCCTTGCGGCGTACGGCGATCAACTCCCGCAGGTACGCGGAGAACTCGACCGAGGCCCGGACCGCGCGCCGCGCCGTCTCCTCCGGCGGATTCAGCTCGTACATCCCGCAGATGTCGGCCGACCAGGGCCGCAGCAGTCCGCGGTCCGCTTCCGGGATGCCGAGCATCTCCGCGATGACGGCGACCGGGAGCGGTTCGGCGACCTCGGACAGCAGATCCCCGCCGCCCCGCGCGACGAACGCCTCCACCAGCTCCGCCGCCAGCCGTCGCACCGTCGGCGCGAGCTGTTCGACCGTACGCGGGTGAACGCCTTGGAGACCAGCCGCCGGATGCGCGTGTGGTCCGGGGCTTCGAGGTCCAGCATCCCGCTGTCGTTGAGGACGTGGAACGGTTCGTGCCCGGGGGGCGGCGGCGTACGGCCGAACTCCTCGTGCGTGAAGCGGTGCAGGTACGTACGGCCGAGGCGGCGGTCGCGCAGCAGGGCGGAAACATCGGCGTGGTGCGGGATCAGCCACTGCCGCGTGGGCTCGTACCAGTGGGCGCGGCCACGGGCGCGCAGCTCGGCGTAGGCGGGGTACGGGTCGGCCACGAAGGAGGGCGACCAGGGATCGAACGTCTCTGCCATGGGGAGACGTTAGCGCCACGGGGAGGCGTCGGCGCGGGTGCTTCCCGCGTTCCTCCGCCTCCGGTCCCGCTACCCCGGTGTCACCAGCCGCGCCTCGTACGCGAACACCGCCGCCTGTGTGCGGTCGCGCAGACCCAGCTTCACCAGCACCCGGCTCACATGCGTCTTGATCGTGGACTCGGCCACCACCAGGTGCGCGGCGATCTCCGCGTTCGACAGTCCCTGGGCGATCAGCACCAGCACCTCCGTCTCGCGCTCCGTCAGGTCCCCGATCTGTGCGAGGGCGGGCGGCCGGGGGGCCTCGGACAGCTTGGAGAACTCCGAGATCAGGCGCTTGGTGACGGTCGGGGCCAGCAGCGCCTCCCCGGACGCCACCACCCGGACGCCGTCCGCGAGCTGCCGCGCCGAGGCGTCCTTCAGCAGGAAGCCCGAGGCACCGGCCCGCAGCGCCTGGTACACGTACTCGTCCAGGTCGAACGTCGTCAGGACCAGCACCTTCGCGTCCGCGTCGGCGGCGACGATCTCGCGCGTCGCCTCGATTCCGTTCAGCTCCGGCATGCGGATGTCCATCAGTACGACGTCCGGCCGCAGCGCCGCGACCTGCGCGATCGCCTCGCGCCCGTTGACCGCCTCGCCGACGACCTCGATCTCCGGCATCGCGTTCAGCAGGACCGTGAAACCCTCGCGGACCATGATCTGGTCGTCGACGATCAGGACGCGGATGTTCCCGGCGCTCACGCGGCCGGCTCCGGTGCCACCACGGGCGCGGCGGGCGCCACAGGTATGAACGCGGACACCTCGTAACCGCCGTCCTCCGTCGCCTCGGCCGTCATCTCGCCGTTCAGCATCGACACCCGCTCCCGCATCCCCGTGATGCCGTGCCCCGCCCCCGGCGACGGCTTGACCAGGCCCTGCGGCGCGGTGTTCACGATCCGCAGGCCCAGACCGCCGAGCACGTACGACACCTCCACCTTCGCCGTCGCACCCGGCGCGTGGCGCAGCGCGTTGCTCAGTGCCTCCTGGATGATCCGGTACGCCGAGAGCTCGACGCCCTGCGGCAGGTCGCGCACCGAACCGGTCACCGTCTTGTCCGCCGTCAGGCCCGCGTCCCGCACGTTCGACAGCAGCCCGTCCAGTTCCGCCAGCGTCGGCTGGGGCGCGTCCGGGGCCTCGTGGTCCTCCGCCCGTACGACGCCGAGGACCCGCCGCAGCTCGGTCAGCGCGGCCACCGCGTTCTCGCGGATCGTCACGAACGCCTGCTCCAGCTCCGGCGGTGGGTTCTCCACCCGGTACGGGGCGGCCTCCGCCTGGATCGCGACCACCGACATGTGGTGCGCGACCACGTCGTGCAGCTCGCGGGCGATCGTCGTGCGCTCCTCCAGCAGCGTGCGCCGGTCGCGCTCGACGGCGGTGACGGTCCGCTGCACGGTCACCTCCTCCTTCGCCTCCCGGCGGATGTGCAGCACGGTGACGACGAGCAGCGCGAAGAGAGACAGGAAGGCCATCGCCGCGGTGTCGTCCGCCCCGCCGTAGTTGTTGGTGGACAGCATGAGCCCGAAGACCAGCGTCAGGACCCACATCCAGCCGGCCGTGCGCGGCCTGGTCCTGGCCGCCACCACGACCATCACCACGAGGTGTCCGACAAAGGCGCTCTCGATCCACGGGTACGTGGCTCCGAAGCCGCCGCTCGCCAGGCCGGCGGACAACAGCGTGGCCACGAGCGACAGCCACCACGCCAGGACCGGCCGGAACAGCGTCAGGGCCACCGGGACGGCCGACACGCCGCCGAGCAGCAGCAGGGTCGCCCCGGAGAACCAGCCGCTCGCCCCCACCGTCGTCGCCACCAGCACGGTCAGCAGGGCGCAGCCGAGCACCACCGCGTGGGGCGCCCAAGCCGCGTACTCCCTCAAGCGGGCCGGGAGCTTGCGGAGGTAGGCACCGTCCGTTCGCATCCGCGGCAGCGGGCGGTAGGCCAGCGTCCCCTCGACGAGGTCTTCGCGGAGGCCGCTCAGCGCCCCCATGGCCAGGCGCAGCTCAGGGCTGCGGTTCTCGGTTTCGGTCACGTACCCAACGGTAGGCGCCGGGGCGGGCGCGGTCGTCAGCCCCGATGGGGATCCTCCCGCGTCCGTCCCAGGTACTACGCCTGCCCACCGCACGTCGCCTCTCCTCGGACCCGCGCCCCTTTCGGACCGGCGCGGGCCTCGGAACCGCCCCGCCTCAGACCCGCGCCGGGACGATGTCCGCGTCCCCCTCACCGGAGTCGTCCGCCCGCTCCGCCCGGAACGCGTCCGCGTGCTCCGCCGCCCACTGGGCGAAGGTACGCGCCGGGCGCCCGGTGACCCGCTCGACCGTGTCCACGACGGTCCGTCCCACCTCCGGGGTGTTCCCGTACACGTCCAGCATGAACTCCACGGTCTCTTGGTCCATCCCCGCGCCGCGCCACCGCTCGGCCGCCTGTCCGGCGCTCAGCTCGGTCAGCGCGATCTCCCGCCCGCGCGCCGCCGCCAGGGTCCGGACCTTGTCGCGCACGGTCAGCGTCTCGGGTCCGGTCAGCGTGTACGTGCGCCCCGCGTGCCCGTCCTCGGTCAGCGCCACCGCGGCGACCGCGCCGATGTCGGCCTCGTGGACCATCGCGCTCAGCCGGTCGACGAAGGGCTCCGCGACGCTGTCCGCCGTACGGACTCCCTCGGCCCACTCCAGCGCGTTCGCCATGAACTCGACCGGCATCACCAGCGTCCAGCCCACGTCCCCCGCCTCCACCGCCTCCTGGAGCGGACTCGGCCCGCCGCCGTTGAGGACCGTGATGCGCTGTACGCCCGCCTTCGCCGCCAGCGCGACGATCTCACGGCCGGTGGTCAGCGGCTCGAAGTACGCGCCCCCGAAAGTGATCAGATGCAGTCCGGTGACGCCCTCCAGCGCGGGGATCAGCGTCCCCGGGTCGGTCAGGTCTCCGCGTACGGTCTCGACCCCGGCCGGGAAGTCCGCCTTCGCCGGGTCACGGGTCAGCGCCCGCACCCGCTCGCCCCTGCGGACCAGCTCGGCCACCACCCGGCGGCCGACGGTCCCTGTCGCTCCGGTCACGAGAATTGTCATTACGGGCTCCCTCGGGTCGGCTTGTGCCACCACCGTAGGAACCCTTGCGGACAGGCAGGGTCCGCGATCGCGAGCCGCGCACGGCCTCAGTAGGCGAGCTGTTCGATCTCCTCCGCGACCACCGCGCAGGCGTCCGCCGCCGGGTCGATCAGCGGGAAGTGCCCGACGTCCTCCAGCAGGGTCAGCCAGACCGGCTCCCCCGCCTTCGCGGCCGCTTCGGTGTACGCCTCCGCGACCGCCTGCGGTACGACGATGTCCGTACGGCCCTGCACGAGGACGGTGGCGATACCGGTCGGCAGCAGCGCGGCCGGATCGGCGTACGGCCTGCGCTCGTCGAAGTGCTCCTTGCCGCCGAGGAGCTGGACGGCCGCGTCCGCGCACACGCCCAGTTCGCAGGCGGCGCCGAAGTCCGCGATCGGCGCCAGCGCCACGACACCGCGCAGGGCGGGCGCCACCGGCAGGTGCCACGGCGAATCGGGGGTCAGTACGTGCCGGGCGGCCGCCCACAGTGCCAGGTGGCCGCCGGCCGAGTGACCCGTGACGACGATCCGCCGCGTGTCCGCGCCGGGCAGCGCCTCCCGTACGAGAGCGGGCAGCAGGTCCATCGCCGCCGCCACGTCGTCGAACGTGTCCGGCCAGCGCCCCGCGACCGGCTCGGTCCCCGCATCGGACTGCTGCGGAAGCGCGCCGCCGGGGCCGCCGGGTTCGCCGCCCCGCCGGTACTCGACGCTGGCGACGGCGAAGCCCCGGCGCGCCAGGAAGTCCGCGAACGGCGAGATGTGCTGCCGGTCGTACGGTGCCCGCCAGGCGCCGCCGTGCAGGACGACGACCAGCGGGGCCCGGTCCCGGCCGTCGCGCGGTGCGTAGAAGTCGACCACCTGGTCGGGGTGTTCGCCGTACGCCGCAGTGGCGTCGGGGGCGACGGCCGGGTGAGAGAAGGCCGACTCCGCCTCGACGGCGTCCCGTTCGGCTGAGGGGTCCGGCATGCGGGGACCAACCCTTCGGTACGTACAGCCAATTGATCTAGCGGTCGGGACGCTACCAGCCACCGGGCCTGCGCCGATGCCAGGTCCCGCCCCGCCGCCGGACCCGGGAGCCGCTCAGGACTCCCGCACCTCCCGCTCAGGCCCCGGCCAGGACCTCACCGAGCACACGCGCCGCCCGCTCCGCGTCCGCGAAGCCGACGTACAGCGGGGTGAAGCCGAAGCGCAGCACGTCGGGGCGGCGGAAGTCGCCCACCACACCGCGGGCGATCAGCTCCCGCATGACGGCGCTCGCGTCGGTACCGTCCTCGCACCGCAGCGAGACCTGACTGCCGCGCTCCTCGTGGGCGGTGGGGGTCACCGAGGCGACCCGCCCCTCGGGCACGTACGTCTCCACACATTCCAGGAAGAAGTCCGTCAGGGCGAGTGACTTCTCGCGTACGTCCTCGACGCCGACGCCCTCCCAGACGTCGAGCGCGGCCTCCAGCGCCAGCATCGACAGGATGTCGGGGGTGCCGACCCTGCCCCGCGCCGCGCCGTCCGCCGGGGCGTAACCCGGGGTCATCCCGAAGGGATCGGTGTGCGAGTTCCACCCCGGCAGCGGCGAGTCGAAGGCGGCCTGGTGGCGCTCGGCGACGTACAGGAAGGCGGGCGAACCCGGTCCGCCGTTGAGGTACTTGTACGTACAGCCGACGGCGAAGTCGACGCCGTGCTCGTCGAGCCCGACCGGCAGCGCGCCCGCGCTGTGGCACAGGTCCCAGACGGCCAGGGCGCCGGCCTGGTGCGCGGCGGCGGTGAGGCCGGCCAGGTCGTGGCGGCGGCCGGTGCGGTAGTCCACGTGGTTGACGAGAACCGCCGCGGTGCGCGCCCCGAGGGCGGCCGGCAGGTCGGCGGGGGCGACGGGGACGACCCGCCGGCCCGTCATACGAGCGGCGGAATCGGCGATGTAGCCGTCCGTGGGGAACGTGGAGGCGTCGACGAGTATCTCGTCCCTGGACTCCGGCGCCAGCCGGGCCGCGCCCACAACCGCCTTGAAGATGTTGACACTTGTCGAGTCACCGACCACGACCTGCCCGGCCGCCGCACCGACGAGCGGCGCGATCCGGTCGCCGATCCGCTCCGGCGCGGTCCACCAGCCGCTCTCGTCCCAGGAGCGGATGCGCAGCTCGCCCCACTGGCGGGTGATGACGTCGGCCACGCGCTCCGGCACGTGGCGGGGCAGGGCGCCGAGCGAGTTGCCGTCGAGGTACACCGTCTCGGTGTCGTCGAGCGCGAACAGCTCGCGGTGCTTGGCGAGCGGGTCGGCGGAATCGAGCGCCGCGGCCCGCCGCTGGAGATCGTTCAGGGCCTCAGACATGGCTGCGCGCCGTCCACAGCTCGGGGAAGACGTTCTTGGTGGCCCGCTTCTCCAGCCAGGCCACCCCGGCGGAACCGCCGGTGCCGACCTTGGAACCCATGGCGCGCCGGGTGGCGACCAGATGGTCGTTGCGCCATCGCCACACCAGCTCACCGACATCGGTCAGCAACTCGCCCAGGCGGACGAGTTCGTGGTTCTGGTCGCCCTGGTAGAGCTCCGTCCAGACCGCCTCGACCTCGGCGGAGGGCTCGTACTTCTGCGACAGGTCGCGGTTCAGTACGGAGGCCGGCACCGGCAGGCCGCGCCGGGCGAGCAGCCGCAGCGTCTCGTCGTACAGGCTCGGCTCGTGCAGCGCCTTCTCCAGCTCGGCGTACACGCGCGGCGCGCCGCGGTGCGGGACGAGCATCGAGGCGGACTTGTCGCCGAGCAGGAACTCCATCCGGCGGTACATCGCGGACTGGAATCCGGAGCCCTCGCCGAGTGCGCTGCGGTACGAGTTGAACTGGGCGGGGGTCAGGTGGGCGAGTGGCCGCCAGGAGGCGTTGAGGGCCTCCAGCTGGCGCAGGGAGCGCTTGAGCGCGTCCGTCGCGACCCGCAGGTCGTCCTCACCGAGCGCCTTCGCGGCGGTTTCCCACTCGTGGACGATGACGGTGAACCACAGCTCCATGACCTGGGTCGTCACCAGGAAGACCATCTCTCCGGGGTCGTCGGAGAGGGTGTGCTGGAGGTGGGTGAGAACGTCCGCCTGGACGTAGTCCTCGTAGGGAGTAGTGCCCGCGAAATCCAGGTTCGGGGTGTCCGAACCTGCACCGGGGGCATCGGGGTGTTGCGACATCGCTGTCTCCTCGACACTAACTTGCAGGTAGCGGTCCGCCCCTTCCTTGTGGCTACGGAGCCCCGGTCCCTTCCCGGCATCATAAGAGGTAGCCGTGGAACGCGGGAGGCCCGTGCCGTGTGGCACGGGCCTCCCTGCTCACCGCTGTGCTCAGCCGAGGGTGTCGGCCGCCGCCGGTGACGAGTCCCGCAGGAAAGTGGAGCAGCGCTCGTACTCCTCCTGCTCACCGATCGACTGCGCGGCGCGGGCGAGCGCGTGCAGCGCGCGCAGGAAACCGCGGTTCGGCTCGTGGTCCCACGGCACGGGGCCGTGGCCCTTCCAGCCGGCGCGGCGCAGCGCGTCGAGGCCGCGGTGGTAGCCGGTACGGGCGTAGGCGTACGACTCGATCACCCGGCCGTTCTCGAACGCCTCGTCGGCGAGCTGCGCCCAGGCGAGCGAGGACGCCGGGTACTTCGCGGCGACGTCGGTCGGCGCGGCACCGGTCGCGAGCAGCTCGCGCGGCTCCGGGTCGTCGGGCAGGTGGGTCGGGGGCGGTCCCCCGAGCAGATCTTTGTGAATGGCCATGAGCCCCAGTCTGCCTGGTGGTCCGGGCAACCGGGGCCAGCCCTCCGGCGTTCGGACAGCGCGACCGGCGGAGGCGCCCCGCTATCCCTCCCCCGCCGCCCCCTCCAGCGGCGGCGAGGTCACCCCGCAGTGCACCTTGCACTCCGGCGCCCCGCCCTCGGGACCGGGCGTCCGCACCGTCGCCCACGCGATCGCCGCGCCCAGCACCAGCGCCCCCGCACACATCGGCATCGCCCGCCGGAACGTCTCCCCGAACTCCGCCGCCGACCGGTACGCCTCCGGCCCCATCCCCGCCAGCAGTGGCAGCGCGGCCACCGCGATCAGGCCCGCCGCCCGTGCGGCGGCGTTGTTGATCCCGCTGGCCAGGCCCGCCCTCCCGGTCGGCACGGAGGCGAGCACCGTCGCCGTGAGCGGCGCGACCAGGGTCACCATGCCGGCGCCCATCACCAGCATCGCGGGCAGCACGTCGGCGGCGTACGACGATCCCTCTCCCACCCGCAGCATGAGCAGCGTGCCGCCCGCGCACAGCAGCGGTCCGACGGTGAGCGGGAGACGCGGCCCGATGTGCTGGGCCAGCTCGCCGGACTTCGAGGAGAGGAAGAGCATCAGCACGGTGGTCGGGAGGAGCGCCGTACCGGCCTGGAGGGCGGAGTAGCCGACCACGACCTGGAGCTGGAGGGCGGTGAGGAAGAAGAAGCCGCTGAACGCGGCGTACACGCAGAGCGTCACGGCGTTGATGGCCGTGAACTGCCGGGACGCGAAGAGCGTGAGCGGCATCATCGGGTCGGGCCGCCGCTTCTCGACGTACAGGAAGAGCGCCCCGAGGGCGGTCCCGACCACCAGGGAGCCGACTACCACCACCGAGGCGCCCTGGTCCGGCGCCGCGATGAGCGCGTAGGTCACGAGTCCCAGAGCCAGCGCCGCGAGCCCGGCCCCGAGCACGTCGAACCGGCCGTGCGCCTGCGGGTCCCGCGACTCGGGTACGTGCCTGAGCGCGACCGGGACACAGAGCGCGGCCAGCGGCACGTTGAGCAGGAACACCCACCGCCAGCCCGGCCCGTCCACCAGCCAGCCGCCCAGGAAGGGGCCGACGGCCGCCCCCACGCCGCCGAGCCCGGACCACAGCCCCACCGCCCTCGCCCGGTCGTCAGGGTGGAAGGTGGCCTGGATGATCGCGAGGGAGCCGGGCGTCAGGAGGGCGCCGCCGATGCCCTGGAGGGCGCGGGCGGCGATGAGGATGCCGGCATTCGGCGCCAGCCCGCACAGCAGCGAGGCCACCGCGAACCACACCACGCCGGTCACGAAGACCTTCCGTCGCCCGAACCGGTCGCCGAGCGCGCCGCCGAGCAGGATCAGCCCGGCGAGCGTGAGCATGTAGGCGTTGACCGTCCACTGGAGGGCGGCCAGATCGGCGTCCAGGTCCGCGCCGATGCGGGGCAGGGCGACGTTGACGACGGTGGAGTCCACCATCGCCATGGCGGACCCGAGCACCGTGGTGAGCACGACCCACCGCCCCCGGGCCGAGGAGAGCCGGATGTCCGGGGGCCGATCGTCCATGCAGGCATCCTCGCGGCTCCCGGCCCGGCGGGCCAGCCGGGACGGCCCGACGTGGCCGGCGGGCGGACGAGCCGGCCCTGCTGCGGTGGACATGGGCGGGGCCCGGTACCGCGTCCGGTACCGGGCCCTTGCGTTCACTCGTTGGTCGTGCGAGCGCTCGGCCGAGCGCTCGCGCGACTACGTCGGTTTCGTGCCCGACTACTTGAGCTTCGTGCCCGTCGAGCGCAGGTTCGCGCACGCCTCGGTGACGCGCTTGGCCATCGACGCCTCGGCCAGCTTGCCCCAGGTACGCGGGTCGTACGTCTTCTTCGAGCCGACCTCGCCGTCGACCTTCAGGACACCGTCGTAGTTGCGGAACATGTGGTCCGCGATCGGGCGGGTGAAGGCGTACTGGGTGTCCGTGTCGAGGTTCATCTTCACGACGCCGTTCTCCAGCGCGGTGGCGATCTCCTCGGCCGTGGAGCCGGAGCCGCCGTGGAAGACGAAGTCGAACGGCGACGCCTTGCCGTACTTCTCGGCGACGCCGGCCTGGAGGTCCTTGAGCAGCTCGGGGCGCAGCACGACGTTGCCCGGCTTGTAGACGCCGTGCACGTTGCCGAACGAGGCGGCCAGCAGGTAGCGGCCCTTCTCACCCAGGCCGAGCGCCTCGGCGGTGCGCAGCGCGTCGTCGACGGTCGTGTAGAGCTCGTCGTTGATCTCGTGCGAGACACCGTCCTCCTCGCCGCCGGTCGGGGTGATCTCGACCTCAAGGATGATCTTCGCGGCGGCGGCCTTCGCGAGCAGTTCCTGGCCGATGGCCAGGTTGTCGGCGAGGGTCTCGGCGGAGCCGTCCCACATGTGCGACTGGAAGAGCGGGTTCTGGCCCTTGGCGACACGCTCCGCGGACACGTCGATCAGCGGACGTACGTACGTGTCGAGCTTGTCCTTGGGGCAGTGGTCCGTGTGCAGCGCGATGGTCACCGGGTACTTCTCGGCGACGATGTGCGCGAACTCGGCCAGCGCGACCGCGCCGGTCACCATGTCCTTGACGTACTGGCCGCCCAGGAACTCGGCGCCACCGGTGGAGATCTGGATGATGCCGTCGCTCTCGGCCTCCGCGAAACCGCGCAGCGCCGCGTGCAAGGTCTGGGTCGAGGTCACGTTGATGGCCGGGTAGGCGAACTTGCCTGCCTTCGCCCGGTCGAGCATCTCGTTGTAGACCTCGGGGGTTGCGATGGGCATCTGTCCGCTCCTTATGACGTGCGGGTGTGTGGTGCTGGGCCCTGACCTGGGGGCGACGTCATCGTCGCCCCTATCTTTCCAGACTCTCGCTTCGGCTCCACCCTGCGTACGGCCCGGACGTGCGCGAAGGGCGGACTGTTTCACGTGAAACAGTCCGCCCTCGAGGAAAAGCACAGGTCAGGCCGGATGGTCGCCCGTACTAGGCGAGCCCGAGCTCCTCCAGCGAGTAGGCGTTGATGTACGGGAGGCCCGCCTCCGCGATCTTCGGGGCAGCGCCCCGCTCCACGATCACCGCGACACCGACGACCTCGCCGCCCGCCTCACGGACCGCCTCGACGGCGGTCAGGGGCGAACCGCCGGTGGTCGAGACGTCCTCGACGACCAGGCAGCGACGGCCCTTGACGTCCGTGCCCTCGATGCGGCGCTGCATGCCGTGCGCCTTGCCCGCCTTGCGTACGACGAAGGCGTCGAGCCGCTGTCCGCGCGCGGCGGAGGCGTGCAGCATCGACGTGGCCACCGGGTCGGCGCCCAGCGTGAGGCCGCCCACGCAGTCGTAGTCCAGCTCGGTGGTGGCGTCGAGCATCACCTGGCCGACCATCGGCGCGGCCTCGCCGTCCAGCGTGATCCGGCGCAGGTCGATGTACCAGTCGGCCTCGATCCCCGAAGACAGCGTCACCTTGCCGTGCACCACGGCCTTGTCCTTGATCTGCTGGAGCAGCTCACCACGTACGTCAGTCATGCCATGAGCTTAAAGCCGCCGCCAGGTCCAGATGGTCTCGATCTCCAGCGGTTCGATGGGCGTCACGAACCGGGGCATGGTGTTGAGCCCGTTCGGCGGCCCGGACTGCGGCTCCACGCACACCGCTTCGGCCTGCTCGTCGTACACGACGACCCACTCGGCGCGGCTCGTCACCTTCAGTTCCAGCTGTCCCGGCCAGGTGAGCGTGACATCCACGCCGTACGGCATCCCGAAGCAGTCGTCCCAGGGGCCGGGGCGGGGAGTGATCCGCTGCCCGGTGGGGAGGTGGTCCTCGCCCCGCTCCTCCTGCCAGGCGGGGTCGAAGTCGATCTCCACGTCCTGCCCGCCACCGCCGAGGTTGCGGAGGAACCAGGGGTGCCAGCCGGCCTGCGCCGGGAAGGAGTCGCCGTACGTCTCGATTCCCATCGTCAGGGTCAGGGAGTCCTCGGCCAGCGCGAACGCCTGGGTGACCCGGCCCTCGTACGGCCACGGGTCTTCCAGGTCGTACGTGAACGCGGCCTCGCTCTTCTCGACCCGCGCGGGCCGCCAGGCGGCGTCGCGGCCGGTGCCGTGCATGGCGTGGGGCGGGGCGTTGAGCGGCAACTGGTGGATCGTCGCCCCGTTGAGGAACCTGCCGTTCTTGAGGCGACCGCACCACGGCACCATCGGGAAGCAGCCGTACCGCTCCCCCTGGCGCAGCAGTTCGGTGCCGCCGACACGGAGGCCGGCGATGCGGCAGCCGTTGTCCTGGGCGATGGTCAGCTCGGCGTCGCCCGCCGCCAGACGCGTCTCTTGGATGCTCACGCACCGACCCTAAGGTCTGGTGGGGCCGGGCGGGGCAGGCTCAGCGTCTGCGCCGCAGGACGCGGCTCACCACCACCGCCGAAGCGAGCGCGAGCGCGGCTGCCGGGGCGATCCAGCGCAGGGTGTCCGTCGTCGACGTCGACTGCGGGGCCGGGACCGGCGCGTAACGGCCGCGCGGCGGGGCGTGGTCGACCTCTTCCGCGCTGCGGCCGATCATCGTGCGCCGCGCGTGAGCCGCCTCGGCGGGCGGCTCGGCGGGCAGCTCAGCGGGCGCGGGAAGCCCGGACACGTCAGCCAGTTCGGGTGCGTCGGGCGCGTCCGGCACCTCGGGCAGGTCCGGTACGTCCGGTACGTCGGCCGACGGGTCCAGCGACGGCGGCGGCACCTCGGTCTCGAAGACGGACGACCGCGCCTCGCCTACCTCGCCGACCGCGCCGGACTCGTCGACCGCGCCGGACTCGGCCGCCGTCCCGGACGCGCCGCCCTCCGCCTCCTCCGCCAACCGGGTGGTGAAGCGGTCCAGCAGCCGCCCGCACGCGGCCAGTGTCGCCGCCGCGTCCAGCTCCGCGATACGGCCCTCTCCGCCCGCCGTGCCCGCGTACGTCACCGTCGTACCGCCGTCGGTCTCCGTCAGACGCACCGTCAGCGCCAGCTCGGCCGAACCCGTGCCGCGCGCCTCAGTGCCCTCGCCCTCGACGCCGAAAGAGCCGTCCGGCCGCCCGGTGAGGCGCAGGGTTCCCCGGTACGTGATCGTGTGGCCGTCGATACGGACCTTCAGCCGTCCGGCGAGCGGGCCAGACGCCTCGTCGGCGTCCTGCTGGAGCCCGGGGACGCAGCGCGCCACCCGGGCGGGGTCCCCGAACGCCTCTCGCAGGGCCTCTACCGGAACCGGAACGAACACCTCATGCTCCATGGGAACCGAGCCTACTCACGCCCGCCCGTCATGTACCCGACTCTGCCGTTAATCGGCACACGCGATCCGCTCCTCGGTCACCGGTTTTCACCCCTGCGTATAGCGCGGATGCACCAGCGTCGAGGGCGGCACCCCCCGCACCCGCACCCCCTCGGCCGACCGCTCGCCCCTGCTGAGGACCGCCGGCGAGAGCGACCGCAGCCGGGGGGCCTCGGCGGCGAGAGCGAGGCCGGGCTCCGTGGCCCGCGCGGCGAGTACGAAGCCCCAGTCGTGCGGGGCCACCGCCGCGCCCGCCGCCCGGTCGGGACCCGCCGTGAATCCGGAGAGGCGGCCGGTCACCCGGTACGGACGCGTCCGCAGCCCCGCCGCCCGCAGGGTCGCCTCCACCGTCCAGTAGACCCGCGGCCGGGTCGCCAGCGGCCCCGCGTGGACGGCCACCCGCCCGCCGGGGGCGAGGACGCGCGAGGCCAGGCCGTAGAACTCCTGCGAGTACAGCTTCGTGCTGCGGGTGATGCCGGGGTCGGGCAGATCCGAGATCACCACGTCGTACGGCCGCCCGCGCTGCCCCTCGTCCCGCAGCCAGGTGAACGCGTCGGCGGTGTGGACCCGCAGCCGGGGGTCGGCGAGCGCGCCGCCGTTCAGCGCCGAGAGGGCGGGGTCCGTACGGGCCAGTGCGACGACGGCCGGGTCCAGCTCGACCACCGTGACCGAGTCCACCCCCGGATAGCGCAGCACCTCGCGGGCCGCCAGACCGTCGCCGCCGCCCAGAATCAGCACGCGCGCGCGGCGCCCCCGCATCGCGGGGTGCACGAGCGCCTCGTGGTACCGGTGCTCGTCACGGCCGCTGACCCGCAGCCGCCCGTCGAGGAACAGGTCGAGCGACCTGCCCCGGCCGCCTGCGGCGTCACGGCCCGCGTCGCCGGTGACGACGATCTCCTGAAGATCCGTATGTACGGCGACCCGCACCCGCTCGCCGTACACCGCCCGCCGCGCCGCCCGCTCGAAGTCGCCGACGAGGGCGGTCGCGGTGGCGAGCAGCGTCAGCACCACCGTGTTCGCCACCACCAGCAGCCAGCGTTCGCGCCGCGTCAGCTCGTGCCGGAAGAGCCACAGCACGAGCGCCCCGCCCGCCACCGTGTTGACCGCGCCGGTGAGCAGCGCGCCCGTCAACTGGCCGAGCAGCGGCAGCAGAAGGAAGGGGAACGCCAGCCCGCCGACCAGCGCCCCCACATAGTCCGCGGCGAACAGGTCCGCCACGTCACCACTCGTGTCCCGGCGCTCCCCGCGCCGGGACAACCGCTGGATCAGCGTCATCAGCAGCGGGATCTCGGCTCCGATGAGCACGCCGATCACCAGCGAGAAGACGACCAGCGCGTACCGCGCGCCGCCCAGCCAGGCGAACGTCGCGTACAGCACCAGCGCCGAACTGCCGCCGCACAGCGCCAGCGCGGCCTCCAGCAGGCCGAAGCCCACGGCCGCGCGGCACCGCAGCCGCTTCGCGAGCAGCGATCCGATGCCCATCGCGAAGACCATCACGGAGAGCACGACGGACGCCTGGGTGACCGAGTCGCCGATCAGATATGACGCGAGCGCGACCAGTTCGAGCTCGTACACGAGTCCGCACGCGGCGCAGACGAACACCACCGCGAGCACCATGAACCTGCCCGTCCGCGGCCGCACGGGCAGGGCCGCCGGGGCTTCCGGCACCGACAGCGACACAGGCGAATCGATCACCATGCGAACGCTACGTCACAAAGGGCTAACCACCCGTCACCCACAAGAGTGCAACTAGCGGGCAGTAGGCATACGTACGCCGACTCTTGACCGTGTGACGACGAGCTGCCCCTCCTGCGGGTAGGCGTGCCAGGTACGCCACCGCACCTGCCCCTCGTACCGTTGCGCCAGCATCGCCGTGAAGGCGTGCGGGCTGCCGGGGAACGTCCCGGCCAGGCCGTTGGGATGGTCGGCGACCAGTGCGAGGAGTTCCTGGGCCCTCCCCGCGAACTGGCCCTGGGTGAGCGTCTCGACGCGGGCGGCGAATTCGTACTCCCATTCCCCGAGCCGCTTCGCCACGCCCAGCGGCAGCGGCGTACTGCTGCCGGGCATACAGGCGACCGTCTCTGAGCAGGACCCTTCGTCCTCCTCCAGGAGCACTTGGTGGGAGGCACCGAGGAGCCTCAACTGGAGGACCGCGCCGTTGAGTTGGAGGTCGCGCACGGCCAGGGCCGGCAGCGGCTCCCGCCCCAGCGCCCAGGCGAGATCGGCGGCGCGCGTGTCGGTGTAGGCAGTCTTGAGAGTCGTGAGCATGAGTGGGCTCCGCAGACAGGCGTTTGGAATGGTGGACCGGGGTCACCTGGAAGGTGGGGTAAGAGGAGGTTCGGGGACCGCCTGCTCGGGTCCACATGAGGTCCGAGGGCTGAGGTTCTCGACTGCGAGGGAATCATGAAGTGCGCTGCGCTCACAGCGTTTTTACCCAACTTGGAGGGGTTTCCATCCCCTCGGGGGCTGCACGGTTCAACTGTTCAACCACAAAGCGCCCCACGGGAGTTAACCCGCCGGGCGCACGGTCCTGACGCTTGGAAAGGTGCCGGTGTGGTACGCGGCGACGGGGCACCGTCGCCACCCGGCCGACTGCCCCGTGTCAGTCGGCCGGGTGACGGCTGCCCCCGTTCTGCCGGGCGGCCGGCTGGGCGACCGCCCCGCAGGTGCCGCCGGGGCCGCGCACCGTGCGGCCGCCCCGTGGCGGTCGCCCGGCACCGTCCATCAGCCGCCCCGGCAGCGTCCGTCAGTCGCCGCCGCCACCGCCGCCGCAGCCTCCGCCACCCCCGCAGGAGGAACCGCCGCCGCACGAAGAACCACCGCTGTTCCACCAGCCGCCGCCACTGCTGCTGCTTGACCGCCGGCCGCCGCGCCTCCCCGCCGACGCGGTCACCCCCACGACCACCAGGACCAGCACCACCAGCAGGCCCAGTACCAGAAACTCCACGGCCCTCACCGCCTTCCGTTCCCCCGAAGCGAGGAGCTCGCTTCCTGTGTGACGGGGAAATGCCCTCGGCCGCCGGAAGGCAAAGCAGACTTGAGCAACTCCAGAGGTTCGGCCCAGGATGGCCGCCATGACGACGCCGACAGACCACGACGCACGCGGCCGGGGCCACGGCTCCCGCCCTCTCCTCAACCGCAGGCTGGCGGAGTTCGGGACGACGATCTTCGCGGAGATGTCGGCCCTGGCCCTGAGCACCGGCTCCATCAACCTCGGCCAGGGCTTCCCCGACACCGACGGCCCCGAGGAGGTCAGGGAAGCGGCGGTCCGCGCCTTGCGCGACGGCCTCGGCAACCAGTACCCGCCCGGCCAGGGCGTCCCCGAACTGCGCACCGCGATCGCCCTCCACCAGCAGCGCCGCTACGGCCTGTCCCACGACCCCGACACCGAGGTGCTGGTCACCGCCGGGGCCACCGAGGCGATCGCCGCGTCACTGCTGGCGCTGGTGGAGCCCGGCGACGAGGTCGTCGCCCTGGAGCCGTACTACGACTCGTACGCCGCGTGCATCGCGATGGCGGGCGGCACGCGTGTCCCGGTGACGCTGCGCCCCCACGGGGGCCGGTACGTACTCGACCTCGACGAGCTGCGTGCCGCCGTCACCCCGCGCACGCGCCTCATCCTGCTCAACACCCCGCACAACCCCACCGGCACCGTCCTGACCCGCGAGGAGCTGACGGAGATCGCCGCCCTGGCGGTCGAGCGCGACCTCCTCGTCGTCACCGACGAGGTGTACGAACACCTGGTCTTCGAGGGCGAGCACATCCCGCTCGCCTCCTTCCCGGGCATGCGGGACCGTACGGTCACCATCTCGTCCGCCGGGAAGACGTTCTCCTTCACCGGCTGGAAGGTCGGCTGGATCACGGCGTCCCCCGCCCTGGTGACGGCCGTACGCAGTGCGAAGCAGTATCTGACGTACGTGTCGGCCGGGCCCTTCCAGTACGCCGTCGCCGAGGCGCTGCGCCTGCCCGACGCGTACTTCACGACTCTGCGCGACGATCTGCGCGACAAGCGGGACCTGCTGTCCGCCGGACTCGCCGACGCGGGCTTCGAGGTCTACCGCCCCGCCGGCACGTACTTCGTCACCACGGACATCCGGCCGCTGGGCGGGAGCGACGGAGTCGCCTTCTGCCGCGCGCTGCCGGAGCGGTGCGGAGTGGTCGCCATCCCGAACGCGGTCTTCTACGACCACCGCGACCAGGGCTCGCCGTTCGTCCGCTTCGCGTTCTGCAAGCGGACGGAAGTGCTCCAGGAGGCGGTGGCCCGCCTGAAGGGCCTGGCAGCCGCCTAGGCGGCCGGGGCCGCCGCCGGCCGTTCCTGGCCGTCCGCCGGCCGGGCAGGCACGTACCGGCGGTGGCGAGGGTCCTCGCGCACGCCATGACGAGAGCCCGGCCCGGGGCCGCGGTCGTGGTGACCGCCGCCCCGGCCGGGCTCTGGCCGACTACGGGACGCGACCGGTGAGGCTCGCTCCGGTCGCGCCGTGAAGCGCGCCGCTCAGACCTGGCCGAGCGCGCCGCTCAGACCTGGTCGCCGCCGTCGCCTTCGCCTTCGCCCTCGGCGGAGTCGACGTCCTTCTCCAGGCCGAGCTGCTCGACGAGCCACTTGTCGAACTCGATCGAGGCGCGCACCCAGCCGACCGTCGAGGACACGAAGTGCTCAAGGCTTACGCCGGTGCCGATCAGCATCTGCGCCTCACCGATGAGACGGACGGTGCCGTCGTCGTGGGTGTGGCTGTAGACCTTGGGCCACAGCGTGCGGCGGTTCCAGTCGTCGATCAGCTCGAGGAGCTGGACCTTCTCCTCGATCTGGTGCGGCCGGTCGTAGAAGGTCCGTACCGAGAAGACCTGCTGGTCGTCCTCGCCACGGAACATGAAGTACGTGCGGAATTCCTCCCACGGCGCGGCGAGGTCGCCCTCGTCGTCGACGACGTACTTCAGCTCCATCTGCTCCAGCAGCTGCTTGACGAGGTCCTGGTCCGGGACCACCGGGCCGGCGGGGCCTTCGGGCTGCGGTTCGGGCTGGCCCCCGAAGTTCGGGATCGAGGACGGGTCGATAGACATGTTCAATACTCCTGGGGTCTCGCGTGTGCGGTCTTCGCGTGGCTGCCTGACATCGACCCTAGTCGCGAAAGCGGGCGGCGGTCCTTCGCCCTGCGCTGAAAGCGCCGCGCCGAACCGCCGCCGTGCCGCTCAGCGCACCGCGCCCACCGTCAGACCGTCCTCGGACCGGTCCACCCTCACCGTGTCCCCGTCCGTGACCTCGCCGGCGAGGATCTCCTTGGCGAGCCGGTCGCCGATCGCCGTCTGGATCAGGCGGCGCAGCGGCCGGGCCCCGTACGCGGGATCGTTGCCCTTGTCCGCCAGCCAGGCCAGCGCCCCGGGGGTGACGTCGAGGGTGAGCCTGCGGTCGGCGAGGCGCTTGGCCAGCCGGCCGATCTGGAGCTCCGCGATGTGCGCCAGCTCCTCGGCGGACAGGGCCGAGAAGACGACCAGGTCGTCGAGCCGGTTGAGGAACTCCGGCTTGAACGAGGTCCGCACGAGCTCCAGGACCTGCTCCTTCTTCTCCTCCGCGCTGGTCAGCAGGTCGACCAGGTACTGGCTGCCGAGGTTCGACGTCAGGACGAGGATGGTGTTGCGGAAGTCGACCGTGCGGCCCTG
This sequence comes from Streptomyces agglomeratus, assembly GCF_001746415.1. NCBI lineage: Bacteria > Bacillati > Actinomycetota > Actinomycetes > Kitasatosporales > Streptomycetaceae > Streptomyces > Streptomyces agglomeratus. Next base: position 3,834,235 of record NZ_MEHJ01000001.1, read on the forward strand.
CCCGTCGGTCAGCCGGCCGTCGTCGAGGACCTGGAGCAGGATGTCGAAGACCTCGGGGTGCGCCTTCTCGACCTCGTCGAGGAGTACGACGCTGTACGGGCGGCGGCGGACCGCCTCCGTGAGCTGGCCGCCCTCCTCGTAGCCGACGTAACCGGGAGGCGCGCCGACCAGCCGCGCGACGCTGTGCTTCTCGCCGTACTCGCTCATGTCGATGCGGACCATGGCGCGCTCGTCGTCGAACAGGAAGTCCGCGAGCGCCTTGGCCAGCTCGGTCTTGCCGACACCGGTCGGGCCGAGGAAGAGGAACGAGCCGGTCGGCCGGTCGGGGTCGGCGATGCCCGCACGGGTGCGGCGTACCGCGTCCGAGACCGCGCGCACCGCCTGGTGCTGTCCGATCAGCCGCTTGCCGAGCTCGTCCTCCATGCGGAGCAGCTTCTGCGTCTCGCCCTCCAGCAGGCGCCCGGCGGGGATGCCGGTCCAGGAGCCCACCACGTCGGCGATGTCGTCGGGTCCGACCTCCTCCTTGACCATGGTGTCGGTACGGGCCTCCGCCTCGGCGGCCGCGGCCTCCTCCAGCTCGCGCTCGAGGCCGGGGATCTCGCCGTACAGCAGCTTGGAGGCGGTGTCGAAGTCGCCGTCGCGCTGGGCGCGCTCGGCCTGGCCGCGCAGGTCGTCGAGCCGCTCCTTCAGCTCACCGACGCGGTTGAGGCCCTCCTTCTCCTTCTCCCAGCGGGCGTTGAGGCCGCGCAGCTCCTCCTCCTTGTCGGCGAGGTCGCGGCGGAGCTTGTCCAGCCGCTGCTTGCTCGCCGGGTCGGACTCGTTCTTGAGCGCCAGCTCCTCCATCTTCAGCCGGTCGACGGCGCGCTGGAGTTCGTCGATCTCCAGCGGCGAGGAGTCGATCTCCATCCGCAGCCGCGACGCGGCCTCGTCGACGAGGTCGATGGCCTTGTCGGGGAGGAACCGGGAGGTGATGTACCGGTCGGACAGGGCCGCGGCCGCCACCAGCGCGGAGTCCGCGATCTGCACCTTGTGGTGGGCCTCGTACCGGCCCTTGAGTCCGCGCAGGATCGCGATGGTGTCCTCGACGGTCGGCTCCGCGACCAGCACCTGCTGGAAGCGGCGCTCCAGGGCGGGGTCCTTCTCGATCCGCTCCCGGTACTCGTCGAGGGTCGTCGCGCCGACCATGCGCAGCTCGCCGCGGGCCAGCATCGGCTTGAGCATGTTGCCGGCGTCCATGGCGGAATCGCCGCCGGCGCCGGTGCCGACGACGGTGTGCAGCTCGTCGATGAAGGTGATGATCTGGCCGTCGCTCTCCTTGATCTCGGAGAGGACGGTCTTCAGCCGCTCCTCGAACTCGCCGCGGTACTTCGCGCCGGCGACCATCGCGCCGAGGTCGAGCGCGACCAGCCGCTTGTTCTTGAGCGACTCCGGCACGTCGCCCTTGACGATGCGCTGGGCGAGCCCTTCGACGACGGCCGTCTTGCCGACACCCGGCTCACCGATCAGCACGGGGTTGTTCTTCGTGCGCCGCGACAGGACCTGCACGACGCGCCGGATCTCCTGGTCCCGCCCGATGACCGGGTCGAGCTTGCCTTCGCGCGCGGCGGCCGTGAAGTCGGTGCCGAACTTCTCCAGGGCCTTGTACTGGCCCTCCGGGTCCGGTGTGGTCACCCGGCGTCCTCCCCTGATCTTCTCGAAGGTGTCCAGCAGTTTCCCGGCACTCGCGCCTTCCCCGGACAGTACGTCCCCGGCCTTGCCGCCCTTGGCGGCGATGCCGATGAGCAGGTGCTCCGTGGACAGGTATTCGTCGCCCAGCTCCTTCGCCCGCTGCGAGGCGTCGGCGATCACCGCCAGCATCTCGCGGTTCGGCTGGGGCGGCGCGACGGTGGCTCCGGTCACGCTGGGCAGTGCGGCGAGCACGCGCTCGGTTCCGGCGCGTACGGCCGCCTGGTCCGCCTCGACGGCGGCCAGCAGGTCGATGATGTTGGTGTTGTCCTCACCCGAGAGCAGGGCCAGCAGCAGATGCGCGGGCGTGAGGTCCGCATGTCCGTCCTTGACGGCGCGACTGCTCGCCGCCTGGATGGCGTCCCGGCTCTTGTTGGTCAGCTCTGCGTCCACTGCGCTCTCTCCTCCTCGGCGGGCGGTGCTTCTCGTCAGCTATGACTTATCAAGCATACGCAAAGTTGAGTCTATTCCACTCAAGGCGGGAAGCGGTAGCCGGACTACGCTGGCGCCATGGCCAATGACCTCGACGTACGGAATCCAAGCCCCGAGTACCTCGCCTTCTGGCGCGAGTACCACCTGTGCACCCTCACAACCCCGCGCCCGGACGACACGCCGCACGTCGTGCCGGTCGGCGTGACGTACGACCCCGAAGCGGGGCTCGCCCGCGTCATCACCAACAAGGGCAGTACGAAGGTCGCCAACGTGCTGGCCGCCGGACCGGAGGGCGCGCGGGTCGCCGTCTGCCAGGTGAAGGGCGGCTACTGGGCGACGCTGGAAGGGCGCGCGGTCGTCCGTACGGAACCGGAGCTGATCGCGGAGGCGGTACGCCGCTACGCCGAGCGGTACGAGCGCACACCGGCGCCGAACCCGGACCGCGTGCTGATCGAGATCACCCTGGACCGGGCGATGGGCCGCGCCCCGGCCGCCACGACGGCCATGACGGCCTGATCGCGCGCCGCGTCGGGCCGTCCGGTCGGAGCCGCATCAGGGCCGTCCGATCCGAATCCGGGCAGCACAACGGCGCCATCGTGTTCAGGTCCACGATGGCGCCGCTGTGTGGGGGAGCGCCTGGGCGATTGGGAACGACGGGGGAATCGCGTCAGGCGCTGCGGGGGGTGGCGGTGCTGGTTTCCGGTTCGATCAGTTGGTGGTCGCGCTGATCGAGATTGACGAACACCATGCCGTAGCGCACGGCACAGCGAACGGGTTTCGGGGCGCCCCGGGGCTTGCGGAGGCACCGGTAGGCACGGACGTCCTCATCCTCTTCGCGAGCCACCAGGATCGGCTCGCCGAACAGGGTGACCATCACCGAGTCGCCACGGTGGGGGATGGCCGTGACCAGGTCGATGAAGTGCCAGCCCGAGCGGTAGGCGGTGGCCATTTCGCGCCTGAAGGTGCGGTCGTCCGGTGGAACGGTCATGCGTCTGCGTGGGCCGGCGCGACGCCCCAGCTGATGTCACCGGGCGCGGACGCCGCCTCGGTGCCCCAGCTGATGTCACCGGGCGCGGATGCCTCGGTGTTCCAGCTGATGTCATCGCCGCCCAGCGCGCCATAGGCCAAGGCCGCGACAAAAGTAGCGGCAAGCACCGAGCGAAGCATTCGCTTATACATAGTCGGCTTCGTCCTCACTTGTGGATTCATCTTCCCCGCCATACGACGATGTCTCACCTGAGCACTCGAACACCACCGGGTCGATGCATCATGTTCCTGCATGTTCAGGAACCTGGGGGGTGGAGGAATGACCACAAGTAACACGAAACAGGCACATCCTCATGGGATCACCGAACTGTGCGACGAGGGGAGGCGCCTTTACGCCAGCGCACTGCGCTCCGGACGCATAGCCCGCGCCGAAGTGGAGCCGGCGCCCTGCCTGATGGACTTCGCGCTCCTGCACCCCGACCCGGACGACGCCGACTGGCTTCGGCCTGTTCCGCCGTCCGCCGCACTGGCCCAGCGTCTCCATCCGATCGAGCGGGAGATCCAGGAGCGGAGGCGGCACTCGGTCGAACTGGCCGAGTCTTTCGAGCCTTTCATGGACATCAGCGCCCAGGACCCGCCGACCACCCACGCGATCACGGTCCTGGAGGGCGTCAACCGGATCAACGCCGCACTCGACCTCGCCACCGCCGAGTGCCACACCGAGGTCCTCACCGTCCAGCCCGGCGGCGGCCGGAGCGAGGACCGTCTGAGCGAAGGGCTGGAACGCGGCCTGTCCGTGGTCGACCGCGGTGTCAGCATGCGCACCCTCTACCAGCACACCGTCCGGCACAGCCAGGGCACATTCGCCTATGCGGAGCGTCTTGCCGAGGGCAAGGTGGAGATCCGTACGCTCGAAGAGCTCATCGAGCGCCTGATCATCTTCGACCGGACGGTCGCCTTCATCCCCGCCCGCGACGACCGCCAGGTAGCCCTGGAGCTCCGCCACCCCGGACTGGTCGAGTACCTGGTCAAGGTCTTCGAACAGCTCTGGAGCCGCGCGGCCCCTCTGCTGGAGGAAGTGCAGTACGACCCGGTCCCCAAGGGGATCAGCGGCGTTCAGCGGTCCATCGCCCAACTGCTCGTCGAGGGACACGTCGACGACTCCATCGCCCGCCGTCTCGGCATGAACGTACGGACCTGCCGGGCGCACATCGCCAAACTGAACACGGCGCTCGGCAGCGGCAGCCGGGCGCAGCTTGGGTACCTCATCGCCCAGTCCGGCATCCTCGATCAGGATCACTGACCACGCCAACACTCCTCGTCTGGCTACGATTTCGCCACCGTCATCTTGTTGCACTGCAAAAAGCGGGGGGATTCCAGATGGGCGAAGACACGGACATACCGGCGCATCCGCACGGCCCCCGGGAGCTGTGCGAGCCGGCCGTCCAGCTCTACACCGAGGCACTCCGCAAGGGCCGGATCGCCCGCTCCGACCTGACGCCCGCTCCGTGCCTCATCGACATGGCTCTGGTCCGCCCCGACCCACAGGACGCCGCGTGGCTGCAACCCGTGCCGCCGTCCGCCGCGCTGGCGCACCTGCTCCAGCCGATCACGCGGGAGATCCACGAACGCGTACGGCTCACGACCGCGCTGACCGAGACGCTCACGCCGCTGACGGCCGTGGCCAGCGACGACCCCAACCTCGCCATCACCGTGCTCGAAGGAATGCCGCTGATCCAATCCGCCCTCGCCCAGGCGACCAGCGCCGCCACAAGGGAGTTCCTGACGCTTCAGCCGGGCAGCACACGGTCGCCCCAAGTGCTGGGGCCGGCACTGCGCCAGGCCCTGTCGGCCATCGAACGGGGGATCAGCATCCGGCACATCTACCAGCATTCGGCGCGCTACAGCCCGCACGTCAGGGACTACCTGGAGCACTTCACCCCCGGCCAGGTGCAGGTGCGCACGATGGAACAGACATGCGACCGTCTCATCATCCTCGACCGTGAGGTCGCGTTCATCCCCGCCACCCGCCAGCGCGACGTCGCCCTCGAAATCCGGCACCCCGCCCTCGTCACCTACTTCGTACAGGTCTACGAAGTGCTGTGGGCGCAGGCCACCCCCATTGCCGAGCTCCTGCCCCTGGTGTCCCCGGACACCCCCGTCACCGCCGTGCAGCGCGGCATCGCGCGCCTGCTCGTCGAGGGGAACACCGACGAGGTCGTCGCCCGCAGGATGGGCATCAGCGTACGGACCTGCCGCTCCCACATCGCCAAGCTCACCCAGGCGCTCAACGCCTCCGGCCGCACCCACCTCGGGGCGCTCCTCGTCCAGTCCGGCATCGTCGACACCCCTGGTCCCGCGCTGCCGCAACTTGGCTCGAAGAACCAGTAGTTACGCACCACCACCACCGGTACAGTCAGCGTCCTTCCCCCCACGTCTGTGACTCCTCTTCCTCGACAGAAAGAGCTGCCCAGCCGTGTACGTGGATTCCCGAGCCGCCCTCCGTGCCACCGCCGCGGCCACCGCGCTGCTGACGGCCACCGCGACGGTGTACGCCCTCACCGCCAGCCCCGCCTCCGCCGCCGCCTGCGCCTCGCCGCAGTGGCAGGCGCAGTTCTTCCCCAACACCACTTTCGCCGGAACCCCCGCCGCGACCGTCTGCGACGCCGCCATCAGCGAGAACTACGGCACCGGCGACCCGGCCGGCGTCACCCTGCCCAGCGACAACTTCGGTGTCCGCTGGTCCCTGACCCGGGACTTCGGCTCCGGCGGACCGTTCTCGCTGACCGCCGAGGCTCTCGACGGCGTCCGGGTGTACGTCGACGGGGTCCGCAGGATCGACCTGTGGCAGGACGTGACCACCGTCCAGAAGAGGACCGTCAACGTCACGATCCCCCAGGGCACCCACACCCTGCGCGTCGACTACGCCGCCTTCACCGGCTCCGCGAGCGTCAGCTTCGCCTACGCGCCGCGCACGTCCCCGGACGTGGACACCACGCCGCCGCTCGCCCCCACGGGCGCGAGGACGACGTACGACACGGCGACCCGCAGGGCGACGGTCACCTGGGCGCCCAACGCGGAGATGGACCTGGCCGGATACCGGGTCTTCCGCCGCCTCAAGGGCAGCAGCACGTACCTCGACGTCACGGGCGCCGCCCACCAGACCGGCACGACGTACACCGGCGTCCCGCCCGCGACCGGCGAGGTCTGGTACTACGAGGTCCGCGCGGTCGACAAGGCGGGCCGCGAGGGCCCCGGCAGCGTCGACATGCCCGTGACCACCGTCGACGCGACACCGCCGGCCGCCCCCACCGGCCTGGCGGGGAAGCCCGAGGGCCCCGCCAACTCCCTGACCTGGCAGCCGGTCACGGACGCGGTGAAGTACGACGTGTACCGCGCGGCCGGCGACTCCCGCGACTACACGCGGATCGCCACGGTGGAGACTCCGGCGTACGCCGACACGGCCCTCGACCCGGCGGTGACCTCGTACAAGTACACGGTGAAGGCACTCGACGCGGCCGCCAACGCCTCTCCGTACGCCGCCCACGTCGCCGTCGCCCGTCCGGACACGACCCCGCCCCCGCCGCCCACCGCGCCCGCCGTCACCGCCGAGGACGACAAGGGCGTCACGCTGACCTGGCAGAGCGGCGCGGCCGCGGACACCACGGCGTACCACGTCTACCGCGCCCCCGAGGACCTCGACGTGGAGACGAGGGTCGGCACCACCGAGGCCCTCACCCTCCAGGACACCACCGGCCAGGCGGGGCAGCGCTTCCGCTACCGCGTCGCCGCCGTCGACGCGGCGGGCAACGAATCGGCGAAGACCCAGTGGGTGTACGGCACCCGCGCGGTCGGCCCCGACGCCGTGCCCACGGCGCCCCGGGAACTGACCGGCACGCTCACCGGCGCCCGCCTGGAGCTGACGTGGGCCGCCGGTCCGTACGTCCCGGTCACCGAGTACCGCGTCTACCGGAGCGCGACGAGCCCCGTCCCCACCGGCCCCGACGCGCAGCCCTACCGCGTCACCCAGACGCCCGCCCTCACGGCCGACGACATCCCGGCCGGCGAACGCGACCACTTCTACGCGGTCGTGGCCGTCACGCGGTACGGCGTGGCCTCCCCCGCCTCCGGCTCCTTCAAGCCCGTCTACCAGGCCCACCAGCCGCCCGCCGCGACCCGGATCTACGACGTGTCGGGCCACGACGGGATGGTGTGGTTCGTCTGGGACCACGTGGACGCCGACGAGGGCGCCCCCGCGATCACCGGCTACCGCGTCTACCGCGCGACCCGGCCGGGCGTCACGAAGGAGAACGCGACCGCCCTGCCCCTGACCACCGACAACGAGTTCAGGGACACGGACGTGACCAACGGGACGACGTACTACTACGCGGTCGCCGCCGTCGACGCGACGGGCGGCGAAGCCCCCCTGTCGGCGGAAGTCTCGGCCACTCCGACGCCCGACGCACCCCCGCTCCCGTAGGCGCAGTGGCGTCGCCCGGACTCCCGCACCCGTGACGCGGGTGCGGGAGTCCGGGCGCGGGTGCCGTTGACGGGGCGCCGGGAGTGCGCTGCCGGGCGCCGGAGTGCGTTGCCGGGGCGCCGGGGCCGTGACATGATCACGCCCGGAGCTCCCCCCACACTCCTGGTGCCCCCTCAGACCGGACCGAGAGCGACCCCGACTTCCATGAACCAGCGCCTGCGCGCTGCCTGCGCGACCGCCGCCGCCTTCGGCGCGGCCGTTGCCGGCCTCAGCCTGCCCGCCACCGCCCATGCCGCGGTCACGTGCGCCCCGCCGGTGTGGAAGGCGCAGTTCTACGCGAACACGTCTTTCTCCGGTACGCCCAAGCACACCGCCTGCGACACCGCGATCAACGAGAATTACGGCACCGGCGACCCGGCCGGCGTCACTCTCCCCAGGGACAACTTCGGCGTCCGCTGGACCGTGACCCGCGACTTCGGTTCCGGCGGTCCGTTCGCCTTCAGTGCCGAGGTGCGCGACGGCATCCGCGTCTACCTCGACGGAGTGCGCAAGGTCGACGTCTGGAAGAACGTCTCCACGACGCAGAAGAAGACCGTCAACCTCACCGTTCCCCGGGGGAAGCACACCCTGCGCGTCGACTTCGCCGCCTGGACCGGTGAGGCGAACGTCAAGTTCGCGTACACGCCCCGTACTTCGGCCGACGTCGACAAGGTCGCGCCTCTCGCCCCGCTCGGCGCGACGGCGGCGTACAGCGCCTCCACCCTCAGGGCGACCGTCACCTGGTCCAGGAGCCCGGAGATGGACCTCGCCGGGTACCGGGTCTACCGCCGCGCGAAGGGCAGCAGCACCTACACGCGGCTGAACAGCACGCCGGTCACCACCACGTCGTACACCAACACCCCGGCCGCCACCGGAGCCGTGTACTTCTACGAGGTGCGCGCGGTCGACAAGGCCGGCCGGGAGTCGGTGGGCACCACCGACATGCCCGTCACCACCGCCGACAGGACCGCGACCGCGGCACCCACCGGACTGACCGCGAAGGTCGGCCCCGGCAGCGTGACGCTCGGCTGGTCGCCCGTCGGCGGAGCCACCACGTACCGCGTGTTCCGGTCGCAGAGCGCGGCCGGTCCGTTCACCCGCGTCGGCGGGGACCTGACCGACGCCGCGTACCGCGACACCACCGCCGACATCCACCGGCGCTGGTACTACCGCGTGAGCGCACTCGACGCCGCAGGCAACGAGTCCGCGCAGTCCGCGGCGGCGGACACGGGCGAGCCCGACACCACCCCGCCCGCACAGGTGACGGGCCTGACGGCCGACGGCACCACCGCCGGCAATGTCCTGCGCTGGACGGCCAACGCGGACGACACCCACCAGTACGAGGTCTGGGCGGCTCCGGCCGGCCAGAGCGACCCGGACGGCCCGGAGACCGTGCTGGGCGACTCCTACACCGATGCCCGGGCGGAAGCAGGCGTCGCCTTCCAGTACGAGGTGCGCGCGGTCGACGTGTACGGGAACGTCGCGCCCGCAGCCACCGCCGGACCGGTCACCAGGCCGGCCCCGGCGCAGTTCGCCCCGCCGACCGCCCTGACGGCGACCCCGAGCGACTTCTCGACCCGGCTCGGATGGACCCGTGCGGACTTCGCCCTCGGGCATCACGTCTACCGCCGGAGCACTCCCACCGGGGCCTGGACCAGGCTCACCACGTCGGTGACCAAGTCGGCGGAATTCCGTGACGAGACGGCACCCACCGGTGTGTCGTACTACTACGTCACTCACGTGAACGACGAAGGGCAGGAGTCGGCACCTTCCGCCGAGGTCACCGTGGACCGCATCGCGCCGGCCTGGCACCTGGCGACCCTCGCCCCACAGGTGAAGCTCTCCGCTCCGTACACCGAGTGCACCGCCAACGACTGCGGTCCGCACGGCGGCCGCGACATCCCGCTGACCGTCACGATGCGCCCCAACGCCTCGGAGGAGGGCACGGTCGGCGGGTACACGTGGCACATCCGCGGCCCCGAGGAGACCGGTTACCAGAACGTCACGGGGGCGGACTCCGCGGTCACCTGGACGCCGCCCTTGAACGGCTACTACACCCTGGAGGTGTGGTCGCGGGGCGCGTACGGCAGCCGGGGCCTGTCCACCACACTCACGTTCAAGGTCGGCTGAACCCGCCCACGGCGAAGGCCCGGCACCCCACTCACGGGATGCCGGGCCTTCGCGTGCTGAACGGAGCTACTCCGCCGTCCTCTTGGGCTTGGGCCGCCAGACCACCAGTGCGCTGGCCTGCTGCACGTCCTCGTAGCGGACGAGGTCGCGCCGGTACGACGCGTGCACCTGGGCCTCGCGCTGCTGCAACGCCGCCGCCGCGCCCTCCACCGCCGTCGAGAGTTCGGCCACGCGCTGCTGGAGCGCGGTCACCTGGTTCTCCAGCTCGATGATGCGCTTGATGCCGGCCAGGTTGATGCCCTCGTCCTGCGACAACTGCTGCACTTGGCGCAGCAGTTGGATGTCGCGGGCCGAGTAGCGCCGGCCGCGCCCGGCCGTGCGGTCCGGGGAGACCAGGCCGAGGCGGTCGTACTGCCGCAGGGTCTGCGGGTGCAGGCCGGAGAGCTGGGCCGCGACCGAGATGACGTACACAGGCGTCTCGTCGGTCAGCTGGTACGGGTTACGACGCATGCGTGGGTCCATCTCATGCTCCCTTCGCGGCCTGGAACAGCTCCGCCCGCGGGTCCTCCCCGGCGGTCGCCTCACGGTAGGACTCCAGCGCCTCCCGGGCCTTGTCGTCAAGGTCCTTGGGCACCTCGACCTCCACGGTGACCAACAGGTCGCCGCGGGTGCCGTCCTTGCGGACCGCGCCCTTGCCGCGGGCGCGCATGGTGCGGCCGTTGGGTGTGCCGGCCGGCAGCTTGAGGGTGACCGGCGGGCCGCCCAGTGTCGGGACCTTCACCTCGCCGCCGAGCGCCGCCTCCACGAAGGTGACGGGCACGGTGACGGTGAGGTTGTCGCCCTTGCGGCCGAAGACCGGGTGGGCGTCCACGTGGACCACGACGTACAGGTCACCGGCCGGACCGCCCCGTTCACCGGGACTGCCCTTGCCGCGCAGCCGGATCCGCTGGCCGTCGGAGACGCCCGCCGGGATCCGGACCTGCATGGTGCGCGACGACTTGGCGCGGCCGCTGCCCTTGCACACCTCGCAGGGGTCCTGGGCGATGAGCCCGCGGCCCCGGCAGTCGACGCACGGGTCGGTGAGCGAGAAGCCGCCACCGCCGCCGCGCGAGACCTGTCCCGTACCGACGCAGGTCGGGCACACCCGCGGTGTGCCGTTCTTGTCGCCGGTGCCGGAGCACGCCTTGCAGGGGGCCTGGCTGGACATCCGCAACGGGACCGTGGCCCCGTCGACCGCCTCGGTGAAGCTGAGCGTCACCTCGGACTCGATGTCCTGACCGCGGCGCGGCTGCGTACCCGTACGCGCACCCGGGCCGGCGCCCCGGTTGAACAGGCCCCCGAACACGTCCCCGAGGCCGCCGCCGAACCCGCCGGCACCGCCGGTCTGGGCCCCGCCCTGGGCGCCTCCGAAGAGGTCGCCCAGGTCGAAGTTGAAGGTGCCGCCACCGGCGCCCGGGCCCGGACGACCCTGCCTGTTGTACAGGGCGCCGTTCCCGAACAGAGCACGCGCTTCGTCGTACTCCTTGCGCCGCTTGGGGTCGCCGAGGACGTCGTTCGCCTCGGAGATCTCCTTGAAGCGGTCCTCCGCCTTGCCGTCGCCCTTGTTGGCGTCCGGGTGGAACTCGCGGGCGAGCTTCCGGTACGCCTTCTTGATCTCGGCCTCGGTGGCGTCCTTCGGGACGCCGAGAACCTTGTAGTAGTCCTTCTCGACGAAGTCCTTCGTGCTCATCCCCGACGTCCCTCCTTCCTGCCGCTACGTGTACTGCTCCTGGTCACGTCAGCCCTCGTCCGGGCCACCGCTCTCCTCGTCCGGAGCCTTGGCCTCGGGCTCGTCCGCCTTGGCGGACGTGGCACCGGGCTGGGGCTCGGCCACCGCGACCCGCGCGGGACGGATGGTCCGCTCGCCGATCCGGTATCCGGGCTGGAGGATCGCGACGCACGTGGTCTCGTCGACATCCGGCGCGTACGAGTGCATCAGCGCCTCGTGGATCGTCGGGTCGAAGGGCTCGCCCTCCTTGCCGAACTGCTGCAAGCCCATCTTGGCGGCGACCGTCTCCAGCGATTCGGCCACCGACTTGAACCCGCCCACCAGCTCGCCGTGCTCACGCGCGCGACCGATGTCGTCGAGGGTCGGGAGGAGTTCGGTCAGCAGGTTCGCGACGGCGATCTCCTTGACCGTGACCCGGTCCCGCTCCACGCGGCGACGGTAGTTCTGGTACTCAGCCTGCAACCGCTGGAGGTCCGCGGTGCGCTCGTTGAGCGCCATGCGTACCTGGTCCAGCTGCGCGGTCAGAGCTACGTCCTGTACGTCCCCGGCCGGGGCCGCCGGGCCCGACTCCTCGACGGAGTCGGTCCCTGCCTTTTCGGGCGCGGCGGCCTGCGGTTCGGCGTCTTCGGGAGTGGCGCCGGAAGGGACGTCGGGCTTCTCCTCGAAGCCCGGAGTCTCCTCCGTCATGCGGCGCCTCCCTGCCGGCCGGCGTCCTTCTCGTCGTCGACGATCTCGGCGTCGACGACGTCGTCGTCCGCCTTGGCCTGCTCGGCGCCGGGAGCGTCGCCGCCCGCGGCCTGGGCGCCCTCGGCGTTGGCGTACATGGCCTGGCCGAGCTTCTGGGAGACGGCCGCGACCTTCTCCGTCGCCGTGCGGATCTCGGCCGTGTCCTCACCCGCGAGCTTTTCCTTCAGCTCGGTGATGGCGGTCTCGACCTCGGTCTTCACGTCACCCGGGACCTTGTCCTCGTTGTCCTTGAGGAACTTCTCCGTCTGGTAGACGAGCTGCTCGGCCTGGTTGCGGGTCTCGGCGGCCTCGCGGCGCTTGTGGTCCTCGTCCGCGTACTTCTCGGCCTCTTCGCGCATCCGGTTGACCTCGTCCTTCGGCAGCGAGGAGCCACCGGTGACGGTCATCTTCTGCTCCTTGCCCGTGCCGAGGTCCTTCGCGGCGACGTGCATGATGCCGTTGGCGTCGATGTCGAAGGCGACCTCGATCTGCGGGACACCGCGCGGGGCCGGCGGCAGACCGGTCAGCTCGAACATGCCGAGCTTCTTGTTGTACGCCGCGATCTCGCGCTCGCCCTGGTAGACCTGGATCTGCACGGACGGCTGGTTGTCCTCAGCCGTCGTGAAGATCTCGGAGCGCTTGGTCGGGATCGTGGTGTTGCGCTCGATGAGCTTCGTCATGATGCCGCCCTTGGTCTCGATACCGAGAGACAGGGGCGTGACGTCGAGGAGCAGGACGTCCTTGACCTCACCCTTGAGGACACCGGCCTGGAGCGAGGCGCCGATGGCGACGACCTCGTCCGGGTTCACACCCTTGTTGGCGTCCTGGCCGCCCGTGAGCTCCTTGACGAGCTCGGCGACGGCCGGCATACGGGTCGAGCCACCGACGAGAACGACGTGGTCGATCTCGGAGAGCTGGATGCCCGCGTCCTTGATGACGTTGTGGAACGGCGTCTTGCAGCGGTCCAGGAGGTCGGCGGTCAGCTGCTGGAACTGCGAGCGCGTGAGCTTCTCGTCCAGGTGCAGCGGGCCCTCGGCCGACGCCGTGATGTACGGCAGGTTGATCGAGGTCTCGGTGGAGGAGGACAGCTCGATCTTGGCCTTCTCGGCCGCCTCGCGCAGACGCTGGAGCGCCATCTTGTCCTTGGAGAGGTCCACACCGTGGCCGGAGTGGAACTGCTTCACCAGGTAGTCGACGACGCGCTGGTCCCAGTCGTCACCACCGAGGTGGTTGTCACCGTTGGTGGCCTTCACCTCGACGACGCCGTCACCGATCTCCAGCAGCGACACGTCGAAGGTGCCGCCGCCGAGGTCGAAGACGAGGATGGTCTGGTCGTCCTTGTCGAGGCCGTACGCCAGGGCGGCGGCGGTCGGCTCGTTGACGATGCGCAGGACGTTGAGGCCCGCGATCTCGCCGGCCTCCTTCGTCGCCTGACGCTCGGAGTCGTTGAAGTACGCGGGGACGGTGATGACCGCGTCGGCCACCTTCTCACCCAGGTACGCCTCGGCGTCGCGCTTCAGCTTCTGCAGGATGAAGGCGCTCATCTGCTGCGGGTTGAACTTCTTGCCGTCGAGCTCGATGTTCCAGTCGGTGCCCATGTGGCGCTTGACCGACCGGATCGTCCTGTCGACGTTGGTGACTGCCTGGCGCTTGGCAACCTCGCCTACCAGCACTTCACCGTTCTTCGCGAAAGCGACGACGGACGGCGTGGTCCTGGCGCCTTCGGCGTTGGTGATGACGGTGGGCTCGCCGCCCTCCAGAACGCTGACGACGGAGTTAGTGGTGCCCAGGTCGATGCCGACCGCACGTGCCATTTCGATTCCTCCAGCTGACTTGAGTGGAACAGACTCAAGGATGCATGACGGATCCACCCGCGTCAACAGACCTGAGTCGAGGGGACGCAACTCTTATGCGGCCCTTTTGGGCATGGGCACGGCACGCCAGCGTCCAGCGGACCACCGTATACGGACTAAAGGCATGAAAAGGTACGCTCCATGCTCGCGAAGCGCATCTTCGACCTGGCGGTCACGTCCGCCCTGCTGCCGCTCACCGCCCCGCTCCTGCTCCTCACCGCCCTGGCCGCGGCCGTAACGTCGCCGGGCCCGGTATTCACGGGGACGACCCGGGCCGGGCTGCACGGCCGCCCCTTCCGCATGGTGACGGTCCGCACCGACCCCCGCACCCCCGTCGGCCGGCTGCTGCGCCGGACGCGTCTGGACGTACTGCCGCGGCTGATCCACGTCCTGCGCGGCGAGATGTCCCTGGTCGGGCCGTGCCCGCTGCCTCCGGGCCATCCGTCGGCGACTCGGGCGAGACTGGTGGTGCGGCCGGGCATCACCGGGCTGTGGCAGGTCGGCGGGCGCTCGGAGCTGCCGTGGGAGGAGATGGACGTACTGGATACGCACTACATCGAGCAGCACTGGCTGGGGCTCGACCTGGCCATCCTGGCCCGCACCGTGCCCGCGGCCCTCGCCGCCGGGGGACCGCGGGGCTGAGGGAAGCCTTACGCGACACAGATCACCGCCGACGCAACTACAGTGCGGCGGCATAAATGGGTACGCTCAGCACGGACTGAATAAGTTACCGCTTAGTAATCCCGTCCCACCGCTGCTCAGCCGTCCCCCAGAATTTCTCACCCTCGCAGGCCCGAGGAGCCCCCAAAATGCAACTCGCCGCGATCATCGTGTCGCTGGTCCTGACCGTGGTCGGCGTTGCGCTCATCGCCCGAGCCGTCGCGCAGATCTACCGGTTCGTCAAGCTGGGCCAGCCCGTCCCCGCGGGCAGCCGCACAGGCAACCCGAAACAGCGCACGATCACCCTGGCCAAGGAATTCCTCGGCCACAGCCGGATGAACCGGTGGGGCATCGTCGGCGTCGCGCACTGGTTCGTCGCGATCGGCTTCCTGACGCTGCCGCCGACCCTCGCCCAGGCGTACGGCCAGCTCTTCCAGGCCGACTGGGTGCTGCCCGTCATCGGCGGCTTCCTGCCGTTCGAGATGTACATCGAGTTCATCGGTCTGATGACGGTGGTGGGCATCGTCGTCCTGATGGCGATCCGCCTGCTCAACCTGCCCTCGCGGGCCGGGCGCAAGTCGCGGTTCGCCGGCTCGAAGGCATGGCAGGCGTACTTCGTCGAGTACATCATCCTGACGATCGGCCTCGCGATCCTGGTGCTGCGCGGCCTCGAAGGCGCGATCCACCACGTGGACGGCTACGACGCCGCGTACTTCGTGTCGTACCCGCTCGTCCTCGCCTTCGACGGGCTGAGCGTCTCCACGCTCCAGACGCTGATCTACTTCACCGCGATGATCAAGATCGGCACCTCGCTGATCTGGATGATCACCGTCTCGCTGAACACCAACATGGGTGTCGCGTGGCACCGCTTCCTCGGCTTCCCGAACATCTGGTTCAAGCGCGAGGACGACGGCTCCACCGCCCTGGGCGCGCTCCAGCCGATGACGTCCGGCGGCAAGGAGATCGACTGGGAGGACCCGGCCGAGGACGCGGTGTTCGGCGTCAGCCAGGTCGAGCAGTTCAGCTGGAAGGGCATCCTCGACTTCTCCACGTGCACCGAGTGCGGTCGCTGCCAGTCGCAGTGCCCCGCCTGGAACACGGGCAAGCCGCTGTCCCCGAAGCTGCTGATCATGTCGCTGCGCGACCACGCCCACGCCAAGGCGCCGTACCTGCTCGCGGGCGGCGGCAAGACCATGGAGGGCGACGAGAAGGCCACCGAGGAGCAGCTGAAGGACGTTCCCGCGTCGGCTCTCGCGGAGGCCGAGCGTCCGCTGATCGGGACGCTGGAGGAGAACGGCGTCATCGACCCGGACGTCCTGTGGTCCTGCACCACGTGCGGCGCCTGCGTCGAGCAGTGCCCGGTCGACATCGAGCACATCGACCACATCGTCGACATGCGCCGCTACCAGGTGATGATCGAGTCCGCCTTCCCGTCGGAGGCCGGCACGATGCTCAAGAACCTGGAGAAGAAGGGCAACCCCTGGGGTCTCGCCAAGAAGCAGCGCGTCGAGTGGACGAAGGAAGTCGACTTCGAGGTCCCGATCGTCGGCAAGGACATCGAGGACCTGTCCGAGGTCGAGTACCTCTACTGGGTCGGCTGCGCCGGCGCCCTGGAGGACCGGGCGAAGAAGACCACGAGGGCCTTCGCGGAGCTGCTGCACATCGCGGGCGTCAAGTTCGCGATCATGGGCGGCGACGAGAAGTGCACCGGTGACTCCGCCCGCCGTCTGGGCAATGAGCCGCTGTTCCAGCAGCTCGGCCAGGAGAACGTCGCGATGCTGAACATGGCGTACGGCGAGGACGACGAGGACGAGTCGACGAAGAAGCCCAAGTCGGCCAAGAAGATCGTCGCCACCTGCCCGCACTGCTTCAACACCATCGCCAACGAGTACCCGCAGCTCGGCGGCGAGTTCGAGGTCATCCACCACACGCAGCTGCTCCAGCACCTCATCGACGAGGGCAAGCTGATCCCGGTGACCCCGGTCGAGGGCCTCATCACGTACCACGACCCGTGCTACCTGGGCCGCCACAACAAGGTCTACACGCCGCCGCGCGAGATCATGTCGGCCGTCCCGGGCCTGCGCCAGCAGGAGATGCACCGTCACAAGGAGCGCGGTTTCTGCTGCGGCGCCGGCGGCGCGCGCATGTGGATGGAGGAGCGCATCGGCAAGCGCATCAACACCGAGCGCGTCGACGAGGCCCTGTCCCTCAACCCGGACATCGTCTCCACCGCCTGCCCCTTCTGCCTCGTCATGCTCACCGACTCGGTGAACGGCAAGAAGAACGACGGCAAGGCGAAGGAATCGCTCCAGGTCGTGGACGTGGCCCAGTTGCTGCTGGACTCGGTGAAGACGCCGGCCGAGCCCGCGGGCGAGGCCGAGACCGAGGACGCTCCGGAACCGGAGCCGGTGAAGTAGCGCGTACGCGGTACCAGGAAGCGGCCGGATCTGCCTCGGGGGCAGGTCCGGCCGCTTTGTTGCGCACGGCTTGCAGTTCCGGGCGCATTTCGTACGCACGGCTTACCGCAGTGGTCAAAAACGAGCATCATGTGCCATCTGGAACCGGTGATACGGGTGGGGTGGGTCGTGCGAAGAAGGCTGGCCGGGGCAGCAGTGGGCTGCGCCGTATTACTGACGGGCTGCGGCGCCTCCGCCGACGGGGGCTCCCCGACACCGGGCGCCAAGGCGGACTCCTCGCCCACCGCGACGGTGAAGAAGGCCGCCGCGCCCGTACGCCCCGTACCGCACGGCAGGGGCAGCCGCGTCGCCGAGGACTTCAACGGCGACGGCCACCGCGACCTCGTGCTCAACGACCTGGTCAAGGGCCCCGAGGACCGCCTGGGCGACGACGCCGGCATCGGCATCGTGTACGGCTCCGAGCCCCCGCGGTCCCTCGACCCCTCCGTACGCCAGCTCCTCACGCCCGCCCGCAACGCGGCCCGCACCGAGGGCGTCCTCCCCGCGGCCTTCGACGCCGAGGCGGCCTGCGACCTCGACAAGGACGGTTTCGCCGACCTGGTGGTCACCACGGACCCGCCGTACAACGGCACCGGGGCACCGCCCGTACCGCTCCAGATCCTCTTCGGCTCCGCGAACGGCCTCACCGGCAAGGCGGTCAAGCTCCGCATCCCCGACGGCGCCCGGTTCGGCAGGGAATGGCCCGGCCACCCCGTCTGCGGCGACTTCGACGGCGACGGCAGCAACGACCTGGCGGTGACGGCGAGCGGCGGCCGCCTCAGCCACCTGCGCGGCCCCTTCACGCGCGCCGGAGCCCCGCGCGCCGCCGGGAGCGCCATCCCGAGCGCCGGACCCGTGCTCGCCTCCCCCGACCTCGCGCCCGACGTCAACGGCGACGGTTACGACGACCTGGTCTCCGCCACCCGCCCGCACGAGCCGGGGACGGCCGCACGGGCGACGCTGCTGCTCGGCGGTCCGGCGGGCCCCGGGCGGCCGGGCGGTGCGTACACCTTCAAGGCGGTGACGGCGCGGCCGGCCGCCCTCGCGGCCGGTGAGGAGACGTCCACGACGGCCGTCCTGCGGCACGCCGACTTCGACGGTGACAAGAAGCCGGACACGGTGGTGCGTACGCACCGGGGCGAGACGATGGACGCGATCACGCTGCATTCGTCCGATTCCGCCGCCGGTGGGAGAGCGCTCACCTTCTCCACCGAGGTTTTCTCCGCCCAGCAGCCCTGATCCGTACAACCCTTCGGGCCCACCGGCGGTCTCCTGTGCGCCGACCACCCGTGCCCCGGAGGACACCTCCCGGCACACGGGGTGATCGCACCCCACTGACCCGGACGCGCCCCCGCGTCCCGGCATGCCGCAGGAGAGCTCCGCATGCACAGAAGCCTTCGCACCACGCTCGCCACCGCCACCGCTGCCGCCCTCACCGGCGGCCTGCTCGTCGCCGGAGCCGGCGCGGCCGCCGCCGCGCCCACCGCCGGCCTCCAGGGCGACTTCAACCGCGACGGCTACCGCGACCTGGCGGTCTCCGCGGCCGGCGCCACCGTCAAGGGCCACAGCGGCGCGGGCGCCCTGACCGTCCTGTACGGCTCCCCGGCCGGCGCCGGCGCCCAGAAGACCCAGACGATCACCCAGGAGACCCCGGGCGTCCCGGGCACCGCCGAGAAGGGGGACGCCTTCGGCGGCCACACCGCCACCGCCGACTTCAACGGCGACGGCTACGCGGACCTCGCCATCGGCGCGCGCTTCGAGGACGTCGGCTCGGACGTCGACGGCGGCACGGTCACCGTCGTGTTCGGCAGCGCGACCGGCCTGACCGGTGGCGTGACCGTCGCGGACCCGACGAGCACCAAGCACGACCACTTCGGCTCGGTCATGGCCGCGGGCGACTTCAACGGGGACGGCAAGCCGGACCTGGCCGTCACCGCCGACAACAACAGGATCGACGTCTTCCGCGGCGGTATCAGCAAGTCCGGCACCACCGGCGGCCGTTACACCCTCACCACCCCGGTCCTCGCGGTCGAGGGCCACGACATCTTCAACGTCACCGCGGGCAACGTGAACAACGACGGCCGCACCGACCTGGTCGTCGACGGTTACGAGGGCGACGCCACCGGCGAGTGGTCGTACAACGCCAACTACTACCTGCCGGGCAGCTCCTCCGGCATCACCACGACCGGCGCCAGGAAGCTCCCGGCTGGCATCATCACCGACATCGGCGACACCAACGGCGACAGCTTCGGTGACATCGTCGTCGGCAACTCGTGGGACACCGACGGAGGCGTCGCGAAGGGCGGCGCGGTCCAGGTCGTCTACGGCACGGCGGGCGGCCCGACCGGGGGCAAGGACACCATCACCCAGGACAGCCCCGGCGTTCCGGGCAGCTCGGAGACCGGCGACGGGTTCGGCTGGGAGCTCTCCCTGGGCGACATCAACGGCGACGGCCTCCAGGACCTGGCCGTCGGCGCCGCCAACGAGGACATCGGCGGCGTGGCCGACACCGGCATGGTCACGGTCATGTACGGCACCCCGAGCGGCTTCTCCACCTCGGGCGCCCAGGCGATCGAGCAGGACACCCCCGGCGTCCCCGGCGCGAGCGAGAAGCTCGACGGCTTCGGCGGCGAGGTCTTCCTCTCCGACACGACCGGCGACGGCAAGGCGGACCTGACGGTCGGCGTGCCGTGGGAGAACGCGCAGGACGGTTACGTCGTGGCGTTCCGCTCCGACGGCACGAAGATCTCGACGGCGGGCAGGGGCATCGGGCTGACCGCCGCCGGCATCTCGACGGCGGGCACACCGCGGCTGGGCGCGAACATCTCCGGCTGACGAACCCGGCGACAACCCGTCAG
The DNA here is from genome assembly GCF_001746415.1 of Streptomyces agglomeratus. Taxonomy (NCBI): domain Bacteria; kingdom Bacillati; phylum Actinomycetota; class Actinomycetes; order Kitasatosporales; family Streptomycetaceae; genus Streptomyces; species Streptomyces agglomeratus. The sequence goes on from NZ_MEHJ01000001.1 coordinate 3,854,349, forward strand.
GGACCCCCTAGGGGATGTCACAGCTCGGCCGCAAAGCCGGGCCTGTTGCGGCAGGCCCGGCATACGGCGCATCCGGACCAGGTACGTTCGATTACGTGGCTGGATTCAGGATCGGACGCGGCCGGGACAACCGCACCCCGCAACAACAACCGCAGCGGCAACAGCAGCAGCAACGGCAGCAACAGCCGTACGGGCAGCAGGCGTCATCGCCTCAGCCCCCGTACGGCCAGCAGCAGTGGCCGCAGGCACCGCAGTACGGCGGACAGCACGGCGAGCCCGAATACTTCGGCGACCCGGACCCACACGCGCACCAGGGCCAGTCCCGGGGCGGCTACGGAGGCGGGTCGGCCCCCGGGGGAGGCGGCCAGTACCCGCACGGCGACAACTCCCGCGGGAACCCCAACAACCCGGGTCACACCACGGCCTTCAGCATCGGCGAGGACCCGTACGGCGACGGCAGCACCTACCACGCCGGCAACACCGCCGCCCCGCCCGCGGGCCCGCGCCTGCACTGGAAGCAGCTGCTGAGCGGCATCGTGCTGCGCCCCGGCCCGACGTTCTGGCAGATGCGCGACTACCCGGTGTGGGGACCCGCCCTGGTCGTCACGTTCCTCTACGGGCTGCTCGCGATCTTCGGCTTCGACAAGGCGCGCGAAGAGGCCATCAACGCGACCCTGACGAGCGCCATCCCGTACGTCCTGACCACCGGCATCGCGGTGATCATCTGCGGCCTGATCCTGGGCGCGGTGACGCACACCCTGGCCCGCCAGCTCGGCGGTGACGGCTCCTGGCAGCCGACCGTCGGCCTCTCGATGCTGATCATGTCGATGACGGACGCCCCGCGCCTGGTCTTCGCGATGTTCCTGGGCGGCGAGAACGCGCTGGTCCAGGTGCTCGGCTGGGTGACCTGGCTGGGCGCGGCGGCCCTGTTCACCTCGATGGTGAGCAAGTCGCACGACCTGCCGTGGCAGAAGGCCCTCGGCGCGTCCGCGATCCAGCTGGTGGCGCTGCTGTCACTGATCAAGCTGGGCACCATCTGAGGAACGGCACGACGAACCGAAAAGGGCCCCGGCGCGACGACGCGCCGGGGCCTTCTCACATCACCGTGGGGCTACGCGTCCAGGACCTGCCCGGTGCGCCGCACGACGGGCTTCTGCACACTCCACGGGAAGTTGATCCACTCGTCGGTGCGCTTCCACACGTACTCGCACTTCACGAGCGAGTGGGACTTCTCGTAGACGACCGCGCTGCGGACCTCCGCCACATGATCGAGGCAGAAGTCGTGGACGAGCTTGAGCGTCTTGCCGGTGTCGGCGACGTCGTCCGTGATCAGCACCTTCTTGTTGCTGAAGTCGATCGCGTCCGGCACCGGCGCCAGCATGACCGGCATTTCGAGGGTCGTCCCGACCCCGGTGTAGAACTCGACGTTCACCAGGTGGATGTTCTTCACGTCGAGCGCGTACGCCAGGCCGCCGGCGACGAAGACCCCGCCGCGCGCGATGCTCAGCACGATGTCGGGCTCGTACCCGTCGTCGGCGATGCTCTGCGCGAGCTCGCGCACGGCGACGCCGAACCCCTCGTACGTCAGATTTTCCCGTACAGCACTCATACCCATGCACCCATACCCGGCATCACACCTGCGTCCGATGGAAATTGAGGAAGGACCGCGAGGCCGTCGGCCCGCGCTGCCCTTGGTAACGCGACCCGTACCGCTCGGAACCGTACGGGAACTCCGTGGGCGAGCTCAGCTGGAACATGCACAGCTGCCCGATCTTCATGCCCGGCCAGAGCTTGATCGGCAGGGTGGCCAGATTCGAGAGCTCAAGGGTGACGTGCCCGGAGAACCCGGGGTCGATGAACCCGGCGGTCGAATGGGTGACGAGCCCGAGCCGCCCGAGGGAGCTCTTGCCCTCCAGCCGCGACGCGAGGTTGTCCGGCAGCGTGATCTTCTCGTACGTCGAGGCCAGTACGAACTCACCGGGGTGCAGGATGAACGCCTCGTCCCCCTCCGGCTCGACCTCGCGCGTCAGGTCCGCCTGCTCCACGGCCGGGTCGATGTGGGGGTAGCGGTGGTTCTCGAACACCCGGAAGTAGCGGTCGAGCCGCACGTCGATGCTCGAGGGCTGCACCATGGATTCGTCGTACGGATCAATACGCACGCGTCCGGCGTCGATCTCGGCCCGGATGTCCTTGTCTGAGAGAAGCACGCCCCGAGGATACGCAGAGCGCGCGGGCCCGCCCCAATCGGACGACCCCGCGCGCCTCTCACTCCGTACCGCCGACCGGCCGCTCACCGGCCTCCGGCCGACCGCTAGCGCTGCTCCAGCACCACCGGCACGGCATGCCGAAGCCGTGCACAGCGCGGACAGCGGATGAGCCGGCCCGGCCCGATCCGGCCGGCGCCGAGCTGCTGCAACGGGAACGATGTGGTGCTGAACACGTGCCCCTCGGCACAGCGGACGACGGTGGGCTCCATCAAGTCCATCAAGTCCCTTCCCCAACAAAGCGTGGACGAGAAGGCCACATTAGGGGATGAACGGGACGCCACTCCAGGCGGCACTCCGCCCTCAAAGGTACGCCCACCCGACACCACGAAAACCCCCGCAGCGCACACCGGGGCGGGGACTGAGGTACACTGTGGGACGACGCGGAGCCAGCCAACGGCCCGCCGCGCGGGTGTAGTTTAATGGTAGAACATGAGCTTCCCAAGCTCAGAGCGCGAGTTCGATTCTCGTCACCCGCTCCACGCAAGAGCCCCAGGCCACGAGCCCGGGGCTTCTTTGTTGTCTGGACCAGCTCAGGCACGCCCTGCCAGATCCGTGCCGGACGCTTGATCATCGGTCGCCTTGCGCTGGGCCCGCCGGTAACCCCGCGGCCTGCGGCCACACCCGCTCTTACGACCTGCTGCGCGCCCGGCCCCTGAGCCGCCCGCAAGGTGACGTGCTGGGCTACAACCATGTGGGTTCTTCGCGAGTCTTGATCGGCGGCTGTCACATCCTGCCGTAAACGATCAAGACCGAAGGAACGCATGAACCGACCCAGAGGCACAACGGTCGCCACCGCCAGCGCCGTCGTGCTCGCCACCGCGGGCGGCCTGCTCAGTGCGGCCGCTCCCGCCTCCGCCGCCGTGACCTGCGCGTCGCCCGTCTTCAAGCGGACGTTCTACGCGAACACCGCCTTCTCGGGGACCCCCAAGGCCACGGACTGTGACTCCGCGATCGACGAGAACTGGGGCACCGGCGCTCCGCGCACCAGCGGCATGCCCGCCGACAACTTCGGTGTCCGCTGGGCCGTGACCCGCGACTTCGGCTCCGGCGGGCCCTTCACGTTCACTGCTTCCTCCCGCGACGGCATCCGCGTCTACCTCGACGGCGTCCGCAAGGTCGACCTGTGGAAGAACGTCTCCACCACCGTCTCCAAGACCGTCAACGTCACGATTCCGTCGGGCAAGCACAGCCTCCGCATCGACTTCGTCAACTGGACCGGCGCCGCCAACGTCAAGTTCGGCTACGCGCCCCGCACTTCGGCGACGGTCGACACGGTCAAGCCGCTCGTCCCGGCCGGGACCACCGTCACCTACAGCACGGCGGCCACGTCCACGAAGGTCAGCTGGGCCAAGAACGTGGAGATGGACCTCGCCGGGTACCGCGTGTACCGGCGGCTGAAGGGCGCCTCCTACCCCGCGACGCCGATCGCGACGACGACGTCCACCTCGTACACCGACACGGCCGTCCCGAAGGACGGCAACGTCTACTACTACGAGGTCCGCGCCTACGACAAGGCCGGCAACGCCTCCTCGGGCACCGCCGACCTCGGGGTCACCACCGTCGACCGCACCGCCCCCGCCGCCCCGAAAGGCGTCGAGGACAACTGGACCATGGAATACCCGGACGAGATCACCCTCTACTGGGACGGCAACACGGAGCCCGACCTCGCCGGCTACCGCGTGTACCGCTCGACGTCCTCAACGGTCGCCCTCACCGCCGAGAACCGGATGACCGGCGACACGTTGTCGTCCGGCGGCTACACCGGGCCCCTGCCGCAGACCGGCGACGTCTATTACTACGTCGTCACCGCCGTCGACACGCACGGCAACGAGTCGGTGGCCTCGCACAAGGCGATGTACTACACCCGCGACCTGACCGGCCCGGTCGACACCGCCCACAACGCGCGGGCCACGGAAAGCGAGGCGGGCGTCACGCTGACCTGGGACGCCTCGGAGCGGACCAGCGACGACTTCGCGGGCTACTCGGTCTTCCGCTCGCTCAAGCCGCGCGACGCCAAGGCCCCGCGTGAGGACGTCGGCAAGGGAGTGAAGGGCACCTCCTTCACCGACGCGGCCCCGCCGGCCGGCGCCACGTACTACTACTGGGTGGTCGCCGTGGACCACGCAGGAAACGGCGGCCCCGTGTCCAACGAGGTGGCCGTCAGCGTCGCCGGCAACACGACCGCGCCGGCCGCGCTCACCGGAGTGACCGCCGTCCCGAAGGAGAACGGCGTCACCCTCTCCTGGGACGCAAGCAAGGAGCCCGGCCTCGACCACTATCGCGTGCTGCGCGGCACCCTTGCGGATGGTCAGTGGACGTACGCGCCGGTGATCGACTCCTGGCACCTCAAGCCCTGGGAGATCACCGGGACGACGTTCCACGACGCCGTGCCCGCTGACGGGCAGAAGGTGCGCTACAGCGTCGTGGCCATCGACCAGTACGGCAACCAGCTCACCCCGGACACCGGCGCGACCGTCGCCGATGCCACCGAGCTGGACCTCCGCCCGACCGCGCCGGCCGCGACGGGCGCTCCGCTGGGCCACCTCGGCGCCGACCGCAGCGGCCGGCTGTCGTGGTGGCTGTCCGTGGAGGAGGACGGGAGCAAGGTCTCCGGCTACAAGATCCGCCGCTGGAACCCGCAGACGGAGTCGTTCGAGCTGATCGGAACAGAGCCCAACGGCAGCGGCGACATCAGCTGGTACGACACCAGCATGCCGACCGCCACCACGGTGTGCTACCGCGTCAGCGTCCTCTACACGGACGGCACCGAGTCCGGTGCGTCCGAGGCCGTCACCGTCAGCTACTGAGCGCAACGACGCGCCGACCATCTCCACCCGGTCGCCCGGGGCCAGAACCGTTGGGTTCCGGCCCCGGCGCGATTCCGTCCTGCTCGGCCGAGCGGCTGCTTCGGGAGGTGAGGCAAGGCGAGTCGAGGCGCTTCCGAGTCGAGTCGCTTCTGAATCAGCCCTGTTCGGGCGGGCAGAAGAACTCCAGAGCGATGTTGTCCGGATCCTTGAAGCTGAGATGGAGTCCGTACGGGTCCTCGACGATGCCGGAGTGCGACACTCCCTGCTCGTCGAGCCGGGCCTCCCAAGCCTCCAACTGGCCCCGGTCGGCGACATGGAACCCGCAGTGGTCGAGCCCGACGCGCGACGGGGCGAACACGTCCGCCTGGCTCGTCGCCTCGTGCTTGCGGAAGCCCAGGACGAACGACGGGGAGGCGTCGACCACGAATGGTCCGTATTCGTCCTCCACGTCGAGAACCGTCTGCGTGTCCAGCACCCGGTTGTAGAACTCCGCGCTGCGCTTCACGTCGCTCACGGTCAGGGTGATGTGCCCAATTCCGAGAACCTCGGGCATGTACGACACCTCCTCGTGGTGGTGCGCTGCCTCATCTCCGATGCTACGCCGCCCCACCCGTGCGCCGCCTGTCCTCCGCCGCCCGAGCCCCGCCGACCGAACTCCGGCGACCGAGCTCCGGCGCGGGCCGTCCCCCGCCGGTGATCACAACGCGAGGCGGGCGCCTGCACAAGGCCGGGGGTGCCGTGTCCCTCCGGACCGGCCTCTACGGGCGACCGCCGGGAGCCACGGCAGCCCATCGGCCGTTTCGTGTCGCGGAGGCGATCACCGCGGAAAGCACGGCGGTCACGACGAAGCTGCCCATCATGACCATCCCCACGCCGATCACGAAGAGGCCGCTGCCGTCGTCCGACCAGTCGTAGTACGCGGCGCCGGTCAGGCCGGCCGTACTGCCGAGGACAGCGCCGGCGATATAGCGCCGGGATGCTGCCCAGCACACCGGCGCCAGCAGCGTCAGCACCAGCCCGATCACCTGCCACGCCTCGTACGGGCCCGTCGTCGTCCCGTCGGGCTGCACGTCACGGTTCTGGTCCCAGCCCAGCCATGCAGCCCACAGCGCGAGCGTAACCACGGCCAGTACGACGATCGCCGACACCTGGGGAGCGAGCTTCAGAAGTCCCTGTCTCATGGCCCCAGCGTTCCTGCTCGGACCGTGACCGGCCAGGGGACAAGTACTCAGCTCCACCCGAGTACTTCAGCCTCGATCAGCGACCGGTCGAAGCGCCGCCACGCAGGTGGGGCGTTCGAGAGCTGCTGCTTCCGGACGTACGAGGCGCGTCAGCCCCAGTCGCATCCCGTGCCGTCGTTGTCGCGGTCCAGGTGGCTGCCGTAGCCGGGGTCGCCCCGGTGAACGGGTGCGGCGCCGGCGGCGCGGGCGGCGGAGCAGTTCTCGTAGTAGACGTCCGAGCCCCCGTCGTCGCTTCCTCCACTCCCCCAGCTCCCCCCGCTCCCGGCGTCGTAGACCTCGGCGGTTTCCGTCTCCGTGACGGTCACGGTCGGGCCGGGCTCAGTGATGGTCACCCTGGGCCTGGGATCCGCGGTGACAGTCGCCGTGGCGGTCGGCCCGGCGAGTGACTTGGCGAGTGGCTTGGCAGTGACCGTCTCGGTGACGGTCGGGCCGGGGCGCGGCTTCGCGCCCACTGCCGCCGCTCGGTCGCGCTCCGGCCCGTCAGCACTGCCACAGCCGAAACCGACCAGCATGATCAGCACACCACCGACGTATACGCGCTTCATCTTCCGCAGCGGCCGTGGGCTTGCAGCGGGCTGAGGATCGGGCAGCGGACTGATCGTGTACGGGTTGCTCAAGGTCCCCCCTTGTGCAGTTCGTGTGAAGGCACACCGTAGCGCCGAGTCCCGCGCGGAGGGCTTGAGTCGGAAAACACGGGTGGTGCGCGGCGCGTTGGGGCGCGGCGGGCCATTGCGGCGCGGCGGGGCACAACCGTTCGGGTGCTTCGTAGGTCTCCTGAGCGTCAGACACCACCTGAACCACAGGAGACCTCCAGGTGAAGTACAACCATCGAGCCGCCCTCGCCGCCTCCGTTGTCGCCGTCCTCACCGGGAGCCTGGTCACGACGGCCACAGGGACCGCGGCCGCGGCCGGGTCAGAGGTTCAGAGCGACTTCAACGGCGACGGCGTACGGGACCTGGCGGTCGGCGCGCCCGGGGCCCGGGCCGCAGGAATCCACGGGGCCGGTGCGGTCATCACGTACTACGGCGGTTCGGACGGCGTGAGCCCCGCGCGGCACACCCTCATCGATCAGAACGTCGTGGGCGGTCCCGGTTCCGCGGAGTCGTACGACCTCTTCGGCGCTGCCACGGCCACGGGCGACTTCGACGACGACGGCTTCGCCGACCTGGCGGTCTCCAGCCCGCGCGAGGACGTGGGCGGTGACGCCAACGGCGGTACGGTACAGATCCTGTGGGGGGCCGCCCAGGGTCTGGCCGGCGGCGCGACCGTCGCGGATCCGGAGCCCACCCGGCACGACCACTTCGGCGCCGCTCTCGCCGCGGGGGACTTCGACGGTGACGGGAAGGACGACCTGGCCGTCGGCTCCACCTCGGCCACCCTCCATGTCTTCAAGAAGGGCATCTCGAAGTCCGGCAAGCCGGGCGCCGTGACCGCGCGCGGGCTGCCGCTGCGCAGTGCCACGGACGCCGGCATCTTCAACCTCACCGCGGGCGACGTAAACAAGGACAGCCGGGCGGACCTGGTGGTCAACGGCCTTAACCGGACCGCGTCCGCGACCGACGGCAAGTACCACAACGTCAACTACTACCTGCCCGGCTCCGCCGACGGCCCGACCGCGATCGGCAGCCGGCGGATGCCCGGTGGCGTCAGCGGAGCCATCGGCGACATCGACGGCGACGGCTTCGGTGACATCGTCACCGGCGTCTACTGGGGGCGCGCCACGCCGGACGGCGCCATCGGCGGCAAGGTCCTCGTCAACTACGGTTCCGCGAACGGCCCTTCGATACGTACGCAGACCATCACGCAGGAGTCCGGGAGCATCCGTGGCGACTCCGAGGACTGGGACAAGTTCGGTGAAGCGGTCGCGCTCGGCGACATCGACGGCGACGGCAGGATGGACCTGTCCGTCGGCACGCCGCGGGAGAACTTCCGGACCGCGGAAGGCATGCGCTACAACAAGGGCACGCTGACCGTGCTGTACGGCACGTCCAAGGGCGTCGGCACCGGCGAGCGGACGCAGTACTTCCACCAGGCCAGCGTCGGGGTGCCGGGCAGCCTCTCCTCGGGCCACCAGTGGGGTGCCGCCCTCCTCATGAACGACATCAACGGTGACGGTAAGTCCGACGTGGCCGTTGGCTCCCAGTGGGACGACAACGGCGACGGCTCCGTGACCGTCCTCCCGTCCGACGGCCGGCAGGCGAGCGCGACCGTGCCGGGTGTGGTGCGGCTTCGCGGCAAGGAGGCCGGCATGGATCCGGTGGGCTATCCGCAGTTCGGCGCCGCGCTGCACAACACGCGCAAGGTTTCGGAGATCGCCTCGGACGCCAACTGACCGCTGACCGCTGACCGCGCCGCGAGTAGGACGAGTGGGACAAGTGAGCCGAGCAGGCCGAGTGGGCTGCCGGGCACCTGGAGTCCTCGGCCGAGTACGCGCGTAACGCACGCAGGCGCCGCGGCCGAGTACGCACGTGGGGCGAGCGGGCGCGTGGGCCGCGCACGGTGCGTACGCGTAGCAGCACGCCCACATCGCCCCGCCGGACAGCCGGCGGGGCGATGTGCGTCGTGCACCCGTACGCGGCCGTCCGTCGATTCCCGCCGCTGTCACCGCCTGACCTGCGAGGCGCGAGCCCCCGAACGACCGCCTGGGGCCGCCGTGCAACGCTCCGCCGAGCGGTGCGCCTTCTGCGGAGTGCACACGCCCCGCGACGCTGGACCAGCCCGTACGACATCCGTACGACAACGGAGACCAGGGAGGCATCGTGGCTCGCAGGCAGTCCAGGTGTGGAGCACCGACGGAGAAGGGAACCCAGTGCCGGCGACTGGCGATGGTGGACGCGTCGAGGTGTGATCTCCACCGCCACGACTGGTCCTCGTACACCGTGCAGAGGCGCAAGGAAGCGGAACGCGAAGCGAAGGCACGCGGCCGACGCGCGTGACGTTGTGCCGACGGCTGGGGATCGGTCGGGGCTGGGGACGACCCGGCCGGGGCCTGTGGACCTGTTCCTGCCTGGCGCGATGCCAGAGGAAGGCGTCCCGCGCGCGATCCACCCAAGCCCGGGCCGCGCAGTTCGGCTGAATCCGTGTCGCTCGCCCGAGCCCTTGACAGACAACCGGGCCGCCATGCCGGCATTGGTCACGACATGTCCGGGAGCGACGGATGCGACGGGCTGGAAATCTTCGCAGCAGCGTCACAAGGGCTGCGCACGGCCTTCGGGGGGTGCGGTTAGCGTTACGGCCGCCCGAGCCCGTGTGTGAAGAGCGCACAGGAGAACGTCCACCAGAACATGAACAGGTCGCCGACGTCCCTGGCGGCGCAGTCAGCAGCCAGAAAGATCGCAGATGGATTACTGCTCCTCGTGCCGCCGACATCTCAATGGGGCGCTCGTGTGCCCCGGGTGCGGCGCCTACGCTCCGGACATCGCTCCGCCCACCGACCTTCTCCACAGCACCGACCTTCTCCACAGCGAGGAGACACCGGCGGACCTACCGGCTGGCATACCGGCGGAGGCCCCCGGGCCGGTTTCCGGCGCCGGCGCTCAGCACGGCGACGCCGCGCCGGTCGAGGGCACTTCCGCCTCCGGCCAGGGCCGGGCGGCCCGGCGGCGGCAGCTCGCCCGGTGGAAGAAGCACCGGCGGCGGGCCGTGCTCGCGACGGCCGTCGCCCTGGTCGGTGGCGGCCTCACGGTCGCCGCACTGCCGTCCTCCAGACCGTCGAGCCACACCCACGCCGCCCCGCCGCCGGAACCGGTCGGCGGTTCGGCCACTCCCGGGGCCGTGGCCGCCGGCACACCTTCGGAGCAGCCCGACGCCTCCGACGCGCGTGACCCGCGCACACGGCGCGCCGCCGCATCCGGCCGGCAGGACGGCACAGCCGCCGCCGATCCCGCACCGGCCCCCGGCGGGCAGACGGAAACCGGCACGGCCGCCGGCCTCCCCGCCCACCCGAACACGGCCCCGGACTCCGGCTTCGACTCCGCGGGAGAGACGGCGGGACAGGCGGTGGGCGAGGCAGCGGGGCGGGCGGCACGGCAGTCGGCCGGGCAGTCCGCACCCGAGGCGGCCACCGGTGCGGGAGCGGCGCAGGCCGGAGAGTCCGCACAGGCGGCGGGGGGCGGTGACGCCGCGGCCCCACGCCCGGCGCCGCTCCCCGAAACGGACGCGCCCGCCGCCGGCGAAGGCCCCGGCCTCGTCCGCACCCTTGTGGGCGGTCTTCTGCCGACCGCCTCGGCGGACGAGCCCGCTTCACCGGCGCACGTGTGCCTGATCGGTGTGTGCGTCGGGGAACGGTGAGGGCAGTGGGACCCGCAAGACCCCAGGTGCCGTACGCCACGGATCTTGATCACCGACCCGCTGTACGTCACCGACCGGATGTACGTCGCCGACCCGCTTTGCGTCACCGACCGGATTCTCATCGCCGCGGCAGGCAAATTCTCATCGCCGCGGCAGGCAAGGAGGCCGAGCCCCTGTGACCACACGCACCCGCTACCACGCCCGACTGCATCGGATCGGCCGGTGGTGGGCCGTCGACATCCCCGAAGTCGCCGTCCACACCCAGTGCCGCACCCTGGACGAGGCCGAGGACATGGCGCGCGACGCCATCGCCGAAGCGCTCGGCACGGTGCCGGACACCATCGCCGTTGAGCTGGCGGTTCCGGAGTTCGCCCCGCTGCTGGAGGGCGTACTGGAGGCACGGACGCGCCGTGCCGCTGCCGATGCCGCCGAACTCCGGGCACTCGCCGACGCCGCGCGTTCCCTGGTCGAGGACTTGGGCGTGAGCCAGAACGACGCCGGGCGACTGCTCGGACTGTCCCACCAGGACGTCTCCCGCCTCTCCACAGCCCGCGGCGCCGCCGAATCACGCCCGTGGCGCCTCGGCCCGCTGTCCGCACCGGGTGGACAGGCTGCACCGGGGGGACAGGGCCGACCGGGTGGACAGGGCGGACCGCCGGGCGGACAGGGACCGGCCGGCCCACGCGCACCGGTCGGACCGGGCGCACCGGGCCCCGGACGAGCCGACGGCTACGGCTCCTCCGACGGCGGCACGATCCGCCCGAACCGGCGACTCCACGCACCAACCAGCCGCCCCGCCTGGGCGGTCAGGGACGATGACGCCGACGCCGGGGCTCGTACCTGGAGTGACGCCTGACGCGTGGGGCCGGCGCTACCACCGTCGTGGCAGGCCACCGATCCTGCTCGCAGGCCGTCAGTGGGCGGGCGGGACGTCACGCGCCTACGGTGGTCGGAGGGAGCGCCGCCGACCCGAACCCGCGCTCCGGAGGAGGCCACGATGGACGAGCACTTCGTCTGGGTGACGACGCGCCGCGTCAAGCCGGGCACCCTGGAGGAATTCGAGCGGGCATGGCGCCCGAGCGCGCACCCCGACGGCATGAGCAGGGCCTTCGCGTACTGGTCGGAGGACGGGCAAGAGGTTACGGGCGTGTCGTTCTGGGACTCCAGGCAGGCGTGCGACGCGTGGCGGGCGTCCGAAGCGGAGAAGCGACGGCGTGACTCGATGGCTCCGTACGTCGAGGAGGAACGGGAGGGTTACTACCGCGGCGGCGAGCTGGCCATTCCGACGGGCGGCTCCTCCTGACGGGCTCACTACCCGGGCGGGTGAGCGGTCAACAGCGGGCGCTGCACGGAGATAGGTAGCGGGAGAAGTAGCTGTAGCGGTAGCGGTGGAACCAGTGGTCTGGACGTCGGCTTGGGATTGCCGGGCGGCATCTGGTTCGGTTCGCTGGTTGCCGGGGAACTGCGCGCGGAACTGTCGCAGTCCGATGTGCGTACGGTCGCTCTGGTAAGGGAAGGCTCCGGTCGCTACCGGGGAGCCGTCTTGAACACGAGACTCGCGGGACTCGCGGTACTCCGCCTTTGTCTCGGTCTCTGTCTCTGTCTCTGTCTCTTCTTGGCCGCCCACTGCACGGGCCTCGCACCGGCTGCCTTCTCGGACCCGGACCTTATTACCGGTGTTGCCGGTGTTACCGGTGTTAGCGCTCCGGCAGTTTCCGTCGTACTCATTGCGCCGGGCCGCGAGCCGGCCCACTCCTGACCGCGATCCGCACCTCATGCGCGCAGTCGCAGACGCTGGCCGGGGTAGATGCGGTCGGGACCCTCGTCGAGCTTGTGCTGGTTCAGTTCGTACAGAGCGTGCGTGCCGCCGGGGACATCGGCGCGGTCCGCGATGACGGACAGGCAGTCGCCCGGCTGCACGACATAGGTCTCGGAGCCGATGGCTTCCTGCTGAGCGCGCGACGGTGCGGTCACCGCTGCCTGGGACTGGGCCTGGGACTGGACCTGCGGCCGGCGCTGGGGCTGGACCTGGTTCTGGGGCTGGGCCTCACGGGGCTGCACCTGCGGCTGGCGCTGTACCTGCTGCTGGGGGGCGGTCGCGGCGGACCCGCTGTTTCCGGAGGCGGTCCCTGCGCTGCCGGTTCCGCTCACGCTATGGCGTCCGCAGTTGGGCCAGGCTCCGAGGCCCTGGCCCCGGGCCACCCGGGTGGCTACGGCGATCTGTTCGGAGCGGGTGGCGAGGTCGGCTCTCGGCGCGTAGCGGTGGCCGCCGTACGCACGCCAGGTGGAGGCGGCGAACTGGAGGCCGCCGTAGTAACCGTTGCCCGTGTTGATGTTCCAGCGGCCGTTGCTCTCGCAGGCGGCGATGCTCTCCCAGTCGGGCCCGGCCGTCACCGTCTGCGGCGCTCCCGTCAGCTGCGCGACCGTCAGCTGCGCGACCGTCTGCTCCGGGACCGACCGCGGCGCGGCGCTCGCGGTGCTCTGGCCCGCGAGGCCCAGGGCGCTCAGGAGGACCAGCAGCAGAGACAGGACCGTTTGGACGGACCGCTTGGCAAAGGGTGAAGGCGACATCCGGTTACTCCTCCGCTGACTGACTCCGGGAGCGCCGTGACGCGTTGTTCGCCACGGCCGGTGGGTGAGCAACAGATAACCCGGCAGTACGCTTTTCTGTGCGCACGCCGACCGCGACGTGCCGCGCTTTCACCCGCTTGGTGGCTGGTGCCGACGTAGCGGGATCAGTCCCGACGTCGCACTGTGCGGAGGCGGGGACCGGGGGGCAAAGATCGGAGCATGCCCATGCTCGTCGGAACCTCGGGATGGCAGTACAAGGACTGGCGCGGCGGTCTGTACCCGCCCGGGCTGCCGCAGCGGCTCTGGCTGGAGGAGTACGTCCGGCACTTCGCCACGGTCGAGAACAACAACGCCTTCTACCGGCTCCCCACCACGGAGATCTTCGCCTCCTGGCGGGAACGGACGCCGGAGGGCTTCGTCATGGCGGTCAAGGCCAGCCGCTACCTGACGCACATCAAGCGGCTGCGCGAGCCGCAGGAGCCGGTGAGCCGGCTGATGGACCGTATCGACGGCCTGGGTGACCGGCTGGGGCCCGTCCTCCTGCAACTCCCGCCCAACTTCCGTGCTGACACAGGGTTGTTGGATGCCTGCCTGGGCTGCTTCCCCGGCACGGTCAGGGTGGCCGTCGAGCTGCGCCACACCTCGTGGTGGGACGCGGAAAGCGAGCTCAGGGAAGTACTGGAGCGGCACGGCAGCGCCCTGTGCTGGGCGGACCGGGGTTCCCGTCCGGTGACACCGCTCTGGCGTACCGCGTCCTGGGGGTACGTGCGCTTCCACGGCGGCACCGCCCAGCCGCCGCGCTACGGCCGCCAGGCGCTGAAGTCCTGGGCCCGGCGTATCGGCGACGCGTGGTCCGACGAGGACGACGTGTTCGTGTACTTCAACAACGACACGGGTGGCGCGGCCGTCCTCGACGCCGCGAAGTTCGCACAGGAAGCCGCCGCGCTGGGCCGCACGGTGAGCCGTACGCCCACCCCTTGATCACGGTGCGACGGCCCACCGGAGCCGCCTGTGCGGACGTCATGGTCCGCCGGTGTCCTTTTCACGGCCATCGCGTGACAGATGGTGGTGGTTGATGACGAGTGGCCATGGAATCGTCTGATGTGACCCGGCTGGTTCGCAGACCGGAGGCTTCCATGGACAAGCGGTATGAGGTGTACTGCCTCGTCGACCCGTGGTTCTACGACGCCCCGGCGCACACAGGGCGCGACGAGAGCCACGACTTCGAGGCCGCCCGCCGCCCGGTACCCGACGGGTGGGTACGCAGCGAACTGGGCGACTGGTTGGTCTACCGCCCGGACGACCTGAAGCTGCCCGTCCAGGGCTGGAAGATCCACGCCTCCGCGCGCCTCGACAACGCGGAGGAGATCCTGGCCGCTGTGTGGGACTACTGCGTCCCCCGCCGGATCTCGTTCAAGTTCCTCCCCAGCAAGGACTTCCTGCTCCTGGCGAACGCGAAGTACGCGCACCGCGGCGCCAGCGGCAAGTTCGTGACGGTCTACCCGGCGGACGAGACGCAGTTGCGGAGCGTTCTCACCGAGCTCGGCCGGGTCCTGGAGGGCCGCCGGGGACCGTACATCCTCAGCGACCTGCGCTGGGGCCCCGGGCCGCTCTACGTCAGGTACGGCGCCTTCGCCGACCGGTACTGCGTCGCGCCCGGCGGCGAGGTGTCGCCGGCGATCGAGGACGCGAGCGGGCGGCTGGTGCCCGACGTGCGGGGGCCGACGTTCCAGGTGCCGGACTGGATCCGGCTGCCGGAGTTCCTGGAGCCCCACCTCGCCGAGCGGGCGCGTACGACCGTCTCCGACCTCCCGTACCGCATCGACAGCGCGCTCCACTTCTCCAACGGCGGCGGCCTGTACGCGGGCGTGGATCTGCGGACCGACGAGCGCGTCGTACTCAAGGAGGCCCGGCCGCACGCGGGACTCACGCCCGACGGCTCGGACGCCGTGACCCGGCTGCGGCGCGAGCGGGAGGCGCTGGAGCGGCTGGCCGGCCTCGACTGCGTGCCGGCCGTGCGCGACCACTTCGAGCTGGGCGAGCACCACTTCCTCGTCGAGGACTTCATCGACGGACCGACGCTGTACGAGCAGTTCGCCGAGCGGTACCCCCTGGTGGCGCTGGAGGCGGACGAAGCGGCGTACGCCGGGTACACCTCCTGGGCCCTCGACATGATCCGGCAGATCGAGGCGGCCGTCGCCGCCGTGCACGAGCGCGGTGTGGTCGTCGGCGACGTGCATACGTTCAACACGCTGGTCCGGCCGGACGGGCGCGCGGTACTGATCGACTTCGAGGGCGCGTCCGACGCCGCCCACGCCCGGCACCAGACCCTCGCCGCTCCCGGCTTCGTCGCCCCGCACGAGGCCACCGGCTTCGACATCGACCGGTACGCCCTCGCCTGTCTGCGGCTCTTCCTCTTCATGCCGCTGACCGGCCTGATCGCACTCGACGCGAGCAAGGCCGGTCAGTTCGCGAGGGAGGCCGCCCGGCTGTTCCCGCTGCCCCCGGGCTACCTGGAGGACGCCGTACGTGTGATCGAGGGGAAGGGGAGCCGGCGGGCGCCCGCGCCGCCCGCCGGCGAGCCGCGTCTCGACCCCGACCCGAGCGGCTGGGTACGCGCACGGGACTCCCTGTCCGCCGCCGTCCTGGCCAGTGCCACGCCCGAGCGGGACGACCGCCTCTTCCCGGGGGACGTCGAGCAGTTCCTCACGACGGGCAGCGGCCTGGCCTTCGCGCACGGCGCGGCCGGCGTCCTGTACGCCCTGGACGTGACCGGCGCGGGCCGTCATCCGCGGTACGAGGACTGGCTGGTCCAGCACTCCCTGCGCCCCGAGCCGGGGACGCGTCCCGGCTTCTACGAGGGCCTGCACGGGGTCGCGTACGTACTCGAACACCTGGGGCACCGCGCCGAGGCGATGAAGATCCTCGACATGTGCTCGGGCGAACGGTGGGAGCGGCTCGGCCTCGACCTGCGCGGCGGACTGTCCGGCATCGGCCTGAACCTGCTGCACTTCGCGGCCCGCACGCAGGACCCCGCGTTCCGGGACGCCGCACTCCAGGTGGCGGACGTCGTCGCCGGGCGGCTCGGAGCCGCCGACTCGGTGCCGGAGGTCAGTGGCGGTGAGCAGCCGTACGCCGGGCTGATGGCCGGGTCCGCCGGGCCCGCGCTGATGTTCGTACGGCTCCACGAGTACACCGGCGACACGGGGTTCCTCGACCTCGCGGCGACGGCGCTCCGGCAGGATCTCCGCCGCTGCGTGGTGCGGGAGGACGGGGCGATGGAGGTCAACGAGGGGTTCCGGACGATGCCCTATCTCGCCGACGGCAGTGTGGGCATCGGACTGGTACTCGACGACTACCTCGCCCACCGCGAGGACGAGCGGTTCGCCGAGGCCGCCGCCGCTGTCCGCAGGGCCGCCACCGCGCCGTTCTACCTGGAACCCGGGCTCTTCGACGGGCTCGCCGGAATGATCTTCCACCTCAGCCGGGCGCACCCGCCCGGAACGGCCGCCGGGCGCGACCCGGTGGTCGCCGCGCACATCCGCCGCCTGGCCCGCTACGCCTGCACGTACGAGGGCGACCTGGCCTTCCCCGGCGAACAGCTCATGCGGCTCTCCATGGACCTGGCCACCGGCAGCGCCGGTGTGCTGCTGGCCCTCGGATCCGCCCTCCACCAGGACACCGTGCTGCTGCCCTTCCTCGCCCCGCCGGGGCGGGCGGCAACCGGGCAGCACACGCCGGACCACCTCCCCGACCTCGAAACGGACCGTACAGAAAGGAGGTGACAGGACATGACACTCCTCGACCTGCAAGGGCTGTCGGCCGAAACCAGCGCCAAGCCGCCGCCCGGAAGCCGGGCGAGCAAGGGCTGCGGCAACAACCGGTACAGCGCGCTTAGCCTTCTGTGCTCGCTGTTCTGAGTGACCGTGAAAGGCGGGGACACCTCCGCGTGTCCCCGCCGTACCTGTGACCGCGAACGTCATCGCGAGCGCGCGTACCAGTGCCAGTGCCAGTGCCAGTACCGGCAGGGAGTGGGTGGGCCGTGTCCCGACGTGCGGCGGACCAACTGCTGCTCACGGCGGTCCGGCGGGGCGGTGCGCCGGTCGGCGCGCTGGCCGCCACGTCGTTGCTGCTGGCCTGCGTCTACCTGGCCCTGCCGGCGGTCGTCGGCCGGGCCCTTGACGCCGTTCTCGGCGGCGAGGACGCGGCGCTGTGGCTGTCGCTGGCCGCTGTGTCGGTCGCGCTGCTGGTGGCGTGCGACGCTTCGGACGACTTCATCGGGGCGGTGGCCAACGCCCGGTCCATCGCGTGGCTGCGCCGCACCCTGCTGCGGCAGGTACTCGCGCTGGGCAAGCGCGCCGCCCGGCGCTTCGGCGCCGGGGACCTGGTCAGCCGCCTGGTGGGCAACACCGCCCGGACCGGCAGCGCGCCCTCCAGCCTGGTGTGGGCGTTCACCGACCTCGTGCCTCCCGTCGGCGGCATCGTGGCGTTGGCGCTCATCGATCCCTGGCTCTGCGTCACGTTCCTCGCCGGGCTCCCCCTTGTCGTACTCCTGGTGCGGGCGTTCGTCCGCGACGTCTCGGACCTCAATGAGCAGTACTTCGCGACCCAGGGCCGGATCGCCGGGCGGCTCGTCGGCGCCCTCGCCGGAATCCGCACGATCGCCGGGGCGGGGACGGTGGACCGCGAGGCCGGGCGCGTGCTCTCGCCGCTGCCGGAGCTGCACAGCAACGGCCTGGGCATGTGGCGCGCGTACGCCAGGGTCTCGGCGCGCGCAGCGCCCTGGTCGTACCGCTGCTGCAAGTCGCCGTACTGGCGGTGGCGGGGCTGGAACTGTCGCGCGGGCGGATCAGCATCGGCCAGGTCGTGGCGGCGAGCGAGTACGTGCTGCTGGCGATGGGGGTCAGCTCGGTCGTGGCCTCGGTCAGCAAGCTGACCTTCGCGCGCGCGACCGCGTCGCGCATCGCGGAGGTCCTCGACGAACCCGCCATGCGGTACGGCGACGAGCGGTTGCCGGCTGTGGACGCGGGCGGCGCGGTGGGCGACGGGAGCGGTGGTGCGGGGCTCGGGAACGGGGGCGCAGGACGTGAGAGCGGCTCGGGGCTCGGGCGGCTCGACTTCCGGCAGGTCACCGTGCGCGCGGCGGACGGTGGCGTCGTACTGGACGGTCTCGATCTGACCGTGCCCGGCGGAGCCCTGGTCGCGGTCGTCGGGCGGTCGGGGTCGGGCAAGTCGCTGCTGGCCGCGCTGGCCGGGCGGCTGCTGGACCCGGACGAGGGCGAGGTGCTGCTGGACGGCGTACCGATGCCGCGGCTGGCCCGTGACGAATTGCGCCGGGCGGTCGCCTACGGCTTCGAACGCCCGGTGCTGCTCGGCGAGACGGTGGCCGAAGCCATCGGGTTCGGGCCCCGGCGGCCGTCGGCCGACGAACTGGTGGCCCACGCGGCGGCGGCCAGGGCCGACGCGTTCGTCCGGCATCTGCCGGCCAAGTACGACACCCCGCTCAGCCAGGCCCCGATGTCGGGCGGGGAGGCTCAGCGCATCGGGCTAGCCCGCGCGTTCGTGCAGGCGGGGCGGGTCCTGGTGCTCGACGACGTGGCCGCGAGCCTGGACACCGTGACCGAGCACCACATCAGCCGGGTACTGACCGGCGCGCTGGCGGACCGTACCCGCCTGGTCGTCACGCACCGGGCGTCGACCGCCGCGAGGGCGGAGCACGTCGTCTGGCTGGCCGGAGGGCGGGTCCGGGCGGAGGGAACGCACGGGGAGCTGTGGACGGACCCGGGCTACCGGTCCGTGTTCCAGTCGGCCGGACCTGCCGGACCGGACCGGGCGGACCGGCCGGACCGGGTGCACCGGGCGGACCGGGCGGACCGGGCGGGTCAGTCCGGCAGAAGCGATCCACCGGACCGACCGGACCGGCCGGTCGCTGCTCCGGGAGGTGCCCCGTGAACCGGGAGGCGGGCAGGCTGCTCCGCTCGGCGCTGCACCGGCGGCGCCGGGAGTTCCTGCGGATCGCCGGCTGGTCGTTCGTACAGGCGGTACCGGCCCTGCTGTCCGGCTGGGTCATCGCCCGCGCCGTCGACGACGGCTTCCTCGCCGGGCGGCCCGGCCAGGGCGCGGCCTGGCTGGGGGTCCTGGCGGTCGCCGTCCTGGTCGGCGCGTGGGGCACCCGGCACACCGCGCTCGGGCTCGCCTCGGTCGTCGAACCGTTCCGGGACGAGCTGGTCACCCTGGTCACCACCGGCACCCTGCACCGCTCGGCCCGGCACGGCGAACCCGCCGACACCGGCTCCGTGGCGCGCCTGACGGAGCACGTGGAGATCGCCCGGGAGGCGTACGGGGCGGTGATCATGTTCGTCCAGACCTTCCTCATCACGGCGGTGAGTGTCGTGCTGGGACTCGCCGCCCTGGACCCCGCCCTGCTCCTGCTGGTCCTGCCGCCGCTGCTGCTCGGGCTCGGCGTCTTCCTGTCGGCGCTGCGCGCGATGGCCGCGCGTCAGCGGGCGGTCGTCGTGGCTGACGAGCGTCTGGCCGAGACGATGAGCGCGGCGGCGGGGGGACTTCGTGACGTGGTGGCGTGCGGCGCCGAGGAACGCGTCGAGGCGCGGACCGGTGAACGGATCGACGCCTCGGTGCGGGCCGCCCGCGCCCTGGCCCGGCTCACCGCGCTGCGGACCGCCGCCCTGGGCATCAGCGGCTGGGTTCCCCTCCTGCTGATCCTGGCCGGTACGCCGTGGCTGGTGCGCGGCGGCGTGAGCGCCGGGGCGATCCTCGGGGCGGTGGCGTACGTGTCGCAGGGCCTGCAACCGGCCCTCCAGGACTTCGTACGGGGCCTGGCGGGCAGCGGCCTCTGGCTGGCGGTCTCACTGGCCCGCATAGCGGAAGCGGCCCGTACGCCGCCGGAGGAGGACAAACAGCGGGCGGACGTCGCGCCGCGGAAGCGGGAGGCAGGGCCGGAACAGGAGACACGGCGGCCGTCGGTGGAGCTGTGCGGGGTGACCTTCGGGTACGCCGGTTCCGCCGAGCCGGTGATCCGGGACCTCGACCTCCGGTTGGACCCCGGCCACCATCTGGCCGTCGTGGGGCCGAGCGGCGCGGGGAAGTCCACCCTGGCGGCGCTGGTCGCCGGGCTGCTCGTACCGCTGAGGGGGCAGGTGCTCCTCGGCGGCGATCCGGTCCGGGCGCCCGTTGCCTGCGCCCCCGCGGCCCTCGCCGGCCGGCGCGTGCTGATCCCGCAGGAGGCGTACGTGTTCGACGGCACGCTCCGCGAGAACCTCGCCTACCTCAGTCCCGACGCCCCGGCGGCGGAGCTGGACAGGGCGGTGGAGTCCGTGGGCGCGGGCCCGCTGGCCGAACGGCCGGGGGGTTACGACGCGCCGCTCGACCCGCAGGAACTCTCCGCCGGTGGGCGCCAGTTGCTCGCGCTCGCCCGCGCGTACCTGCCGCCCGCACAGCTCGTTCTGCTGGACGAGGCCACCTGCCACCTCGACCCGGCCGCCGAAGCGGTCGCGGAGCAGGCGTTCGCCCGCCGTCCCGGCACGCTCATCGTGATCGCCCACCGGATCAGCTCGGCACTGCGGGCGGACGTCGTGCTCGTACTGGACGGTCCGCAGACCCGGCTCGGCACCCATGAGGAGCTGATGGCCTCCTCCGCCCTCTACCGCGACCTGGTCGGCCACTGGGAGGCCACGGCCCGGCCACCGGCCCCCGCACCCGCGGCGGCATCCCCGGCCGGACCCGCACCCGCCACGCCGCAGACACCCGCACCCGAGGCGGCACCCCAGCCCGCACCCGCGCCCACGTCCGCCTACGCGTACGCCGTGCAGCCGCACCGCGCCCGCCGCACCCACCGGACGACCGAATGACCAGCCGGTCCGGGACGACCAGCCGGTCCGGGACCAGCATCCGGTCCGGGACCAGCAGCCGGTCCGGGACGACCCGCCGGTCCGGGGCCGCCCACCCTCACAGCCAGCCCGACTCCCGGACGATCCGGATGGTGTCGACCCGGTTGCGTGCCCCCACCTTGTTCGCGACCGCCGAGAGGTGGTTGCGAACCGTCCCCACCGAGAGTGCCAGCCGGTCCGCGATCTCCCTGGTCGGAGTCCCTTCGGCACCCATCCGCAGCACCTCCAGCTCGCGCGGCGTCAGCGGGCTCTCGGCCGCGTTGACCGCCAGTACGGCCAGCTCCGGGTCGATGTACCGCTGGCCGCTCGCCACCTTGCGGATGCCCTCCACCAGCCGGTCCGCGGGCGCGTCCTTCCCGATGAGGCCGGGCGTGTGCTGGGCCAGCACACGCCAGAGGCACTCGCGGGTGGACGAGCCGGTGACCAGCAGCATCCGGCAGTCCGGGAGCTGCGCGGACAGTGCGCCCCCCAGAGCCAGCTCCTCGCGCTGCGGGGAGTCGACGTCGATCACTGCGACATCGGGCCGGTACGACAGTGCCCGCGCCAGCACCGAGCCGTTCCCCTCGGCCTCCACGACGACCTCGATGTCCCCCTCACGGGCGAGGAGCGCGGCGAGCGCGCCGCGCATGAGGCCGGTGTCCTCGACGAGCAGAACCCGGATCAATGTGGCTCCCACCCGGCGCATGCGGCCTGCTGTCACACGTCGCTTCATCTGTCCCCTGCCGAAGTCGGGCATCCGGCCGCAACCGGACGAACACACCCGGTCGAATCATCCCCCGCCGAAACCCGGATCGCCATTGGCCGAGCCGCGCGTCCCGGCGGGACAATGGTGGGGAGGGGACATGCCTTCCATGCGGAGAGGCGGGACTTCCGGTGCCGTACATAGCCGTGACTGCCCTGAGCCATCCCGGACTGATTCGCGATCACAACGAGGACAGCCTCGTCGCCGGACCGTGGACGCTGTGCGGCACCGTGACCGAGAATCCACAGACGCTCGTCTTCCCCCTCGGCACACCGCTCGTCGTAGCCGTCGCGGACGGGCTCGGCGGGCAGCCGGCCGGCGAGGTAGCCAGCTCGCTCGTCGTACGCCAACTCGCCACGCTGGGGCCCGCGTTGAGCGACGAACAGTCCGTCCTCGAAGCCCTGGACATCTGCAATCGCTCGGTGTACTCGGCCGCCGACGGTGATCCCGACCTGACCACCATGGGAACGACGGTCGCCGGCGCCGTCGTCCTGCCGGATGCGCTGCTGGTGTTCAACGTGGGCGACAGCAAAGTGTACGACGCCGCCGTCCCCGACGGGCTCCGCCAGGTGAGCGTGGACGACAGCCCGCTGCCGCCGCCGGGTCACCGCACCACGTCGGCCGTCACCCAGACTCTCGGCGGCAGCCCCGTGTTCAGCGCCGTGACCCCGCACGTGACGGCCCGCGCGCTGTCCGTCGGCGACCGCTACCTGGTGTGCACGGACGGGCTCACCGACCCGTGCCCGGACGAGGCGATCGACGGTGTGATGCGGAAGTACGACGGGGCGCGGGCCGCGTTCGAACTGTGGAAGGGGGCCATCGAGGCCGGGGGCCCGGACAACATCACCTTCGCGACGCTGCACATCGGCGAATAGCCGCCGGTCCGCGCGGTGCGTCGGTACGTCGGCCCGCTGACCCCAGTCCCCGCAGCACGCCCGTCCCCGCACCACGCCAGTCCCCGCAGCACGTCAGTCCGCGACGTCAGTCCGCGCAGTACGTGTCGCGCCCCGGCCGGACACCCGTCGTCAGGAACCGGGTGACCTCGCGGTCCCCGCAGGCGTTGCCGTTGCCCAGGTAGACGCCGTGGCCGCCGTGCTCGACCGTGACGAGGCGGGCGCGGTCGCCCAGGGCCTCGCGCATCCGCAGGGCCCCGAAGTACGGCGTGGAGGGGTCGCGGAGGCTCTGGACCATCAGGATGTTGGACGGGCCCCGGCCGGTGATCCGGGTGGGCTTCTCCACCGGCGCGCCCTTCCAGAAGGCGCAGGGCGTGACGTTCACCGGCATACCGGCCGTGAGCGGGTACCGCACCCGGTCGGCGGCGACCGCACGCGCGTACGAGGACGCCGGAGCGGCAGGCCACCGTACGTCGTTGCAGACCACCCCCATCGTCACCGCCGCGACCTGATCGGACAGTGCCCCGGCGATGTCCGGCGTCAGGACCGGCGTCGCGGCCGGGTCCTGGGCCTGCTGGATGAGCCGCGCCACCTGGGGGAAGGCGCTGTCGCTGTAGAGAGCGCCCTGGAGGGCCTGACGCAGGCGGTTGCCCGTCAGCGGCCTGCCCGGCCGGTCGGAAGCCTTCGGCCGCCGGTCCAGTTCCGCCGCCAGACCGAGCACCACAGCGCGTACGTCCTCCGGGCGCCGGGCCAGCCGCAGCCCCGCGTCCTCCCGCGCCGGGTCCGCCGCCCAGGCCGCGAAGTCGGGGAAGCGGCTGTCGGCACCCGCCGACATGTTCGCCAGCCATCCCCGCGCGACGCGGGACGGGTCGGGGTCCCCGCTGCTGTCCAGCACCCAGCGGTCGGTGTGCCGCGGAAACTTCTGCGCGTACACCGCTCCCACGTACGTCCCGTACGAGATCCCCCACGCCGAGAGCTTCTCCTCGCCCAGGGCCTGACGGAAGCGGTCGATGTCACGCACCTCGTTCGCCGTGGTGAAGCTGCGCAGCACTGCTCCGCCGTTGCGTGCGCAGGCGTCGGCGACGCGCCGGGATCGGGCGAGGTTGTCCGCGATCCCGCCGTCCGGTGCCGGCCAGGACCGGAGGGTCACCAGGTCGCGGTCCCCCTCGTCGAGCCCGCAGCTCGCCGTCGTGCTCCCGCCCACGCCGCGCGGGTCGAGGCTGACGATGTCGTACGCGCCCTTCATCTCCTTGCGCAGCGCCGCCGCCTTCTGCGTCAGCCGCTGCACGCCGGAGCTGCCGGGACCCCCGGCGATCACCAGCAGCGTCCCGCGCCGTGCCTCGGGGCGGTCGCTGCGCAGACGGGAGACGGCGAGGGTGAGCTGCCGTCCGCCGGGGTAGCGGTAGTCGAGCGGTACGGGCAGCTCCGCGCACTCCTGGTCGGTGGGGCCGCCGGTACTGGCGCACGGCTCCCACGTGAGGGTGGGCACGGCTGTCGCAGCCGTGGCGGCGGGGACGGCGCTCAGGGTGGACGCGACGGCTGCGGCGGAGAGTGCGAGGAGGAGGGTTCTGGGGGCTCTGCGGGAGTAAGTCGTCATGCGACAAGGGTTGTTGAGCGAACCGCCACTGCCCATGCGGCAGGCATGACACCGCACGTGGGGGTAGCCCCCGCAAGGGCCGCCTACGCGTACTACGGGTGTGCCGCTTACGGTTCCGATGGCATTCGAACGTCCGTCCCGGGAGAGAAGCACTTGAACGGCCCCGCCCGTCCGACGCCGGCACCACCGCAGGCGCCCGCATCGATGACGGCACCGATGACGGCGGCCCGTGCCGTCACCGATGTCCTCCAGCCCCGCAACGTTCTGCTCGCGGGCATGCCAGGCATCGGGCTCGCCGCCGCCGGCGACTGGACCGGGCTGCTGTGGGGCCTGCTCGGCGCCCTGTGCGCGGGTCTGGTCCCCGCCGGGTACATCGAGTGGGAGCGCAAGCGCGGAACCTGGGGCGACCGGCACGTCGTCGACCGCACCAAGCGGGCACCGATCTTCTTCGTCATCCTCGGCTCGGTCGGCGCCGGTTCGCTCCTCATGGTCCTCGGCGGCGCCCCCGCCGGGATTCTGTACGCGATGCTCGGCCTCTGGGCGATGACCGTCCTCCTGCTGGCCGTGAACACCGTCTGGAAGATCTCGGTGGACTCGGCGGTCGCGTCGGCCGTCGTGGCCCTGCTCGCCGCCGTGCACTCCCTCTGGTGGCTGATCGCGTACGCCGTTGCCGCCGCTGTCTGCTGGTCCCGGGTCGCCCTGCGGTACCACACCGTCGCGCAGACGGTGGCCGGAGCGGCCGCCGGTGCGGCCACCTCGGCTCCGTTCCTGTTCCTGGTCGTCTGAGCCCCTCCGGGGGGCCTCACACGGGACCGCAACCGGTTAGGCCCGGCGTACTGCTGATCCGCCGTCGGCCCGAGCGGGTTGCCGTACCTCTCCATGGTGCGCGACTCCAGGGCCGCGACCGCGGTACGTAACTCGCCCTCACCGAAAGGGGCGGCAACGGGGTGAAGTAGGTTCAGCAGCCTTGAGATTGTCAGATTGAATCGGGGTTGGTGCGCAAGTGCTGGTGGCGGACAGATACCGGCTGGACACACCCATCGGGCGGGGCGGGATGGGTGAGGTCTGGCGGGCCACGGACGAGGTGCTGGGCCGGCCAGTCGCCGTCAAACTGCTGCTCGGCAACGGGGCCGACGCTTCGGCCGCGGCCCGGTTCCGGCTGGAGGCCCAGACCGCCGCCCGGCTGAGCCACCCTCACCTGGTGGCGGTGTTCGACTTCGGGGCGTGGGAGGACCGCTTCTACCTCGTCATGGAGCTCGTCGAGGGGACGAGCCTGGCCCAGACCCTCGTCTCCGAGGGCGCGCTGCGGGCCGATCGCGTCGCCCACATCGCCGCCCAGGCCGCCGCCGGCCTGGCAGCGGCCCACCGCCAGGGCGTCGTGCACCGCGACATCAAGCCCGGCAACCTCATGACCAGCAACGACGGCACGGTCAAGATCGCCGACTTCGGCATCGCCCAGTTTGTCGACGACCCCGCCACGGCGCTCACCACCGCCGGCCAGATCGTGGGCACCAGCCTCTACCTGGCACCGGAGCGGGCGCTGGGGAGACCCGCCGGCCCCGCCTCCGACATGTACTCCCTCGGCTGCGTCCTCTACCAACTGCTGGCGGGCCGCCCGCCGTTCCAGGCCGACACCGCGACCGGCACGCTGTACCAGCACGTCGACGCCGTGCCCGTACCGCCGCGCAACCTCGGCGTCGACGTGCCCGGCCCCTTCGAGTCGTACCTGCTGCGTCTGCTCGCCAAGCAGCCCGAGGACCGGCCGACGGCCGAGCAGGTGGCCGACTGGTTCCGCCTGGACTCCTGGCGCGGCCACCCCGAACCGCTGCCCGCGCCGCTCCCAGCCGGCGCCCCCGCGTCCCCCGCGACAACGACGTACTCGCTCCCCTCCACCGGCGCCCCGCGCCCGGCTTCCCGGCGCCGCGCGGCGCCGCCCACGCAGCGTCCGAGCACCCGGAAGTTCGTACGCCGCCGCCCGCGCGTCGCGAGCGCGATCGCCGGTGCCATCGCCTTCCTCGCGGCGGTGCTCGTCGGCATGGCCTGGCTGTCCCCGGAACGCAGCTCCGCCGAAACCCCGGAGCCGAGCCCCACAGCCACCACCGAGTCACCCCGGTAGCCCCGCCGCGCGCCACCGCCGCGGGGCACCACCGTGACGCGGCACGCAACGCGGCGGGCGCGGCTCAGTCGGCGCGGGTGTGCGCGGCGACCCGCTGGGCAGGCAGGCGCGGGCGGCGGGTGAGGCGCAGCGCGCGGATCACGCGGGCGCCCTCGTCGTGCGGCCGCGTGCGGACCAGCTCCGCGAACAGCGCACGCCCGGCGATCAGGGCCCGCCGCATCGCCTCGGTGTCCGTGTCACCCGCCGCGGCCCGTTCGGCCGCCTCGTGCAGCAGCCGGCGGGCGCCCGCCTCGTGCGGGCAGTGCACGGACAGCGCCTCGTACTGCCGCTGCACGGACTCGGCCGGGAAACCCCGGTCGCGAGCCAGGCTGCTCAGCAGTTGGTTGGCGCGCGCGACCGCCGGCCCCGGCGCGTCGACGAACTGTTCCTGGAATCCGGCCCATTGCGCGGCGTACTGCTCACGCGCCTCCAGCGACAGGCTCCTGACCCGCAGTCCGCCGTACCGGCGCAGCCTCTCGCCCAGCTCGTGTTCCGCCGCTCCGGCGTCACCGCCGTGCCGAGCGGCCGTCTCGTCGAATTCCGGCCCGAACCTGCGGCGCAGATCGCCGGGCGCGGCCTGCGCGACCGGCCGGGCCAGCAACAGAGCCGTGATGATCGCGGCCACCACACCCAGAAGAACCACAGCACCCGTAGACATGAGTTACCGCCTTTCTTTGGGGCTTCCTCGCACGAGGATTTCCACTGTGTCGCTACGGAGTGTTACCAGATCTTCCCCAGGTAAACGCGGAGAGTAATAAGGAAGGTCATCCGGATTGCGAGGCATGGGATCCCGCTTCCGGGGCAGGAGCGCCTCTTGAAGGGTCCGAAAACCGGGAGGGGCAGGACAATGACGAGCACGGCGACAACGACGACGGCGTCTGTGGAGACCGCTGCTGAGGTGGAGACGGTCGGGGGACTGCCCTGGATCGAGGACGCCGGCAAGGTCGCCCCGAAGGACGCCCGCGCCCTGTCGCAGCTCTTCTTCGACCAGCTCCAGGTGCTCGAAGAGGGCACGCACGAATACCAGTACGCGCGCAACACCCTCATCGAGATGAACCTGTCCCTCGTGCGGTTCGCCGCCGGCCGCTTCCGCAACCGCGGCGGCGGCGGCGACATGGAGGACATCATCCAGGTCGGCACCATCGGTCTGATCAAGGCCATCGACCGGTTCGACCTCAGCCGCGAGGTCGGGTTCGCCACGTTCGCCGTGCCGTACATCGTCGGTGAGATCAAGCGGTTCTTCCGCGACACGAGCTGGGCCGTCCACGTCCCGCGGCGGCTCCAGGAGCTGCGCGTCGACCTGGCGAAGGCCAAGGAGGAACTCTCCCTGCGCCTGGACCGCGACCCCACCGTGCAGGAGCTCGCCGAGCACCTGAGCCTCTCCGAGGAAGAGATCATCGAGGGCCTCGTCGCAGCCAACGGCTACACCGCCGGCTCCCTCGACGCCCCGAACGACAACGCCGACGGACCGGACGCGAGCGGTCCGACGTTCGCCGACCGGCTCGGTGCACCGGACCCGGCGATGGAGAGCGTCGAGGACCTGCACACCCTGGCGCCGCTCCTGGAACGCCTCGACGCGCGCGACCGCCGGATCGTCGAAATGCGCTTCGGCCAGGAGCTGACCCAGGCCCAGATCGGGGCCGAGCTCGGCGTCTCCCAGATGCAGGTCTCCCGGCTCCTGTCGCGCGTACTGAAGCAGCTGCGCAGCGGAATGCTCGCCGAGAACTGACGGGTGCGGTCCCCGATCACCGGGCCCGTACTGACAGCGCCGCCCCCGGGGTGGCACAGTGGAACGATGCCCCGCAGACCTCCGTCGCCCCCGCCACACCCGGCGCACACCGCGTCCGAGGTGACGGATCTGCTCGCGGTCCTGTGGGGCGGAGCGCGCCTGAAAGCGCCGGCCGGGCCCATCTCGCCTTCGCAGCTCCGCGCGTTGCTGGCCATCGAACGCCTCGACGGCGGCAACCTGCGCGCGCTGGGCGAGACGCTCGACTCCAGCCCTCCCGCCACGAGCCGGCTCTGTGACCGCCTGGAGGCGGCCGGCCTGGTGGAACGCCGCCTGAGCCCGTCCAGCCGCCGTGAAGTGGAGCTGCATCTGAGCCGGCCGGGCCGCGTGCTGCTTGAAGAGGTACGGGGGTACCAGGTGCTGGAGCTCGCCCCCGTACTCGAAACGATGTCACCCGAGGCCCTGGCCCAGCTGGCCACCGGTCTCGCCGCCTTCCGCGCCGCCGCGGCCGCCGCCGTCGGCGGCGCGGCCTCGCAGGACTCCCCGGTCCGCGCGGTGCGCCCCGCCTAGACGTCCAGGCAGGCGGCCCGGCCGGCCCGGATGGTGAACACCTCGTCCAGGCTGAGCACCCGCAGCAGACGCATCACCAGCGCGGAGGGCGCGGCGAGACGCAACCGGTCCCCGAGCCCGGGGCGCGCCCGGAGCAGTACGTTGATCATCGCCGTATCGGCGAATCCCACGGCCGACAGGTCGAGCACCACCGGCACTCCCCCCTGACGGGCCTCGCGGTCCAGCGCCAGGCGCAGGGGTTCCACCGACTCCAGATCGACTTCGCCGCGCAGGGCTATGACGACGGCCCGGTCGGACCGGTGGGTGACGAGGAGCATGCGCTGTCCGGTGCTGCGTGTGTGCACAACTGGCCCCTCAGATGTGGCAGCGAACCGGCCGGAACCGGCGCCACTGCCCCTATGGTGCGGCACAATCAACGTAGGGGAACAGTTGCTACTTGGCAACTATTGACTTCTCCTCACCATCGAGCACACCGAATCTCCTTCGTACCGTTACGCTGCACCGTCCCGAACACACCACTTCTTTACAAGAGGACCTCCGACCGTGACGCATTTCCTGGCCGTGGAGCGTGCCGTGCGCACCGCCGCACCGCACGCCCTCCTCGATTCAGCACGTGCCGCACTGGTCGAGCACTACGAGGCCACCGAGGTGGGCCTCCTGATGGCCGATTACAGCCTCACGGTCCTGCGGCCGGTGACCGCCCTGCCCCACACCTCGAAGCCCCTGCCCGTCCACGCCAGCCCCGAAGGCCGCGCCTTCGGCAGCCAGGAACCGTACGGCCAGTACGTGGCCCGGGACGGTGCCGTCGACCTGCACCTGCCGGTCACCGTCCGCGGAGACAGACTTGGCATCCTGACCGTGCGCCTGCCGAAACACAGATGCACGCCCCACGCCATCGAAGAACTCACCGAACTGGCCGAACTCCTCGGCCACGAGATAATCGTCGCGGAGCGCGACACCGACCTGTACCTCCAGGCCCGCCGGGTCAGCCGCCTCACCCTCGCCGCCGAAATGCAGTGGCAGTTGCTGCCCGGCCGCGCCTGCTCCCGCCAGGAGTACGCCATCGGGGCCCAGCTGGAGCCGGCGTACGCGATCCACGGCGACAACTTCGACTGGGCCACCACGGCCGAGAACCTCACCCTCACAGTCACCAACGGCATGGGCGAAGGCATCCAGGCGTCCCTTCTCACCAACCTCGCCGTCAACGCCCTGCGCAACGCCCGTCGCGCCGGCATCGGCATCGCCGACCAGGCCGCCCTCGCCGACCAGGCCATCTACGGACAGCACCACGGCGAGGCGTACGTCTCCACGCTCCTGCTCTCGTTCGAGCTGGCCACCGGCCACGTGCAGGTCGTCGACGCCGGCTCGCCACAGCTGTGGCGGCAGCGCGACAAGACCGTAGAGCGCGTGCCCTTCGAGGCGCAGCTCCCCCTCGGCATGTTCGAGGAGACGGCGTACATCGCCCAGGAGTTCCGTGCACTGCCCGGGGACCGGCTCGTCTTCGTGAGCGACGGTGTGTACGCCGCGGCCACCCGGGCAGGCGATACCTACGGCGAACGCGCTCTCGCGCGGGCCATCCAGGCGGCGAGCCTCCTGCCCGCCGCGGCGGTACCCCGCGCGGTGCTCCAGGAGCTGGACTCGTACCGCGACACCGACGGGGACCCCGGCGACGACGCCCTCGTCGTGTGTCTGGACTGGTTCGGTCGCAGGACACACGAAGTTAGCGCCCGGTAAAGCTGGGCAGGAGCCCCCGGGTTACCGGAGCAGGGCCTACCGTCCGACGGAGGTGAACGACATGAACCGCACGCAGACGACCCGCGACCGGAGGACCGGCAGCGCCGAGACGATCACGCGGCCCGACACGGCGGCCGAGGCGCGCGACACCGCTCGCGACTTCCTGTCCGACCTGACCCCGGCGCCCACCCGGGAGACGACCGACAACGTGGTACTGGTCGTCTCCGAGCTGGTCACCAACGCGCTGCGGCACGCGGGAGGCATCACCGCGCTGCGGCTGGCCAGGGTCCGCCAGGCGGTGGAGATCACCGTGCAGGACCCGAGCCCGTCCCGGCCGCGCCCGCGTCACCCCGACATCACCGGCTACGAGGGCGGTTACGGCCTGACCCTGGTCAACTACCTCGCCCGCTTCGTCACGGTCACCCCGTCCCCCGGCGGAGGCAAGAAGATCTGCGCGGCCGTCAGCCTCTGACACGATGGTTGTCACAGTCGCCGACGAGACAGGGGCAACCGTGCGCGGACCGGGGAAACGTACCGTCAGAAGCCGTACGGCGCACTGTCGGTCCTTGCCCTTTCGCTGGCCGGCGTCGCGGCGCACGCCCCGTCCGCGGGCACCCGTCCGGCCGAACCGCCCCCTCCCGTGACGCACCAGTTCCTGCCCGACCCGTGGGAGGACACGTGGCGGCCCCCCGTCACCGGGCAGCAGTACCGGCCGCAGAACCGGACCGTACTGATCCGCCTCCTCAACCGCGAGCGGGCCCGCCAGGGCTGCCGCCCGGTACGGCTCGACCGCACCATGACCAGAGCCGCCCAGCGGCACAGTGACTACATGGCGCGCGCCGGCGTGCTCTCCCACGCCGGTCCGTACACGTCCGGCCCGGGTGACCGGCTGACGGAGGAGGGCTACAGGTGGCGCAGGGCCGCCGAGAACCTCGCCCGCTCCAAGCCGAACGCGGCCACGGCGCTGCGCCTCTGGAAGGCCAGCCCCAAGCACCGCGCCGCGATGCTCACCTGCGCCTACCGCCACGCCGGGGTGGGTGTCAGCAGCCGCCGGGGCCAGGCGTGGTGGACGCTCGTGCTCGCCGTCCCCCGCTAGCCCCGCCCCGCACCCGTCAGCCCTGCTCCGTGCCACGGGACCGCGCGAGCGTCACAGCCGGATGCGGGCGGCGACCGGCAGGTGGTCGCTTCCCGTCGCGGGCAGCGACCACACCTCGGTGACGGTCGCCTCGCGGGCCAGGACCTGATCGATCCGCGCCACCGGGAAGGAGGCGGGCCAGCTGAAGGCGAAGCCTCGACCGGGTGGCGACATCTGCTCACGGACCGGATCGAGCCCACGGTCGTCCACCGTGCCGTTGAGGTCGCCGAGCAGGATCACCCTCCCCCGCCGCTCCTCGGCGATGGCCGCGCCCAGCAGACGGGCGCTCTCGTCCCGCCACCCGGAAGCGAATCCGGTGGCGGGCCGGATCCGTACGGAAGGCAGGTGCGCGACGTACACCGCGACGGTCTCCCCACCCGGCAGCCGCACATCGGCCCGCAGCCCCCGGTTCCATTCCGGTCCGATCCCCTCGGGCCTGATGTCCACCACCCGCACGCCCGTCAGCGGGTACTTCGACCAGAGCCCCACGGTCCCCACCACGCCGTGGTGCGGATACCGCGCACCGAACGCCGCCGCGTACGCGGGAAGGGCGCCGGCGGTCAGCTCCTCGACGGCGACGAGCCCGGGATCCGGCTCCGTCAACGCCCGCGCCGTGCCCGCCGGATCGGTGTTCTCGTCGCTGACATTGTGCTGAACGACCACCAGGTCGTACGCCGGACCGCCCTCGCTCAGCAGCAACCCGCCGAAGCCGCCGAGCCAGGCGCCGACGGGCAGCAGCAGGGCCACCAGCGCGGTGAGCGAGCGGCGCAGCACCGCCAGGCCCAGCAGTACGGGGACCACGAGCCCGAGCCAGGGCAGGAACGTCTCCAGGAGGCTGCCGGGCCGCCCGGCCGTGTCCGGCACAGCCGAAGGGAAGGCCAGGAGACCGGCCACCAACACGGTCACCCCGGCGAGAACACGCCCTCGCCGCCATCCCCAGCGCCCCCGGGCGCCGGCACTGCTCCCCGCTCCGCTCATGGCCCGACCGTAGCGGGCACCCTTCACACCCCGGCGCTCAGCATCCCCCTCCGGAGGCCGGCCCGGCGCCGAGCCGCACGACCTGCGCACCGGAGGGAGCGGCACAACAGCCGCCGGCGGCGGGCTCCGCGTCCTGCGCCGGCTCCTCGAACACGCCCGCGCCCCCGCACACACCCGTCTCGGGAAGCGTGAGTTCGACGCGCTCGGCAGCCTCCCGGTCCCCCGCGAGCGCGGCCGCGATCGAGCGCACCTGCTCGTAACCGGTCATGGCGAGGAACGTCGGCGCGCGGCCGTAGCTCTTCATGCCGACCAGGTAGACGTCCTGCTCGGGGTGCGAGAGCTCGACGACGCCGTGCGGAGGGACGGTGCCGCAGGAGTGGACGTTCGGGTCGATCAGCGGGGCGAGCGCCGTCGGCGCCTGAAGGCGTTCGTCGAGTCCGAGCCGCAGCTCGGAGACGAAGGACAGATCGGGACGGAGGCCGGTGAGGACCACCACCTCGTCGACCGGTTCGAGCCGCCGCCCGTCGTCGGCCACGAGCACGAGCCGGCCGTCCTCGCCCGGGTCCACGGCGCTCGTACGGAATCCGGTGACGGCATCGGCGTACCCGCCGTCGACGGCGGCCTTCGCCCGCAGCCCCAGCGCCCCGCGCGCCGGGAGCTGGTCGGCCTCGCCGCCGCCGAAGGTGTCACCTCCGATGCCACGGCGCAGGACCCACACGGCGTGCGTACCGGGGGCGTCCTTCGCCAGATCGGCCAGTGAGGACAGGGCGGTGAACGCGGAGGCGCCCGAGCCGATGACGGCGGTGCGCCGACCCGCGTAACGGGCCCTGACCGCCGGGTCCTTGAGATCCGGGACGCGGTACGAGATCCGGTCGCCGGCGGCGCTCTCCCCGAGGGCCGGGAGCCCGTCACCGCCGATCGGAGCCGGAGTGGCCCACGTACCGGAAGCGTCGATCACGGCACGGGCGACAATCCGCTCCTCCGCCCCGTCCCCGTACCGGACCAGAACCGAGAACGGCTGCTCTTCCCTCCCGGCGTCGACCACACGGTCCCGCCCGACCCGGGAGACGCCGACGACCCGGGCGCCGTACCGCACTCTCTCCCCCAGGACATCCGCGAGCGGCTGGAGATAGAGCTCGGCCCAGTCGCCGCCGGTGGGGTACACCGAACCGTCCGGCGCGCTCCACCCGCTGGGCGCCAGGAGCTTCTCGGCAGCCGGATCGACGACCTCGGCCCTGGTGGAGAACAGCCGTACGTGAGCCCACTCGCGAACAGCCGCGCCCGCTCGCGGCCCCGCCTCCAGAACGAGCGGTTCCAGACCGCGCCCGACCAGATGGGCGGCGGCCGCCAGACCGACCGGGCCCGCGCCGACAACGACGGTGGGCACCGCGCGCGACTCGCTCATGGCAACTCCTCACATAGACATCCATCAATGTCCGGTCAGCATGGCACCTGATTTGACAACGGTCAACATAGATGGAGGTCAAATCAAGGGTCTGCTTCGACGCGTGTCAACATAGACGCATGTCGAATGTGGAGCCCTGCTGCCCGCCGCTGAACGAGCGTCCGCTCTCAGCGGAGGATGCGGTCCGTACGGCGGCCATGTTCAAGGCACTCGGCGACCCGGTCCGACTGCGGCTCTTCTCCGCGGTCGCGTCGCACGAGGGCGGCGAGGCGTGCGTCTGCGACATCTCCGACGTGGGCGTCTCCCAGCCCACGGTCAGCCATCACCTGAAGAAGCTCAGGGAGGCGGGCCTGCTGACCTCCGAGCGCCGCGGCACCTGGGTCTACTACCGGGTGGCACCGTCGGTGCTGTCGGCGATGAGCAAAATGCTGGGCCAGTACACCGCCTGACCCCACTGAGCCAAAGGCCGCCCCCCCTCGCGACGTCTCTCCGCCGGAGGGGACGTGCCGGGGCGCTCCCCGCAGGGTGTCGAACGCGACGCGCCCGAACCGACCGCAGCGCCGCCCGAAGGTTCGGCAACCGAGGAGACGCCCCGGCGCGGCACCGACCCCGAAGCCCCCGCACCCGCACCCGCACCCGCACCCGGCGAGGCGAAGCCCCGGGCTACGCGTCCCGTACCGCCTTCCGCCAGGCCGACTCGCGCAGCAGCCGCAAACCGTTCAGGCCCACCAGCACCGTCGACCCCTCATGGCCCGCCACTCCCAGGGGCAACGGCAGGTGCCCGGCCAGGTCCCAGACCACCAGCGCCCCGATGCACACGGAGGCGACGACGAGGTTCTGCACGACCAGCCGCCGCGCACGCCGGGAAAGCGCGACGACCGCCGGCACCGTCGCCAACTCGTCCCGCACCACCACCGCGTCCGCCGTCTCGAGGGCCAGGTCCGACCCGGCCCGGCCCATCGCGATGCCGCTGTGCGCGGCGGCCAGCGCGGGTGCGTCGTTGACCCCGTCCCCGACCACCAGGACCTTCTCCCCCGCCGCCTCCCACTCCCGCACTGCGGCGACCTTGTCCTGCGGCAACAGCCCGGCCCGGACCTCCGTGATGCCGACCCCGCCGGCGAGCTTCGCGGCCGCGCGCTCGTTGTCGCCGGTCAGCAGCACCGGCGCGGAGCCAGTGAGCCGCCCGAGCGCGGCGACCGCCTCCCCGGCCCCCGCACGCACCCGGTCCTCGACGCCGAGCACGCCCACGGGGTCCCCGTCGACGAGCACCACCACAGCGGTACGCCCCAAGCCCTCGATCTCCTCCACAACAACTTCGGCACCCCCACCAGCAGCACCAGCACCGAGCAGCGCCGCAGGACTGCCCACCTGCACCACCCGCCCCGCCACAACGGCCCGCACCCCCCGCCCCGGCACGGACGAGAAGTCCTCGGCGGCCACGAGCCGCAGCCCCCGCTCCTTCGCCAGCGCCACAACGGCCCGCGCGAGCGGATGCTCGCTCGGATGCTCGGCGGCGGCAGCGAGCGCCAAAACCTCCGCCGACCCGAGCCCCTTCGCCGCCCCCTCCCCGACGACCCGCACCTCGGCAACCCGGGGCGCCCCCTCCGTCAACGTGCCGGTCTTGTCCAGCGCCACCCGCGTAACGCCCCCCAGCCGCTCCATCACCACGGCCGACTTGACCAGCACCCCGTGCCGCCCGGCGTTGGCGATCGCCGAAAGCAGCGGCGGCATGGTCGCCAGCACCACCGCGCACGGCGACGCCACGATCATGAACGTCATGGCCCGCAGCAGCGTCGAGGTGAAGTCCGCCCCCAGCAGGAGCGGAACGGCGAACAACGCCAGCGTGGCCACGACGACCCCCACCGAGTAGCGCTGCTCGACCTTCTCGATGAACAGCTGCGTCGGCGCCTTGGTCTCGCTCGCCTCCTCGACCATCTCCACGATGCGCGCGATGACCGACTCGGACGCGTCCTTGTCCACCCGGACCCGCAGCGCCCCCGTGCCGTTCAGCGTGCCCGCGAACACCTCGTCCCCCGGCTCCTTGGCCACCGGCAGCGGCTCCCCGGTGATGGTCGCCTGGTCCACCTCACCGGCGCCGTCGACCACCGTGCCGTCCGCCGGCAGCCGCTCCCCCGGCCGTACGAGCACCAGGTCGCCGACCCGCAGCTCTTCGAGCCCCACCACTTCCTCGTCCGCATCCCCCAGCCGCACAGCCGTGGCCGGAGCAAGGTCCAGCAGCCCCCGCACCGAGTCGGCCGTACGCCGCGTGGCCAGCGCCTCCAGTGCGCCGGACACCGCGAAGATCACGATGAGCAGCCCGCCGTCGAGGAACTGCCCGATCGCCGCCGCCCCGACCGCGGCGACCACCATCAGCAGGTCGACGTCCAGGCTGCGCTCCCTCAGCGCCAGCAGCCCGGCCCACCCCGGCTCCCAGCCCCCCGCGACGTAACAGAGCACATAGAGCGGCCCCCAGGTCCAACCCGGCGCCCCAGCCAGGTCGAGCGGGAAGGCGAGCAGGAACGCGACGGCGGACAGGGCCGCCCAGCGCACCTCCGGCAGCGCGAGCAGCCGCGTACGGCGGGCCGGCACGGGCGCCGCGAGCAGCCGCGCCGCGGGCCGGTCGTCGAGCAGGAGGGAAACCATCGAGGGACACCTCTCGATCGGGCGCAACCGGACGCAGCGCACCAGCGGCAAGGACGCCCCCACCATAACGGAATACATGAAGAGATCTTCATTAATAGGCCGGGACGTCCCCGATACGATGGACCCATGGGACACGGAGTCGACGAACGCGCCACACCCACAGGTCACCTGGACGCGGACGCCGCCGCCACCATCGCCGCCACGCTCCAGGCCCTGGCCACTCCGTCCCGGCTGATGATCCTGACCCGCCTCCGCCAGAGCCCTTGCGGCGTCACAGAACTCGCCGAAGCGGTACGGATGGAACAGTCGGCCGTCTCCCACCAACTCCGGCTGCTGCGCGCCCTGAGCCTGGTGACCGGCGCCCGGCAAGGCCGCCGGATCGTCTACAGCCTGTACGACAATCACGTCGCCCAGCTCCTCGACGAAGCCGTCTACCACATCGAGCACCTGCGCCTCGGCACCCGCGACGCTCCCGCGAAGACCCGGCCGGACGTCACCGAAGGGCCCTCCTCGTCAGAGGTATTGAGGGAATCCGGTTAGGCCGACCGGGTGACTTATGGACGGGCGTACCAGCCGGGGGCAATTAAGGTCCCGCTGTATGACCTCACAGACCGCTCAAACCGCTGTCGAACAAAGTCACTTGGGCACCATCTCGGTAATCGCATGGTCCGGTGAGAATATTGATGACGGCCGGGACGTGGCTTTCCTGCTCGCGTATTCGCTGGGCGACGGATCGGCCGGCCCCGAGGCCGGCGAGAAGGCCGTGCGGGCGCTGCTCGAACAGACCGGCCTGCCGGTCGGCGGGGGCATCTTCGACGGCTCCAAGTCCAAGGAGCCCATCAGCCTGCTCCTGGAGAGTGGCAGTGCGTCACTGACGATGCCGAGCCTGCGCGTTCAGTGCCTCGTCCCCGAGGAGTGGACCGCGGCGGCTCTCAAGCGCAAGCACGTGCACTTCATCTTCACCACCCGCCCGTGGCCCGGGGGCACCCCGGGCGTCCCCGTCGACGCGGAGGACCTGAAGGCGTTCGTCGCCGACGAGGAAGTGATCGCGGCCTCCGCGCACTGCGTCATTCCCGTGACCACCTTGCGCAAGTGACCCACGCGGGCAGTCCGCCGGTCCCACGCCGTACCAGGATCGCCCCCCACAGCCTTCAGGCCCTGTAAACGATTCACGTCTACAGGGCCTGAAGGCTGTGACCAGGGGCGGAAGGAGTGGCTGGGGTCTCCACCGCGTCCCGGCCGGGTGCCGGCCCGGGTCACCGCGCAGGAGGGAGTGCGGTGACCCGGGCCGTCGCTGACGGGTGTCAGTTGTTCTCCGCGCCGTTGCCCGCGAGGAGGTTGTCCAGGACGTGCGAGAGCGTCTCGTCACCCTTGTTCTGGGTGGAGTTCTCGACGCACTGCTGGTTCTGCGGGTTGGACAGGATGTCCTGAACGCCGACGTTGATGAGGCCGATCACGTTCTGGATGTTCTTGATCGGAACGGCGACACACGGCTTGTTGAACGAGCCCTGGATGAGCGACATCTGGGGGCTCATGTCACCGTGCGTGGCGGAGTTGCCGTAGATCTGCTTCGACCCGTTGCCACTCGCGGTGCGGGTGTCCTGGTCGTCAGCGGCCGCCATTGCCTGCGGGGCGGCCGCGGCACCGAGGCCCATGACGGAGACGGCGACGGCAGCGGTAGCCATGACCTTCTTGATCACTGTTTTCCTCTTTCCATGTCGTACCCCGAGGTGAGGCGCACTGCCCAACTCCGCAGCACTGGGTTAGTTCTCCTGCGTCACCCATTTGGCCCTGCGAGATTGGGCCGTAGGACCTTGAATACCATTCGAGTGAATCAGCGCAACCAATCATCATAACGAAAGTTGAGCCTGACGCAGAACCCTGAGTACCGGACTAACAAGGAAATCAAATGCTCAAGAAGATGATGGCCACGGCGGCAGTAGCGGCCTCTGTAGTCGGGTTCGGCGCTGCCGGAGCCGGTCAGGCGATCGCCGCCGGCGACGACCAGGCGACCGCGAACGCGAGCGGCAACGGATCGGTGCAGAAGTACGGCAACTCCATCACGAAGGGCAAGCAGAGCCCGCAGCTGTCCATCATCCAGGGCACGCTCAACAAGCCGTGCATCACCGTCCCGGTGAAGAACCTCCAGAACGTGCTCATCATCAACATCGGCGTTCAGGACATCCTGTCCAACCCGCAGGAGCAGCAGTGCGCCGAGAGCTCCTCGCAGAACAAGGACGACGAGACGCTGTCGCACGTCCTGGACAACGCCATCGCGGCCAACGGCGCGGAGAACAACTGACGCTGATCGCGGTCTGATCCCCCGTGCGCCCCTGACCGTCGTCAGGGGCGCACTGCTGTGTCCGCGGCCTGCCCGGGACGTACAGGCGGGCGGGCCGGACACGCCGGAAGGCCGGCGCACACACCGGGAGAGACGGTGTACGCGCCGGCCTTCCGGCACCGCGGGGAACGCGGGAGGCTGTCAGCCCCCGGCGGGCATCCCGCCGAGCATGGGAGCCGCCGTCTTCGCGACCTCCCCGGCGTTGCCCAGGAGCTTCGAGGGGTCGCCGTTCCTGGCCTCGTTGACGGCCTGCGCGGTGTCGGTCGCGGTGTGCAGGAGGGGCTGGACGGTGGAGTCGACGGGCTGGTGGGTGTTCAGAGCGTCGGTCAGCTGCTGCACACCCGAGTTCAGGCTCATCGCCCGGTAGTCGGCGGCTTCGGTCGCAGACGCCGTTCCCGCGGCCGTTCCGGCGGCCATCATCGAAACGGCAATGGCCGAGGCGGCCTTCATGTACTTCATACAAGTAATCCCTCTTCGTGCTGGCGTAATCCGCGAACTACGAATCCCGTGACATTCCCACGCTGCTGTTCCATGCCACTTACACCATGACTAACGAAGGCCCGGACGGTGAGAAACTGAAGTCGTACGCCGTTCTTGGCGATTCACTCGGATGCGGACACCGGAACAAGGACCCGGCCGTCCCCGGACACGCGAACGGAGCGGGTTCCGGGGAACCCGCTCCGTACCGTGCTGTCGTGCGTACTGGGCTCAGACCTGGGCGGCCCTGGCACGACGGAACATCAGCACACCGCCACCGAGCAGCGCGACGCTGATCGCGGCGGCGGCTCCCAGCTCACCGGCGCCCGTGTCGGCCAGGCTCGGGGCCTCCTGCGCGGCCGGGAGCACCTCGGCGGGCGGCTCCTGGGCGCGGGGCTCCTCGGACGGCTCGTCGGCCGGCACCTCTTCGGTGGGCAGCTCCTCGGCCGGCGGCTGGTGGACCGGCGGCTCGTGGGCCGGGGGCTCCTCGACGGGCGGGCCGTTGCCGGGCGGAGTCTCGCCCGGGGGCTCCTCGGCCGGGGGCTCCTCGCAGTCGTCGTCGCCGGGGTGCTCCTGGTGGGGCGGCTCGTGGCGGGGCGGCTCGTCACCCGGGTGACCGCCACCGGGGCGCTCGTCGTCCGGGCGCTCCTCGTCCGGACCCTCGTCACCGGGGTGCCCGCCGACCGGCGGCTTGCTGTCCGGGTTGTCACCGGGGTTGCCGCCGCCGGGGTGCTCGTTACCGGGGTGGCCGCCACCAGAGGGGTTGCCGTGGCCGGGGTCACCGTGGCCCGGGTTCCCATGACCGGGGTTCCCGTGGCCGGGGTCACCGTGACCGGGGTTCCCGTGACCGGGGTTCCCGTGGCCCGGCTTGTGCGGCTTCGACGGCTTGCCATTGACGCACTCGTTGCCGAAGGCCGGGTTCAGGAGCGCGATGATGTTGATGGTGTTGCCGCACGCGTTCACCGGAACGTGTACAGGCGCCTGAACGTTGTTGCCGGACACAGCACCCGGCGAGTTGGAAGTGTCCCCCTCGGCCCCGGAGTCCGCCAGAGCGGTACCCCCGGTCATGGCGAGGAGTCCGGAGGCCGCCGCCGCAGCGAACACGCCCCTGCTCAAAACCTGTCGCACTTTGCCGTTCCCTGTCTTTCATGCCTGCGGACGAGCCGATTGCTCGCGCGCGATGAGGGAGGTCGAGTTAGCCCCCGAGCGCATGGCGTGCGCTCGGGGGGCCGACCGCGACCGAACATCTAGCGGTTCGGACTGGGAACTACTTGTTGATGCACTCGTTGCCGAAGGCCGGGTTCAGCAGCGCGATGATGTTCACGGTGTTGCCGCAGACGTTCACCGGGATGTGGATCGGGACCTGCACGTTGTTGCCGGAGATGACACCCGGGTTGCCCTTGACGTCACCGTTCGCACCGGAGTCGGCGATGGCCGGGGAGGCGACACCGACGGCCAGGAGCGAGCCGGCGATGAATGCGGCGCTCTTCATGTACTTCACTTTAAGAACCTTTCCGGCGGCGACACCCTACACAGCCACGTCCTTCGCGCTGCACGAGTCTGTTTCTTCACGCCCGTAGCGTCGCCGTCGTCATCGGTAACGATCCGCTTCCAGCGAGGAAACTCCATAAAAGAAGCTATCTTTCCACCGTCACCCGAACGCCCTAACTTCCATTTCGGCCCGGCGGGGCGGGAATTGCCATCGGTACGCCAATGCCCGGTCCCCCCAACAGGGAGAACCGGGTAGGGGCAGGCGTCGCCGGGGGGATCAGACGGGCGAGCCGGGGGCCTTGGGCGCGTCGGCGCCGGGAACCTTGTGCAGCGGGGGCAGACCGGCGAGGTCCGGAGCCGGGAGACCGCCGCCGACGACGATGCTGACGACCACGTTGAGGACGGCGGTGATCGTGGCCGTGACCGCCTCCTTCACCTTCGCCGCGTCGCCCTTCTCAGCGGCCTTGAGCAGTACGTCGACCTTGGTGCGCAGGTCGGCGACCGCCTTGACCTTGAGCTCCAGGCCCGCGTCGGCGGCGCGGGGAGCCACCACGGAGGGCAGTTCCGGGGTCGGTCCGGCCGGGACTTCGAGGGCCGTTCCGGGGGCCTTGGGGAGGGCCTTCAGGGCTTCGTCGATCGCCTTGGTGTGCTTGGCGGTCTCCTCGGGCGGCAGCTTGCCGCCCCCTGCGATCACGGCGTCGAGGAGGCGGGTGACGGGGGCCACCACCCCGCCCATCTCACTCAGCAGTTTGACCTGCGGGGTGAGCTTGTCGGCGCCGGGCAGCGGGTCTCCGGAGGCGGCCGGCGCCGTTACGGAGGCCGGTACCGGAGCCGCTATCGCGCCCCCGGCCGAGCCGAACGCCATGCGAGTGTCCTTACGTGAGGGGTTACGGAGTGGGGACAACGCCACCGTGCAACCGGTGAACACACTCCGCAACTTTTCCCGCACGCTCTGTCAGCACTGGAGCGCCTTGTCGATGCCTTGGAAGCTCTCGTGACCCACGTCGGGAAGTTCGATCGGCAGGCGCGCCGGGCGGTCGGGCTGATCGGCCAGAGCCAGCGGGGCGGGCCCCGCGAGAACCGCCGCCAGACCGGTGACGAGCGCTGCGGCGGCACCGGCGACGGCGGCCGTGCTGGGTGTCTTCATGTCCTGCCAACGGTCCCGGCCGCCGCAGGTCACGGCCGCGGCCGGACACCCGGGTGACTCTGGTGCGGCACCGCGCTCAGGTACCCGGCCGGCTCCAGCGGGCGGTCGGTGAAGAAGCGCAGTACCAATTCCGCGACCTCGTCCGCCTTTTCGAGTACGACCCAGTGGTCGGCGTCCCGGATGGTGGTGAAGCGGCTCCCCCGGATGGTCGCGGCGAACGCCCGCTGGCGCTCCGCCGACGTCACCGTGTCGTGCTCCCCGGTGAAGACCAGCGCCGGGACTCCGGACAGGCCGCCCGAGAAGTCCGGCCGGTCCCCGAGGGAGCGGAACATGGAGTCCGCGGCGTGCGGGGAGTGCTCGACCGCGTGCAGCATCGACCGCCTCACGTACCGGTACGCGAGGTCGCGGCGGGCGACGTACCGGTCCGGGTCGAGACACATCAGGGCCTCCGTGACCAGGGTCGCGAAGCCCTCCCTGTCCCCGGCGGCGAGCCGGTCGGTGGCGCACTGCCAGTGGGCCCGCTGGGCTTCCGTGATGTGCGCGGGGACCCCGCCGAGCATCAGCCGGGCGATACGGCCCGGGTTGTGCTGGGCGCAGCGGAAGGCGAGCGCGGCGCCGTACGAGAAGCCGAAGAGATTGACGCGCGGTACGCCGAGATCGTCGATGATCCGGGTGACGGCGGCGCACAGGATGTCCGCGCTCGGGCCCGGCGGCAGGGGCGCCGCGCTGCCCATGCCCGGCAGGTCCGCGGTCACCACGTTCGCGACCGGGCCGAGGCGCCCGTCCATCTGGGGCCAGCCGA
Organism: Streptomyces agglomeratus; assembly: GCF_001746415.1. Lineage (NCBI taxonomy): Bacteria > Bacillati > Actinomycetota > Actinomycetes > Kitasatosporales > Streptomycetaceae > Streptomyces > Streptomyces agglomeratus. The sequence goes on from NZ_MEHJ01000001.1 coordinate 3,897,268, forward strand.
GCATTCCCTGCAAGGCGCCGCCGAGGACGACGACCGGTTCGGTGTGCGGTCCGGTGTCTGGGCCGGTCCGCCGCAGCACCCGGTAGGAGTAGCGCAGCCCGTCCACCGACAGCGAGCGAACGGTTTCCTCGGGCATGCTCCTTCTCCTTCTCGACGTGCGGGGTGGGTGCGGCCGGGTTCCCGGCGGGGCGGCGGGCTGCGGGCGGGGGCGTGGGGATGCGGTCGCTGTGGGGCTCGGGTGCGGGTGCGGTGCGGGTGCGGTCAGCCGCGGGTGAGGACGAGCGCGGCGTTGTGGCCGCCGAAGCCGAGCGAGGTCTTGACCGCGCAGTCGAACGCGGCGGGGCGTGCGGCCTTGGCGACCACCTCGACCGGGATGCGGGGGTCGAGTGCGTCCAGGTTGGCTGTCGGCGGGACGAGTTGGTTCTCCAGGGCGAGCACGGTCAGCGCGGTCTCGATCCCGCCGGCCGCGCCCAGGGTGTGGCCCGTCATGGCCTTGGTCGAGGTGACGAGGGGACCGGAGCCCAGGACCCGGTGCAGCATCGTCGCCTCGATGAGGTCGTTGAACACGGTGGACGTGCCGTGGGCGTTGACGTGGCCGATTTCGGAGGGGGAGACGCCCGCGTCCGTCAGCGCGGTCCGCAGCGCGCTCTCGATGCCCTTGCCCTCGGGATCGGGTGCGACGGCCGAGTACGAGTCGCTGGACGCCCCGTAGCCGGCGATGCCCGCCCGGACCCGGGCGCCGCGCGCCCTGGCGTGCTCGGGGCGTTCCATGACGAGCAGCCCGGAGCCCTCGCCCACCACGAAGCCGTCGCGGTCCGCGTCGAACGGGCGGCAGGCCGCGGCGGGGTCCTCCCGGCGGGTCGACACCGCCCTCATCTGGCACGCGCTGGCGATCAGCAGCCGCGAGCACACCGACTCCGCGCCGCCGGCGACGGCGATGTCGCAGGCACCCGTACGCAGCATCTGGTGGGCGGTGCCGATCGCCACCGTGCCGGACGAGCAGGCGGTGGAGACGGCCAGGCTCGGTCCGCGGACGCCGAGGTCCATGCAGACACTGCTGGCCGCGCTGTTGACCACCGTCAGCGGCGCGAGCTTGGGGGAGACCCGGCGCGGGCCCTTGGTGGTCAGTGCGGTGTGCTGCTCGTCGTAGAAGGGGAGACCGCCGTGGGCGCTTCCGATGACGACCGCGACCCTGCCGCTCTCCCAGACGGAGGGGTCCAGGCCGGCGTCTGCCACCGCCTCCCGTGCGGCCAGTACGGCGAGTTGGGAAAAACGGTCCATCAGGCGCTGGGCCGCGACGCCGAGGAGCTGCTCGGTGTCGAGGTCGTCCACCGGGATGCCGTACATGAAGTCGCACGGGAGGTCGCGCAGTTCGTCGCGCCGGCCCACGGACGAGGCGCGGACTTCACCCCGCGTGACGTTTCGCCACGCCTCGTCGGTACCGACCCCTGCCGCTGTGACGAGGCCCAGCCCTGTCACCGCCGCCGTGAAGGGCGGGTTCGTCCGGGGTTCGCTCATGGTCATCCGAGGGTCCTGGTGTGTACGAGTTCCACCAGTTCACCCACGGTGTTCCGTGAGGTCAGGGTGGCGTCCTCCAGGTCGATATTCAGCTGCTCCTCGATGAGGATGCGGAATTCTTCCAGTGCGAGTGAATCCATACGCAATTCGTAGAGCGGGATCTCGGGACGGACGGCCGCCGGGTCTACTCCGAATTTCTGCACCATCAGCGTGCTGACGGCATCTGTCGCACTGGCCACTCGTCGCTCCTCCGAGTTCGTCCGGCAACCTTTATACGCGCCCACCCGGACGGGCTCTTACAACGTTCGCCCGATGTAATGACGTATAGCTCGCGCGTGCGGAAATGGAGTGGCGGCTCCGGGGATTCGGGGTGCGGTTCAGTGCACGTGCGGGCCGTTCGTCATCTGCGGTTTTCCTCGCGGGACCAGGGCCAGGGCCACGGCCGCGCTCGCCGCCGCGGCCAGCGCGCAGACGGTGAAGGCGGCGGTGAAGCCGGTGGTGGACGCGGTGGCGGACCCGGTGGCCGCTTCCATTCCGCCCTCGATGCCGGCCGCGGCGACGGTGGAGACGACGGCCACGCCGATCGAACCGCCCACCTCGTGGAAGGTGTTCACGACGCCGGAGGCGAGGCCCGCCTCATGGTGGTCCACCATGGCCAGCGCGGTCGCGGTGGCGGTCACGAACACCGCGCCGATGCCGAGGGACGCCACAACCAGGCCGGGGAGGAGCGTCGCGTACACGCTGCCGTCGGTGGTGAGCCGGGTGAGGGGCACCGTGCCGGCTGCGGCGACCGCCATGCCGGCGACCGCTGTCGTACGGCTGCCGATTCTGCCGACCAGGCGCGAACCCAGGTGGGCGCCGATGCCGATGGCGACCGCGACGGGCAGGAACACCAGGCCGGTCCGCAGGGGGCCGAGGCCGCGGGCGTGCTGGAGGTAGAGGGAGCCGAGGAAGAAGTACGCGATGAGCAGCGCGGTGGCGGTCAGCATCAGGAACGCGCCGGCGAGTACCGGGCGCCGGGTGAACATCCTGAGGTCCATCAGGGGGACGGGGGTGACGCGTTCCACGACGGCGAAGAGGGCGTAGAGGACGGCGGCTCCGGCCAGCGGGACCAGGGTGGCGGGGGCCGCCCAGCCGGCGTCGCCCGCCTTGACCAGGCCGTAGATGAGTGAGCCGGTGCCCGCGGTGACCAGGAGTGCGCCGGGCACGTCGAGCCGGGCGGGCCGCGGGGTGCGGGCCGGGACGAAGGCGGGTACGGCGGCGAGCAGGGCGATGCCGACGGGGACGTTCACGTAGAACACCCACTGCCAGCCCGGTCCGGCGGTCAGGGCTCCGCCGAGCAGGACACCGGCCGCGGAACCTGTGCCTCCGATGGCGGCCCAGACGCCCAGGGCCTTGTTCCGCTCCTTTCCGTGGAAGGTGGTCGTGACCAGGGCGAGCGCGGCGGGGGACAGCAGGGCCGCGCCGACTCCCTGGGCGATGCGGCCGCCCAGCAGGACCGGGGCGGTTTCGGCCAGGCCGGTGACCAGGGAGGCGGCGGTGAAGACCGACAGCCCGGCGACGAGGGTGCGGCGCGCGCCGAACGCGTCGCCGAGCCGGCCTCCCAGGAGCATCAGGCCGCCGAAGCAGAGGGTGTACGCGGTGACGACCCAGGTCAGGGTGGCCCGGCCGAGGTGGAGGTCGGCTGCCATGTCGGGCAGGGCGACGTTCACGACGGTGACGTCGAGGATCAGCATGAACTGAGCCACGCAGACGATGACGAGCATGAGCCAGCGGCGGGGGCGGGGGGTGGGGCGTGGTGGTCGTGGTGGTGGGCGTGGCCGTGGTGGGCGTCGGCGTGGTGGGTCTGGGCGGGCGGTGGCGGGGTGGCGGGGTGGGCGGGTTCCGGGGTCGGTGCCGCGCCGGGGCGTCTCCTCGGGAGCCGAACGTTCGGCGGGGTGCTTCCCCCTGGCTCGTTGCGTTCGACACCCTGCGGGGAGCGCCCCGGCACGTCCCCTCCCGCCACCGTGGCACGCGACTGCGGGGTGGTGGCCGGACGGGCGGGCTCCGGGGTCGGCACCGTGGCGTCGGGGCGGTCGGCGGGTGGGGTGGGGGGCATCGTCAGTCCTTCTCGGGAGTGGGCTTGCGGGGGGCGAAAAGCAGAGCCACTGCCACGCCCAGGGCGGTTACCGCCGCTGCCGCGGCCATCGCCGGGGTCATGCCGTCGATGAACGCCCGCCGGGCCGCTTCGGCGAAGGCGCGGCCCGCTTCGGCCGGCAGGTGCTGGGCGGTCGCCAGGGCCGTCCCCAGGGATTCCCCGGCGGACGCCAGCGCGTCGGCGAGTACGGCGCGGGCTTCGGGGGTGTCGGCCAGGGCTGCCGCGTAACGGTCGGACAGCAGGCTGCCGGTGACGGCGACGCCGATCGCCGAGCCGAGCTGGATGGACGCGCTGTTGGTGGCGGAGCCGATGCCCAGGTCCGCCTCCGGGAGCGAGCCGACGATGGCGTCGCTCGTGGACGTGATGACGAACCCGGCGCCCGCTCCCAGGAGCAGCAGCGACATCAGTACGCGCGGGTAGCCGTCCGAGGGTGTGGTCGTGCCCAGGACCACCGCCGCTCCCAGCAGGAGGGCCAGGCCCGTCGCCGAGACGACCCGTACACCGATCCGTGGCGCCAGTACGCCCGCGAGCGGGCCCGCGATCAGCAGCGTGACGGCTGCCGGCCCCAGGCGCAGGCCGGTCTCCCCGGCGTCGTACCCGAGCACGAACTGGAGGTACTGGACGGCGATGAACAGGGTGCCGATGAGAGCGAAGGCGCCCAGCAGGGCGAGGACGTCGCCGGCCGCCAGGGCCCGGTGGCGGAAGATGCGCAGGGGCAGCATCGGGGCCGCGCCGGTCCGCTGGTGCGCGACGAAGGCTGCCAGCAGCAGGGCGCCCACGCCGAACGCGGTGAGTACGGCCGGGCTGGTCCAGCCCTTGGCCGGGCCCTCGATCACCCCCCACAGCACACTGGCCACGGCGGCCATGGACAGCAGCGCGCCCGGCACGTCGGGCCGCCGAGGTGTGGCGGAGAGGGAGTTCGGGACGAGGTAGGCCGCCGCCACCAGGCCCGCGATGCCGATCGGCAGGTTGATCAGGAACACCGATCCCCACCAGAAGTGGCTCAGCAGCCAGCCGCCCACCATGGGGCCCACCACTGTTCCGGCGCCGACCGCCGCCGACCAGATCCCGATCGCCTTCGTACGTTCGGCGCCTCGCGGGAAGACGTTGCCGATGACCGCGAGGGTCGCCGGCATGATCAGCGCCTCGCCGATGCCCATGACGCCCCGCGCCACGATCAGCGTCGTGACCGATCCGGCGTACGCGGCCGCCACCGAGGCCGCCGTGAAGAGCCCCAGGCCGGCCATGAACACCCATTTGCGGCCCAGGCGGTCGGCCAGGCTGCCGCAGAAGAGCACCAGACTGCCCGCCATGAGGAGGTAGCTGTCGACGATCCACTGGAGCTGGCTGGTGGACGCGCCCAGTTCGCTCACCAGCGTGGGCAGGGCGACGTTCAGGACCGTGGTGTCGAGGCCCACGACGAACAGGCTGACGCCGAGCACGGAGAGGGTGAGCCACCGCCGGCTGCCGGGCGGGGCGCCGGAGGCGAGGGGTGGGGGTGCGCTGGTGGTCGAGGTCACGGTTCACGTCCAGGGGAGGGATGGAAGTTGAAATGTACTGTACCGATCAGTTCAACTGAACTCAACTGTTCAGTTCAGTTGAATGTTATAGTGATCGCATGAGCGTGGACAGCAAGCCGGGCCCCAGCGGTCCCCGCGCCGCTCTCAAGCGGCAGGCGATCGTCCGGGCCGCGCGCGAGGCGTTTCTGCGGGAGGGGTTCGGCGTCGGCATGGACGCCATCGCCGCCGGGGCGGGCGTGTCCAAGGTGACCGTCTACAACCACTTCGGCAGCAAAGAGGCGCTCTTCACCGCCGTCATCACCGAGGCCCTCGACGAGCCGCTCGGCAGCGCGTCGGCCGCCGCCCTCGAAGACCTCGCCGAGGCCGAGGACCTCCGTACCGCGCTCGTCGACGCGGCCAGGACCTGGGTGAACGCCCTGAGGACCAATCAGGACGTCATCGCCCTGCGCAACCTCGTCGCGGCCGAGCTGCACCGCTTTCCCGAACTCGGCAAGGCGTGGCAGGGCCACGGGCCCGAGGGGCACCACCCGGCGGTCGCGGGCGCGCTGCGCAGCCTGGCGGAGCAGGGGCGGCTCGTCATTCCGGACCTGGAGACCGCGATCATCCAGCTCTACGCCCTGCTGGTCTTCCCGCACGTGGTCTTCGGCGCGTACGGCACCACCATCGACGACAGCCTCACCGAGCGCCTGATCACCGGTGGCGTGGACATGTTCCTGAGCCACTACGCGCCGCGGGACGAGTGACGGGCGAAGGGTGAAGGGCGACGGGTGAAGGGCGGGGCCGGAAGAGTGGTCTCCCGGCCCCGCCCCCTGGTCAGGCCGTTGTGCCTCAGGCCCCGCTGCCGTACGGGCGCGTGATCGCTTCCAGGCCGTGGCCGGCCGGGTCCATGAAGTACACGCCCCGACCGCCGTCGTTGCGGTTGATCTCGCCCGGCCGCTTGCCGTGCGGATCGGCGTAGTACGTGATCCCGGCGTCCTTGACGCGCTGGAAAATGCCGTCGAACTCTTCCTCCGTGACGAGGAAGGCGTAGTGCTGGACGGTGATCGACTCCGCCGGGACCGTCGCGAAGTCCAGGGTGACGCCGTTGCTCAGCTCGACGGCGATGAACGGGCCCCACTCGGCCGAGATCTCCAGGCCCAGGATGTGGGCGTAGAACTCGGCGGATTCCCGGTTGTCCCGGGAGTGAACGATGGTGTGATTCAGCTGCACTGACACTGTGGAATGCCTCCGTAAGGCAAACTCACAGGCTACCTCCATGCCTCACCCGGACGGTGACCGACACGCGATGCCGTGGGTCAAGCCTAGGCCGCGCCCCGGTGTGTGTCAGGTGTTTTCGGGCCGGGGGCGGGCTTGAGAGCGCCGGTTCCTGTTTCGTTCGGGTGCCGTCCCGCGACTTCCGGTACGGCTACGCAACTCCTTCCGCTATCCATAGGGTTGGGCGGACGGCGAGAAGGGACCTGCACACACGATGCACAAACGGGCTGACGCGCATCCGGGCCTGATTCCCGTACAGGGGATGCGTTCCGGGGACCACGCGTTCCTCAGCTACGAGGACGACGAGGCCAACTGGGAGGCGCTCATCACGTACGCCCGTACCGGTCTGGCGCGTGGTGAGAAAGTGATCGTGTTCCCGGCGCCGCAGCTCGACCCCGACGTCGTACGCGCGCGCCTGGACGCGACCGGCCGGCTGCTCGCCGAGGCCCGTGGGCGGGGGCAGCTGACGCACAGCAGCATGCGCGCATCGCACTGGTCCGGCCCGACCGCGCGTTCACCCCCGAGCGGCAGTGGGAGCGGCTCCGCGAGGAGACGGCGCTCGCCGTCGCGCAGGGCTACCGGGGGTTGCGGGCGTTCATCGACATGCACTGGGTGGCGGACCTCGGCGCCGACATCGAGACGATGATGTACCGCGAGTCCCACGCCGAGCATCTGTTCGAGGGGCGCCCGTACAACGAGGTTTGTTCCTACGACCGGCGCGCGTTCGACGGTGACGTGCTCGACGTGATGTCGGACGCGCACCCGCGTTCTCTGCTCGGGTCGCTGGGTGAACTCCGGGTCGTACGGACGCGGGAGTCGGTCCGCATCGCGGGCGAGGCCGACCACGCCACCCGCGACACCTTCCTGACCGCCCTGACCGACGCACTGGAGCGCACCGCCGGATCCCGGCGGCTGCTGGTGGACCTGATGCCTCTGCACTTTCTCGGCGTACGCTGCGCCCTCGACCTCATCGACCACGTCGCCGGTGCCGCAGGGCACGACGGCGTCGAGGTCCGCTGCGCCACCGCGCAGGCAGTGCTGCTGCGCCGGCTCGGCTCGGAGCGGGTACGGCGCCTCACGCTGACGGAGGTGGTCCGGGCATGGTGACGGAAGGGGTGCACCTCAGCAACGGCGGGCCGCGGGAGCCGCTGCTCGAGTTCGACTTCACCCAGGAGGACATACCCCGGCTGCGTGTACTCGTCGACCAGTACGCCGCCTGGGCGGGGCTCCCGGAGCCCCGGCGGGGCGACTTCGTCCTCGCCGCGGACGCGGTGGCGACGAACGCCGTCGAGCACGGCGGCGGGAGCGGCAGGCTGGTGCTCCACCGGTCGCCGGGTTCGCCCGGCGCTCTGGAATGCACGGTCAGCGACTCGGGGCCCGGCTTCGCCTCCTCGGTCATCCCGGAGCTTGCGCCGGGGCTGGCCGGCAGCCACTGCGGACGGGGGCTGTGGCTGACGCGGCTCATCACCGACCGGCTGGTGATCACTCGTGGTGCTGGTGCTGGTGCTGGTGCTGCTGGTGCTGGTACGAACGGTGTGGCTGGTGTGGGTTGCGACGAGGGTGGCGCCGGTGCCTCGGGTGGTTCCGGGGGCAGTGTCGTGGTGTTCGCCATGTGGCTGCCGGGATAGGCCGGGCGGCCCTTGAGGTCCAGGCCGGCCGGCAGCGCGTAGTTCTGGTCGCCCTTGTTGCCCTTCAGCGGCGTACGAGGTGGTGACGGCCTCGGTATCGCGGTGACGAACGTCTTACGGCGTGCGCTAGCCCGGTGGAGGGGACTTGGGCGGCGTACGGCTAGGAACCCGCCCGCCCGTGGGACGAGAGCCACATGCCTGCGATGCGCCACGTCCCACGCGCGGTGCGCTGCGGCGCGCCGAGTGGCGCGCTGACGGTGCTGCTGGTGCTCACCGCGGTCTTCGCCGCGGTGCTGGGGCCGGCCGGGGCACCGGGGTCGTCCGGGCCCGCCCGGTCACCCGTGTGGGGTGTGGTGGGCGAAGTGGCGCCTGCCGGTTCCGGGTCGGGGCCCGGTGCGGAGGGCCAGCCGTCGGACGCCGCCGACAGCGAAGTGCGGGGTGCCGGGGAGAGCGCCCGCGGTTCCCGGCGGGCGCACGTGCGGAGCGGGAGCAGAGGGCGGGCGGCGGGCGCGGTGGCGTCGTACCGGCGTACGGCGGCCGTTCGGCACCCGGCCCTCGACGGGCCGGTGGAGGGGCCGCGCCAGGCGCCGGAGGCGCTCGGGGGGCGGCGGTGGGTGGTGTTGCGCTGCTGAGAGGGCCGGGCGCGGCCGGTACGTCCGTGCCGTGCCGTCAGAGCCGCTCGGCCGGTACGTCCGTGCCGTGCCGTGCGCTCAGGACCGCTCCAGCGCTGGATCACCCTCGACCGTAAGGACGTTCATCATGCCCATCGACCCGTACGCCGCCCTGAACGCCATGGTGCGCGCCGAAGTCGCCCGCTCGTCCGAACCGCCCGCCGCCGCGTCCGCCGGCTCGCACGAGCCGCAGCAGTCGCAGGCGGCCGACGACGCCGGTGAAAGCCGCGGCGAGGACCCGGCGGTCGCTCACCGCCCCTGACCCCGCCCGGGCGGCGGCGTCCCCCGAGGGGGGCGCCGCCGCCTTCGTCATGCGCCCGGAGGGGCGGGCGCCCGTCGAGACTGGCGCATCCGGCGGGGCCCATCAGGCAGGAAGCATCCGGCGGGTAGGCCGCGCGGGCCCGGAGTAAGGTAATGCCAAGGCAAAGCAGCCGGTCGCCCTGTCCTGATTTCCGGCCGCCGTGCCCGGAAGTCCGTATGCGCCGGCCGCGCGGGACACCGGGAGGCAGACCATGGGCACGCGGCGGACCACGTTGCCGGGAGTCGGTACGCAGTACGACTTCACCACCGAGGACGGCCAGCACATCTCGGTGGTCGTGCACAAGGACGGCCGGCGCTTCATCGGCTTCTACGACCGCGACGATCCCGACGCTTGTCTGCTCTCCGTGCCCCTGTCGCCCGACGAGGCCACGGCCCTCGCGCATCTCATCGACACGGCTCCCATCGACGCCGTACGCACGGACGGGATCGACCTGGTCACCGAGCACATCCCGGTGACGAGCAAGTCGCCGTACGCCGGAAGGCCGCTCGCCGACACGCGGGCCCGCACGCGTACCGGCGCGTCGATCGTCGCCGTACTCCGGCGGACCACCGCGACGCCGTCACCGGGGCCGGACTTCCGGCTCTCCATCGGGGACACGCTGGTCGTCGTCGGCACGCGCGAGGGCGTCGACGCGCTCGCCGAGATCATCGCGGGGGGCTGAGCCGTGCACAACACCACCGCGCTGCTGATCGAGCTCGGCTCGGTCATCCTGGCCCTCGGTCTCATCGGCAGGCTGGCGGGGCGGGTGGGCCTCTCCCCCATACCGCTCTACCTGCTGGCCGGGCTCGCGTTCGGGCACGGGGGGCTGCTGCCGCTCGACGCGAGCGAGGCGTTCGTGGCGGTCGGCGCCGAGATCGGCGTCATCCTGCTGCTGCTCCTGCTGGGCCTGGAGTACAGCGCGTCGGAGCTGGTCACCAGCCTCAAGACCCAGTGCCCGTCGGGAGCGGTCGACTTCGTACTCAACGCGACACCCGGCGCGGTCGCCGCACTCCTCCTGGGGTGGGGGCCGGTGGCGGCGGTGGCGCTGGCCGGGGTCACCTGGATCTCGTCGTCGGGGGTCATCGCCAAGGTGCTCACCGACCTGGGCCGACTCGGTAACCGTGAGACGCCGGTTGTCCTCGGGGTCCTGGTGATGGAGGACCTGTCGATGGCGGTGTACCTGCCGCTGCTGACGGCGCTGGTCGCCGGCGTCGGTCTGGCGGGCGGCAGCGTGGCGCTGGTGATCGCGCTGGGTACGGTCGGTCTTGTCCTGTACGTCGCGCTGCGGCACGGTCGTCTCATCAGCCGGGCGGTGTCGTCGGACAACCCGGAGATGCTGCTGCTTGTCGTGCTGGGGCTGACGGTGCTGGTGGCCGGTGTGGCGCAGCAGTTGCAGGTGTCGGCGGCGGTGGGGGCGTTCCTGGTCGGCATCGCGCTGTCGGGGGACGTCGCGGAGGGTGCGCACAAGCTGCTCACCCCGCTCCGGGACCTCTTCGCGGCCGTCTTCTTCGTCTTCTTCGGACTGTCGACCGACCCGGCGGACATTCCGCCGGTGCTGCTGCCCGCACTGCTGCTGGCGGTCGTGACGGCGCTCACGAAGATCGCCACCGGCTGGTACGCCGCGAGGCGGGCGGACATCGGTCCGCGCGGCCGGCTGCGGGCGGGCGGGGCGCTGGTGGCGCGAGGCGAGTTCTCGATCGTGATCGCGGGCCTGGCGGTGGCGACGGAGCCCCGGATCGGGCCGATCGCCACGGCGTACGTACTGATCCTGGTGATCCTGGGGCCCCTGGCGGCCCGCTGGACGGAACCACTGGTCTGGCGCATGCGGCGGGGAAAGCGGAGCGCCCGGGGCGAGGCCCCGGGCGAGGGAAAGGGCGGGGGGATGGGCGCGGGTGAGAGCGGGGGCGAGGCCAGCCGGGAGGCGGCGGGGAGAGAAGCCGACGGGACGCCCGGCCTGGGGCCGTCCGGCCTGCGCCCGTCCGGCCTCCCGTCCCCGGACGAGCCGAGCGAGGCGGCGACGCAGGCCACCGGGTGAGGGCCGGAGGAACTCCGAGGCGGTGAGCGGGCCTCCGCCGCCCGGCTGTCGCGGGGGCGGGGGCGCCGTGTGGGCACCGGAGTACGGAGGCGCCCTGCGCACGAAGCGCACCCCTCGACACCCGTCGCGCGGCCCTGGAATACCTGGGCGACGTGCACCGTTGTAGCGGTCGTTAAACTTTCAACGACAGGCCGCAGGACGGTCGCCACCCCGGAGGTGAGCGCGTTGCAGTTCGGGATCTTCAGCGTCGGTGATGTGACGACCGACCCCACGACGGGCAGGACACCCAGCGAGAACGAGCGCATCAAGGCCATGACGGCCATCGCGCTCAAGGCCGAGGAGGTCGGGCTCGACGTCTTCGCGACCGGCGAGCACCACAACCCGCCCTTCGTGCCGTCCTCCCCCACCACGATGCTCGGCTGGATCGCGGCCCGCACCGAGAACATCATCCTGTCGACGTCCACCACGCTGATCACCACCAACGACCCGGTGAAGATCGCCGAGGACTACGCGATGCTCCAGCACCTCGCCGACGGCCGCGTCGACCTGATGATGGGGCGCGGCAACACCGGCCCCGTCTACCCGTGGTTCGGCCAGGACATCCGCCAGGGCATCCCGCTCGCCGTCGAGAATTACGCCCTGCTGCACCGGCTGTGGCGCGAGGACGTCGTGAACTGGGAGGGCAAGTTCCGTACGGCCCTCCAGGGCTTCACCTCGACCCCTCGTCCGCTCGACGGCGTACCGCCCTTCGTCTGGCACGGCTCCATCCGCAGCCCGGAGATCGCGGAGCAGGCGGCGTACTACGGCGACGGCTTCTTCGCGAACAACATCTTCTGGCCGAAGGACCACTTCCGCCGGCTGATCAACCTCTACCGCGAGCGTTACGCCCACTACGGCCACGGCACCCCGGACCAGGCAATCGTCGGGCTCGGCGGCCAGGTGTTCATGCGCAAGAACTCGCAGGACGCGGTGCGCGAGTTCCGTCCGTACTTCGACAACGCGCCGGTGTACGGGCACGGCCCCTCCCTGGAGGAGTTCACCGAGCAGACCCCGCTGACCGTCGGCTCGCCGCAGGAGGTCATCGAGAAGACGCTCACATTCCGGGAGAGCTTCGGCGACTACCAGCGCCAGCTCTTCCTGATGGACCACGCCGGGCTGCCGCTCAAGACGGTGCTGGAGCAGCTCGACCTGCTCGGCGAAGAGGTCGTGCCGGTCCTCCGCAAGGAATTCGCCAAGAACCGCCCGGCCCGGGTGCCGGACGGTCCCACCCACGCGGCGCGTGTCGCCGCCGCGATCGCCCAGGAAGGGGTGACGGCATGAAGCTCGTGGTCGTATCGGCGGGCCTGAGCGTGCCCTCGTCGACCCGGCTCCTCGCGGACCGGCTGGCGGAGGCGACGCGCACGTCCCTGGGCGACGCGGACGTGCCGGCCGTCGAGGTACCGGTCGTCGACGTACGGGTCGTCGAGGTACGGGAGCTGGCCACCGCCATCGCGAACCACCTGGTCACGGGCTTCCCCAGCCCGGTTCTCTCCGACGCGATCGACGCGGTCACGGAGGCGGACGGACTGATCGCCGTCACCCCCGTGTTCTCCGCCTCGTACAGCGGCCTGTTCAAGTCGTTCTTCGACCTGATCGACAACACCGCCCTGGCCGGCAAGCCGGTCCTCATCGCCGCGACCGGCGGCACGGCCCGCCACTCCCTGGTGCTGGAGCACGCGATGCGCCCGCTCTTCGCCTACCTGCGGGCGCTGGTCGTGCCGACGGCGGTGTACGCCGCCTCGGAGGACTGGGGCTCGGAGGGAGACTCCCGTACGGACGACCTTCCGCGCCGGATCGAGCGGGCGGGCGCCGAGCTGGCGGAGCTCATGGAGTCGCGCGCCCGGACGCGCCGGCCCACCGAGGAAGCGGTGGTGCCGTTCGCGGAGCAGCTCGCGGCGCTGCGGGTCGGCTGACCCGCTGAGTGGCTCTGACCGGCTGGCCCTGAGCGGCTGACCGGTTCACGTGACGGCGAGGTCCGCCCACACCACCTTGCCGACGTGACGTTCCGTCACACCCCGCGCGTCCGTCAGCGCCTCCACCACGAGCAGTCCGCGCCCGCCCTCGCCGTCCCCGCCGGGGCGGGCGCGCGGCCATCGCTCACCGCGCGTGTCCGCCACCTCGATACGACCCGTCCTCCCCGGAGCAGCAGGAGACGCACCTCGAAGTCCCGCCCGGCCACGTGACCGTGCGTCACCGCGTTCGCGGCCAGTTCGGCGACGACGAGGGCGACGGCGTCGGAAGGGCCCGTGCCGAAGGGCACGCCCCAGGCGTCGAGCTGCTGGACGGCGAGGACGCGGGCGAGCCGGGCCCCGCGACGGGTGGAGCTGAAGCGCTGGACGAACTCGGCGGTGACGGAAGCGATTTCGGCGTTCATGTGACAGAGCGTGTCTGCCCGGCCGTACCCTGACCAGGAGTAACCGTTGGACGCTGGGTAACTGTACGGGTACGCACGGCGCGATGTACGGCACGTCGGCCGTGACCGAGAAAGCGGTACGGCATGACGGAATCCGCGCATCAGGAATCACGCCCCGAGCTGCCCTCGGAGGCGGACGGCACCGCGCACCTGTTCCGCGCGCTCGGCAAACAGGTCCGGGTCCTGCGCGAGAACCTCGCCATGAGCCAGAAGGACCTGGCGACGGCGACCCACTGCGGGCTCGACCTCATCTCCGCGATGGAACGCGGCGTACGGACACCCGCAGCCGGAGTTCCTGGACCGGGCCGATGACGCGCTGAAGGCGGGCGGGGTGCTGCGGGCGGCGATCCCGGACGTACGGGAGGCGCAGAAAAAGGCTCGAACGCGACACCCCGATTGGTACCGGGACTACGCGAAACTGGAGGCGGAGGCGGTCCAACTCCTGCACTACGGCAATCAGGTTGTGCACGGACTGCTTCAGACCGAGGAATACGCGCGGGCCATCTTCACGCAGCGGCGGCCGTTGCTGAGCGAAGAGATCGTGGAGAAGCGGGTGGCGGACCGGCTGTCGAGGCAGCAGGTCTTCGAGCAATGGCCTTCGCCGACGTTCAGTTTCGTCTTCGAGGAGGCGGTGCTCAGCCGGCCCATCGGCGGACGCGCGGTGCACGAGGGGCAGTTGCGGCAACTGCTGCGGTTCGGTCGCCTGCGGACCGTGGAGTTGCAGGTGATGCCTACACAGTGCGAGGAACACCCGAACATGGACGGCTCTCTCACTCTGTTGACCACCAAGGGTGAGCAGCAGGTCGGATACACAGAAGCCCAGGGCCACCCGCACCTGTTCACCGACGCCCGGGAGGTCCGTGAACTCGCGGATCGCTATGCAATGATCCGGGCGGAGGCTCTTACGTCCCGCGAGTCGCTGGCCCTGATCGAGAAGATGCTGGGAGACCGATGAACACCGACGAGCTCACCTGGTTCAAGTCCAGCTACAGCGGTGCTGAAGGCGGCACGTGCGTCGAAGTCGCCTACGACTGGCGCAAGTCCAGCTACAGCGGCCGTGAGGGCGGCGAATGCGTCGAGGTCGCCGCGCACCCCGCCGCCATCCACGTCCGGGACTCCAAGGTCACCGACGGCCCGCAGTTGGCGGTCGCTCCCGAGTCCTGGGCCGCGTTCGTCTCGTACGCCCGCGCCTGACGCACCGCTCCACACAGCGGAAATCGAGTGCCCTCACCCGTCGGTGGGGGCATTTCGCTGGGCATATGCGGGAGTTGGGCGTGGTGCTGTACGGTGACCGCATCATCACGCTTCGTGTCCGTCCGGACACGGGGCGGTCCCCGGCGGTGCTACCAACACCAATCCGAGGACCTTCACCATCAAGGACTTACCAAGGAGTCCCGAGGATGCTTCGGCATGCTATCGCGCCGCTTCGGCGCTACACCAAGGCTTCGCACGACGTCGTGCAGCACCCGCGTCTGAACAGCGACGCGAAGATCCTACTTCTGTACGTACAGGGGCTCCCCGAGGGCTCGACCGAGAGGCCGCTGAGCGCGCACGCGGAGCGGCTCGGGATCAAGGGCCGGGCGTACCAGAAGGTCAAGCAACTCCTCACCGTCTGCGGGTACTTGCACGAGTGGCGGCACCAGAACGAGCGCGGCCGGTGGGTGACGGACCAGCTCCTCACCAACGTCCAGCTCACCAGCGAGGAGGCGGCGGCCGTCCGGAACGGCGACGTACCGAGTACGCACATGCGGACGGTCGGTGAACCGGTGCCTCAGGTGGCCGGTGACTACCCTTCGGGGGACAAGAACGGGGAAGAGAACACCCCCCACCCACCCGCCAAGACGCAGGACGAACCGGAGGACGAGTCCGAGGGCGAGTCCGAGGGCAGCCAGGAGGACGACCCGCAACGGGCCGTCGCCGAAAACGTGCTGCTGTCCCTGCGGCAGTCGCGCCGCGAACTGCACCTGGGGGTGAGTGAGGCCCGTACGCTCTCCGGCATCGCGGCCGACTGGCTGCGCAGAGGCATCAGCCCGGCCGACCTGCGGTACGCGCTGACCAGCGCACTGCCCCCGAACGGGGTCCGTTCCGCCGTCGGGTTCCTGCGGCACCGCCTGACGGTGAAGATGCCGCAGCAGCGAGCGATCGTCGCCCCCCGGACGCCCGACGGGCCCCCGCGTACGGACAGCCTGCCGAGGTCGCTCATCACCTGCGAGGGGCCGGGCTCCGAACACGTCTTCCGCCCCGTGGGCGACGAGACCCAGTGCGGCCACTGCCGCCGGCAAGCGGCCTGGCAGACCCACCACGCGAAGTACCCGCCCCTCGCCCCGGCCCCCGCCGTGGGCATGGCCATGGGCACGAGCTGAGGCCCGCCGTGCAGACCCATGTGGATTCGAGCAACGGGCTCGACGGAAGGGAGACGGTCATGATCGACAGGTTCACGGACGGGCTCCTGACGCCTACGGAGACCTCGTCGTACCTACAGATTCCCAAGTCCACGCTGGACAGCTGGCTGAAGGGCAGAGCCGCCGGCGCGCCGCTGGTCCATCGGGTCGAGCCAGTGGGCCCTCGACAGCCTTCGGTGCCCTTCGTCGCCGTGGCCGAGGCGTACGTGCTGCGGTCACTGCGGGACCTCGGACTGCGGATGAGTGAGATCCGCGAAGCGGCCGAGGCCGTACGAGACGCTTTCGACACGCCGTACGGCTTGGTCTCGAAGCGAATCGCGACCGACGGCGTCGACATCTTCGTCGAGCACGGGCTTGGCGACCTCCGATTAGCCCGGGACGGGCAGGCTCCCATCCACGAGGTCGTCGCGGAGTACCTGCGTTATCTGTCGTGGGAGGCGGGGGACGAGTTTCCTTTCAGCCTTCGGCTGAGGCAGTACCCGGCCACGGTCCCTGTCGTCATCGACCCCCGGTTCGGACACGGACTTCCCGTGGTCGAGGCCAACCGCGTGCCGGTCAAGGCGGTGACCTACCTCTGGGAGGCCGGAGAATCGGTCGAGGACATCGCGTACGAGTACGAGATGGAGCCGGAGCAGGTGCACGCGCTGTGCCGGGCCGTGGTGCGCCTTGCCGCCTGAGTTCTTCCTCGACCGGAATCTGGGTCGACGTGTCGCCGAGGAACTCGGAGCGCTCGGATGGCGCGTCCACCGGATCGGGGAGGTGTTCCCCGCAGACGCACAGGATGTCCCTGATGAGGAGTGGATCGTCCACGGGCTGGCACAGGGATGGGTGCCCTTGTCGAAGGACGGCCGGATCAAGACGAGGGACCGGGAGATTCAGCCGGTGCGGGACGGTGCGGCGGTGCAGATGGTCGAACGCCTCCATGCTCATCAGGATGTAATCCACAAGGCGGTCGGCCGAGGTGGCCCGGCCGCCTACGCCGTGCGATGCGATCGTATCGATCGCACCCGGCCGTGAGTGCTGCCGCCGGCGGGGAGCCGGTGCCCGCGCTGCCGTGACGGCACGATCCGATCGGGTACGTACGGTTCCAGGGCACGGTTCCCCGGGCGCGCGCGGCACCCGGGGCCGCCGAACGATCTCGGCCCGGCGGCCCGGGTGGCGTGCTCGTGGCTCAGATGCCGAACTCCGTGGGCGGCACACCGAGCGCGGCGCAGGCTTCGCGAATGGCGTACTGCTCGGACGGCTCGAAGTGCCCGTCCGCGCCCGCGACCACGATGCCGGTCTGGATGACCGCGCGGGCCTCGGCGGGCTTCTTCGCGGCCTTGCCGATCACCTTCAGCGCCTCCGCCTTGCCCAGGTCGAAGTTGGCCAGGAGCTGGTCCACATGCTGGTTGAAGCGCTGGCGGAGCTGGTCCGCCGGGAAGTTCTGGAGGACCTCGTTGGAGACGATCAGCTCCTCCACGCGCTGTCGCTCCGCCGGCTCCACCTGCCCGTCGGCAGCGGCCACCAGGGCGCACATCGCCATGCTGGCGTCCCGGTAGGCGCCGCTCTTCAGTTCCGTCTTGACCGACGCGAGCTGGGTCTTGAACAGCCCGATGAGCTGGGCCTTGGACCCGCCCGAGGCCGAGCCCGATCCGTGGGCCCCGCTCTGCCCCTGGACACCGCTCTGCCCGTGGGCCCCGCCCGCGCCCCGAGCGCTCTGGGCCTGCTGGAAGCTCTTGGCCTGGTCCTTGATCCGGTCCCACTTCACCACTGGTGCCACCTCGGCTTGTACGGCTGTCGATTGCCTTCGCGATCTGTCAGGTGAACGTCCCCGCCAGCGGCCGGGTTCCCGAATGGCAAAGGTGGAGTAAAGAAGGGCCCGTCACTTCCGGTTGTAGAGGCGCATCGTCACCGTCCCGAACACCGCAAGCAGCACCGCCGACCAGCCCAGCGTCCAGCCGATGTCGGCGGCCGGCCAGTTGCCCGCCATCAGTTCCCGCACCGCCGTGGCCACATGGGTGACGGGGCTGTTGTTCACGAATGCCTGGAGCCAGCCCGGCATCGTCTTCGGGTCGACGAAGACATTGCTCAGGAACGTCAGCGGGAAGATCACCATCATGCTGACGCCCATCACCGACTTCTCGGTGCGCAACAGCAGGCCGAACATCGTCCAGATCCACGAGAACGCGAACGAGAAGACCATCAGCAGCGCCACACCGGCGGCCACGCCGACCACGCCGCCGTCCGGGCGATACCCGATGATCATGCCGACGGACAGCATGACGACGGACGCGATCAGGTAGCGGATCACGTCACCGAGCAGGTAGCCGACCATCGGCGCCGGGCGCCAGATCGGCAATGTGCGGAAGCGGTCGAAGACGCCCTTGGTGATGTCGGTGTTGACGGCGACGCCCGTGTACATCGTGATCATCACGATGCTCATGGTCAGGATGCCGGGCAGCAGGAACTGGACGTACTCCTCGACCGATCCGGCCAGCGCCCCGCCGAAGAGGTACGCGTACATCAGCACCATCATGATCGGGAACGCCGTCACGTCGAAGAGCTGCTCCGGCACGTGCTTGATCTTGAGCATGGCGCGCCAGCCGAAGGTCAGGGACGCGGAGAGCGCGCTGGGGCGCGGCGGCCGGTCCTTGCTGACGAGGAGCGCGGCGAGCTCCTCCGCCTTCGGAGCTTCGAAAGTGAGTTCGTCGGGGGCCTGGCCCTTGTCCTTGGTCGCGACGGTGCTCATGCCGACACTCCTGTGGTCGAGTCGTTCATCGTCCCGCTCTCCGGGTCACTCCGCTTGTTCCGGTCGGTCAGCGCCAGGAAGACCTCGTCCAGGCTGGGCTGCCCCAGGGCGAAGTTGTCGACCGTGATTCCCGACGAAGCGAGCTCCGACAGCGCACGCGCCGCCTGCTCCGCCGCGCCGAGGTCGCTCGCGCTCCCGTTGACCGTCGCCGTCAGGGCGACGGGGTCCGGGTCCAGTTGTACGGCGACGTTCAGCGCCCGGCGCAGGACCCGCTCGGCCTCGGGGCGCTGTGCGGGGTCCCGCAGCCGCAGATGCACGGAGCCCGAGCCGACCGACGCCTTGAGCTCGCCCTTCGTGCCCTCCGCGATGACCTTGCCGTGGTCGATCACGGCGATACGGGACGCCAGATGGTCGGCCTCGTCCAGGTACTGCGTGGTCAGCAGCACCGTCGTCCCCTGCGCCACCACCGCCCGGACGATGTCCCAGACCTGGTTGCGGCTGCGCGGGTCGAGGCCGGTCGTCGGCTCGTCGAGGAACAGCAGGTCGGGGGTGTTGAGGATGCTCGCCGCGATGTCGATACGGCGCCGCATACCGCCCGAGTAGTTCTTGATCTGCCGGTCGGCCGCCTCCGCCAGCCCGAACGCCTCCAGGAGCTGCGCCGACCTGACGCGTGCGGCGGCCTTGGAGTGGCCGAGGAGGCGGCCGAGGAGCACGAGGTTCTCCGTACCGGTCAGGTCCTCGTCGACCGACGCGTACTGGCCGGTGAGGCTGACCCTTCCGCGCACCGCGTCGGCTTCACGCACCACGTCCTTGCCGAAGACGTGCGCCTCGCCGCCGTCCGGGCGCAGGAGCGTCGCGAGCATCTTCACCGCCGTGGTCTTGCCCGCGCCGTTGGGGCCCAGTACGCCGTACACGGTGCCGGCGGGTACGGCCAGGTCAATTCCGTCGACGGCCCGGTTCTCACCGAACACTTTGACCAGGCCCGCCGTCTCGATGGCGAGCTCCGGCCCGGGGTGTCCACCACTCATGTCTCCGCCCCTCCGAGGGGTCGTCGGTTCGACTTACCCAGTGTTGACCGCCCCGGGGGCCGGAAGTAATCGTTCTTTGGTCCTAGAACCCGCGTGGAAATTCACGGGCGCCGCGACGAGCGGGCGCGGTGGCTCATTCGCGCGTGTAGAAGATGTAGAACGTCGCGGCTGCCATGCCGGCCGCCAGCGCCAGTCCCACCACCGCGGATTCGAGAATGGTGTTGCCCGCCAGGCTGTGCAGGAAGCCCAGCGCGACGCCGAAGAGCGTCCCGTACGCCGAGGCGCGGACCAGGGGGATCAGCGCGCCCTGGACGCGGCCCAGGAGCAAGCAGAGGGCAGCCAGGACGACCGCGCACAGGATGCCGAAGACGACGTTCCAGCCGGTAATGGGGCCTGCGTCGCGGGCGAGGAAGGACGCGTAGAAGCCGTACACCACGCCGAGCACCGCGGGCACGATGCCGCGGAGACGTCGTGCCGCACCGGTCCGTTCCGTCGTACCCGCCGGTCCTGCCGAGCGGGCCGGTCCCGTCGGCCTGCCGCGCTTGACCGGCCTGCGAGACCGGCCGGGGATCGCCGCGTGTCCAGCCATCGCAGAGCTCCTTCCGCCGCGCACACGCACTCCCGCAGACGCACCCGCGCGCACACCCCACCCTCGCTACCAGGTCACACCCGTGGGCGGTGGTCGGCAAGTGGATCTACGGACGGCCCGGCGGCCCCTGCTCCGCCACCTCCGCGAGCGTGCGCAGCGCGTACGACAGCACCTCGACGGGCGGGGTCGCCAGGCCGATCCGCACCGCGTCCGGTGCGGCGTACGGCGGTACGGCGAAGGCTCGGCCGGGAGAGACCGCGATGCCACGGGCCGCCGCCGCCGCGACGAAGGTGTCCGTACGCCAGGGCGCGGGCAGCTCCCACCAGCAGTAGTACGCGCGCGGCTCCGTGCGGACCCGGAAGCCGGCGAGCCGGCGCCGGACCAGTCGGTGGCGGTCCTCGGCGTCCGCGCGCTTGGCGGCCTCGACGGTGGCGACCGTGCCGTCCGTGATCCACCGGGTGGCCGCCTCCAGATTGAAGCGGGCGGCGGTCCAGGCACCGGAGCGCAGGGCCTCCGCCAGCTGGCTGGTGCGGGAAACCGGGGCGGCCAGGAAACCGGTGGTCAGGCCGGGGGCGAGCCGCTTGGAGAGGCTGTCGACGAGGACCGTGCGGGCGGGTACGCGGGCGGCCAGCGGAGCCGGGGCTTCCGGGGCGAGGAAGGCCCACGTCGTGTCCTCGACCGCGCCGATGTCCAGTTCCTCGCAGGCCGCAGCCAGCCGCTCCCTCCGCTCCTCGCTCATCGTCACCGACGTCGGATTGTGCAGGGTCGGCTGGACGTACACCGCGCTGAGCGGCGCGCGGCGGTGGGCGGCGTACAGCGCGTCGGGGGACAGGCCGCCGTCGTCCGCCTCGATCGCCACCAGGGTCACCCCGAGCCGCTCGGCGACCGCCTTGACCAGCGGATACGTGAGCGCCTCCACGCCGAGCCGGCCGCCCGGGCGTACGAAGGACGCGATGGCCGCCGCGATGGCCTGGCGGCCGTTGCCCGCGAAGAGGAGCTGCCCGGCGTGGGGCCGCCAGCCGCCCCTGGCCAGCAGCGACGCGGCTGCCTCCCGGGCCGCGGGGGTGCCGTCGGCCGCGGCCGGACGGGTGGCCGCTTCGAGCACGTCGGGGCGCAGGAGGCCGGCGAGGGATGCGGCCATGAGTTCCGACTGCCCCTCGGCGACCGGGTAGTTGAGCTCCAGGTTGATGGCGGGGGCGCCGGATGTCGTGGGTGCTGAGCCGCTGGTTCCGGCTTGCATGGCTGTCTCCGGCTCGGGCGTCCGCTCCTCCGCGAGCGCGTGTCCGGGGGAGGGCGGCGCTGCCCGTACGAACGTGCCGCGTCCGACCTCGCCGACCGCGAGACCCCGCCGCACGAGTTCGCCGTACACCCTGATCGCTGTGGAGTTCGCGATCCGGTGGCTGCGGGCGAAGGCGCGCTGCGTGGGCAGCCGGTCGCCGGGGCGCAAGCGGCCCGCCGCGATCTCGGCCGCCACACGATCGGCCACCCGCCGGAAGTCCTCCGCCAAGCCGCATCCCTCCACATCACCGCCGCTCACGGCCCGCGCCCGCCACCGCCCGGCACATTGCACCGAGAGCAAAGAGCCTATTGCACCGAGCAGTTGACCGCGCCTAGCCTCCTCACCATGGCAACCGCACAGCTCGCAGCACGCGTCAGCGGCAAGGGCCCCGAGGGCCTCACCGTCGGCTACACCGACGAGGGCAGCGGCCCGCCGCTCGTTCTCGTCCACGGCCACCCCTTCGACCGCACCATGTGGGCCCCGCAGGTCGACGCGTTCGCCCCCACGCACCGCGTGATCGCCCCCGATCTGCGCGGGTACGGCGAGAGCGACGTCGTGCCCGGCATCACCCCGCTCTCCTCCTTCGCCGACGACATCGCGGCCCTGCTCGACCACCTCGGCATCGAGCGCGCCGTACTCGGCGGGCTCTCCATGGGCGGTCAGATCGTGATGGAGTGCTACCGCCTCTTCCCCCACCGCATCACCGGGCTGGTCCTCGCCGACACGTTCCCCGCCGCCGAGACACAGGAGGGGAAGCGGTCGCGCAACGCCGCCGCCGACCGGCTCCTCGCCGAGGGCATGAAGGGGTACGCCGACGAGGTACTGGACAGGATGGTCGCTCCGTACAACACGAAAGCGGCGGCCCACGTCCACCGCATGATGACCGCCGCCTCCCCCGAGGGCGCCGCGGCGGCCCTGCGCGGGCGGGCCCAGCGGCCCGACTACCGCGACCTGCTGACCCGCGTGAGCGTCCCGACCCTGGTGGTGGTGGGGCGCGACGACACGTACACGCCCGTGGCGGACGCGGAGGCGATGCACGCCGCGATCCCCGGCTCCACCCTCGCGGTCATCGAGTCGTCGGCCCACCTCCCCAACCTGGAACGGCCCGGCGCCTTCAACGCCGTGTTCCGGGACCACCTGGACCTGGCCGGGCGGGCCGTTCCGGGCCCCGGCGCGCGCTGACGCAGGCTGACGCGCGCTGATCACCGGCTTGAGCTGCACGGCGGTCGGAGGTGTGCTGGGCTGGTGGGAGTGATCCTGCCGAGAGTGGCCCTGACGAGCCGACGGAGGCGAGTCGTCATGGAGGACAGGCAAGACGCCGACCAGGAGATTCTCGACAACATCACCAGTCTGGTCAGCGAGGAGCGCGAGCTGCGCGACCGCTCCACCCGGAAGCTGGGACTCGACGACGCGGAGCGCGCCCGGCTGAAAGCCGTGGAGATCCAGCTGGACCAGTGCTGGGACCTGCTGCGTCAGCGCCGGGCGAAGTCGGAGTTCGGCGAGGACCCGGGGGAGGCGCGGGTGCGGCCGGCATCGGAGGTGGAGAACTACAAGAGCTGAGGCCGGGGCTGCGGCCGGGGCTGAGGCCGGGAGAGGACCCGGAGGCATCCCTGAAAGTTGTCCACAGGCTGTGGACAGTGGGGCGGCGGGCGGCCGGGACTTGCATAAGGAGATCGATTTCGATCTGTTGGGGGCATGGCTGAGCAGAGAGCAGGGGGCCGGCTGGCGCCGCCCGAGTGGCTGACGCAGGGGCTGCGGCCGCAGTCCGCGCCCGTGCCGTGGGCCGCCGTCGTACGCGCCGGGATCGCGATGGCCGCTCCGCTCGCCGTCGGATTCGCCGTCGACGAGCCGGTGTACGGGGCGCTCGTGTCGATGGGCGCGCTGTCCGGTGTCATCGGCGACACCGCCGACGCGTACCGGATGCGGCTGCTCAACATCGCCGTACCGCAGCTCTTCGGCGCGATCGGCGTCACCCTCGGCACGCTCGTGTACGGGCAGGGGTGGCTCGCCGTAGGAGTGCTGACGTTCGTCGCGCTCGTGTCCGGGATGATCTCGACGATCGGCGCCGTCGCCTCCGTGTCCGGGCTGCTGCTCCTGCTCCAGGCCGTCGTCGGAGCCGGGCTGCCGATGCCCGACCCCTGGTGGACCGCGCCGCTGCTGCTCACGCTGGGCGGCCTGTTCGTCCTCGTACTGACGCTGATCGCGTGGCCGCTGCGGGGCGGGGTGCCGGAGCGGGACGCGGTGGCGGAGACGTACCGGGCGGCGGCCGGGCTGCTGGAGGCGGCGGGCCGGGACTCGGACACCTACGACGCGAGGCGCCAGGCCGTCACCGAGGCCCTGAACACGGCGTACGACCTGGTTCTGGCGCGGCGGGCGCGGGACCACGGGCGGCGGAGTCCGCTCGTACGGCTGCTCGCGCAGCTCAACGTCGTCGTACCGCTCGTCGAATCCGCGCCCGCCGCGCACCTGCGCCGACGGGCGCTGCCGCCCGAAATCCCGGCCGCCGTGCGGGAGCTGGCCGACGCGGTGGCGAGCGGGGGCACGGGCGACGCGTCCGCGTTCGCGCTCCGGCTCCCCGCGCCGACCTCGCAGTCCGGGCGCGCCGTCGACCACGCGCTGCGGCACGCGGCGGCCGTCGTCCTGAGCGCGGACCCCGAGGCGGGCACCCTGGACGACCGGCTCGGCCGTCCGGCGGCGCTCGGGGCGCGGGTCCGCCGCGCCACCCGGAACGTCCTGCTGTCGCAGTCGTCCTGGCGTTACGGGCTGCGGCTCGCCCTGTGCATCGGGCTGGCGCAGGCGCTCGTGTCGCTGATCGACGTACCGCGCTCGTACTGGGTGGCGCTGACCGTGGTGTTCGTGCTGAAGCCCGACTTCGGGTCGGTCTTCTCGCGGGCCGTGCAGCGGGCGTCCGGGACGGCGCTGGGGCTGGTCGTCGCGGCGGCCGTGCTGGCGGAACTGGAGCGCGGGTGGTGGGACGTGCCGGTGATGCTGGTGCTGGCGGCGCTCATTCCGGCGTTCACGGCGAAGGGGTACGCGTTCCAGACCGCGGCCATCACGCCGGTCATCCTGCTGCTGTCGGACATCTTGAACCATGAAGGGTTCGGGCTCGTCCTGCCGCGTCTGTACGACAGCCTCATCGGCTGCGCGATCTCACTGGTGGCCGGGTACCTGCTGTGGCCGGAGAGCTGGCACACGCGGGTGGGGGCACGGCTCGCGGACACGGTGGCGGATGCGGCGGGGTACGTCGAGTGCGCGTTCGGGCCGCCGGACGCGCAGGGGGAACGGCAGCGGCAGCGGTTGCGGAGGCGGCTCTACCGGGACCTGTCGGTCGTACGCTCCGAATTCCAGCGCGCGCTGACCGAGCCGCCGCCCGTGGGAGCGCGGGCGGCGGCGTGGTGGCCGCTCGTGGTGGCGACCGAGCGGATCGTGGACGCGACGACGGCTGCGCGGGTGCGGATCAACCACGGGGCGCAGGCGCCGGCCGGGGCGGAGGTGGCGGAGGTGGCCCGGGAGCTGCGCGAGCTGGCGGAGGGGCTGCGGGCGAGCGACACGCTGGTGGAGGTGCGCACGGCACTGCCGCGCGACGACGAGACGGTCCTGGCGCCACTGCGCCAGGAGGTGGCGGCGGCACGGGCGGTGGCTTCACCGGTGCGACCGCGGGGGTAGGCGGCGGGGCGCTTCGGGGCCGGTGCCGACGCCGGGGGCCTGTCCGCGCGCGGGGGCTTCGGGGCCGGTGCCGCGTCGGGGCGTGTCCGTGCGCGACGGCTTCGGGGCCGGTGCCGCGCCGGGGCGTGTCCGTGCGCGGCGGCTTCGGGGCCGGTGCCGCGCCGGGGCGTCTCCTCGGGTTCCGAACCTTTCCGGCACCGCTGCGTTCGCTTCCGGCCCGTCGCGTTCGACACCCTGCGGGGAGTGCCCCGCCACAGCCCCTCCCGGCACCGTGGGGTGTGGGGGCGGCCCTGAGCCTCTCCGGCGTTCGGGGAGCGGGGTCCGGGCCGGAGCCCCGGTTCGGGGAGGGGGCTAGAACAGCGGCAACTGGCCCGGAAACGGCGGCAGCTCGTACCCGTCGAGCGTGCGCTGCGCCGCGGAGGAAGGCGCCCCGCGCTTCGAGCCGGGGCACAGGGTGAGCTCCGCGGCGGTCCGCGTGCGCGGGTCGTGGCGTACGAACCGGCCCGCGACGACGGCGACCTCACGGCCACAGAAGGGGCACGGGCGGCGCGGAGAGGTCGACGACATGTGCCTCACTCTGCCAGCAATCAGCCCGCCGTCGGCCTCGGCCCCTGGAGCCGCTCCATCTCGCGCCGGTCGCGCTTCGTCGGGCGGCCCGCCCCCCGGTCGCGGATGGCGACCGGTGCGACGAACTCCCGGGGCGGTGGCGGCGGGCTCTTGTCGACGTAGCACTCGGCCGCCGCCGGAGCGCCCACGCGTTTGCGGATGATCCGCGAGACCACGACGATCCGCTCCCGCCCAGCATGGAACAGCCGCAGCTCGTCGCCCGCCTTCAGCGCCTGCGCCGGCTTGACCCGCTCGCCGCCGACGCGGACGTGGCCCGCCTTGCAGGCGGCTGCCGCCTGCGCGCGGGTCTTGGTGAGCCGTACCGACCAGATCCAGACGTCGACCCGCACGCTCCCGCCACCAGGGCCGTTCGCCACCTCGTCCGAAGCCATGCCTCCGAGGGTACGACCAGCGGCCGCCGCGTGCCCGGCTTCCCCGCCGCCCGCACTACTATGCGCACCATCTCCCGTCCGGAGGGAGCCACTCCGCCGCCTCCGGAAGGGTGGGCCGCATCTCTGACTTGTCGCCAAATTCGTGCCACGCAAGAGGAACAGGGAATTCCCATTGCGCCCGGCGCACCTTCCGGAAGCAGTGGGGGAACCGCATGAGCCACAACTCCGGCAGAGGGCTCCAGCCCAACGCCCTCGGCACCTTCGAGACGATCGTGATGGCCGTCGCGGGCAGCGCTCCCGCCTACTCCCTCGCCGCCACCACCGCCGTGCTCGTCGGAGCCGTCGGGCTCGCGAGTCCGGCCGCGCTGCTCTACTGCGCGATACCCATGCTCGGCATCGTCCTGGCCTTCGGCCGTCTCGGCCGCATCGACGTGAACGCGGGCGCCACCTACTCCTGGGTCGGCCGCACCCTGCACCCGTTCCTCGGCTTCATCAGCGGCTGGGCACTCGTCGTCGCCGCCACCATCTTCATGGTCGCCGGGTCGCTTCCCGCAGGTCAGATGACTCTTTCCCTGTTCGACCCGGACCTCGCGTCGAACACCGCGCTCGCCACCACCGCCGGCGCCGGCTGGTTCCTGCTGATGCTGGCCGTCGTACTCGGCGGAGCGCGTCTGTCGGCCCGCGCCCAGCTCCTGGTCTCCGGCGTCGAGCTCGTGATCCTCGTCCTCTTCGCCGTCGCGGCCCTCTTCCACCGGGGCGCGGCGGTCGCCTTCGACTGGTCGTGGCTCGGCTTCGGCCACTTCGACGGATTCACCGGCTTCGCCACCGGCACCCTGATCGCCGCCTTCTACTACTGGGGCTGGGACGTCACCAGCAACCTCAGCGAGGAGACCCGCGACAGCCGCCGCACCGCCGGGCTCGCCTCGCTCGTCGGCGTGGGCGTCGTCTTCCTGCTGTTCGTCGTCTTCACCATCGCCGTCAACATCATTCTGACGACGGAACAGATCTCGGCACACGACACGAACGTGCTGGCGGTCCTCGGCGACGCGATCCTGCCGGGCGTCGGCGGCAAGCTCATGGTTCTGGCCGTGGTGCTCTCCACCATCGCCACCCTCGAAACCACCCTGATCCAGGTCACGCGCTCGCTCTTCGCGATGGGCCGCGACCGTACGATGCCGGCCGCGTTCGGCCTCGTACACCGCCGGTGGAACACCCCATGGGTCGCCGTCGCCGTCGTGGGAACGGTCGCACTGGTGCTCTTCGTCGCCTCGAACGCGCTCGGCTCGACGGAAGAGATCATGGCCGACGCACTCGCCGCGATCGGCCTCCAGACCACGCTCTACTACGGTCTGGCGGGCCTCGCGGCCGTCGTCGCCTACCGCAAGACCCTCCTCGCCTCACCGAAGGACTTCCTGCTGGGCGGGGCGTGGCCGCTGCTCGGCTCCCTCTTCATGTTCTGCGTCTTCGCGGCCTCGCTCACCGAGCTGAACGCGGCGGCCATCGCGATCGGCCTCGGCGGGCTGGCCGTCGGCGTCGTACCGATGCTCTGGTACTGGCGGCGCGGCAGCACGTACTACAGCCCGGCGCACCTCGACGCCACCCGCGCCATCGCGATCGAGGCCGCGCACGTCAACTCCGGCTCGGAGCGGCGGGATTACGCCGATGCCGGCCTCCCCACCGACTTCTGACCCGGCCCGGCCGGCTACGTCCCCGCTTCCGCCACCACCGTCCTTCAGCCTCCGTTCTCCGACCGTCACGTCTTCCGCGCAGGAGGTGTCCCGATGGCCGCACTCCGCCGCCGCTTCTCTTCCGGCTCCGGTTCCGGCTCCCGCTCCCGGACCGGCCCCGGACCGGCCCCCGACTTCGACCCGGACTTCGGGGACCGGCCGCTGACCGCCGCCCGCCAGGACATCGTCATCGGCCGCTGGCAGGGCGTACGCGATCTGCTGCGCGCGACCGGTGACGACTGGCCCCTGCGCACCCACCGGCTGCGGCTGCTCTCGCACGCCGCCGCCGCCAGCTCGGTGGTGGAGGCGTGGCGGGCCGCCGAACCGGACAGCCCCGACGCGGCGGTGCTGCGGGCCGCGACCGAGGTGGTACGGGTCTTCAACCAGGCCATCGAGGCGGGACGCGGCACCGAGGTCGACCGCACCCGCATCGACGTCGCCGTCATGGCCTGCCTGAGCGCCGCCGACGCGCGGCCGGCCGACCCGATGCCGTGGGTGTCGCTGCTGACGGTGGCGCGGCTGTACGGCGACGGGGTCGGCCGGGCGGAGCTGCGCGAGTGGTGGGAGGAACTGCGGCGCCGCGATCCGTACAACATGGAGGGCCACGTGCAGCTCCTGCGCTACCACTCGGCACGCTGGCACGGTACGCACGGCCGGATGTACGACTTCGCCCGTGACGCGGCGGGCGCGGCGCCCGAGGGCTCCCCGCTGCCGGTGCTGGTGCAGATCGCGCGGGTGGAGGAGTACCGGTACGTCGCCGCCGCCGCGCAGGGGCGGCCGGTACGCGGCTTCGACCAGCACTGGCACCACGAGCTCGCGGTGACGGAGGTGCTCCGGACGAGGGAGCGGTGGCTGGGCGGGCGGCCGCCGGGACCGGTCGCGCCGCAGGAGGTCGGCGAGCTGAACCACCTGGCCCACGCCGCCTGTTACGCGGGTCTGCCGGAGGTGGCGCGAGAGACGTTCGCCCTGCTGGGAGGGCGCGCGGCGCGGGTGCCGTGGTCGTACACGGGGGACGCTCACGAGCAGTACGTGAGGTGGCGGGGGCAGGTCGGGTAGGGGCGCGTGGGTGTGGGGGGTGTCCGCTGCCCGTGTTCGCCGCCTGGACGCGGAAGGGGCTGGACGGTGGCCGCAGCGCGGTACCGTCCAGCCCCTCCGGTGTCATCCCTAGACGCCGATGTCGCGGCCGTCCTTGCGGTAGACCGCCACCACCGACGGGCGGACGATCCTGCCGGGGCCGTCGGGCCACACCGACGCCGGCTTCTCGACGCTCGCGCCGTCGATCTCGCCCGGGTGCTGGACCGCGACGAGCACGCGGCGGTCCTGGATGATCGGGCCGCAGGTCTCCGCGCCCTTGGGGACCGTGAGGAACTGCTTCAGCTCGCCGCGCCGCTCACCGCGCGTCGCCACGCCGAACAGGCCGTCGTGCGAGCCGAGCTGGTTGCCGTCCGTGGACAGCCACAGGTTCCCGTGCGGGTCGAAGGCCACGTTGTCCGGGCAGGAGATCGGGCTGACCCTGTCCTTCGGGAAGCCCGCGAAGTACGTCGCCGGGTCCTCCGGGTCGCCCGCGACCAGGAACAGCCGCCAGGCGAAACCGTCCGACGCCGGGTCGTCCCAGTGCTCGGCCAGCTCCAGCACCTGGCCGTGCTTGTTGAGGTTGCGCGGGTTGGCCTCGTCCGCGCCCGCCTTGCCGGGCTTGCCCCGGTCCGTGTTGTTCGTCAGCGCGACGTACACGCGGCCCGTGCGGGGGCTCGGCTCGACGTCCTCCGGGCGGTCCATCTTGGTCGCGCCGACCTTGTCGCCCGCGAGGCGCGTGAAGACGTACACCTCTTCGGCGGTCATACCGGGCACGTGCGAGACGTCGCCGGTGGCGAGCGGGATCCACTGGCCGCTGCCGTCGAACTCGCCGTCGGTGGGCAGCTTGCCCGTGCCGTCGATCTCGGCGGCCGGGCTGTCGCCGGTGATCTTGGCGACGTACAGCGTCCCCTCGTCGAGGAGCGTGAGGTTGTGCTCGCGGGCGGCCCGCGAGGTGCCCTTCTTCATCCGCTTCGAGGAGACGAACTTGTAGAAGTAGTCGAAGCGCTCGTCGTCGCCCATGTAGACGACGGGGCGGCCGTCGGCGGTCAGGCGGGGCTGCGCGGCCTCGTGCTTGAAGCGGCCGAGCGCGGTGTGCTTGCGGGGCGTCGAGTCGGGGTCGTACGGGTCGAGCTCGACGACCCAGCCCTGGCGGTGCGGCTCGTTCGGCTCCTGCTTGACGTCGAAGCGCTTGTCGAAGAGCTCCCACTTGCGCTCGGTGGCGCCGGTGGAGATGCCGTAGCGCTTGTCGGTGGCGCTGGAGCCGTTGGCGTAGTACTGGTTGAAGTTCTCCTCGCCGTGGAGCGTCGTGCCCCAGGGGGTGGTGCCGCCGGCGCAGTTGTTGAGCGTGCCGAGGACCTTCGTGCCGGTCGGGTCGGCGGACGTCTTCAGCAGGTCGCTGCCGGCGGCCGGGCCGGTCAGCCGGAACTCGGACGTCGTGTGCAGGCGGCGGTTCAGGTGGTGGCGGGGGACCGGCGTGAGCTTGCCGGACTTGCGCTCCTCCTGGACGACGACGACGGACAGGCCGTGCGCGGCCCAGGCGGTCTCGACCTGCTCGCGGGTGGGCTTGGCCGGGTCGTACCCCTTGAACATCAGGATCTCGTCCGTGTACTCGTGGTTCGCGACGAGTACCTGGCGGCCGTGCTCGCCGGGCAGCGGGAGCAGCGAGAGGAAGTCGTTGTTGTAGCCGAACTGACCGGCCTGCGCCTTGGCGGACTGCTTGTCCGGGTCGAAGGCGGGCGCGCCGCGCAGGATGGGCTCGCCCCAGCGGATGACGACGTTCTGGGTGTAGCCGTCGGGCACGGTGACGGCGTCGGTCGTGTTGGGCGCGACGGGCGCGAAGCGCAGGCCGCGGGCGCCGTCCGTCCTGCCGAACGGGCCGGCCTGCGGCTTCGCGGCGCTCTCGGCGGCCACGGCGCTCGGGGCGGCCGGGCCCGCGAGGGCCGAGGTTCCGGCGGCGGCGGCGACGGTCACCACCGCGGCGGCGCGCATCATCGATCGTCTCGACAGAGCGCTGGCTATGACGTCGCCGGCGTACTCGTTGTCGCTGGTGTTCGGGACGTCCTGGAAACAGGCGTCTCCGCAGCGGTAGCGACAGGTCAGCGCGGAGCGCCCACCCGAGTGCGGCGAGTTGAGCAGCGGCAGCAGATTGCGCACGGACCCCTCCGGAATGGCTCTACGGGATGTGGTTCGGCGCGACCCGCGCCGACAACGTGTCGGAATGTGTTCGGCCGTGACGTTAGGGGCGTACGCCCGCGTTCCGGCGGCCTTACGGTGAACGTGAGGTGAATGCGGGACGGCCGTGCGGAAGTTGACTTGACGGCGGCGATTCCGCCCGGTGCGCACCGGTTCGCTCCTGCCGCCCGCGACGGCGGGTGGGGTAGAAGTGGTCGGCGCGCAGGAGGCTTTGGCGGTACGGGCCGACCTGGCCGGCGGGGGCGCCCGGAGGGGGCGCGTACGGTACCGGTGTTCGTCGGCGCGAGCCGCGTGCGCCTGCAACCGGAACGGCACGTACGACCCTCCCGAAGATCGGCGGGCGGGGCCGCTAACCTTACGTGTCCGCCCTGGCCAGGGATCATCCGCCGGGTGCGGGCGTGCATCGCACCCAACTCATGCGAAAGGCCTCGCCCATGGGCATTCGGAGCTTGCTGCGCAAGGTGTTCGGACGCGATCGAGCGGAGAGCAACGAGCAGCCGCCGGCACGGGAGACCTCGGCGGCAGCTTCCGTTCCGTCCCAGGCCGAACGTAAGCCGGAGCCGGCCACCGCGCCGGAACCGGAATCCGCGACCGCCGAGGCCCGGGAGACGGTGGCGTCGGTACCGGCCCCCGCCCAGGCCCCGGCCAAGGAGGACGAGAGCGCGGCGGCGGAGAAGCCGGCCGGGAAGCCGACGCCGGGTATCGCGTCGGACCTGGTGGCGGCGGCCTTCGACAACCCGTCGCCGTCCGCTTCCTCGTCCCGTACGAAGACCCCCGCACCCGGACCGAACGTCCCGGCCCAGTCCGGCCCGGCCGACCAGAAGCCCTCGGCTCCGGTCCCGTCCCAGCCCACGGCGGCGTCGGCCGATCCGGCACCGGCCGCGGTCGCGGCCGCAGCGGAAACGGCCCCGGAAACGGTGGCCGCGGAAGCCGAGGCCCCGGAGCCCGTGGAGGCGGAGACGGTGGCTGCGAAGACCGAGACCCCCGAGCCCGTGGCCTCGGATGCGGTGACCTCCGAGACCGAGGCCCTGGAGACCGCCGCTGCGGAGACGGCGGCCCCGGAAGCCGCCGCCGAGGCACCGTCCGAGGCCGCCCCCGCCGCCGAGCCGGAGGCCACCGCCGCCGTCGAGGCACCGGAAGCGGCCATCGGGCCGGAGGCGGAGCCGGTCACCGAGACCCCTGCCGCCGCCGAGCCCGAGACCGCGCCCGAGCCGCTCGCGGCGGAGAAGGACGGGGCGGAGGCAGACGCGGCGGAAGTGGACGCGGCCGCGGACGCCGTCGTGACCGAGGCCGAGCCTCAGCCCGAGCCGCAGGCCGACGCCCAGCCCGCACCGCCCGCCGCCGAAGCCCCTGCGGCCACCGCCGCCGAGGCCACCCCGGAGGCCGCCGAGGTCGAGCCGGAGCCGGCCGCCCCCGAGGCCGCCGAGACCGCCGAGGCAAAGCCCGAGCCCGAGCCGGTCGCCGCCGAGGCCGTCGCCGAGCCCGAGCCGGAGCCGGAGCCCGAGGCCGCCCCCGCCGCCGAGCCGGAGCCCGTCGCAGCCGAAGCGGAAGCCGAGCCCGAGCCGGAAGCCGCCCAGGCCGAGCCCGTCGCGGCGGAGGCCGAGCCGGAGCCCGAGCCCCGGCCCGTCGCCGGAAGCGGCGGGGCCGGGGACGCGGGTCCTGCGCTCCCCCTCTCGCACGTGACGTCGCACGCGCCCGCGCTGGCAGCCCACTACAAGGCCGCCGGCGCCGCGCTCGCGGCCGAGCGGCTGGACGGCGTACGGGCGGACGTCTACCTGGTCCTCGACCGGTCCGGCTCCATGCGCGGGTTCTACAAGGACGGCAGTGCCCAGCACCTCGCCGACCGGACGCTCGCGCTCGCGGCCCACCTCGACGAGAAGGCCGCCGTACACGTCGTCTTCTTCTCCACCGACATCGACGGCACCGTCGACGTCACCCTGGACGCGTACGAGGGCCTCGTCGACGAGACGCACGCCGCCATCGGTCACATGGGGCGTACGAGCTACCACCGCGCCGTCGAAGAGGTCGTCGCGCACCACGAGAAGTCCGGCAGCGACCGCCCCGCCCTGGTCGTGTTCCAGACGGACGGCCCCCCGGACGCCAAGGGACCGGCCAAGCAGGCCCTCGCCGACACCGCCGAGAAGCCGCTTTTCTGGCAGTTCGTCGCGTTCGGTGAGCACGACGCGAAGGGCTTCGACTTCCTCCGGAAGCTGGACGCCCCGAACGCCGCGTTCTTCCACGCCGGCCCCGCCCCGAGCGAGGTCGCGGACGCGGAGCTGTACGCACAGCTCGTCACCGGCCTCACCAGCCTCCGGAGCACCGAGGGCTGAGCGGCACCCTGCGACACGTAGACGGCGGTGCCCGGCAGGTCCGGGCACCGCCGTCCGCGTCTCACCGTCGGTTAAGCGTGTGAGTGGATCACCTGTGGGCCGTTAGGATTTCGCCCATGGCGGCCACTGGATCCGAGAAGCAGGGGACGAGCGAAGGCGTGAAGGCCTTTTACGTATCGACCCCCATTTACTACGTCAACGACGCTCCTCACCTGGGCCACGCCTACACGACCGTCGCAGGGGACGTGCTCACGCGCTGGCACCGTCAGCGCGGCGAGAAGGTGTGGTACCTCACCGGCACGGACGAGCACGGTCAGAAGATCATGCGCACTGCCGAGGCGAACGGGGTCTCGCCCCAGGAATGGTGCGACAAGCTCGTCGAGGAGGCCTGGAAGCCCCTCTGGGAGCACCTGAACATCGCGAACGACGACTTCATCCGTACGACGGAGAAGCGGCACACGGACCGTGTGCAGGAGTTCGTGCAGGACCTGTACGACAAGGGCGAGATCTACAAGGGCGGGTACGAGGGCCCGTACTGCGTGGGCTGCGAGGAGTACAAGCTCCCCGGTGATCTCATCGAGGCGGAGGACGGCACGAAGCTGTGTCCGGTCCACAAGAAGCCGGTGGAGATCCTCAAGGAGGAGAACTACTTCTTCAAGCTGAGCGAGTACGGCCCGAAGCTGCTGGAGTTCTACGAGGCGAACCCGGGCTTCATCCAGCCGGAGTCCGCCCGCAACGAGGTCCTGAACTTCGTGCGGCAGGGCCTCCAGGACCTCTCGATCTCGCGCTCGACGTTCGACTGGGGAATCCCGGTCCCGTGGGACGAGAAGCACGTCATCTACGTGTGGGTCGACGCTCTGCTCAACTACGCCACGGCCGTCGGCTACGGCGCGGACCAGGCGAAGTTCGACACCACGTTCCCGGCCAACGTCCACCTGGTCGGCAAGGACATCCTGCGCTTCCACGCGATCATCTGGCCCGCGATGCTGATGGCGCAGGGCCTGCCGGTCCCCGGCCGGGTGGCCGCGAACGGCTGGCTGATGGTAGGCGGCGAGAAGATGTCGAAGTCGAACCTGACCGGCATCAAGCCGCAGGACCTGACCTCGCACTTCGGCGTGGACGCGTACCGCTGGTACTTCCTGCGCGCGATCGCGTTCGGCCAGGACGGCTCCTTCTCGTGGGAGGACTTCAGCGCCCGCTACACGAGCGAGCTCGCGAACGACTTCGGCAACCTCGCCTCGCGCGTGGCCGCGATGGTCGGCAAGTACTTCGGCGGCACGCTGCCGGAGGCGACGGCGGCCGGTGACGCGGAGGCGGCGGTTCAGGCCGGCCTCACGAAGGCGCTCGCGGAGGCCGACCGGAAGATCGGCGAGGAGCTGGACTTCCAGGGCGGCATCCTGGCGGTGTTCGACTTCGTGAAGCAGGTCAACGGCTACATCACGGAGCAGGAACCGTGGAAGGTCGCCAAGGACGAGTCGCCGGAGGGCCGGGCCCGTCTCGCGACGATCCTCTACACGGCCGCCGAGTCGCTGCGCGCCATGGCCGTCCTGCTGAACCCGGTCATGCCGGAGACCTCGCAGAAGCTGTGGGACTCCCTGGGCGCCGAGGAGCCCCTGGGCGCCCTGGCCGACCAGCCGCTCCAGGACGCGGCCGACTGGGGCCGGCTCCCGGCGGGTGCGACGGTGACGAAGGGCGCGGTGCTGTTCCCGCGCCTGGAGGACCCGAAGAAGGTGTAAGCGGAACGTGAGCTACCACTCGACGGGGCCGGTCTGGGACACTCTCCCCGACCGGCCCCGCCGCGTTGTCCGTCCACCCGGGGCGGGCAGGGTGCTCCGACGTTGATCAAATGCCGCTGACATGCGCCTCGTCAGCGGTGATGGTCGTCACGGCGCATTGCGACGAATGCCGTACACGGCATACGGTCAGCCGCCGACTGTCCTCGCTGCCGTGCAACCCCACACACGCGCGCGCGAAGACCGGCTCCCCCTGGACGGCTTCCCCGGCCGATCCCCCCTCCCCGCCAGGAGTTCAGTCACCGTGCCCTCTGTTGGACTCAACAAGCGCCGCGTCAAGCAGCTCGGCGCGCTGCTCGCGATATTCGCCGCCTTCGCCGCTCAGCTCGTCGGCGCTCTGCTGGCCCACCTGCCGGTGTTCGTCACCGCTGCCGCCGCGGGCCTCGCCGTCGACCTCTACCTCCGGTACAGGCAGCCCGCGCTGCTGTCGATGCTGAGCAGAGTCCGTTTCGACGTCACCGTCCGGCAGCTGCTGCGCGACATGCTGATCCTCCTCGGGCTGCTGCGAATAGACGGGATCGAGCCACTGCGCGAGCAGGCCCCGCTGACCGTGGCGCTGCTCTTCGTGTACGCCCTGCACTTCCTCTGCCAGGGAGTCGCGGTGATGGTCCGCCGCAGCCGCACGCTGCCCGTCGTCACCCGCAACATCGACGCCTCGGCGCTGCGGCTGTGCGCCGCTCCCCCGCGCATCCTGGCCCGCCGCCCCGGCCACCGGCTGCTGGCCTTCTCCGTGCCCGCCACCACGGGGCTGCTCGTCACCGCCGTGACCGGGGACATCTACGCCGGGGCCGCCGGCCTCGGCCTGTCGCTCCTGCTGATGGCCGCCGGCACCGCCCACCTCGTCACGTGGCTTCTGCCCGGCAAGCGCCCCGCGAGCAAGGACCAGACCCTGGAGTGGCTGGACGGCTGGCTGGAGGAGTACCGGCCGACCGTGGCGATGTACTTCTCCGGCGGCACCTCGTCGGCGTACCAGGCCAACATGTGGCTCTCCACGCTCTCCGCACTGGACGGCAAGCCGCTGATCGTGCTGCGCGAGCGGTTCATGGTGCAGAAGATCCAGGCCACCGACGTGCCCATCATCTGCATTCCCCGGGTGGCCCACATGTTCGCCCTGGAGGCATCGACGCTGAAGATGATGCTGCACCCCGCGAACTCCGGCAAGACCTCGCAGGTACTGCGCATCCCCTCCATCAAGCACGCCTTCACCAACCACGGCGAGAGCGACAAGCTGTCCAGCTGCAACCCGTACGCCAAGGCGTACGACGAGGTGTGGGTGGCGGGACCTGCGGCCCGCGAGCGCTACCGGCAGGCCGAGATAGGCGTCGACGACAAGGACGTCGTCGAGGTGGGACGCCCGCAGCTGGCCCCGATCCAGCCCTGGACGGGCGCCCCCGAAGGCACGTACACGACCGTGCTGTACGCCCCCACCTGGGAGGGCTGGGACGGCAACCCCGGCAACACGTCCGTCGTCCTGGCGGGCGAGAACCTCGTCCGCGCGCTCCTGGAGGACGACGGCGTACGCCTGCTCTACAAGCCGCACCCGATGACCGGCTCGGTCGACCCGGAGGCCGGCGCCGCCGACCGGCGCATCCGGGCGATGATCAACGAGGCCGCCGCCGGGCGGTCCGGCCCCCGCCCCGGCGTGGAGGCCGTCGCCGAACTCGACCGCCGCAAGGCCGAACTCGACCGGCTCACCAGCAGCGACTTCCGCACGGGCGCGGACGAACTGGAACGGATGATGGTCCAGGGCCGGCCCGAGGACGGCCGCGCGGCGCTCGTCGCGGCGGCGACGGAAGCCTGGGAGGCGGCCTACTGGGCCTCGTTCCCCGAGTGGCAGCACCAGATCGTCGTCACCCCGCGACTGGGCATCTACAGCTGCTTCAACCAGTCCCACCTGCTGATCAGCGATGTGTCGAGCGTCGTCTCGGACTACCTGCACAGCGAGAAGCCGTACGCCGTCGCCAACACCAGCGGCATGACGGAGGAGGAGTTCCGGGCAGCCTTCCCGACCGTGCGCGCCGCCGCCGTCCTCAGCCCCGACGCGTCCGGCGTCGCGGAACTCCTGGAGTCGGTCCGGTTCCCGGAGAAGGACCAGTACACGAAGGCCCGTACGGAACTGAAGGCGCACCTCCTCGGCCCCTCCGACCCGCCCTCCCTGGTCCGTTTCAACGCGGCGGCCGTGGCCCTGTGCGCGGAGGCCGACGAACGTCGCACGCTCATGACGGCCCACCTCACCCCGGGCATTCCGAGCCAGCGCGGTCCCGGTTCCGACGAGACCGCCGCCGCCGAGGCGCGGAACTCGGGCCCGAACGGATCCCCCGAGCCGGTCACCACGTAGGCGGGCGGGAGCCGGGGTGGAGCGGGTGGCGAGGAAACGCCGTCACCTGCGCGGTGAGGAAGCGCCGTCACCTGCGCAGTGACGACGCGTCGCCCATCACCACCACCGGCTTCTTCGCCGGGTCGAGGGTGCGGAGCAGGTGCTTCATCACCTTCTTCTCGAAGGAGACGCAGCCCTGCGTCGGACCGTCGTGGTCCACATGGAGCCAGATGCCGCCTCCCCGGTCCGCTCCCAGCGGGCGCGTCCAGTCCAGGGGGGTGGTTCCGGGCCTGCGGTTGTAGTTGATGGCGATGACGTAGTCGAAGGAGCCCGCGAGCGGTTCGCCGGCCGAGCCCGTGCCCGTGGCGGTGAAGGCCGGGCCCGAGTCGTACGTCAGCTTCGTGCCCGGATCGGGCAGCAGGCCGCCCGCGTCGGTGAGGGAGAAGACGCCGACCGGGGAGCGCAGGTCTCCGTGAACGTGCTTGTCGGTCCAGCCGCGCACCGCGTTGTGGGTGGGCCAGGCGGGACCCGGCCGCCAGGGGGCGCCGGGGCGGTCACGCTCGTACAGGACCGCCGTGCCCCGGCTCTTGTCGCGGCCCTCGCCGGTGACGACCAGCGCCTGGCGGGTGTGCGCGGGGACCGCGCCGAGGGTCCTGGGGCCGAGGCCCGGCAGGCTGAGAAGGGGGCCGGGCGGCCTCTGCGGGCCCGGGGCGGCCTTGCCGGCCTGGCCCCCGGCCGCCTCGTGCGCGGGGGCGCCGGGGTCGGACACGGCGCGTGGGGTGTGGGTGGTGCCCGTGGTGCCGCAGCCCGTCGTCAGGAGTGCGGCTGCCGTCAGCAGCGCGGTCAGCGGAGCCATGGTGCGGTTCCGGCGCGTCATTTTGTCCCCTTCGTCTTCTTGCTGCCGAACGTAAGGAGTCCTGTACCCCGCGCCTGTTCCGACACGGCGTGGGTCCCTCATGACGTTCAACGCGCAGGGAGACGGATCGGCTTGGCCACGGCACCCGCGCGACCTGAAAGAAGGGGCCCGGAACCGATCGGTTCCGGGCCCCTTCTTCGCGTGCGTCGGTACGCGGTGTGTCGGCCGCCTACTTCTCGGACACCGGCTTGCGCAGCTGAATGTTCAGCTCCCGCAGCCGTGCCTCCTCCAGCGTCGTCGGCGCGCCCATCATCAGGTCCTGCGCGTTGCCGTTGAGCGGGAAGGCGATCGTCTCGCGGATGTTCGGCTCGTCGGCCAGCAGCATCACGATGCGGTCGATGCCCGGGGCGATGCCGCCGTGCGGCGGGGCGCCGAACTGGAACGCGCGGAGCATGCCGGCGAACTCGCGCTCGACGGTCTCCTTCGAGTAGCCCGCGATCTCGAACGCCTTGAACATCAGCTCGGGCTCGTGGTTGCGGATCGCGCCGGAGGAGAGCTCGACGCCGTTGCAGACGATGTCGTACTGCCAGCCGAGGATGTCCAGCGGGTCCTGGGTCTCCAGGGCCTCCAGGCCGCCCTGCGGCATCGAGAAGGGGTTGTGCGAGAAGTCGATCTTGCCGGTCTCCTCGTCCTTCTCGTACATCGGGAAGTCGACGATCCAGCAGAACCGGAACACGCCCTCCTCGAAGTGTCCGGCGCGCTTGGCGGCCTCGACCCGGACCGCCGACATGATCTTGGAGACCTCGTCGAACTCGCCCGCGCCGAAGAAGATCGCGTGGCCGGGGGCCAGCGACAGGCGCTCGGTGAGGACCTTGACGTTCTCCTCGGTGAGGAACTTGGCGATCGGGCCGCTCAGCGAACCGTCCTCGCCGACCCGTACCCAGGCCAGGCCCTTCGCGCCGTGCTCGACGGCGTAGTCACCGAGGCCGTCGAAGAACTTGCGCGACTGGCCTGCCGTGTCCGGCACCGGCAGCGCGCGGACGTGCTTGCCGGCGAATGCCTTGAACTCCGAGCCGGCGAAGACGTCGGAGATGTCGACGAGCTCCAGCTTGGCGCGCAGGTCGGGCTTGTCGTTGCCGTACTTCAGCATCGACTCGCGGAACGGGATCCGCGGGAACGGAGACGTGACGTGGCGGCCGTTGCCGAACTCCTCGAAGAGCTCCGTCATCAGCTTCTCGATCGGCTGGAAGACGTCCTCCTGCTCGACGAAGGACATCTCCACGTCGAGCTGGTAGAACTCGCCCGGCGAGCGGTCGGCGCGGGCGTCCTCGTCGCGGAAGCACGGCGCGATCTGGAAGTACCGGTCGAAGCCCGAGATCATGAGGAGCTGCTTGAACTGCTGGGGCGCCTGCGGCAGCGCGTAGAACTTGCCGGGGTTCAGGCGGGACGGGACGACGAAGTCCCTCGCGCCCTCCGGCGACGTGGCCGTCAGGATGGGCGTGGCCATCTCGTTGAAGCCCAGCGCCGTCATCTTGTGACGGATGGCCGAGATGACGGCCGTACGCAGCATGATGTTGCGGTGCATGCGCTCGCGGCGCAGGTCCAGGAAGCGGTACTCCAGGCGGCGCTCCTCGCCGACCCCGTCGTCCGTGTTGATCTGGAACGGCAGCTGCTGCGACGCGCCCAGCAGCTCGACGTCCGCGACCTCGACCTCGATCTCGCCGGTGGGCAGCTCGGGGTTGATGTTGTCGGCGCCGCGCGAGACGACCCGGCCGTCGACGCGGACCACCGACTCCTTGTTCACCTTGTCGAGGGCGTCGTACGCGGGGGTGCCGGGGCGGGCGACGAGCTGCGTGATGCCGTAGTGATCGCGCAGATCGATGAAGAGGATGCCGCCCAGGTCTCGACGATTGTGCAGCCAGCCGCTCAGCCGGACGTCGGTGTCGACGTCAGAGGCGCGGAGCTCGCCGCAGGTGTGGGACCTGTACCGATGCATCGTCGTTCATCCAGCCTTCGGGATTCGGGGTAGTCGGAGCACCCAAGGTTACCGCCCGGCG
The DNA here is from genome assembly GCF_001746415.1 of Streptomyces agglomeratus. NCBI lineage: Bacteria > Bacillati > Actinomycetota > Actinomycetes > Kitasatosporales > Streptomycetaceae > Streptomyces > Streptomyces agglomeratus. The sequence goes on from NZ_MEHJ01000001.1 coordinate 3,937,824, forward strand.
CATCCCCTTTAATTTGCCGTTCGGTACCCGCCCCGACGGGCCTCGGCCAGCCGGTCCGGCCACGACCTGTAAAGATGAAGCAATGCGTACCGAGGACATCCTGGCCGCCATCGCGACCGGCCTGTGGCGCTGGGACAACGCATCCGGGGTCGTCACGCTCGACGCGGAGGCCGCCCGGCTGCTCGGGCTGCCCGCCGAGCCCGTGACGCTGCCCGAGGCCGCCGTACGCTCCCGTTTTCACCCGGTCGACTGGAACGAGATCAACGGGGTCGTGAACCTCGCGGTCGCCGAGGGCACGCTGGCCGAGGCCCGGCTGCGGATCATGGACGTCGACGGACGGCTGCTCAGAACCGTGCGCAGCCGCTCCAAGCCGGTCGTCGAGGGCAACGACTACCAGCTCTTCGGCACCCTCCAGGAGGTCGCGGAGCCCCGGCCGGGCGACGCCGCCCACACCCCCGTCACCGGCGACTGGCGGCGCTCCCGCGAGGCGTTCCTGCTGGACGCGGGGCGTGCGCTGGCGGAGGCGCGGTCCACCGCCGAGGTGCTGCGGGTCGCCGCGTCCCTGTCGATGCCCGGTTTCTCACCCGACAGCCTCGCCGTCTTCGGCTCGTCGGGCAGCCGCATCACGGTCCTGGGCCACCACGGGTACGGGCCGGACGACGACCTCCCCTTCGCCGACATGCTGCGCGACACCGACCATCCGGCGTCCGAGGTCGTACGGACCGGGCGGGCCATCTATCTCTCGTCCCCCGAGGAGTACAGCCGCCGCTACCCCGCCGGCCGGCCCCTCGCCCGCAACGACGAGCCGCGCTCCTGGGCGTTCGTGCCCCTGACGGTGGCCGGCCGCACCATGGGCGCCTGGATGGCGGGCTTCGCGCACCCCGTGGCGTTCACGCCCGACGAGCGTTCCGTGCTGACCACGGTCGCCAGGATGCTCGCGCAGGCCCTGGAGCGGGCCTCGGTGGCCGAGAACGAGCGCGAGCTGTCCCTGGGCCTCCAGCGGTCGATGATGCCGACGCTGGGGCCGGAGATCCCGGGGATGACGGTGGCCGCCCGGTACGTTCCGACCGGCGGCGGCCTTCAGGTCGGCGGCGACTGGTACGACATGATCCCGCTGCCCAGCGGGCGAATAGCCCTGGTCATCGGGGACGTACAGGGGCACGACGTACGGGCCGCCGGACTGATGGGCCAGCTCCGGATCGCCCTGCGCGCGTACGCCTCCGAGGGCCACCGCCCGGACGCGGTCCTCTCCCGCGCCTCCCGCTTCCTGCACGGGCTGCACGACTTCCCGGGGACGGACACCCACGACCCGGCCGACCACTCCGGTCCGCGCTTCGCGACCTGCCTCTACATCGAGGCGGACCCCGCCACCGGGCTCCTCGACATCGCCCGCGCGGGCCACCCCGACCCGGCCGTGCGCCTCAGTGACGGGACGGTGCTGGTCCGGCCCACGGCGGGTGGGCTGCCGCTGGGCATCGTGGCGGACACGGACTATCCGACGACGCGGCTCGTTCTCGAACCGGGCGAGACGATCATGATCTGTACGGACGGTCTCATCGAGACCGGCGGCCACGACCTGGACACCGGCTGGGCCAGGCTGCGCACGATCATGGAGGAGCACACCGGCGACAGCCTGGAAAAGCTCGCCGACGCGCTGGTGTCGGGCGTCCACGGCCCCTCCTCGCACCACACCACGGGCCCGCTGGTGGACCGCCGCGAGGACGACATCGCCGTACTGCTGCTGTGCCGCGAGGGGAACGGCTGCGGCTGCGGCCCCGGTACGGCGGTGCCGCTGGCCCCCGTACGGCGTACGGCACTGACGGTCGCCCAGACCGAGCCGGAACGTATCGCCGCCGCCCGGCAGCAGCTGCGGGATCTGCTGCACGACTGGGCGGACGGGGAACAGCTCGACGCGGCCGTGCTGATGGTCTCGGAGATGGTCACCAACGTCCTGGTGCACACCGACGGCGACGCGCTCCTGATCGCCGAGGCGGCGGGCGAACCGGGCGTACGGCGGCTGCGGGTCGAGGTGACGGACGCCAGCGACGAACTGCCGCACAAGCGGCGCCCGGGGGAGATGGCGTCCAGCGGGCGGGGGCTGATCCTCATGGAGATGCTCGCGCACACGTGGGGCGTGGACCCGAAGGGCGAGGGCAAGGCGATCTGGTTCGAGCTGTACGAGGACCGAGCGCCGCAGCTGTAGCGGGCACCTCGCTCCCGGAGCGCCGTACCGCCCCCACAGAGGGAAAATGGTCGACAAGACGCCCTGCTCCGCCCTCGGGGGGACCACGGAGACCCGCCATGAGCATGCAGAAGATCGGAACCGACACCACCGTCCTGGCGGACTGTCTGGAGGTGCCGGGCATCGGCTTCCTCCCGGTCAACGCCTTCGTTCTGCTCGCCGACGAGCCGGTCGTCGTCGATACGGGCCTCAGCCTCCCCGACCGGAACTTCCTCGACACGCTCGGCTCCGTCATGGACCCCGCCGACGTGCGCTGGATCTGGCTCACCCACCCCGACCGCGACCACACGGGCGGCCTGTTCGACCTGCTGGTCGCCGCCCCCGAGGCCCGCGTCGTGACGACGTTCCTCGGCGCCGGGATCATGTCGACCGAGCGGCCCCTGCCGCTGGACCGCGTGTGCCTGGTCAACCCGGGGCAGTCGCTGGACGTGGGCGGCGGCCGTATGCTCCGGGCCTTCCGGCCGCCGCTGTTCGACAACCCGGCCACCGTCGGCTTCTACGACGACCGCACGCGGACGTGCTTCAGCTCCGACTGCTTCGGCGGGCCCATGCCCAGCGCGGAGGCCGCCGTGGACAGTACGGCCGCCGACCTCACCCCGGAGGACCTCCGGGCCGCACAACTGCTGTGGGCCACCGTCGACAGCCCGTGGGTCCACACCGTCGACACCGGCAAGTACCTCGCCACCGTGCAGCCGTTGCGCGCCATGGAAGCGGAGACCGTGCTGTGCACCCACCTGCCGCCGGCCGTCGGCCTCACGCCGAGGATGCTCGACACGATCGCCGGGGCCCCCGGCGCCGATCCGTTCGTCGGTCCCGACCAGCAGGCGCTCGAACAGATGCTGGCGAGCTTCGAACCGGGCCCGGGCGGCGCCGTCCCGCCACAGGCCATGTGAACGGCCCGTACGACGGAACCGCCCCCGCACCGCAGAACCGGCCACGGCCCCGCAGCCCGCACGGCCGGGGCTCCGGTCAGTGCCGCTCGTACTCGCCCCGCCGCATCTCCCCGACCACCCCGAAGACGGCTGCCGTCAGCGGCACCGCGAGGAGCATCCCGAGGACGCCCGCGACGGACGCCCCGGCGGTGATCGCGATCATCACCACGGCCGGATGCATCTGGACGGTCCGGCTCTGGATCACGGGCATGAGGACGTGCCCCTCGAACATCTGCACGGCGAACACGATCCCGAGCGTCCACAGCGCGATCACGACCCCCCGGTCGGCGAGCGCGACCAGGATCGCGACCGCGCCGGAGATGAACGCGCCGAGGTAGGGGATGTACGCGCCGACGAAAACCAGCGCGCCCAGCCCGACCGCGCCCGGCACGCGCAGAATCAGCAGCCCGACGGTGATGAGGAGCGCGTCGATGAGCGCGATGAACGTCGTACCGCGCATGAAGCCCTCGACGGCCTCGAACGCGCGGCGGCCCATCGCCTCGGCGGTTTCGCCCGTCGAACCCGGCGCGAGCGACTTCAGGGTGTCCGCCGCCTTGTCCGAGTCCCGGAGGAAGAAGAAGATCAGCAGCAGCGCCAGGACGGCGACCGCCGTCATCTCGCCGACCACGCTGAGCCCGGCGATCAGCCCGGAAGCCGCCGTACCACCGAACTTCCCGAGCAGTTCCTTGGCGTTGCCGGCCACGTCGTCCAGGGAGGTGCCCGCCGCCCCGAAGTGCGTGGCCAGGTCCTTGGCGGCCAGTCGGAGCGAGGCGATGATCTGGTCGCCGGTCTCGGCGAGCGCGCTGACGACGATGTACGTCGCGCCGCCCGCGACGGCGACGACCGCGACGCAGGTCAGCATGGCGGCGAGCGACCGGTTCAGCCGCATCGCGACGAGCCGCCGGTGCAGGGGGCCGAGCAGCGCCGTACCGAGAATGGCCAGCAGTACGGGCGTGACGGCGGTCTTGAGGGTGACGCACAGCCAGACCCCGACCGCGGCGACCCCGGTGACGAGCAGGGCGACACCGCACCAGGCGGCGACCCGGCGTGCGGACTCGGGGAGGAGCGGCTGAGTCGGCTCGGGCGGCTGCACCGCCCCAGCGGATCACGGACGGCGCGCGACGGCCCGCCGGGGGCGCCCGCCCGGGTGACCGTTCGTCAACCGGGCGGGCGTGCCGGACTCTTACTCGCCGATGCCGTGGACGGCCGGGATGGTGCCGAGGCGGCCACCCTGGAAGTCCTCGAAGGCGCGCTTCAGTTCTTCCTGCGTGTTCATCACGAACGGACCGTAGTGGGCCATCGGCTCCCGGATCGGCCGCCCGCCGAGCAGGACGACCTCCAGGTCCGGGGTGTTGGAGTCCTGGTGCTCGTCCGCGCGCACGGTCAGCGAGCCGCCGTCGCCGAAGACCGCGGTCTGGCCCTTGTGGACGGGACGGCGGTCCGTACCGACGGCGCCGCGCCCGGCCAGGACGTACGCCAGGCCGTTGAAGTCGGCGCGCCAGGGCAGCGTGATCTCCGCACCCGGCCGCAGCGTCGCGTGGATCATCGTGATCGGGGTGTGCGTGATGCCGGGGCCCTCGTGACCGTCCAGCTCGCCCGCGATGACGCGCAGCAGCGCTCCGCCGTCGGGGGACGTCAGGAGCTGCACCTGGCCGCCGCGGATGTCCTGGTAGCGGGGGGCCATCATCTTGTCGGAGGCCGGCAGGTTGACCCACAGCTGGAGGCCGTGGAAGAGACCGCCGGACACGACCAGCGACTCCGGCGGCGCCTCGATGTGGAGGATGCCGGCCCCGGCGGTCATCCACTGGGTGTCGCCGTTCTGGATGCTTCCGCCGCCGCCGTTGCTGTCCTGGTGCTCGAACGTGCCGTCGATCAGGTACGTGACCGTCTCGAAGCCGCGGTGCGGGTGCCACGGGGTGCCCTTGGGCTCCCCCCGGGCGTACTCCACCTCGCCCATCTGGTCCATCATGATGAACGGGTCGAGGTACGTGTAGTTGATGCCGGCGAAGGCACGGCGTACCGGGAAGCCCTCACCCTCGAAACCGCCCGGAGCGGTCGTGACGGCCAGCACGGGACGCGCTGCGGCGCCGATCGGCGCCGCGACCTTCCGCAGGGTCAGCGGGTTTTCAACGGTTACTGCGGGCATGGCGGGCCTCCTTGTACGTCCACTTTAGTTGAACGTAGAACTTCTTGCCACCCGTAACGGGAAACGCCCGGGAGGAATTCCTCCCGGGCGTCCCGTCGGGCGTCCGTCGCGGCCACCGCTCGCACCGCTTCTCGCGTACCGCCGGTCCCTACTTCTTGATCTCGTCGATGCAGAGCACGAACTGCTTGCCCGAGCTGCGCCGGCCGGTCCGGCTCTCCTGGTAGCCGATGTCCGACTTGCCCTCGCACTTCGAGGTCTCCAGCGTGTCGGGTATCACCTCGACGACCTTGTACGCGGCTTCGGCGCCCCCGCACTCCACCACCTGGAGGTCGGGGCTCACCGTGGTGCCGTTGTTCTTGAGGCAGTCACCGGCCTCCGCGTGGTCGGCGTCGTTCTGGCTCGCGAAGTAGCCGACCACGCACATGATCGCGACGATCACACCGGCCACGATCTGGAAGATCTTCTTGGCACCCGGGCCGCTGCGGGACGGCGGAGCCGGCGCGGGCGGCGCGTTCCACTGCTGCTGGGGCGGGTACTGCTGCTGCTGCGGCGGATAGGGCTGCTGCTGCGGATACGCCTGCTGCTGCGGGTACGGCTGCTGCTGCGGGTAGCCGTAGCCCGGCTGCGGAGGCTGCTGGCCCTGCGGGTAGGGCTGGCCGTACGGGCCGGGGCCCTGCTGCGGCGGATGAGTCATGCGGATGTTCCCCCGTGACGTCGCGAGTGCTTGGCGTGAGCACGCTATGACATCACGCCGACACTCCCCCACCGAGGCGGCCCTCCGGCCACGAACGGCCCGCTCGGCCGCCTGCGCGGCACCGGCGTCTAGCCGTACATCCGCCGCATCGCGAAGTCGACCATCTGCTCCACCGCCTTCGCGTCGAAGACCATCCGGTGCTCACCCTCCATGTCGAGGACGAAGCCGTACCCGGTCGGGAGCAGATCGATCACCTCCGCCCCGGTGATCACGAAGTACTTGGACTCCTTGCCCGCGTACTTCCGCAGCTCCTTGAGCGAGGTGAACATCGGGATCACCGGCTGCTGGGTGTTGTGCAGCGCGAGGAATCCCGGGTTGTCGCCGCGCGGGCAGTAGACCTTCGACGTCGCGAAGATCTGCTGGAAGTCCTCGGCGGACAGCGATCCGGTGGTGAAGGCGCGCACCGCGTCGGCGAGCGAGGGCGGAGACGGCTCCGGGTAGAGCGGCTGCTCCCCGTAGCCGCCCTGGGGCGGAGGCTGCGGCGGCGCGTACTGCTGCTGCTGCTGCTGCTGTCCACCCTGGTTCTGGTCGTAGCCGTACATGGCGGCAAGCCTACTCAGTCACACATCGCCCGAAGGGGTTGCGCCTTATTACCGACGGGTAGCATCATCGTAGCTACTTGCTAGTAGTAGATGTACGAGGAACCTGCCCTCCCGATCCTTAACGGAGCCGTTGCCATGGGTCACTACAAGTCGAACCTCCGCGACATCGAGTTCAACCTCTTCGAGGTCCTCGGCCGCGACAAGCTGTACGGCACCGGCCCGTTCGCGGAGATGGACGTCGAGACCGCCAAGAGCATCCTCGACGAGATCGCCCGCCTCGCGGAGAACGACCTCGCCGCCTCCTTCGAGGACGCCGACCGCAATCCGCCGGTCTTCGACCCGGCCACCAACACCGCGCCCGTACCGGCGTCCTTCAAGAAGAGCTACCAGGCCTTCATGGACAGCGAGTACTGGCGCCTGGGCCTGCCCGAGGAGATCGGCGGCACCACCTCGCCCCGCTCCCTGATCTGGGCGTACGCGGAGCTGCTGCTCGGCGCCAACCCCGCCGTCTGGATGTACTCCTCGGGCCCGGCCTTCGCCGGCGTGCTCTTCGAGGAGGGCAACGAGGCGCAGAAGAAGATCGCGAAGATCGCCGTCGACAAGCAGTGGGGCTCGACGATGGTCCTCACCGAGCCGGACGCCGGCTCGGACGTCGGCGCGGGCCGCACGAAGGCCGTGCAGCAGGCGGACGGCTCCTGGCACATCGAGGGCGTCAAGCGCTTCATCACGTCCGGCGAGCACGACATGTCGGAGAACATCCTCCACTACGTGCTGGCGCGCCCCGAGGGCGCGGGACCGGGCACCAAGGGCCTGTCGCTCTTCCTCGTCCCGAAGTACGAGTTCGACTGGGAGACCGGCGAGCTGGGCGAGCGCAACGGCGTCTACGCCACGAACGTCGAGCACAAGATGGGCCTCAAGGCGTCCAACACGTGCGAGATGACCTTCGGCGACCAGCACCCCGCCAAGGGCTGGCTGATCGGTGACAAGCACGACGGCATCCGCCAGATGTTCATGATCATCGAGTTCGCCCGGATGATGGTCGGCACGAAGGCCATCGCCACACTGTCGTCGGGCTACCTGAACGCCCTGGAGTACGCCAAGGAGCGCGTCCAGGGTCCCGACCTGGCGAACTTCATGGACAAGACCGCGCCGAAGGTCACCATCACGCACCACCCCGACGTCCGCCGCTCGCTCATGACGCAGAAGGCGTACGCCGAGGGCATGCGCGCCCTGGTCCTGCACACCGCGTCCGTCCAGGACGAGATCGCGGCGAAGGAGGCCGCGGGCGAGGACACCAAGGCGCTCGTCGCCATGAACGACCTGCTGCTGCCGATCGTCAAGGGCTACGGCTCCGAGAAGTCGTACGAGCAGCTCGCGCAGTCGCTCCAGACGTTCGGCGGCTCCGGGTACCTCCAGGAGTACCCGATCGAGCAGTACATCCGCGACGCGAAGATCGACACCCTGTACGAGGGCACGACGGCGATCCAGGGCCAGGACTACTTCTTCCGGAAGATCGTCCGCAACCAGGGCGCCGCGCTGAACTCGCTCGCCGAGGACATCAAGAAGTTCCTCGCGGTCGGCACCGGCGGCGAGGACCTCGCCGCGGCCCGCGACCACCTCGCCAAGGCGGCCGTGGACCTGGAGGCCATCGTGGGCACCATGCTCACGGACCTCGCGGGCACCGAGAAGGACGTCAAGTCCATCTACAAGGTCGGTCTGAACACCACCCGCCTGCTGATGGCCTCCGGTGACGTCGTCGTCGGCTACCTCCTGCTGCGCGGCGCGGCCGTGGCCGCCGAGAAGCTGCCGACCGCCTCCCCGAAGGACGTCCCGTTCTACACGGGCAAGATCGCGGCGGCGAAGTTCTTCGCCGCGAACGTCCTGCCGGGCGTGGGCGTCGAGCGCGCCCTGGCCGAGTCCGTCGACCAGTCCCTGATGGAGCTGGACGAGGCGGCCTTCTAGTCCACCACTGGAAAACCCTCTGGCATCGGGCCGGGACCTTCCCTCCGGGGACGGACCCGGCCCGTTGTCAGTGAGCCGTGCGACTCTGGTGGGCATGAGTTCCATGGAACCCCGCAGGGGTGGTTATTCCGTCCCGGCCGGCCGGCCGTACGCGCTCAGTGAGCTGCGCGGAAAGCTCGGCTCGGTGGGCGACCAGATCGGCGACCTGTACAACGGCTCCCACCCGCTGGAGTACGAGCCGATCGCCGACACCCTGTACGTCGCCTTCAAGACGGCCGCCGACCTCGCGCCCGTCAAGAGCTACACCGGCTGCGAGCTGCACCCCAACGGCGCCATCGACCCCGAGGCCCCCACCGGTTGGGGCCGCTGCCTGCTGTGCAACGACCGCCGCCGCCGGGGCGAGCGCAGTGTCCCCGCACCGGCCGAACAGCGCCGCCTGGGCTACCCCGTACCGGACCCGCCGTACACGCTGGACGTCCTCAAGGGATACGTCCGGCGGGTCAACGACCGCGCCTTCGCCGTCACCGTCTCCTCCCCCGGCGAGGAGTTCGTGGAGCTGGCGGACACCCTGCACCGCGCCTTCATCGTGGCCCGCGAGCTGTCCCGGCCGCGCAACGCGTCGGGCTGCTCCGAACACCCCGGCTCGCCCATCGACCCGACCGCGCCGCCCGGGGACGGCTGTCTGTTCTGCGTGGGACGCCGCCGGCAGCAGCAGCGGCCGCCCGGCATACCGCGGATGCTGCCGCAGGTGCGCCGCGGCGAACGCCGGACCATACAGCGCCGGTTCGAGCGGCCGCCGGGCCTCTGAGGCGGGTGCCGGGGCTCCGAGGCGGGCGCTGGGGGCGGGGGTTAACCCTCGTTATGGTGAACCCCATGAGCGCACCTCCCCGCTTCGACCGCGGCCACACAGACGACCTGATGTCCTTCCTGGCGGCCAGCCCGTCGCCGTACCACGCGGTGGCCAATGCCGCCGAGCGCCTGGACAAGGCCGGGTTCCGGCAGGTCGCGGAGACCGATGCCTGGGACGCGACCTCCGGCGGCAAGTACGTGCTGCGCGGCGGAGCAATCGTGGCCTGGTACGTACCGGAGGGCGCCGAAGCGAGCACTCCGTTCCGGATCGTCGGCGGGCACACCGATTCCCCCCACCTGCATGTGAAGCCGCTGCCCGACATGGGCGCCGAGGGCTGGCGCCAGATCGCCGTCGAGATCTACGGCGGAACGCTGCTCAACACCTGGCTCGACCGCGACCTGGGGATCGCGGGCCGGCTGACGCTGCGCGACGGCTCGTACCGGCTGGTCAACATCGACCGGGCGCTGCTGCGCGTACCGCAGCTCGCGGTGCACCTGGACCGGTCGGTCAACGAGGGCCTCAAGCTCGACAAGCAGCGCCACATGCAGCCGATCTGGGGCCTCGGCGACGTGCACGAAGGGGACCTGATCCGGTTCCTGGAGGACGAGGAGGGTCTCGCCGAGGGCGAGATCGCCGGCTGGGACCTGATGGCCCACAGCATCGACCGGCCGGCCTACCTCGGCCGCGACCGCGAGCTGGTGGCGGGGCCGCGCATGGACAACCTGATCTCCGTGCACGCGGGCGTCGCGTCGCTGGCGGCCGTCAGCGCGGCGGACGGGCACCTGCCCTACATTCCGGTGCTCGCCGCCTTCGACCATGAGGAGAACGGCTCGCAGTCGGACACGGGCGCCGACGGTCCGCTGCTCGGCAACGTGCTGGAGCGCTCGGTGTTCGCGCGCGGCGGCAGCTACGACGACAGAGCCCGGGCTTTCGCCGGCACCATCTGTCTGTCGTCCGACACCGGGCACGCCGTGCACCCCAACTACTCCGAGCGCCACGACCCGACGCACCACCCGCGCGCCAACGGCGGACCGATCCTCAAGGTCAACGTCAACATGCGGTACGCGACGGACGGCAGCGGCCAGGCGGTCTTCGCCGCGGCGTGCGAGAAGGCCGGGGTGCCGTGGCAGGTGTTCGTGTCGAACAACTCGATGCCGTGCGGCACGACCATCGGTCCGATCACGTCGGCCCGGCACGGCATCCAGACCGTCGACATCGGCGTCGCCATCCTGTCGATGCACAGCGCGCGGGAACTGTGCGGGGCGGACGACCCGTACCTGCTGGCCAACGCGATGACGGCGTTCCTGGAGGGCTAGTCCCGAATCCCGAATACCGCTCGCAGGCTTGTCCGTTGAAGGGCCGGGTACGCGAAGGACGTACACCGGCCCGGAACAGCCGGGCCAACAGGGAGGCGGAACTCATGGGACTGGGAGGATTTATTCTCCTCATCGCGGGCGGAGCGATACTCGCATTCGCCACCGACTGGGAGATGGAAAGCGTCAACCTCGACCTCGTCGGGGTCATCATGATGCTCGTGGGGATCATCGGGGTCGCGGTCTACGCCAGCGTCGCCAGGCGCCGTCGCATGGTCGTTCCCCCCACCACCACCGTGGTCTCCGACGACCAGCACCACCACCACAACCCCTGAGGCCCGGCGGCGGTCGTCCGCGCGCGCCGGGCCCTGGACGGGTTCAGCCGTCGAGGCCGGCGAGCACGAGCGGCAGCCGGGGCGTTCCCTCCGCGCTCACGCGGACCGGAACGCCCCAGTCCTGCTGGTGGACGTGGCACGCCGGGTACTCGTTGGCGGGGTCGTCGTCGCAGGAGGCGGCCATCGCCGAGACGTGCAGTACGCCCTCGGTGACGTCGGGGTTCAGCTCCAGTTCGCGGCTCAGGTCGGTCCCGGCACCCTCGCCGGCGCTCAGCAGCGCGGGCGGGGTGGAGGACACGAGCAGCCGCGTGGAGGGCCCGTACCGCGTGTCCAGCTTCTGACCCGCGGGTGCCTGGAAGACGACGTCGAGCCGCAGCTTCCCGGACGCCACCTCGGTCGCCGCGCGCTGGGTCCGGCGCGCGACGGCTTCGACGCGTACCGCCTCGTCGGGCAGCCGCAGCCGGGTCAGCCGGTGCCGGGCGGACTCGACGACGACGATGTCGTCACCGACGAGAACGGCGTCGCTGGGTTCCCTCAAGTCGGTCGCGAGGGTGGTCACTTCGCCGGTGGCCGGGTCGTAGCGCCGCAGGGCGTGGTTGTACGTGTCGCTGACCGCGACGGACCCGTCGGGCAGCGCGGTCACGCCGAGCGGGTGCTGGAGCAGCGCCTGCTCCGCCGCGCCGTCCCGGTGCCCGAAGTCGAAGAGCCCGGTCCCGACGGCGGTGTGCACGGCCAGGTCGCTGTCGACGTACCGCAGCGCGCTCGTCTCCGAGTCCGCGACCCACAGCCGGTCGCCGTCCGCCGCGAGCCCCGACGGCTGCGCGAACCACGCCTCGGCGGCGGGCCCGTCCACCAGTCCCTCGTTGGTCGTCCCGGCCGCGACCTGGACCGTCCCCGCCTCGGGGTCGTACGTCCACAGCTGGTGCACGCCCGCCATGGCGATCCACACCTTGCCCTGCCACCACGCCACGTCCCACGGCGAGGACAGGTCGACCTCGCGGGCCGGCCCGGAGGTGGGGGAGCCCTGCCACCACTGCTTCCCGGTTCCGGCGACGGTCTCGATCGCGCCGGTCGCGGGGTCGTACGTACGCAGCCGGTGGCCGACGGTGTCGGCGACGACGACCCGCCCGTCCGGCAGCAGCGCGAGTCCCTGCGGCTCCTTGAAGGCACCGTCCCCGCCGACGCGCCGTACGACGCTCTCGCCGTCGGCCGCCAGCTCGACGAGCTGGTGCCGGGTGGTGTCCGAGACCAGGAAGTTTCCGGTGCCGGGCAGCACCAGCGCCTTGCCCGGGAAGCGCAGGTCGGTCGCGACCGGCTCGGGCGCGACGTACGGGCCGTCCCCGCGCCGCAGCGTGCCCTTGGCCTCGTGGGCGGCCTCCAGCTCCTCGACGAGCTTCTCGATGGCGTGCGCGTGGCCCTCACCTGCGTGCTGGGCGACGACGTACCCCTCGGGGTCGATGACGACGAGCGTCGGCCAGGCCCGGACGGCGTACTGCTTCCAGGTCGCGAGCTCGGGATCGTCGAGGACCGGGTGGTGCACGCCGTACCGCTCGACGGCGTCGACGACGGCCTCGTGATCGGCCTCGTGCACGAACTTCGGCGAGTGGACCCCGATGATCACCACGGTGTCGCGGTGCTTCTCCTCCAGCTCCCGCAGCTCGTCCAGGACATGGAGGCAGTTGACGCAGCAAAAGGTCCAGAAGTCGACAATTACGCACTTGCCTCGCAGGTCGGCGAGGCTGAGCTCTTCGCCCCCGGTGTTCAGCCAGCCGCCCTTGCCGATCAGCTCGGGGGCACGGACACGGGCACGGCGGGGCGCGGGGGTGGGCGCCGGGGCGGCATCGTTCATGCTTCAAGCTTGCCATCCGCCCGCGCACACCGGATCACGCCCGTGCTGCCGGGGGCGTGTGGGCCCGAAAGCGTGCATATGCGTACGGACCCCCGTCCCGCCACGGGCACCGGGTAGGCATCGCGGCATGAAATATCTGGTTCGCGACAGGATCTTCGGCATCGGTGACGACTACTGGATCGAGGACGAGAACGGACACCACGCCTTCCTCGTCGACGGCAAGGCGATGCGGCTGCGGGACACCCTGGAGATCAAGGACCCGGCCGGCCGGGTGCTGGTCACCCTGCGCGAGAAGGCGCTCAGCGTCCGGGACGCGATGACCGTGGAGCGGGACGGGCAGACGCTGGCGACCGTGCGCAAGAAGCGGCTGTCGCTGCTGCGGAACCACTACCGGGTGGCCCTGGCGGACGACGCCGGGGCCGCGGCGGGGCTGGGGGCCGGGCCGGGGGCCGAGCTGGATGTCACGGGGCGCGTGCTCGACCGTGAGTTCACGGTCGAGCACGACGGCGAGCCGCTGGCCCGCATCTCGCGGAAGTGGTTCCGGACGCGGGACACGTACGCCGTGGACGTCGTACGGGCCGGAGCCGATCCGGCGCTGCTGATCGCGGTGGCGGTGTGCGTGATCCGGATGGCGGAGCGGGAGCGGGAGTAGGGCCCGCCCGGCAGCCGCGGACAGCGCCCGGAGCCGGAGCAGGGCCCGGGAGCCGCGGACGGCGCCGCACGAGCGGCGCCCCGGGCCTCGGCCGACGCCGCACGAGCGGGCCGGCCCCCGGGGGCGCCCGGCCGGTAGGGGCCGGCCCCCGGGGGCGCCGGCCCTACCGCAGGCGGCGGTCCTTCAGCGCGGGGAACTGCTCGCGCGTGGCCGCCACCTTCGCCGGGTCGAGGTCGACGGTCAGGACCTCCTCCGCCGCGCCAGCCTCGGCCAGCACCTCGCCCCACGGGTCCACGACGATGCTGTGACCGGCCTGCTCCACGTCCGCGTGCGTGCCGGCGGTGCCGCAGGCCAGGACGTACGCCTGGTTCTCGACCGCGCGGGCGCGGGCCAGCAGCGTCCAGTGCTCGCGTCGCCTCGCGGGCCAACCGGCCGGAACGACGAACGCCGTCGCGCCCGCGTCGACCAGGCCGCGGAAGAGCTCGGGGAAGCGCAGGTCGTAACAGGTGCCGAGGCCGAAGGTGAGCCCCCCGGCCGCCACCGTGACCAGCTCCCCGCCCGCGCCCATCATGACGGCCTCGCCCTTGTCGAAGCCGAAGCGGTGGATCTTCCGGTACGTACGGACCAGCTCGCCGTCGGGGGCGAAGACGAGCGAGGTGTTGTAGAGGGGGCCCTCCGGGTCGCGCTCGACGATCGAGCCGGCGTGCAGCCACACGCCCGCTTCGGCCGCCGCCTTCGACATCGCCTCGTACGTCGGCCCTTCGAGGGGCTCCGCCTCGGTGACGAAGGACTCGTACGCGAAGGCACCCGTCGGCCACAGCTCGGGAAGGACGACGAGCTCGGCGCCGTGCCGCTCGCGCTGTTCGCGCACGAGTGAAGCCACGCGCTGCCGACGGGAATTGACCGGTTCGTCCGGGTCTACTGCGATCTGGATGAGAGAGGCGCGCACACTACCACCGTCCTGGCATTCGAGCCGTCAACACGGGCCTACGATCGTCACACCAAAGCACTGCCAGGGTGCCACGGGGCAGCGTAACTTAGCGTGCGAGCCTCCCACGCAGTCCGGCACGCACCGTCAGTCCAGCCCGCCCGCCAGCCAGTCAGTCCCGCCAGACCAGCCAGCCCGCGCCACCGCCACTGAACCGCACGAGGGGTCCCGTGACCGTCCATCCCAGCCTCCAGACGTACGCCGAAGCCTGGACCCACTCCATCGAAGCGATATCCGAGCTGGTGACACCGCTCGTCGAAGGGGAGTGGAACCGCCGCACGCCGTGCCCAGGCTGGTCGGTGCGCGACATCGTCTCGCACATCATCGGCATGGAGTGCGAGATGCTCGGCGACCCGCGCCCGATCCACTCGCTGCCGCGCGACCTGTACCACGTGACCTCGGAGTTCGCGCGGTACATGGAGATGCAGGTCGACGTACGACGGCACCACACCGCGCCGGAGATGACCTCGGAGCTCGAGTACACGATCATCCGCCGCCAGCGTCAGCTCCGCAACGAGACCCGCTCGCCCGACACCATGGTCCGCGCCCCCCTCGGCGCCGAGCAGACCCTGGAACTGGCGCTGCGGATGCGGGCGTTCGACACGTGGGTGCACGAGCAGGACCTGCGTACGACGTTCGGCCGTCCCGGCAACCTCGACTCGCCCGGCGCGATCGTCGCCCGCGACGTCCTCGTGCTCGGCCTGCCCAAGGTCGTCGCGAAGCACGCCGGCGCGCCCGCGAACTCCGCCGTCGTGTTCGACGTCCACGGCCCGGTGGAGTTCATGCGCACGGTCCGGGTGGACGCGGAGGGGCGCGGCACGGTCGACGGCACGCCGTCGCTCGGCCCGCTCTCGACGATCGCCCTGGACTGGGAGACGTACGTACGCCTGGCCTGCGGGCGGGTCCGTTACGACGCGGTGGCCGACCTCGTGAAGGTCGAGGGCGACCAGGAGCTGGCCGACGCGATCCTGCGCAACTTCGCCGTCACGCCGTAATCCTGCGGCGGCGTCAGGCCGCTCGGGCCCGTCGGGCCGGACACGGCCGCCGAGACCGGCAGGCCGCCGAGGCCGCCGAACCCGTCAGGCCGGGACGTGTACCGCCTCGACGCGGCTGGCGACCAGGTGGTCCCGCTCCCGGCGCGCGGTCCGCTTGCGCAGGCGCAGGATCTGTACGACGCCGAGCGTCTCCAGCACGAAGACCGAGGCGAACGCGATCCGGTAGTTGTCGCCGGTCGCGTCGAGCAGCACGCCGACCGCGAGCAGCGTCGTCATCGACGCGACGAAGCCGCCCATGTTGACGATGCCGGAGGCGGTGCCCTGGCGCTCGGGCGGGTTGGCGGGACGGGCGAAGTCGAAGCCGATCATCGAGGCAGGGCCGCAGGCGCCGAGCACCAGGCACAGGGTGACGAGCAGCCACATGGGCGCGTGGTCGCCCGGGTACGCGATGGCCGCCGCCCACAGCAGGGCGGTGGCCCCGACGGTGCCGAGCGCGATCGGCGCGCGGGCGGCGCCGTGGCGGGCGATGATCTGCCCGAACACCAGGCCGAGGGCCATGTTGGACAGCACCACGAGCGTCAGCAGCTCGCCCGCCGTGCCGCGCGTGAGCCCCTGCGCCTCGACGAGGAACGGCATCCCCCACAGCAGCAGGAACACCATCGCGGGGAACTGCGTCGTGAAGTGCACCCACATCCCCAGCCGCGTCCCCGGCTCGCGCCACGCGGCGGCGATCTGCTTGCGGACGTACGCGGCGCCCGCGTGCTCGGCGGGGGCCGGTTCGTACCCCTCGGGGTGGTCCTTGAGGAACAGCAGCAGCAGTACGAGCACGAGCACCCCGGCGAGCGAGCTGCCCGCGAAGGTGGCGGTCCAGCCGACCCCGTGCAGCAGACGCGCGATGACGAGCGTCGAGACGAGGTTGCCCGCCATCCCGCACAGGCCCGCGAGCTGCGCGATCAGCGGTCCGCGCCGGACGGGGAACCAGCGGGCGCCCAGGCGCAGTACGGCGATGAACGTCATCGCGTCGCCGCAGCCGAGCAGGGCGCGGGCGGCGAGGGCCATGCCGTACGAGGGGGAGAGGGCGAAGGCGGCCTGTCCGAGGGTGAAGAGCACGACACCCAGGGTCAGGACCTTCTTGGTACCGAGGCGGTCGACGAGGAGGCCGACGGGTATCTGCATGCTCGCGTACACGAGGAGCTGGAGGATGGAGAACGTCGACAGGGCGGAGGCGTTGACGTCGAACCGGTCGGCGGCGTCGAGGCCAGCGACGCCCAGGCTCGTACGGAAGATGACGGCGACGAAGTAGACGGCGACGCCTATGCCCCAGACGGCGGCGGCGCGGCGGCCGCCGGGCGGATCGCCGGGCAGGCAGGGAGCGGGAGCGGAGGGGCTCCTCCTGGAGCGCCTCCTCACCGGTCCTCACCCCGCACGAGCACCCTGACCCGGCCGACGTGGCGGCGTACGCACTGGGCTGCGCGCTCGACGTCGCCCGCCCTGATGGCTTCGAGCATCTCGGCGTGCTCGGTGATGTTCTTGGCGATGCGGTCGGGATGCGCCTCCATGATGGTGACGCCCATGCGCAGCTGGCGGTCGCGGAGCTGGTCGTAGAGGCGGGAGAGGATCTGGTTCCCGGCGTTGCGGACGATCTCGGCGTGGAAACAGCGGTCGGCCGCGGCGACTTCGGCGAGGTCGCCTTCGAGGGCGCGCTGCCGCTGCTCCTCCAGCAGCTCCTCGAGACGGGCGATCAGGGCGGGGGAGGCGGGCACGGCGCGGCGCACCGCGAACTCCTCCACCAGCAGCCGGGTTTCGACGACGTCGGCGATCTCCTGGGCGGAGACGGCGAGGACCAGGGCCCCCTTCTTCGGATAGAGCTTGATGAGCCCTTCGACTTCGAGCCGCAGCAGCGCTTCCCGTACGGGCGTTCTGGACACGCCGACGGCGTCGGCGAGGTCGCCCTCGGTGAGCAGGGTGCCGCCTTCGTAATGGCGGTCCAGCACGCCCTTCTTGATGTGGGCGTAGACGCGCTCGGCGGCGGGGGGCTGCTTCACGACGGGAGGGGATGCGAGGGGCGCGGCAGGCATGCGCACAGCATAGATACAACAGGGTTCAACAGAAAGACGCGTCCGCATCCCGGAACGGGAGCTCCTGGGCGGCCCGGCTCTACGCGTCCGCTCGTGAAGTGATGAAATTACCGGCCGATCAGATACATCCTTTCGGCCCGCTCGCGAGTCTCTTTTCGGGGCCCCCGTCTCCGGGTGGTCCTCTTTCGACGCATTCGCGAACTTCGGAGCGTTCTTTGATCACCAGCCTCCCGGCCGTCCGCAGAGCCGCCGCGGTCCTCGTCACCACCGGCGCGCTGCTGACCGTCTCGCCCCTGGCCGCGCCCGCGCAGGCGGCCACAGCGCCGGCGGTCACCGCCAAGGGCGCCTTCATGCTGAACAACGCGACCGGCGCCACGGTCTACAGCAAGGGCGCGGACACCCAGCGCCAGATGGCCAGTACGACGAAGATCATGACGGCCGCCGTGGTGCTCAGCACGACCAACGTCGACCTCAACCGCAAGGTGACCGTCAAGCGGACCTACCGCGACTACGTCACCGCGCAGGGCGCGAGCACCGCCGACCTGAAGACCGGCGACAAGGTGACCGTCCGTCAGCTCCTGTACGGCACGATGCTGCCCTCCGGCTGCGACGCGGCGTACGCCCTGGCCGACACCTTCGGCACCGGCACCACCGTCGCGGCCCGCAAGAAGTCCTTCATCGCCAAGATGAACTCGAAGGCCGGCTCCCTCGGGATGACGAAGACCAAGTTCGACTCGTTCGACGGCATCTCGACGACGGGCAACAACTACTCGACCCCGCGCGACCTGGCGAAGCTCGCCCGCTACGCCATGAAGAACAGCACCTTCCGCGCCGTCGTCAAGGCGAAGTCGTACAAGAGCACCGCGACGACCAGCACGGGCGGCACCCGCACGTACACCTGGTACAACACCAACAAGCTGCTGGGCTCCTACAGCGGCGCCATCGGCATCAAGACCGGCACCGGTTCGACGGCCGGCCCCTGCCTGGTCTTCGCCGCCACCCGCGGCACGAAGACGCTCGTCGGTGTCGTCCTGAACAGCACCAGTGTCACCAACCGCTACAGCGACGCCGGCAAGATGCTCAACTACGGCTTCGGCACGAGCACCACGTCGTCCCCGATGAAGCTGCGCACCCTGCCCTCGGGCGCACAGCAGGACTGATCACCTTCCGTACGTACGAGTGCCCCGCCGGGAATCCCGGCGGGGCACCGTCGTACGCGACCGCTGCGGGCGGACCCGGATCAGGCCCAGGTGATCAGACGCTTCGGCTGTTCGAGGATCGCCGCCACGTCCGCCAGGACCCTGGAGCCGAGCTCGCCGTCGACCAGGCGGTGGTCGAAGGAGAGCGCGAGCGTGGTGACCTGGCGGGGCTTCACCTTGCCCTTGTGGACCCACGGCTGGAGCTTGATCGCCCCGACCGCGAGGATCGCGGACTCGCCCGGGTTGAGGATCGGCGTACCGGTGTCGACGCCGAAGACGCCGACGTTGGTGATGGTCACCGTGCCGCCCTGCATGGCCGCCGGCGACGTCTTGCCCTCGCGGGCCGTCGCCACCAGCTCGCCCAGCGCCGCCGCGAGTTCCGGCAGGGTCTTCGCCTGGGCGTCCTTGATGTTCGGGACGATGAGGCCGCGCGGCGTGGCCGCCGCGATGCCCAGGTTCACGTACTGCTTGTGCACGATCTCCTGGTTCTCCTCGTCCCAGGACGCGTTGACGTCCGGGTTGCGCTTGATCGCGACCAGGAGCGCCTTGGCGATCAGCAGGAGCGGGTTGACGCGCAGGCCCGCCATGTCCTTGTCGGCCTTCAGCTCTTCGACCAGCTTCATGGTGCGCGTGATGTCGAAGGTGATGAACTCTGTGACGTGCGGCGCGGTGAACGCGCTGTTCACCATGGCCGACGCGATCGCCTTCCGTACGCCCTTGATCGGGGTACGGGACTCCCGGGGCGCCTCGGCGGCGGCTGCGGCCGGTGCCTGCGGCGCGGCCGGCTCGGGCGCCGCCGCGGCCGGCTCGGGCTGCGCCGGCGTCACGGCCGCCGCGTGGACGTCCTCGCGGGTGATGACCCCGTCGGGGCCGGTCGGGGTGACCGCGGCCAGGTCGACGCCCAGGTCCTTGGCGAGCTTGCGGACCGGAGGCTTGGCCAGCGGGCGCGACTCGGGCACCGCCGTGAGGGCGGCAGCCCCGGGCCCATGCCCGTTCAGCTCGGTCTGGACGGCCGCCACCGCGGCCGCCGGAGCCGCCGTCCCCTTGCGCGCCCGGCGCTTCGTGGAGGCTTCGGAGACGCCGTAGCCGACGAGCACCGGCTGGCGGGCGGCGGGCTTCGCCTCGGGCTCGGGCTCCGCGACCGGAGCCTGTGCGGGAGCCGGCGCGGCGGCCGGAGCCGCCCCGGCCGTCGTCCCCGGTGCCACGTCCACCGTGATGATCACCTGGCCGACGTCGACCGTCACGCCCTCGGCGAAGCGCAGCTCGTGCACCACACCGTCGTACGGGATCGGCAGCTCGACGGCGGCCTTGGCCGTCTCGACCTCGCAGACGACCTGGCCGTCGGTGACCGTGTCACCCGGCTGGACGTACCACTTGAGGATCTCGGCCTCGGTCAGACCCTCGCCCACATCGGGCATCTTGAACTCGCGGAAGCGCGCCGTGTCGGCGGCGGGAGCGGAAATCTCAGTCATCGTCACGGCTCTCCTCAGTACGCAAGCGAGCGGTCGACGGCGTCGAGTACCCGGTCCAGTCCCGGCAAGTACTCCTCCTCCAGGCGCGCCGGCGGGTACGGCGCGTGGAAGCCGCCCACCCTCAGCACCGGCGCCTCCAGGTGGTAGAAGCACCGCTCCGTGATGCGAGCGGCGATCTCGGCACCCGAGCCGTAGAAGACCGGGGCCTCGTGGACCACGACCAGGCGGCGGGTCTTCTCGACCGACGTCTGGATCGCGTCGAAGTCGATCGGGGACATCGACCGCAGGTCGAGGACCTCCAGGGACTTGCCCTCCTCGGCCGCGGCCGCTGCCGCCTCGACGCAGACCTTCACCATCGGGCCGTACGCCGCGAGCGTGATGTCGGAGCCCTCACGCACCACCCGCGCCGTGTGGAGCGGGCCGGGGATGGCCTCGGTGTCGACCTCGCTCTTGTCCCAGTAGCGCCGCTTCGGCTCGAAGAAGATCACCGGGTCGTCGCTCTGGATGGCCTGCTGCATCATCCAGTAGGCGTCCGAGGAGTTGGACGGCGAGACGATCTTCAGACCGGCGACGTGCGCGAACAGCGCCTCCGGCGACTCGCTGTGGTGCTCGACCGCGCCGATGCCGCCGCCGTACGGGATGCGGATGACGACCGGCATCTTGATCTTGCCGAGCGAGCGGGCGTGCATCTTCGCGAGCTGCGTGACGATCTGGTCGTACGCCGGGAAGACGAAGCCGTCGAACTGGATCTCCACGACCGGGCGGTAGCCGCGCAGGGCCAGGCCGATCGCGGTGCCCACGATGCCGGACTCGGCGAGCGGGGTGTCGATGACCCGCTCCTCGCCGAAGTCCTTCTGGAGGCCGTCGGTGACGCGGAAGACGCCGCCGAGCTTGCCGACGTCCTCGCCCATGATCAGGACCTTGGGGTCCGTGTCGAGGGCGGTGCGCAGCGACTCGTTGATCGCCTTGGCGAGGGGAAGCTTCTGTACGGGCATGGCTACTTTCCCTCCTCGGCGAAGGACGCCTGGTACGCGGCGAACTGCGCCCGCTCCTCGTCGACCAGGGCGTGGCCGTCCGCGTAGACGTTCTCGAAGATCGCCATCTGGTCCGGGTCGGGCATGGCCCGCACCGCCTCGCGGACCCGCCGGCCGAGGCTCTCGCTCTCGGTCTCCAGACCGTCGAAGAAGGCCGCGTCGGCGAAGCCCTCCTTCTCCAGGTACGTGCGCAGGCGCAGGATCGGGTCCTTCGCCTCCCACGCCTCGCGCTCCTCGTCGGCCCGGTACTTCGTCGGGTCGTCGGAGGTGGTGTGCGCGCCCATGCGGTACGTGAAGGCCTCGACCAGCGTCGGCCCCTCACCCCGGCGGGCGCGCTCCAGCGCGTCGCGGGTCACGGCGAGGCAGGCGAGCACGTCGTTGCCGTCGACCCGCACGCCCGGGAAGCCGAAGCCCTGGGCGCGCTGGTAGAGCGGAACGCGGGTCTGGCGCTCGGTGGGCTCGGAGATCGCCCACTGGTTGTTCTGGCAGAAGAACACGACCGGGGCGTTGTAGACCGCCGAGAAGGTGAACGATTCAGCGACATCACCCTGGCTGGAGGCACCGTCGCCGAAGTACGCGACGACCGCGGAGTCCGCGCCGTCCTTGGCGACACCCATCGCGTAACCGGTCGCGTGCAGCGTCTGCGAGCCGATCACGATCGTGTACAGATGGAAATTGTTGGTGCTGGGGTCCCAGCCACCGTGGTTCACGCCACGGAACATTCCGAGCAAATTGGTCGGGTCGACGCCACGGCACCAGGCGACACCGTGCTCGCGGTACGTCGGAAAGACGTAGTCGTCGTCACGGAGAGCGCGTGCGGAGCCGATCTGGGCCGCCTCCTGGCCGAGCAGCGAGGCCCACAGGCCCAGCTCTCCCTGGCGCTGGAGCGAGGTGGCCTCGGCGTCGAAGCGGCGGGTCAGGACCATGTCCCGGTACAGGCCGAGCAGTTCGTCCGGGGTGAGATCGATCGAGTAGTCGGGGTGCTCGACGCGCTCTCCCTCGGGGGTGAGCAGCTGTACGAGCTCCGGCTCGGATCGCTGGGGTTTCTTGGCGCTGACGCGCTTGGTGCTGCTGCGTCGCGGCTTACGCGCGGCAGTGCTCTCCACGGTCACGTGCGTGCTCCTCCGTCTGTCCGGCCCCCGGGGTCTGCCGGTGACCAGTGCGGCTCACCTGCTTGCGTCCTCGTGCACGGGGTGGGTGCGACTCGGCCGGGAACAGGTGTGACAGGTGCCCCGGCGAAACGCCCTGTCAAAGGAACGTTACCCAGTGCCTCGCACAACTGCGAAACCCCATTTGACCTGCGATTTTGCTTGGAAATCCAAGTAAATCGAAGAATTCGGGAACAACCACTGGTCACAGCCTTGCGGGCCGCCGGAACAGGGGCACGTTATCCCGGCGACCCACGGCACGGGAAGAGTTCGCATGTAAGGATGACGGCGTGCCCGAAGATGGAAAAATCACCGTATTTCTCGTCGACGACCACGAGGTGGTCCGGCGCGGCGTCCACGAACTGCTCTCCGTAGAGGACGACATCGAGGTGGTCGGGGAGGCCGGTACGGCCGAAGAAGCGCAGGTCAGAATCCTCGCGACCCGTCCCGACGTGGCCGTTCTCGACGTACGGCTGCCGGACGGAAGCGGCGTGGAGGTCTGCCGCGAGGTCCGGTCACGAAATGAGGACATCAAATGCCTGATGCTGACCTCGTTCGCCGACGACGAGGCACTTTTCGACGCCATCATGGCCGGTGCGTCCGGATACGTCCTCAAGGCCATTCGGGGGAATGAGCTGCTGACCGCCGTACGCGACGTGGCGGCGGGCAAGTCCCTCCTCGACCCGGTGGCGACCGCCCGCGTACTGGAACGGCTGCGCTCCGGCAACGCCGACGGCAGGAGCACCACGGGCGACAGCCGGCTCGCGAACCTCACCGAGCAGGAGCGCAGAATCCTCGACCTGATCGGTGAGGGCCTGACCAACCGGGTGATCGGCGAGCGGCTGCACCTCGCGGAGAAGACCATCAAGAACTACGTGTCCAGCCTGCTGTCCAAGCTGGGCATGGAACGCCGCTCGCAGGCCGCCGCGTACGTGGCGCGCAAGCAGGCGGAGGAGAGACGCTAGCCACACCCGCGCCATTCGGGACTTCCGTCCCTTTCCCGGCCCTCACCGGTGACCGACAGTGAGTGGCATGCCCACCGAGGACCTACGCGCCATCGAACTTCTCCGCCGTGTCCCCTACGGCCGGGTGGCCACGAGCATGCGGGCCCTGCCCTTCCTCGCCGTCGCCCGCCACGTCGTCGTACAGGGGCGCGTACTGCTGCGCATGCACGCGGGCTTCAACCACCACCAGGCGTGCCACGGCAGCGTGGTCGCGTACGGCGCGGACAACTTCCAGTCCGGCCACGGGCTCCTGTGGGCCGTCCAGTGCACCGGCACGGCCGAGATCTTCGAGCCGGCCGAGGCCGAGCTGGAGCTGTTCGGCCGTGGGCCCCACTACGTCGACGGGAAGCCGTTCGACCCCGTCTACATGCGCATAGAGCCGCAGTTCGCCACCGCGCACACCCTGAACAGCGCCCCCGAGCGACGGTTCGAGCACGCTCTGTGACTCGGTGATCTAACATCTGGCGGGTGCCACGCTCATCTGTACTCGCCCCTCCGCCGCCCGTCGGTGACCTGCTGCGCCGCTACCGCGACACCGGCGACCCGCTCTCCTGCGAACCCGTGGCCCAGGGCCTGCTCAACCACGGCTACCGCCTCGTCACCACGCGCGGCGACTACTTCCTCAAGCACCACCTCGACGGCGACCGCGACACGATCCGACGCCAGCACCGCGCCACCCGCCACCTCCAGGCGTTCGGCGTCCCGGTGGCGCCGCCCGTGGAGGACACCCAGGGCGGCACCGTCACCGTGATCGGCGGCCGCTGCTACGCCCTGCACCCCTGGATCGAGGGCCGGCACCGGGACGGCGCCCAGCTCACGACGGTGGAGTCGCGGCGGCTGGGCGCGCTGCTGGGGCTCGTGCACACCTGCCTCGACCGGGTCATGGAGGAGGCGGACCGGCGTACGCACGACTGCGCCGACCCCGCCGACACCTTCGCCCTGATCGACGAGCTGCTGACGCTGGCGCGCGGGCGGCGGCCCCGGGACACCTTCGACGTACTGGCCGAACACCGTCTCGTCGAGCGGCGGGCGCTCCTCGAACGGCACGCGCACCGGCGGCCCCCGCCGGTCACCGAGCCCGCCACCGGGTGGGTGCACGGCGACTTCCACCCGCTGAACCTGCTCTACCGGGGCGCCGAGCCCGCCGCGATCGTCGACTGGGACCGGCTCGCGGTGCAGCCGCGCGCCGAGGAGGCGGTTCGGGCCGCCGCGATCTTCTTCGTGCGGCCGGACGGCGAGCTGGAGCTGGCGAAGGTACGGGCGTACGCGGCGGCGTACCGGGAGGCGGCCGGGGCCGGGGCGGAGGAGCTGGCCGCGGCGGTGCACCGGGTGTGGTGGGAGCGGCTCAACGACTTCTGGATACTGCGCTGGCGCTACCAGCGGCACGACCGAAGGGCCGACCCGCAGTTCCCTGCGGCGTCGGCCCTGGCGGTGTGGTGGACGAAGGAGTACGAGGCGGTGTGCGCGGCCTTCGCGGGGTGAGAGCGCCCCGGTCAGCCTCCGGTGACCCCCGCGTCGGTCGTGCCGCCGTCGGTCGTACCGGCGTCGGTCGTGCCGCCGGGGTCGGTGCCGCCGGGGTCCGTACCGCCGTCGGTCGTACCGCCGTCGGTCGTACCGCCCGCGTCGGTGTCGCCGGGGTCCGTGCCACCCGGGTCGGTGCCGCCGTCGGTCGTGCCGCCGTCGGTCGTGCCACCGTCCGTCGTCGTGCCCGGAGCGGTCGCCGACGGGCTCGACGGCGTGATGCTGGGCGTGTTCGACGGGGTGTGGCTCGGGGGCGCCGACGGGATGTCGGACGGGGTCCAGCTCGGCTGCTGACCACCGGTCGAGGAGGTGCCCGGGTCGGTGCCGGGCGAGGTCTCCTCGTCGTCGGAAGGCTCCTTGGAGGGCTCCTTCTCCGACTTGGTCGGGCCGCTCTGGGAGACCTTCGGCGGATCCTTCTTCTCCTTGGTGCCACCGTCGCCGGCCCGGTCCACCGCGAAGGCGACACCCGCCGCGATGGCGATGATCGCGAGCACCGCGAAGATCCACATCTTGCCGCGGTTGCCGCCGTGCCCGCCGTCGTACGCCCCGTCGTCCGGGTTCATCGGCGGCAGCATCGCGCCGCCGGCCCGCATCTGCGAGGTGTCGCCGTGGTTCGGGTGGCCCATGGCGGTCGTCGGATAGGTGCCGCCGGCCGGGGTGCCCGCGCCCTCGTGCATCGCGACGGGGCCGGTGTTCCACATGCCGGTGTGGCTGCCCTGCTCCTGGAGCATCGACAGGCCGTACTGGACGAGACCGCGCATCTCCTCGGCGCTCTGGAACCGGTCGTCCGGGTCCTTCGCGAGGGAGCGCATGACGAGCCCGTCGAGCTCGGGCGGCGCCACCTCCGAGATCTCGGACGGCGGCACGGGGATGTCCTGCACGTGCTGGTAGACCACCGACAGCGGCGTCTCACCGGTGAAGGGGGGCCGCTGCGCGAGCAGTTCGTACAGCAGACAGCCCGTGGCGTACAGGTCGCTGCGGTGGTCGACGGCCTTGCCCAGTGCCTGCTCCGGGGAGAGGTACTGGGGCGTACCCATGACCATGCCGGTCTGCGTCATCGTCGACTGGGCGCCGTGCAGGGCACGGGCGATGCCGAAGTCCATGACCTTGACCGCGCCGCTGTGCGTGATGATCACGTTCGCGGGCTTGATGTCGCGGTGCACGATGCCGTGCTGGTGGCTGTACGCGAGTGCTTCGAGCACGCCGGAGACGATGATCAGCGCCTGCTCGGGGCCAGGGGCCTCGGCGTTCTGGAGCAGCTCGCGGATCGTCCGGCCCTCGACGAGCTCCATGACGATGTAGGGGACGACGCTGCCGCCGACCTGGTCCTCGCCGGAGTCGTACACGGCGACCACCGCGTGGTGGTTCAGGCCGGCCACCGACTGTGCCTCACGTGTGAAGCGGGCCTTGGATGTCGGGTCTTCGGCCAGATCGGAGCGCAGCAGCTTGACCGCCACGGTACGGCCGAGCCGTACGTCCTCGGCGGCGAACACTTCCGCCATGCCGCCGCGGCCGAGGCGGTGCGTCAGCCGGTAGCGACCATCGCCGACCAATCCGCCCATACCCCATGATTCCGGGGCATCCGACACTCCGCCGCCGCTTCCCTCGGGTTCGGGTGCCATCAGTCCTCGCCGTCGTTTCTGTCCGCGCCGCGTCCGCGGTCGTCCTCATGGGCCTCGAGCACATGGTCCTCAAGGTGCTCCGCCACGTCACGCTACAGCCTCCGCGCGACGCTCCGGTTCGAGATGGACCGGTCATCAAAGCCGTTGCCGATGTACCCGTGCAAATTCCGGACACGCCACGGACGGGCCGCGGCCCCGTGCCACAGCCGCGCTGTAACGCTTCCGCGACGCTTCTTGCGCGTACGGTCACGGAACGGGCATCGCGCTTGACGTGTCAGTGCCCTCGGGCAGACTTGGCCCGTAAATCTTGCGCTGAGGGGGAAGCACAGTAATGAGCCAGGACGGCGGACAGGGCCGCTACGCGGGCGGCTCGGTCGCGGGCGGGCGGTACCAGCTGCGCGACCTGCTCGGAGAAGGCGGCATGGCGTCGGTGTACCTCGCGTACGACTCCGCGCTGGACCGCCAGGTGGCCATCAAGACGCTGCACACGGAGCTGGGGCGCGAACAGTCGTTCCGCGAGCGGTTCCGCCGCGAGGCGCAGGCGGTCGCCAAGCTGTCCCACCCCAACATCGTCTCGGTCTTCGACACCGGCGAGGACACCGTGTTCCACGGCGACTCCGCCGCGGGCGACGGCGCTCTGATGCCGTACATCGTCATGGAGTACGTCGAGGGGCAGCCGCTCGGCTCGGTACTCCAGGCGGACATCGAGCGGTACGGCGCCATGCCGGCCGACAAAGCGCTGAAGATCACATCGGATGTGCTGGCGGCGCTGGAGACCAGTCACGAGATGGGCCTGGTCCACCGCGACATCAAGCCCGGCAACGTGATGATGACCAAGCGCGACGTCGTCAAGGTCATGGACTTCGGCATCGCGCGCGCCATGCAGTCCGGTGTCACCTCGATGACGCAGACCGGCATGGTCGTCGGTACGCCGCAGTACCTGTCGCCCGAACAGGCCCTGGGGCGCGGCGTCGACGCGCGCTCCGACCTGTACTCGGTCGGCATCATGCTGTTCCAACTGGTCACGGGGCGGCTGCCGTTCGACGCCGATTCCCCGCTCGCCATCGCGTACGCGCATGTCCAGGAGGAGCCTGTGGCTCCTTCTTCGATCAACCGGTCGATCCCGCCGGCCGTCGACGCGCTGGTCGCCCGGGCGCTGAAGAAGAACCCGAACGAGCGCTTCCCGAGCGCCGCCGCGATGCGCGACGAGTGCGCGCGGGTCTCGGGTTCCGGCCAGGCGGGCGCCGCGCCGGTGATCGTCGCCGGTGGTCCCTCGCAGAGCGGGTCCGGGGTCGGCTCCGCCGTGTTCCCGCCGGTCGAGCAGGCGGGCTTCCCGCAGAGCGGCAGCGTCCAGGCGCCGTACCAGCCGACGCCGGGTCCGTACGGCCCGCCCACCCCGGCTCCCGGCCCGGCGCAGCCCGCGTACGGCTATCCGACGCCGGCGCCGTACGCGACGCACAACATGCAGCAGGGCACCCAGACCCCGCCGCCGTACACGATGGCGCCCCAGGGCGCCGCCCCCGGCGGCGGTGGCGGCAACCGGAACATGCCGGTGCTGGTGGGGGCGATCGCGGTCGTACTGCTGGCGCTCGGCGGCGTGATCACCGCCATCTCGCTCAAGGAGGACGACCCCGAGGGCGGGAGCCAGGGCACCGACGACCCCACGCAGAGTGAGGTCGCGGCGAAGCCCGGCTACCGGGGTCCGGACCGTACGCGGACCATGAAGACCACCGACTGCTCCCCCGGCCGGGAGTCGGCGACGGACCCGGACAAGGTCGAGGTGCCGAGCTTCCTCTACAAGGACCTGCGCTCGGTCAAGCTGTGCCTCCAGGCGGCGAACTGGAAGATCAAGGAGACCCGGGTCGACGACCCCAGCTGGGGCGAGGACCTCGTGGTCAACCAGTATCCGAAGCGTGGCTCCGACATCGACCCGGACGACGCCACGATCGAGCTGGAGATCTCCACCGGCAACCCGCCGTCGGACTAGGCCGGACGGCCGCGCCGTCGGGTGCGGACGCGGGAAGGGGCCCGGTGCGCGTGACGCGCGCAGGGCCCCTTTCGTGTGACCCGAGGTGCCGGGAGTGTCGCGGCGTGTGACGCTGAGCCTGTTGTCCAGTGGTCCGGCTCACACGGTGGTCCGGCGTCGCGTTTCGGTTCAGGAGGCGGAGTCCCATGGCTGTCCGGTTCTCGGCGGTTGGGGTGGCCGCAGTCCTGGCGCTGCCGGTCCCGGGGGCGTACGCCGGAGAGCGCGTGCCGGGACCCACGCCGGTGTCCGTGTCCGTGGCCACCTCCGGGCCGTCCGAACCGTCGAAGCCGTCCGAACCGTCCGGGCCGCCCGAACCGTCGGGGTCCGCGGCTTCCCGGGGCGACGGCCGGGAGCGCGAGGCGGGTGTCGCGGGCCCGGACGGGCCGCGGCGGCCCGCTGCCTCCGCCGCCGCGCCGGCCGAGAGCCTGGCGGGCCGGCCGGCCGGGGTGGGACGTACGCGTCCGGGCAGGGCGCCGGAACAGGACACGGACCCGGGCGGGAGCGACGAGGCGGACGAGAAGGCGTCCCCGAGCGGCAGCGCGAGCCCGTCGGGCAGTGCCACGGCCGGCCCGAGGCCCTCCGCCTCGCGTTCCGGTTCCGCGTCGGCGAGCGCGTCGGCGACCCCCCGCACGTCGTACGCGCCCGAGTCCTGGGACGTACACGAGGAGGCGCTCGACGAGGCCGTCCAGCCGCCCGCCGCCTCGCCGTCCGACCGCCCGCCGGGCGCGGCACCCGGGGGCGATGAGCAGGTCGTGGCGCAGTCCGACCCGCTGGACGTCCATGTGCTGCCGCTCGGCGCCGGGCTGACGCTGTTCGGTCTTGGGCTCGGTTTTCTAGGTCTGCGGCTCCGGCGCGGCTGACCTGCCCGGCGGCCGTCCCCCTCAAGACCTACGCGCGATGTCCCCCTCAGGACGGTTGGCTACGGGCGACATACTCGGTATACATACTCGGTATGTCGATCCGTCACGGGCTGCTTGCCCTTCTTGAGCACGGCCCTCGCTACGGCTCCCAGTTGCGCACCGAGTTCGAGTCGCGCACCGGTGCCACCTGGCCGCTCAACGTGGGGCAGGTCTATACGACCCTGAACCGACTGGAACGCGACGGCATGGTCGTCCAGGACGGCGAGGACGACGCGGGTCACGCGCTCTACGCGATCACGGACGCGGGGCGGGGCGAACTCAGGAGCTGGTTCGAGCGCCCCGTCGACCGCGCCAGTCCGCCCCGCGACGAACTGGCCATCAAGCTCGCCATGGCCGTCGGCGCCCCCGGCGTCGACATCCGGGCCGTCATCCAGGCCCAGCGCCACGCCACTCTGCGGGCGATGCAGGACTACACGCGCCTGAAGGCCCGGGCCCTGGTCGCCGTGGAGGGCGCGGACGCCGGGAAGGCGCGCGACGACGTCGCCTGGCTTCTCGTACTCGAACAACTGATCTTCCAGACCGAGGCCGAGGCGCGCTGGCTCGACCACTCCGAGTCCCGGCTCGCCCGGCTCTCCGCGACGGCCGCGCGCAGGGCCGGGAACGCTCCCGCGACGGCCGAGCCGGCCGCCGCGGCCGACTCAGCCGCCTCTTCCGACTCAGCCGCCCCTTCCGGCTCGACCGCCTCCGCCACCCCGGCCGCCGGCTCCACCGCTCCCGGCACCAACGCTGCCGGAACCGCTCGTACCACCCCGACGTCCCGCAGCGCACGGCGATAAGCCCACGCGCCGCACGACCATTTCCGTCCCAGGGGGACCCCTTCATGCCCGAAGCCATGCCCGGATCCACGCCCTATGAGTCACAGCAGCCTCATGAGGCACAACTGTCGCGACAGCCGCATCAGCAGAGTCAGCCGCAGGGGGCCCAGCAGCCCGTCCTGCGGCTGGAGCAGCTGACCCGCGTCCACGGCAGCGGTGCTGCCGAAGTGCACGCCCTGCGCGGCGTCGACCTCTCCGTATATCCCGGTGAACTCGTCGCCGTCATGGGCCCGTCCGGCTCGGGCAAGTCCACCCTGCTCACCATCGCGGGCGGCCTCGACAGCCCCACCTCGGGCCGCGTCGTCGTCGAAGGTACGGACATCACGACCGTCAGCCGCAAGGAACTCGCCGCACTGCGCCGCCGCAGCATCGGCTACGTCTTCCAGGACTACAACCTCATCCCGGCCCTGACCGCCGCCGAGAACGTCGCCCTGCCCCGCGAACTGGACGGCATATCCGCCCGCAAGGCCCGCGTCTCCGCCGTCGCCGCGCTGGAGGAGATGGGCCTCGGCCAGCTCGCCGACCGCTTCCCCGACGAGATGTCCGGCGGCCAGCAGCAGCGCGTGGCCATCGCCCGCGCCCTGGTGGGCGACCGCCGCCTGGTCCTCGCCGACGAGCCGACCGGCGCCCTCGACTCCGAGACGGGCGAGTCCGTACTCGCCCTGCTGCGCGCCCGCTGCGACGCGGGCGCCGCCGGCATCCTCGTCACCCACGAGCCGCGCTTCGCGGCCTGGGCGGACCGGGTGGTCTTCCTGCGCGACGGCTCCGTCGTCGACGAGACCCTGCGCAGCCAGGCCGACTCGCTCCTCTCCGGGCAGGCGGCCGCTCAGTGAACCGCTGGTACCACTCCTGGGTGGCCGCGGTGCGGATCGCCCGTCGCGACGCATGGCGCTTCAAGGGCCGCAGTTCCCTCGTACTCGCCATGATCGCCCTGCCCATCCTCGGCGTCAGCGCCGCGGACCTCACCCTGCGCAGCGCGGAGCTGTCCACCGAGCAGCAGATGGCGCGCGATCTGGGCGCCGCCGACGCCCGGATGACCGACCCGGGCATGGGCGGCGTGCCGATCCTCCAGGCACCCGACGGCCTCAACACCACGCCGGTGAAGGACTACGGGGACGGGGTGTGGCCCGAGGGCCGCGGTGACATCGAGGCAGCCTTCCCGGCGGGCGCGAAAACGCTCAAGGACGCGAACGGCAGCGGGAAGCTCCGTACCGGACACGGTCTGCTCAACGCGGTGATCCACGAGCTGGACGCGAACGACCCGATGACCCGGGGCATGATGACCCTCGACCAGGGCCGGTTCCCCGACAAGGCCGGCGAGGTCGCCGCGACCGTGCACTTCCTGGAGGCCGGCGGCCTGAAGGTGGGTTCGACGATCGCCGCCCGGGGGCTCGACACCGAGTACCGGATCGTCGGCTCGTACGAACTCCCCGACTCGCTCAAGGCCGACGAGGTCCTCGCCCCGCCCGGCACGTTCCTCGCGCCGCTCGACAAGGCACTGAAGGCCGACGACCTGCCCGGCACCGAGACCAGCAGCACCTACCTGGTCTCCGTCGGTGGCGACGGTTTCACGTGGAACATGGTCCAGAAGGCGAACTCCAAGGGCGTCGCGGTCATTTCGCGCGCAGTCGCCCTCGATCCGCCCGCCGACTCCGACGTGCCGCTCTTCCAGAAGGAGGGCTGGGCCAACTACGAGCAGAGCACCGCGTCCGAGGCCGCCGCGCTCGCCGTCGTCGCCACCGTCGTCGGCCTCGCCATGCTGGAAATCTGCCTGCTGGCGGGCCCCGCGTTCGCGGTGGGCGCCCGGCGCTCCGCACGCCAGCTCGGTCTCGTCGGCGCCAACGGCGGCGACCGCCGCCACATCCGCGCCATCGTGCTCTCCGGCGGTCTGGTCATCGGCATCGCCGCGGCCGTCGTCGGCACCGTGCTCGGCCTGCTCCTCACCTTCGCGCTGCGGCCGCTGCTCGAGGACACCATGGGCCGGCGGTTCGGCAGCTTCGACGTCCGGCCCCTGGAACTGCTCGGCATCGGCCTGCTCGCCGTACTCACCGGCCTGCTCGCCGCGATCGTCCCTGCCATCACGTCGTCGCGCCAGTCCGTGCTGGCCTCACTCACCGGCCGCCGCGGCGTACGCCGCTCCAGCCGCGTCCTGCCCGTCATCGGCCTGATCGCGGCCGGGCTGGGCATCGCCATCACCCTGTACGGCGCCACCGCCACCGACAGCGTCCCCGTCGTCGCGGGCGGCAGCGCCCTCGCCGAGCTCGGCATCGTCGCGCTCACCCCCGCCCTGGTCGGCCTCTTCGGCAGGCTCGGCGGGTGGCTGCCGCTGTCGCCGCGCCTCGCCCTGCGCGACGCCGTGCGCAACCGGGGCCGTACGGCCCCCGCCGTAGCCGCTGTGCTGGCCGCCGTCGCGGGTACGGTCGCGGTGGCGACGTACGCCGCCAGCGACGACGTACAGCAGCGTGCCGCGTACTCGGCGCAGCTGCCGCACGGCGCGGTGACCGTGCTGAACGCCGAGGGCGGCGGGCGGGACGTGCCGGCCCTGCGCGCGGCCGTCCAGAAGCACTTCCCCGTCGACGTACGCGCCGATGTCAGCCGGATCACCGTGGGCAACGTCAACTGCGCCCCGTACAGCGACGTCAAGGGCTGCGGGCGGTACGAGATCCACACGCCGAAGGAGAACCGCTGCGCGCTGTGGACGGAGGGCACCCCGGGCGCCAAGGAGCTCACGCCCGCCGAGCGCCGCAAGCTGTCGTCGGACTGGCGCTGCAAGGAGAGCGGCCATTACGCCGAATACGACGTGCTGGTCGCCGACGAGAGGCTGCTGTCGGTGCTCGCGATCGACGACCCGGCCTCCGTCAGCGCTCTCAAGAGCGGCAAGGCCGTCTCCTTCGACCGCCGCAACGTCGAGAAGGGGAAGATCGGCATCAAGCTGATCACCGACCCCGCCAAGGCCGATCTGATGACGCAGAAGGGCAAGGAGTACCCCGGCGAGATCAAGTCCTTCGCCGTCCACGAGGCACCGAAGGCGGCCACCGCGTACGGGGTGAAGATCGTCCTGCCCCCTCAGGCAGCGAAGGCCGCCGGGCTCCTCACCGCCCCGGTCGGCGCGTACTTCTCGACCGACAAGCTGCCGAGCGGCCCGCAGCAGCAGAAGCTCGAAGCGGCACTGGACACACTGGGCACCGACGGCGGCCTGTACGTCGAAAAGGGCTACACCAGTGAGAACAGCATCGTCCTGCTGGCCCTGACCGTCTTCGCCGGACTCGTCACCATCGGCGCGGCAGGCATCGCGACCGGCCTCGCCCAGACCGACGCCGAGCCCGACCTCAAGACCCTCGCCGCCGTCGGGGCGCCCCCGCGGGTGCGCAGGACGCTGAGCGGTTTCCAGTGCGGGGTGGTCGCCGCGATGGGCGTGGTGCTCGGCTCGGCGGCGGGCGTACTGCCCGCGATCGGCCTGCGGCTGACCGAGGAACGCCAGCAGTTGAAGTGGTACGAGGAGGCTCTGGACTCCGGCATGGGCGGCATGCAGGAGGCGCCGTACGTCCCGATCGTCGTCCCCTGGGAAACGCTCGCGGCGCTGCTCGTCGCCGTACCCGTGGGCGCGGCGCTCCTCGCCGCCCTGGTCACCAGGTCCCGCACCGCGGTGGCGCGGCGCGCGGCGGGCTGACACCCGCGTTACGCGGACCTTCCCGTTCCGCGTCCGTTCCGTGCCCCCGTACAGGGTGGATCACCTCTGTACGGGGGCACACCGTGTGATGACGCACGTGTACGAGACAATGGCTGCATGGAGATGCCGAGGAGTGAACGGTCGCAGGAGAGCCCCCATGTCCTGGTCGTAGGGCAGGACGGAATGGCTCTCGGCGGCGCGGAGGACGAGTCGCGCGAGGTGCCGGTGACAGAGATGGTCGAACAGCCCGCAAAGGTCATGCGCATCGGCAGCATGATCAAGCAACTCCTGGAGGAAGTACGGGCGGCTCCTCTCGACGAGGCCAGCCGGGTACGGCTCAAGGACATTCACGCCAGCTCCGTCAAGGAGCTCGAAGACGGCCTCGCGCCCGAGCTGGTCGAGGAGTTGGAGCGGCTCTCGCTGCCGTTCACCGACGAGGCGATCCCCTCCGAGGCGGAACTGCGGATCGCGCAGGCGCAGTTGGTCGGGTGGCTCGAAGGGCTTTTCCACGGCATCCAGACGGCGCTCTTCGCCCAGCAGATGGCGGCGCGGGCGCAGCTGGAGCAGATGCGGCGCGCACTTCCGCCCGGCGCGGGTCACGAGGACGACGGCCAGGAGGACGGCCACGGGCCGGTGCGCTCGGGGCCGTACCTCTAGACCGGTTCATCGGCCGGACAGTTCATCAGCGCCCGGTTCATCAGCGCCCGGTTCGATGAGCGCCCGGTTCGATGAGCGCTCAGGACCGGTTCATGAGCGCGAGAGGCCCGCATCGCCGTCGTGGCGGTGCGGGCCTCTCGCGCTGCGGCCGGCAGCCCCGGTCAGGGCGTCGTCAGCAGGATCTTGCCGACGTGGTCGCCCGCTTCCAGCGCCCGGTGTGCCTCGGCGGCCTTGGGCATCGGCACGACCCGGTCCACGACGGGACGCACACGGCCGGTGCTGATCAGCGGCCAGACGTGCTCCCGTACGGCCGCGACGATCGCCGCCTTCTCGCCGAGCGGACGCGCCCGCAGCGTCGTCGCTGTGATCGCCGCGCGCTTCTTCATCAGCGCGCTCAGGTTGACCTCGCCCTTCACGCCACCCTGCATGCCGATGATCGCGAGGCGGCCGTTGACGGCGAGCGCCTTCACGTTCCGGTCGAGGTACTTGGCGCCGATGATGTCCAGGACGACGTCCGCGCCGGCCCCGTCGGTGGCCTTGCGCAGCTCCTGTACGAAATCCTGCTCGCGGTAGTCGATGAGGATGTCGGCGCCCAGCTCCGCGCAGCGCGCCAGCTTCTCGGGGCCGCCGGCCGTCACCGCGACGCGGGCGCCGACCGCCTTGGCGAGCTGGATCGCCATCGTGCCGATGCCGCTCGCGCCGCCGTGGACCAGCAGCGTCTCGCCCGGCCGGAGGTGCGCGATCATGAAGACGTTCGACCAGACCGTCGAGGTCACCTCGGGCAGTGAGGCCGCGGTGACGAGGTCCATGCCGGGCGGCACGGGCAGCAGCTGCCCCGCCGGTACGGCGACCTTCTCGGCGTACCCGCCGCCCGTCAGCAGTGCGCACACCTCGTCGCCGACGGACCAGCCGAGGACGCCCGGCCCCAGCGCGGCGATCCGGCCCGAGCATTCGAGGCCGGGGTAGGGGGAGGCGCCGGGCGGCGGGTCGTAGAAGCCCTGGCGTTGCAGCAGGTCGGCGCGGTTGACGGCGCTCGCGACGACCTCGACGAGGACCTCGCCCTCGGCGGGTACGGGATCGGGGACCTCCGCCCATACGAGCGCCTCGGGGCCACCGGGTTCAGGGATCGTGATCGCATACATGGCCGCGAGGCTACTCCGCACCGGAGCCGAGCACTCCGCCTCCCCGGCCACTCAGCCGCCCGCCCCTTGCTTCAGGTCCGTCCTCCGGCGGTCGCCCCGGCTGTTGTGGACGCCCCCGTTGCTCCCGGTGGCGACGCCCCCGTTGCTCCCGGTGGCCCGCTCCGGGCCCCCTACTCCGGCGACGTCACCCGCATGTCTCCCGCGCTCGTGACGCCGGGCGAGGCGCGCACGATGGTGATCACCCGGTCCGTCAGCTGGAGTGGGCTGGCCGCCGGGTCGTCGTAACCGAGCAGCCGGTGTCCGCGCAGGACGCTGACCACCAGATCGTCGGTCTCCCGCACGTTCCTTCCCACCTCGGCCTTTATCACCGGCCGCTCGATGAGATCGAGACCGCTGCCCTGCTGGATCAGGTCTTCCATCACCGTGCCGGCGCTGGGGCTGAGCACCGACAGGCCGAGGAGACGGCCGGCCGCGCTGGCACTCGTGATCACGGCGTCGGCGCCCGACTGACGCAGCAGCGGCGCGTTCTCCTCCTCACGGACCGCGGCGACGATCTTGGCGCCCCGGTTGAGCTGGCGGGCGGTGAGCGTGACGAGGACCGCTGTGTCGTCGCGCTGGGTCGAGATGACGACCTGGCGGGCGCGCTGCACCTCGGCACGCAGGAGTACGTCGCTGCGGGTCGCGTCACCCAGGACGCCCGTGAACCCGTCCGCGTTGGCCGCTTCGATGACCTTCGCGCTCGGGTCGACGACCACGATCTGCTCTTTCCTGAGCCCCGTGGCGGCCAGGGTCTGGATCGCGGAACGACCCTTGGTGCCGAATCCGACGATGACGGTGTGGTCGCGCAACTGGGACCTCCAGCGGTTCAGCCGCCACTCCTCCCGGGTCCGCTCCGTGAGGACCTCGAGAGTGGTGCCGACCAGGATGATCAGAAAGAGCACGCGCAGCGGTGTCACCAGCAGCACATTGATGAGCCTGGCGCTGTCGCTGTGCGGCACGATGTCGCCGTAACCCGTCGTGGAGAGGGTCACGGTGGAGTAGTAGACGGCGTCGAGGAAGTCGACGCTCTCGTCGGCGTTGTCGTGGTAGCCGGCGCGGTCGACGTAGACGATGAACACCGTCAGGGCCAGGACCATCATGGCCATCAGCAGCCGCTTGCCGACCTGCCGGAGCGGGCGGTCGACAATGCGGCGCGGCAGCCTGATCCGAGCGGTGACGAGGTGCTCGTCGGCATGCCTGGCCATCGCATCTTGGCCGGGAAGTTTCACGTGAAACGTCCTTCTGTCCAGGGCAGGTCAAGGATTTCCAGCTCTTGGCCGGCGCGTGCTCCGCCGGGCGGAACGACGGCCATGCCGTCGGCGGCGGCGATACCGCGGAGCATCGCCGGACCGTTGTAGTGCATTGGCACGGCCGGCTCCGGCCCGTCGCCGTCCTTGCCTCCGCCGCCCCGGCCTCCGCCGTCCATGCCTCCGCCGTCCATGCCTCCCCGTCGGTGGACGACGGGGACGAGCCGGGTGTCGTGCGGATGCCCGTTCACGTCGTCCCGTACGGGCGACAGGTACGGCGCGAGGGACGGCCGCCGGGCGCGGGCGCGCAGCAACGGCTCGGCCAGGGTCAGCAGGCCGGACACGGCGGCCAGCGGATTGCCGGGCAGGCCGACGAGATACCGCTCCCGGGCGGCTTCTTCCTTGCCCGCCGCCTCTTCCCGTCCCCCGGCGAGGCGCGCCAGGAGCATCGGGTGGCCGGGCCGCACCGCGACACCGTCGACCAGCAGTTCGGCACCGGCCCTGCGCAGGATCGGGTGGACGTGGTCGACGGGCCCGGACGCCGTACCGCCGGTGGTGACGACGATGTCGGCGTGCGACTCGGTGACGGCGCGGTGGAGTGCGTCGGCGTCATCGCCGAGGTGCCGCGTACCGATCACCTCGGCGCCGAGGGCGCGCAGCCAGGGGTCGAGGAGCGGGCCGAGGGCGTCGCGGACCATCCCGTCGTGCGGCAGCCCTTCGCCGAGCAACTCGTCGCCCAGTACGAACACTTCGACGCGCGGCCGGGGCACGACGGACAGCGCGTCATAACCGGCTGCGGCGGCGAGCCCGAGGACGGCCGGGGTCACGAGGGAACCGGCGGGCAGCAACTGGTCGCCAGTACGGCACTCCTGGCCGCGCGGCCGGATGTCCTGCCCCTGGACGACCTCACGGCGCGCGTACAGCCGCCCTGCGGCCTCGTCCAGCCGGCCGTGCTCGCTGCGGATCACCGCGGTGGCGTCGGGCGGGACACGGCCTCCGGTGGCGATGCGTACCGCCGCACCGTCGGCCAGCGCTCCGGGCGCGACCTGACCGGCCAGCAGCTGACCGCCCGCCTCCACGCTCCACCACGGCCCCGGCCCCGCGACCGCCCACCCGTCCATGGCGGACGTGTCGAAGGAGGGCAGGTCGGTGAGGGCGTCGAGGGGCTCGGCGAGCACCTGCCCGAGGGCCTGCGCGAGCGCCACCCGCCGGGTACGTGCCGAAGCCGCCGCACCGGCCCGTGCGGCGACGGCGCGGGCGTCGGCCCAGGGCGTTGCACGGGTACGGGATGCGGGCGGGGCGGGCACGGCGGCGGGCAGTCCGGACCGAGCGGCGAGCCCACCGCCCCGGGCCGCCTGCTCCGACGGCCGGCCGGCTGCCGGGTCCGGGGCCGGGGTCGGGTCCGGGCTCTGCTGGTCCGACGGGTCCGGGCTCTGCTGATCCGGCGCCGGGTCCGGGTCCGGTGCGGACGCGGGGTCCGGGTGCATGGCCGACGCCGGGTCAGGCGTCGGGCCCGACGCCCGGTCCGGGCTTCGGTCCGGGTACGACGCCGAGCCCGGGCCGAGGCTCGGGCTCGGGTCCGCCACCGGTTCCAGGGGCGGGCCCGGGTCCCGGTGCGCGGCCGGGGACAGTGCAGGGGCCGGCGCCGGCTGTGCGGTCCGGCGGACGAGGGCGAGGGCCTCCTCGAACTCGCGGTCCTCCTGGTTCACCCCGCGCCGTCTTCCGTGCCGTGGCCCGCGGCCTCTCCCTTGGCCTCTTCCTCCGCCTCGGCCGCCCAACGGGCAGCGAGCGCGGCGGCCTTGCGAGCCGCCTCGGCGACGGCGTCCGGCCCGTTGCCGCCCGCCTGTGCCGCCGCGTAGCCCACCAGGAAGGTGGTGAGCGGGGCGGCGGGCCTGGCGACACCGTGCGCGGCGTCGCGGGCGAGGTCGAGTAGAACGTTGATGTCGACGTCGAGCTCGACGCCGAGTTCGTCCTTGACTGCGGTCATCCATTCATCCAGCACACGCCCATGCTCCCTGATCCTGGACCGGGCCGCCGCAATGTCCTGCCAGGTGTCGCAGTCGAAGAAGTCGAGCGGCCCGGCGGCGACGCGCGTCAGAGCCAGCTCGTGCGTCAGCAGCCGCAGCGGCAGCCCGGAGAGCCCGCCGTGTTCGGTGGCGAGCAGCGCCAGTTCGCGGCGCAGTGGTTCGGCGCGGTACGCGGCGACGAGCGGCTGGTCACGCCCGTCCGCGTCCACGAGCAGCGCCGCCTCGGCCCCACTGCCGTCCAGGGCGTCGAGCAGCCGCTGTACCGTCCCGGTTTCGACGAACGGCAGGTCGGCGGAGAGTACGAGCAGGTTCCGCGCGGTCGTACCCCGTACACCGGCGTCCAGCGCGGCCAACGGCCCGCCTCCGGCCGGTTCCTCGCGCGCCCACTCGACGGCCCGCACGGTCGCCCGCCGACCGCCGACCACGACAGTCGTACCGGCCCCGCGGCACACGCCCAGCACCCGGTCCAGCAGGGTCCGCCCGCCCACGCGCACACCGGGCTTGTCCACCCCACCGAGCCGCCTGGCGGCCCCTCCGGCCAACACGATGGCGTCGTACGCGGTCGCGGTCATGCCCCGAGTATGCGGGGCGGCGTTTCCGTTTCCCCACCCCGCCCCCGCCCCGTGACACTTCGCGGTCCGCCGCTCACGGGCGGCAGGCCCCGGGCCCTGGTGGCATGCGGGCCCGGGGCGGAGGCCCGGTTCGGGAAGGGGCGGGGCGGGAGGGACGGGGCAGGCAGGGCGGGGCGGAACGAGAGAAGGCTCCGCGCCGCGGCTAGCGGTGGTTTGTTAGACGGGGATGTAGAGGTCAAGTGGGTGGCCTGCGCCGACGGCGTTGATCAGTGCTTGGAGTTCGGGCGGTGGGGTGCATTCGTCCATGCGTGCCAGCATCGTTGGAGGTTGGTCCAGGGAGCGAGCCAGGCGCGGACGGCTCGGATCGCCTTGGGCCAGCTGGCCGGTTGGGGCTGGTGGGGTCTGCTTGGGCCCCCTCTCAGCCGGTCCCGGCGGCGTCGGGGCGGGCGGGAGCGCAGGGACGGGGGCGGGTTCCCGGTCTGGCGGATGAGCGAACCAGGTGTCCCAGCAGAACGAGAACGCGCAGGTGACCAGTGTCTGGTGGCGGCGGATGGCGGTGTCGGAACGGACCTGGAAATCGGCCCATCCGAGTTCGTCCTTGACCTGTTTGTAGCTCTGCTCGATCCAGTGACGGATGCCGTAGATCCGCACGACTTCGTGCAGGTCAGCGGCGGGATGAGGGTGGTCGGCCTCACGGGGGCCGCCGGGGCGGGGCAGGTCGGTGGCCAGGTACCAAGTTGCCTGCGCGGGCAGGATGGCCGGGTCGGTGGTGGCCACGACCAGGCGGACGTTTCCGTCCGGACCCCACCAGCCGAGGTGGGCGTCGGCGGCCCACCAGGTCTCGGTGTGCCCGTTGCGGAAAGTCCGCTCAACCGCGGTCCAGTCCCCGGGATGCTCGGGATTGGTCCAGGTCAGTGCGCGTGCGGCGTCGACGGGGGTGTAGGCATCCTTGCCGTAGGCCCACGTGCCGTGGCTCGGCTTGAGGGCCATGACGAACGGCAGACCCGCCTCGCCGAGTTGCCGGCGGAAGCCGTCCTGGTCGCCGTAGGCGCAGTCGGCGGCCACGGCCCGGAAGGCCACCCCGGCAGTCTTGGCGGTGCGGGCGAGTTCGGCTGCGATCTGCAGTTTCGTGCGGAAGCCGGGGTCGCTCTTGCCGGCGGGGAAGTGACGGGCGGGGCTGTAGGGCACCGCGTGGAGCGGGTAGTAGACGCTCTCGTCGGCCCAGCAGGTCGTCACGGTGACGATGCCGTTGTCGGTCTTGCCCAGTCGGCCCAGCCACTGCCGCCCGACATGCGCGGTCGCGGTCCCGTCCTTGCGGTCACCCGAGTCGTCGATCACCAGTACCCCGCCCGCGTGCGGCTCGGTCGCCGGGTCGGCGAGCAGCAGTTCCAACCGGCGGGCGTTGATCTGCTCGTGGTCCCAGGTCGACTCGGAGAGGAAGAACTGCAGCCGCTGCACCGCCGGGTGCTGGGCTCCGGCCACGGGCTCGGCGCCGGCCAGGCAGGTCAGGGTCTTGTTGCGGTCCCGCGGCAGCAGCAGCCCGGCGAGGTACTCACGGAACCCGCGTCGCTGGGCCAGCGTGGAGAGCAGGTCATCGAAGCGTGCGGCGTAGGCTTCCAGCGGGCCAGGAGCCGGCGGGCACGGCACACGACGGGTCATCACAACCCCCAGGCAGCGAGGCGACTTTCCTCTCTACCGGCCTACCCCAACACTGACCCGCCGTCAACAAACCACCGCTAGAGCGTGCGCAGCAGCAGCGTCGGCCGCTCCACGCAGTCCGCCACGTACCGCAGGAACCCGCCCGCCGTCCCCCCGTCACAGACCCGGTGGTCGAACGTCAGGGACAGCTGCACCACCTTGCGTACCGCCAACTCCCCTTCGTGGACCCACGGCTTGGGGACGATCCGGCCGACCCCAAGCATCGCCGCCTCCGGGTGATTGATGATCGGCGTGGACCCGTCCACCCCGAACACCCCGTAGTTGTTCAGCGTGAACGTGCCGCCGGTCAGCTCGGCCGGCGTCAGCGACCCCTTCCGGGCCGACTCCGTCAACCGCGCGAACTCCGCGCTCAGTTCGTCCACGTTGCGCGCATGGGCGTCCCGTACGACGGGAACGACCAGGCCGCGCTCCGTCTGCGCGGCGAACCCGAGGTGCACTCCGGGAAGCCGCACGATCTCGCGGGAGGCCATGTCGACCGTGGAGTTGAGCTCGGGGAAGCGGGCCAGGGCCGCGGTGCAGATCCGGGCGAGGAGCGCGATGACCGACACCGGTGGCCCGCCCGCCTGGTTCATCGCCGTACGGGCCGCCATGAGCTCGGTCGCGTCCGCGTCCACCCAGCAGGTGGCGTCCGGGATCTCCGTCCGGCTGCGCGACAGCTTGTCGGCGACCGCACCGCGCATACCGCGCAGCGGAACGCGTTCACCGACGGCCGTGGACGCCGCCACTGCGGGCGTCGGCGCGGGCGCGGGCGCCTGCTCCGCCTCGCGGATCACGCCCTCCACGTCGGACCGCAGGATCAGGCCGTCGGGACCGGAGCCCTTCAGCGCCCGCAGATCGAGCCCGTTCTCCCGCGCCAGCCGCCGCACCAGCGGCGAAATGACCGGCACGGGGCCGTCGTGCTCCACCACGGCGGGGGTCACCTCCACCACGGCGGGGGTCACCTCGGCCACGGCAGTGGCCACGGGACCACGGGCCGCCTCCGGCCGGATACGCCGCCGCCGTGCCACCGCAGCGGCCGTGCCGTATCCCACCAGCACGTTGCCCGACGACTCCGCCTCGCCGGAGACCGGAGCGGCAGACGGAACCGGGGACGGGTCCGGTGCGGCCTCGGTCCGAGCGGACGCCGCCGCCCCCACCGCCACGGTCAGCAGCGGCGAGCCGACCGGCAGCTCCGTGCCCTCCTCGCCGAAGCGGGCGGTCACCACGCCTCCGTACGGGCACGGCACCTCGACCATCGCCTTGGCCGTCTCGACCTCGACCACCGGCTGGTCGACGGCGACCACGTCGCCCACCTCCACCAGCCAGCGCACGATCTCCGCCTCGGTGAGCCCCTCACCGAGGTCGGGCAGTTTGAACTCCAGGACCTTCGGCATCAGCTGCCCGCCTCCCACTGGAGCCGCGCGACCGCGTCGAGGACCCGGTCCACTCCCGGCAGATGGTGCCGCTCCAGCATCGGCGGCGGATACGGGATGTCGAACCCGGCGACCCGCAGCACCGGCGCCTCCAGGTGGTGGAAGCACCGCTCCGTGACCCGCGCGGCGATCTCCCCGCCGGGACCGCCGAAGCCGGTGGACTCGTGGACGACGACCGCGCGCCCGGTACGCCGTACCGAAGCCGCCACCGTCTCGTCGTCGAACGGCACGAGCGAGCGCAGGTCGACGACTTCGAGGTCCCAGCCCTCCGCCTCGGCGGCTTCCGCCGCCTCCATGCACACCGGCAGGGAAGGCCCGTACGTGATCAGCGTCGCGCTGCGCCCGGAGCGCCGCACGACCGCGCGCCCGATCGGCTCGACGGCGGTGGGTGCCTCCGGCGACCAGGCCGCCTTCGACCAGTACAGCCGCTTGGGCTCCAGGAAGACCACGGGGTCGTCCGACGCGATCGCCGCCCGCATCAGGCCGTACGCGTCCTCGACCGTCGCCGGCGTCACGACATGGAGCCCAGGGGTCGCCATGTAGTACGCCTCGGACGAGTCGCTGTGGTGCTCGACCCCGCCGATCCCGCCGCCGTACGGCACGCGGATCACCATCGGCATCGGCATCGCGCCGCGCGTGCGGTTGCGCATGCGTGCGACGTGGCTGATGAGCTGCTCGAACGCCGGGTAGGCGAACGCGTCGAACTGCATCTCGACGACCGGCCGCAGCCCGTACATCGCCATGCCGACGGCCGTTCCCAGGATCCCCGCCTCGGCGAGCGGCGTGTCCGTGACCCGGTCCTCGCCGAACTCCTTCACGAGCCCGTCG
Source organism: Streptomyces agglomeratus (assembly GCF_001746415.1). Taxonomy (NCBI): domain Bacteria; kingdom Bacillati; phylum Actinomycetota; class Actinomycetes; order Kitasatosporales; family Streptomycetaceae; genus Streptomyces; species Streptomyces agglomeratus. Next base: position 3,981,536 of record NZ_MEHJ01000001.1, read on the forward strand.
GTGACCCGGAAGACCCCGCCGAGCGCGCCGACGTCCTCGCCCATCACATGGACCGTCGGGTCCTCGGCCATCGCGTCGCGCAGCGCCCGGCCGAGGGCCTGCGCCATGGTCGCGGGCTTGGCGGGCTTCGCGTCGACCACGGTCGTCGCTGCCGTCGTCATCGTTCGTCCTCCGCATCGAGCTCGGCCCGCAGCAGGGCCTCCTGCTCCCGCAGTTGCGCCGTCTTCTCCGCGTAGACGTGCGCGAAGAGGTCCATCGGGTCGAGCACCGGGTCCGCGTTCATCCGGTCGCGCAGTCGCGCGGCCATCGTCTCGGCGGCCTCGCGTGCCTCCCGTACGCCGTCCTCGTCCAGCATTCCGCGCTCCAGCAGTTCCCGCTCCAGCAGCTGGACCGGGTCGTGGGCGCGCCACGCCTCGACCTCGGCGTCGCCCCGGTAGCGGGTCGCGTCATCGGCGTTCGTGTGGGCCTCGATGCGGTACGTGACCGCCTCCACCAGCGTCGGCCCGCCACCCCGGCGGGCGCGCTCCACGGCCTCGGCCAGCACCTCGTGCACGGCGGCGGCGTCGTTGCCGTCGACGAGCCGGCCCGGCATCCCGTACCCCACGGCCTTGTGGGCCAGCGAAGGGGCGGCGGTCTGCTTGGCGAGCGGCACGGAGATCGCGAAGCCGTTGTTCTGCACGAGGAAGACGACCGGCGCCTTCCAGACGGCGGCGAAGTTCAGCGCCTCGTGGAAGTCGCCCTCGCTCGTGCCGCCGTCGCCGACCATGGCGAGCGCGACCACGTCGTCGCCCTTGAGGCGGGCGGCGTGCGCCAGGCCCACCGCGTGCGGCAACTGGGTCGCGAGGGGGGTGCACAGCGGCGCGATGCGGTGCTCACGCGGGTCGTACCCGGTGTGCCAGTCGCCCCGCAGCAGCGTCAGCGCCTGCACGGGGTCGAGCCCGCGCACCACGGCGGCCAGCGTGTCCCGGTAGCTCGGGAAGAGCCAGTCGCGCTCCTCCAGGACGAGCGCGGCCGCGACCTCGCAGGCTTCCTGACCGGTGCTGGAGGGGTAGACGGCGAGGCGGCCCTGCTTGGTGAGGGCGGTCGCCTGCGCGTTGTACCTGCGGCCTCGCACGAGCTCCGCGTACAGCCGCCGCATCAGGCCGGCGTCCAGCCGGGCGGCCGCGTCGGTGCCGAGCACGCGGTGCGGCTCGCTGTCCGGGAGCAGCGGTGCGGGGTCGGTGCGGGGCTTCCAGGCCGGGGGAGGCGTCGGCCGGTAGGCGGCGGCGCCGGACAGATCCTGGACCGGCCGGACCGTCATCGTGCTTTTCTTCATCGCGTGCACCTCCTCGTGGGAGCGGTGAGAGGGCACAGCGAATGTGGTGTGCCTCACCTACCGATTGTTCGGTCGTGGACGCAATTTGGCTACAGGCGCCTCCAGCCTGTGGACAAACGGTTCTCCACAGCCTGGGATAGGGGCAGGTCGTCCATCGGAGAAAGGCGGGGGGACATGCCGGCTGAACAAATGGCCGACGCGGGAGCGGGGCCGCCGGTGCGCCCGCTCGACGCCATCGACCGGGACATCCTGCGGATGCTCCAAACGGACGGGCGCGCGTCGATACGGTCGGTCGCCGAGCGCGTCCATGTCTCGCGCGCCAACGCCTACGCGCGCATCAACCGCCTCATCGACGACGGAGTGATCCGCGGCTTCAGCGCGCGCGTGGACCACGAACGCGCGGGGCAGGGGGCATCGGCGTACATCACGCTCAAGATCGTGCAGAACTCCTGGCGCACGGTCCGCGAGCGGCTTCAGGCGCTGCCCGGCGCAGCGCACATCGCGCTGGTCAGCGGGGACTTCGACGTACTGCTGCTGGTCCATACGGCGGACAACAGGGCACTGCGCGAGCTGGTACTGACGAGGATCCAGTCGATACCGGAGGTGCTCAGCACACGCACCCTGCTGGTCTTCGAGGAGACAGACCTCGACTCGGGCGGCTCCCCACAGGCCCCACAGGCCCACCAGCCCCCACAAGCGCCTCAGGGACCACTGCCACCCCAGGAGCTGTGACGAGCAGCCTCAGGAGCCTTGAAACCGCCCCCAGGAGACGCGACCGGCCGCCCCTCAGTGGCTGGTCCGCAGCCCGTCGAAGGCCAGCCGCACCACGGTCTCGGCGAGCTGCTCCCCGTCCACGCCCGCACCGCTTTCGGCCGCCTGCGGCCGGTACCACTCCACCAGCGAATTGATCATTCCGAACAGCAGCCGCGTCGCCATGCGTATGTCCACATCGGCGCGCAGGTCCCCGTCGGCCGCCGCCGCCTTCATCAGATCGGCCACCCGCTGGTCGAACTCGCGGCGCCGCTCCAGGGCCCAGCGCTCGGCCTTCGTGTTGCCCCGTACGCGCAGGAGCAGCGTGACGTACGGCAGCTCCGCCAGGAGTACCTCCACGGTGCGCCGGGTGACGTACTCGACCCGCTCGATCGCCCGGCCGCGCCCGGCGCCCGGCTCGTCGAGGATGCCGAACAGCCCGTCCAGGGCGCGGCTGACCGCGCGCCGCAGCAGCTCCTCCTTGCCCGTCACGTGGTGGTAGATCGAGGACTTCGAGATGCCGGCGGCCCTGGACAGGTGCTCCATGGACGTGCCGTCGTAACCACGCTCGTTGAAGACCCGGACGGCCACCGTCAGGAGCGTCTCAGGGGTGTACGTGTCACGCTTCGCGGTGGTCATCAGGCGCCCTCCTCCTTGGCGGCGAACGCCTGCCGGTGGAGCGCCAGAGACGGGGCGTAACGCCCGGTCGGACAGCACTCGTGCAGGTTCTTCAACAGGTCGTACGCCCAGTCCTGGCCGAGCGCGGCACTCCATTCGACCGGCCCCAGGGGGTAGTTGACCCCAAGACGCATCGCCGTGTCGATGTCCCCGGGCGAGGCGACCCCGCGGGCGACGGCGTCCGCCGCCAGGTCGATCAGCATCGCGACCGTACGGGCGACGATCATGCCGGGCACGTCGCCGATGACGCTGACGTCCTTGCCCAGCTTCTGGAAGAGCCCGGTGGCCTCTTCCACCGCCCGCGCGGACGTGTCCTCGGAGGCGGACAGGGCGATACGGGTGGCGCCGCGGTAGTCGAGCGCCAGGTCGAAGTACACGACGTCCGCGTACTCGACGGAGGTCCGTCCGTCGGCCGGTACGAGCTGCCCTTCCCCGGGCAGCTCGATGTACGGGCCGCCCGCTTCCACCCGCTCCACGGCGATGCCCGCCTCCTCCATCATCGCGACGAGGGCGGCGGCGTGGCCGAGGTCCCCGACGACGGTGACGGCCTCGGGGGCGTCCTGGGGACCGGCGGTCCGGGGAGCGGGCTTCGACGCCCCTGCGTCCGCGTACGGGAACCAGCCGTGGCCGGACTTCCGGCCGAGCCGGCCCGACTCCACGAGGCGGCGCTGCGCGAGGGAGGGAACGAATTTCGGGCTCTGGAAGAACGACTCCCAGACGGACCTGCTCACGGCCTCGTTGACGTCCTGTCCGATTAGGTCGGTCAGCTCGAAGGGACCCATTTTGAAGCCGCCGGACTCGCGCAGTACGGCGTCGATGGTGGCCGGGTCCGCGCCCTGCTCCTCGTACACCGCGAACGCCTCGGCGTAGAAGGGGCGGGCGATGCGGTTGACGATGAAGCCGGGGGTGTCCGCGCAGCGCACCGGGGTCTTGCCCCAGGCCGCCGCGGTCTCCCACGCGCGCGTGGCGCTCGTCTCGTCGGTCGCGAATCCGCTGACGACCTCGACGAGGGGCAGCAGCGGCGCGGGGTTGAAGAAGTGCATCCCCACGAAGCGGCCGGGGTTCTTCAGGGGGCCCGCGACGGCCGTCACGGAGAGGGAGGAGGTGTTGGTGGCGAGGAGGCAGTCCTCGGCGACGACCTCTTCGAGCGCCGTGAAGAGCTGCTGCTTGACCGGCAGGTGCTCGACGATCGCCTCGACGACGATCGCGGCGTCCGCCAGCTCGGCCAGGTCGTCGGCGGTGTGCAGCCGGGCGCGGGCGCCGGCCGCGTCCTCCCGGCCGAGCCTGCCCTTCTCGACGAGCCGGTCGAGGCGGGCGCCGACAGCCGCGGCGGCCTCCCGGGCGCGCCCGGGGCCCGCGTCGTAGAGCCGCACGGGGTGACCGGCCAGGAGGGCGACCTGGGCGATGCCCTGGCCCATGGTGCCGGTGCCGACGACGGCGACGGTGCGGGCTCGATCGATAGCTGTCATGACCCCGATCCTCCCGCACGAGTTGTCCACAGGTTTTACCGGGCCCTCTTGTCCCGACCGATCGTTCGGTTACTGTATCTCGTGTCCGCCTGTCCCTGCCCAGCTCGACGAGGAGTTGGTCCGCCGTGGCCGCCGAACTCACCACTTCCCAGCTGTCCGAGAAGCACCGGACCACGCTCGACCAGGCGCTCGACGTGATCCGCACGCGGGCGTACTGGTCCCCGCACCCCGAGCACCCCAAGGCGTACGGCGAGAACGGCAGCCTGAGCGCCGCCGAGGGGCTCGCCGCTTTCCAGGCCCTGCAAGGCGGCCGCTTCGAGCTCGACCAGCCGGGCACCGACGGCTGGACGGGCGCCGAGGTGTCGCCGTACGGCCCCCGGCTCGGCATCGAGTACCCGCACGCCGACCTCGACGTGCTGCTGCCGGCGATGCGGGCGGGCATGGGCGCCTGGCGGGAGGCGGGGCCCGAGAACCGCGCCCTGGTCTGCCTGGAGATCCTGTCGCGCATCAGCGCCCGTACGCACGAATTCGCGCACGCGGTCATGCACACCAGCGGCCAGGCGTTCATGATGGCGTTCCAGGCGGGCGGCCCGCACGCGCAGGACCGCGGCCTGGAGGCCGTGGCCTACGCGTACGCCGAGCAGACGCGCACCCCCGGCGCCGCCGACTGGTCCAAGCCGCAGGGCAAGCGCGACCCGCTCAACCTCGGCAAGACCTTCACGGCCGTCCCGCGCGGCATCGCGCTGGTGATCGGCTGCAACACCTTCCCCACCTGGAACGGCTACCCCGGCCTCTTCGCCTCCCTGGCCACCGGCAACCCGGTCCTGGTCAAGCCGCACCCCCGCGCGGTGCTCCCCCTGGCCCTGACGGTCCGGGTCGCCCGCGAGGTGCTCGGCGAGGCGGGCTTCGACCCGAACCTGGTGGCGCTGGCGGCCGAGGCTCCCGGCGAGGGCATCGCCAAGACCCTCGCGACCCGCCCGGAGATCCGGATCATCGACTACACGGGGTCCACCTCGTTCGGTGAGTGGCTGGAGGCCAACGCCCGCCAGGCGCAGGTCTACACCGAGAAGGCCGGCGTGAACACGGTCGTCATCGACTCCACCGACGACTACAAGGGCATGCTGTCCAACCTGGCGTTCTCGCTGTCCCTCTACAGCGGCCAGATGTGCACCACTCCGCAGAACCTGCTGATCCCGCGCGACGGGATCATGACGGACGCGGGTGCGAAGTCGTACGACGAGGTCGTCGCCGACCTCGCCGGCGCCGTCGGCGGCCTGCTGGGCGACGACGCCCGGGCGAACGCACTGCTGGGCGCCCTGGTCAACCCCGACGTGAAGGCGCGCCTCGAAGCGGCCGCCGGGCTCGGCGAAGTGGCACTCGCCTCGCGGGAGATCGCCAACCCGGACTTCCCGGACGCGGTGGTCCGTACGCCGGTCGTGGTCAAGCTCGACGGCGCCAAGCCGGACGCGGAAGCGGCCTACATGTCCGAGTGCTTCGGACCGGTCTCCTTCGCCGTCGCCGTCGACTCCACCGCGGACGGCCTGGAGCTGCTGCGCCGCACGGTGCGGGAGAAGGGCGCGATGACGGTGGGCGCGTACACGACCTCGCAGGTCACGGAAGCCGCGATCGAGGAGGTCTGCCTGGAGGAGTCGGCGCAGCTCTCGCTGAACCTGACGGGCGGGGTGTACGTCAACCAGACGGCGGCGTTCTCCGACTTCCACGGCTCGGGCGGCAACCCGGCGGCTAACGCCGCCCTGTGCGACGCGGCCTTCGTCGCCAACCGCTTCCGGGTGGTCGAGGTGCGCCGCCAGGCGTAGCCCCCTGCCGCCGGCCACGGGCCCGTCGTCGTGCCCCGCCTACGCGGGGCCGGCGGCGGGCGGTCCGCCCCAGTGGAACAGCGCCATGGCCACACTGGTCGCCAGGTTGTAGCTGGACACCTGCGGCCTCATGGGAAGCGACACCAGCTCGGTCGCCCGGCCGCGCAGTTCCGGCGAGATCCCGTGGCGCTCCGAGCCGAACGCGACGAGGGCGTCGTCGGGGATCTTGACCGACCTGATGTCCTCGCCCTCCGGGTCCAGTACGTACAGCGGGCCCGGAGGCAGCTCGTCGAGGCTCCTGCGCTCGACGGCGGTGGCGTAGTGGAGTCCGGCGCCGGCCCGCACGACGTTGGGGTGCCATGGGTCCATGTCGCCGGTCGTGACGACGCCCGTCGCGCCGAAACCGGCGGCCAGCCGGACCACCGCTCCCACATTGCCGAGGTTGCGGGGGTTGTCCAGCACGACGATCGGGGACAGCCGGGGCAGCCGGGACAGCGTTCGCGCGTTGGCTCCCGGGTCGCGCCGGACCGCCAGAGCGGCCACCGCCGTCGTGTGCACCCGGGGAACCAGCTCGCGCAGGGCGGCCGCCGGGATCTCGGTGACGGATCGGGCGAGCACGTCCGACAGGTCGTCGGCGAGGTCCCGCGCGAGCGCCAGTACGGCCTGCCGGTCGCTCGCCACCGTCAGCACCACCTCCGCGCCGAAGCGCAGCGCGTGCTTCAGGGCGTGGAAGCCGTCGAGCAGTACGGCGTCGGGGGCAGCCTCGCGCCACTGCCGCATGACGGCCTCGTCAACGTCCTCGGTCCCGGCCCCGGCCCCGGCCACGTCCTCAGTCATGGCCTCAGCCTACGGCGGCGAGCGGCCGGGCCCCACTCGACGAGCGTACGGATCTGCTCCTGCGGCCGTGGTCCCTGCTCCTGAGGCGCCGCGACGTCCTCGTCCGGGCGGCGAAGCACCCTTGCCCGCCCCCGCGCCGCCCACCGGCCGACGCGGCGCAGGAAGCCGGTCGGCAGGAACACCGCGTCGGCGGCGATCATCGCGAGCGAGAAGAAGGGCAGGCCGAGCAGTACGGCGATCGCCGCGTGCTCGGCGATCATCACCGCGAGCAGGATGTTCTTGACCCGCCGGTTGAAGAGCGTGAAGGGGAAGGCGACCTGCACGGCCACCGTCCCGTAGGTCAGCACCATCACGATCACGCCGCTGGAAGCCAGCAGTCCGGAAAGACCGGGCCAGGGCGAGAAGTAGTCCAGGTGCAGCGGGTAGTACAGCGCGGTGCCGTCCTGCCAGCGCGAGCCCTGGATCTTGTACCAGCCGGCGGTGGCGTAGACGAGACAGACCTCCGCCATGATCACGAAGAGGCCGGCGTTGTGGACGAGGTTGGCGATGACGTCCAGCAGGACGCGCGGATGCCCGGGCGCGTAACGGCCGGCCGCCCACCACAGCGCGTGCACGGCCCACAGGCCCCAGAAGATCAGCAACCAGCCGCCGCCGAGCTCACCGGTGAACGTCAGGGCGGTCAGGCAGGCACCGAGCGCGCCCCACAGGACGGCCCCCACCCGGTCGTCGCGCCCGGGCTCGCGCCGCGCGTCCAGCGACCACACCTGTCCGCACCGCGTCAGCACCAGGTAGATCGCCATCAGGTGGATGACGTTGTCCCCGCCGTCGCCCATGAAGATGCTGCGGTTCTGGAGCGACAGCACGCCGATCATGAACAGGACGGACATCGTGCGGGTCCGCCAGCCCAGCATGAGCAGCGCCGCGGACACGACCGCGAGCCCGTAGACGATTTCGAACCAGACCTCGCTCGGCGACCACATCAGCGCCGTGAAGGCGTGATTGTTGGCTATCAGCCGCTGGGCCATGTCCCAGTTCCACGGCCCGCCCGGTCCGTACAGCTCATGGCGGTGCGGATATTCGCAGAGCAGGAAGAGCAGCCAGGTCAGCGAGAACCCGATCCGGACGACGGCGCTCTGGTACGGCCCGAGGGCGGTGGAGGTGACGCGCTGGACGGCGCGCGCGAGCTTGCGGACGGGAGCGGCCCGGGTCGCGGCAGGAGTACGGACGGACGAGCTCACCGGGCCTCCTCCGATGCGCGCCGCGCGCCCTGCGGCAGATCCGCCCCGGTCACCGGCCACCAGGGAAGCACCCGGTGGGCCGGCCGGGTGTTGGTCTTCTCGTCGCTCCACGGCGGCGCCTTCACCCACTTGGTCTCCGACCTCACCTGTATCCGCTCCACCTCACCGCCCAGGTCCTGCTGGGAAAGACGCAGCATGACGGTGCGGCGTACGTACCGCTCGGACAGGGCGCCGCGCATGCCGTTCGGCTTGTTCGCGTTGTCGTGCGAGGCGGTGTAGAAGTCCCACGCGCGCCGCAGCGCGTTCTGGACGGTGTGACTCGGCAGCAGATTGCCGCGGATCGCTTCGCCGTCCTGATCGGAGAGGTCGATCCAGTCGGTGGTCTTCCACTGCCCGTCGGCCGTACGGACCTGCGCCCGCACCTGTACGGCGATGTTCTGCTGGAGCGGATTGGGAGCGAAGAGCTTCCAGTTCTGCTCGAACTCGGGGTAGATCCAGTCGTCGACGGCCTCACCGTGCTGCTTGCTGACGGTGTTGGACGGTGCGACGTGCAGAAACACCATCCCGAGATGCACGCAGGCCACCACGCCGACGACGGCGAGCGCGAGGGCTGCCACTGCCTGGTACGGGAGGGACAGGGCGGCGATGCCGCCGCCCGGTATGCCGGGGGCGCGGGAGGCTTCCGGGGCGTCTGTGGCGCCCGGGACGGAGCCCGCGTCCCGCCCGGCGGTCACACCCCTGTCGTCGTACGAATCCATCCCGCCCCGATCACCGTAGGCCCCCACAGTTATCCACAGGGTTGACACCCTACGGGCCGCCGACTCACCATTGAAGTCATCGGACCGAACGATCGGTCGGTCGGGACGCCGGCGGGGAAGCAGTCGGCAGGGACGGCAGGGGGCTCGGATGGCTACAGCAGCTGCGGACCGTACGACGGCTGGGGCACAGGCCGGACAGGCGGACGGCGCGGCCGCGCACGAAGCGGCGTTCGACGCCGCCGTGGCGGCCGACGAGCGCATCGAGCCCCGGGACTGGATGCCCGACGCCTACCGGGCCTCGCTGGTCCGCCAGATGGCCCAGCACGCCCACTCCGAAATCATCGGCATGCAGCCGGAGGCCAACTGGATCACCCGCGCCCCCTCCCTGCGCCGCAAGGCCATCCTGATGGCCAAGGTGCAGGACGAGGCAGGGCACGGCCTCTACCTCTACAGCGCCGCCGAGACTCTCGGCACCGGCCGCGAAGAGCTGCTCGACAAGCTCCACTCCGGCCGCCAGAAGTACTCGTCGATCTTCAACTACCCCACGCTGACGTGGGCCGACGTCGGCGCCATCGGCTGGCTCGTGGACGGCGCCGCGATCACCAACCAGGTGCCGCTGTGCCGCTGCTCCTACGGGCCGTACGCCCGCGCGATGGTCCGCATCTGCAAGGAGGAGTCCTTCCACCAGCGGCAGGGGTACGAGCTGCTGCTCCACCTCAGCAAGGGGACGCCGGAGCAGCACGCGATGGCCCAGGACGCGGTGGACCGCTGGTGGTGGCCGTCACTGATGATGTTCGGCCCGCCGGACGACGAGTCGGCCCACTCGGCGCAGTCCATGGCGTGGAAGATCAAGCGCCACTCGAACGACGAGCTGCGCCAGCGCTTCGTCGACATCGCGGTCCCCCAGGCCGAGGCCCTCGGGCTCACCCTCCCCGATCCGGACCTGCGATGGAACGAGGAGCGCGGCCAGTACGACTTCGGCGCGATCGACTGGGACGAGTTCTGGAACGTACTGAAGGGCAACGGTCCCTGCAACGAGCAGCGGATCTCACAGCGGCGCACGGCGCACGAAGAAGGCGCCTGGGTCCGGGAAGCGGCGAGCGCGTACGCCGCGAAGCACGGGAAGGCAGCAGCATGACGAACTCCGACTGGCCAATGTGGGAGGTGTTCGTGCGCTCGCGCCGCGGACTGTCCCACACCCACGCCGGCAGCCTGCACGCGCCGGACGCGGAAATGGCCCTGCGCAACGCCCGCGACCTCTACACCCGCAGGTCCGAGGGTGTCTCGCTGTGGGTGGTGCCGTCCGCCGCGATCACCGCGTCCTCGCCCGACGAGAAGGACCCGTTCTTCGAACCGGCCGCCGACAAGCCCTACCGGCACCCGACGTTCTACGAGATCCCCGAGGGAGTGCGGCACCTGTGAACCACGCACCTGAGGCCGCACCCGAGGCCGCCGCACTCGCGCCCGCGGCTCTCGCCCTGGGCGACGACGCACTGGTGCTGTCGCACCGGCTGGGGGAGTGGGCGGGACACGCGCCGGTGCTCGAAGAGGAAGTGGCCCTCGCGAACATCGCGCTGGACCTGCTCGGGCAGGCACGCGTCCTGCTCTCCCTCGTCGGCGACGAGGACGAGCTCGCTTACCTCCGCGAGGAGCGGGCCTTCCGCAACCTCCAGCTGGTCGAGCAGCCGAACGGCGACTTCGCCCACACCATCGCCCGCCAGCTCTACTTCTCCACCTACCAGAAGCTGCTGTACGGGCAGCTGGCGGCAGGGGACGGCCCCTTCGCGCCGCTGGCGGCGAAGGCCGTCAAGGAGGTCGCCTACCACCAGGACCACGCCGAGCACTGGACGCTGCGCCTCGGCGACGGCACCGAGGAGAGCCACGCGCGGATGCAGCGGGGCTGCGACGCCCTGTGGCGGTTCACCGGCGAGATGTTCCAGCCCGTCGAGGGCCTGGACGTCGACCGGCAGAAGCTGGAGGACGGCTGGCGGGAGTCGGTCGGCGCCGTGCTGGAGCGGGCGACGCTGACCGTCCCCGACGGGCCGCGCAGCGGCGCCTGGGCGGCGGGAGCGGGCCGGCAGGGCCTCCACACCGAGCCGTTCGGGCTGATGATCGCCGAGATGCAGCACCTGCACCGCAGCCACCCGGGGGCGACATGGTGACCGAGACGCACCTGGAGGCCGAGCTGCGCCAGGTCGCGGGCTCGGTCCCCGACCCGGAGCTGCCGGTGCTCACCCTGGAGGAGCTCGGCGTCCTGCGCGCCGTCCACGTCTCCGGTCCCGGCCGGGTCGAGGTCGAGCTGACCCCGACGTACACCGGCTGCCCGGCGATCGAGGCGATGTCCTCGGACATCGAGCGGGTGCTCCACGACCACGGCATACTGGACGTCACGGTCCGCACGGTCCTGTCCCCCGCCTGGTCGACCGACGACATCAGCGCGGAGGGCCGCCGCAAGCTCACGGAGTTCGGCATAGCACCGCCGCGCCCCCAGCCCGCCGACGGCGGACCCGTACCCCTCACGCTGTCGGTGCGCTGCCCGCACTGCGGCTCCACGGACACCGAGCTGCTCAGCCGGTTCTCCTCCACCGCGTGCAAGGCGCTGCGCCGCTGTGTCTCCTGCCGCGAACCGTTCGACCACTTCAAGGAGTTGTAGATGCTGTCCTCAGACGCCGGACGGGCTGGGTTCCATCCGCTCCGGGTCCGCGAGGTCGAGCGGCTCACCGACGACTCCGTGGCCGTGACCCTCGCCGTGCCGCCCGAACTGCGCGAGACCTTCCGGCACACCCCCGGCCAGCACATAGCGCTGCGCCGGGTCGTGGCCGGCGAGGAGATCCGCCGTACGTACTCGATCTGCGCCCCGGCCACCGAAGCGCCGCGGGAGCCCGTGCTGCGGGTGGGCATCCGGCTGGTCGACGGCGGCGACTTCTCGACGTACGCCCTCAAGGAACTGGCCGTCGGCGACACCGTCGAGGCGATGGCGCCGGCGGGCCGCTTCGTTCTGGAGCCGCGCCCCGGCCGCTTCGCGGCCGTCGTGGGCGGCAGCGGCATCACGCCGGTGCTGTCGATGGCGTCCACGCTGCTCGCCCGGGAGCCGGACGCCACGTTCTGCCTGCTGCGCAGCGACCGCACGGCGGCTTCGACGATGTTCCTGGAGGAGGTGGCCGACCTCAAGGACCGCTACCCGGACCGCTTCCAGCTGGTCACCGCGCTCTCGCGGGAGGAGCAGCAGGCGGGGCTGCCGTCGGGCCGCCTCGACGAGGAGCGGCTGACCCGGCTGCTGCCGGCGCTGCTGCCGGTGGCAGATGTGGACGGCTGGTTCCTGTGCGGGCCCTTCGGACTCGTCCAGGGGGCGGAGCGCGCCCTGCGCGGGCTCGGGGTGGCCAGGAACCGTATCCACGAGGAGATCTTCCACGTCGACGACGGCACCGGAACGGTCACCAGCAGTCCCGTGGCGGCCCCCGCGAGCAGCACACTCACCGCCACACTCGACGGCCGGTCGGGCAACTGGCCCGTCCTGGACGGCGAATCGCTGCTGGAGACGGTGCTGCGCAGCCGCGCGGACGCGCCGTACGCCTGCAAGGGCGGCGTCTGTGGAACGTGCCGCGCCTTCCTGGTCTCCGGCGAGGTGCGGATGGACCGCAACTACGCGCTGGAGCCCGAGGAGACCGACGCCGGCTACGTCCTGGCGTGCCAGTCGCATCCGGCGACGCCCGAAGTGGAGCTGGACTTCGACCGCTGAGGCCATCCGGCCCGACTGTGTTCATTTTCAGGAACGTGTTCTATCTTGACGCTCCGTCAGACGTCAGATGTGTACGCGGCATCCGGGGCACGGGAGGGCTGGGACGTGGACTTCACCTTCACCGAGGAGCAGCAGGCGGCGGTCGAGGCGGCGAAGGCGGTCTTCTCGGGCGTCGCGCCCGACCGGGTACCGAGCCCCGCACTCACCCAGGGCGCGGTCGCCGAGGACTTCGACCGCCCGCTGTGGGCCAGGCTCGCCGGGTCCGACCTGCTGAGCCTGGTCCTCGCCGCCGAACACGGCGGCGCGGGCCTCGACCCCATCGCGCTCTGCCTCGTGCTCCGCGAGTCCGCGAAGGTACTCGCGCGCGTACCGCTGCTGGAGACCAGTGCGGTCGCTATGGCCGTACAGGCTTACGGAGCCGCCGAGTTGGCCGCCGAGGTCCTCCCTCGCGTCGGCCGCGGTGAGCTGGTGCTGACAGCCGCCGCCAACGGCCGTACCGGGCACGACCCGGCGGAGCTCGCCGTCACGGCGCGGCGCAACGGCGACGACTGGCTGCTCGACGGCGTCCAGACGGGCGTCCCCTGGGCTCAGTGCGCGGACCGTATCGCCGTGCCCGCGCACACGGGCGCGGGCCGCGCCGTGCTCGCCCTGGTCCCCCGCGACCAACCGGGCGTCACCCTGGCCGACCAGGTCTCCACCAGCGGTGAACGCTTCGCGGAGGTCCGCCTCGAAGCCGTACGGATCAGCGCCCACCGGATGATCGGCGCCGAAGGCGCCTGGGAGTGGCTGCGCGATCTCCTCACCACCGGAACCTGCGCCCTGGCGCTGGGGCTCGGCGAGCGCGTACTGGCCATGACGAGCGAATACACGGGCAAGCGCGAACAGTTCGGCTTCCCCGTCGCCACCTTCCAGGCCGTGGCCGTCCAGGCGGCGGACCGCTACATCGATCTGCGCGCCATGGAAGCCACCCTCTGGCAGGCCGCCTGGCGGCTGGCCACCGGGGCGCCCGGCGCGCTGCCGGTCACGGGGGATGTCGCGGTGGCGAAAATCTGGGCCTCCGACGGCGTACGCCGGGTCGTCCAGACCGCGCAGCACCTGCACGGCGGCTTCGGCGCGGACACCGACTACCCCCTGCACCGCTACCACGCGTGGGCCAAACAGATCGAGCTCTCACTCGGCCCGGCCGCCGCCCACGAGGAAGCCCTCGGCGATCTACTGGCGGCCCACCCCCTCGGCTGAACCGTGGACTCAGCTGAACACCGTCCGGACCGGCAGGTGCAACGGAGGCCGGAGAACCGGAGAGGACGGGTCAGAGAACGAAGGCCGGGATTCCGCTCTCGGTGACCATCGGGCGTCCGGCACCGTCCCAGGCGAGCATCCCGCCGTCGATGTTCACCGCGTCCACGCCCTGCTGCACCAGGTACTGCGTGACCTGCGCGGAACGGCCGCCGACCCGGCACATGACGTGCACCCGCCGACCGTCCTCCGCCGCTTCGGTGAGCTCACCGAAGCGGCTCACGAAGTCGCTCATCGGGATGTGCAGCGCGCCCTCGACGTGACCGGCCGCCCATTCGTCGTTCTCCCTTACGTCCAGCACGAAGCCGTCCGACGGCACCTTCGCGGCGTCGACGGAAGGAAGCGGGGCGAAATTCATGGGTCATGCCTTCTCTCGTACCTACACGTACCTACACGCACCTACATGTACGTAAACAGTGTGCCCGTCACAGCGGCCCGGCGGCCGGTGCCGCAGTGGTTGCCCGTCCGGCAACCTACTGCACCAGTTTCGCCAGATCCGCCTCACGCTCGGCGACCTGCGCGAGCAGCTGCTCGGCGATCTCTTCCAGCAGCCGGTCAGGGTCCTCGGGGGCCATCCGCAGCATCGAACCGATGGCGCTGTCCTCCAGCTCCCGCGCGACCACCGCCAGCAGCTCCTTGCGCTGCGAAAGCCACTCCAGCCGGGCATAGAGCTCGTCCCGCTCGGGCTGCTGCCGCTCGGGCACCGGCCCGGCGGCCCACTCCTCGGCGAGCGCGCGCAACTGGTCCACGTCACCGCGCCCGTACGCCGCGTTGACCCGGGTGATGAACTCGTCCCTGCGCCCGCGCTCCGCATCGTCCTGCGCCAGGTCCGGGTGCGCCTTGCGGGCCAGCTCGCGGTAGAGCTTGCGGGCCTCCTCGGTCGGCCGGACCCGCCTCGGCGGCTGCACCCGCTGGTCGGTGAGCATCGCCGAAGCCTCGGGCGAAAGGCCGTCCGAGTCCATCCAGTCGTGGAACAGCTCCTCGACGCCCGGCATGGGCATGACGACCGCCCGTGCCTCGTCGGCGCGGCGGCGGTCTTCCGGATCGCCGGTACGGGCGGCCGTGGCCTCTGCGATCCGGGCGTCCAGCTCGTCGAGGCGTGCGTACATCGGGCCGAGCTTCTGGTGGTGGAGCCGGGAGAAGTTCTCCACCTCGACCCGGAAGGTCTCCACCGCGATCTCGAACTCGATCAGCGCCTGCTCGGCCGCACGCACGGCCCTCTCCAGCCGCGCCTCCGGCCGCTCCTGGTCCTGAGCCCGGCCCTGGTCCGGGCTCTGGCCGGATTCCAGGCCCTGGCTCTGCCCAGCGCCCTGGCCGGCACTCTGCCCAGCGCCCTGTTCAGCGCTCTGCCCAGCGCCCTGTTCAGCGCCCTGCCCGGCGGCCTCCTGATCACCACCGGCGGCCTGCTGGCCGGCGGCCCGGTGCCCGGCCGCGTGCGGGTCCTGCGCGTCGTCGTTCCGGGTCGTCGGCTCCCCGGGAGCTTCCTGAGTCACCCGACCAGCGTACGGGCGCCCGGGGTGCCCGCGCTCCCAACCCCGCCACCCCCGCGCCGGACCACCGCCGACCGCCGCGTCACACCCCGTGCTCCGCCGCCGTTCGCCCGTCCTTCACCGCCGCCACCAGAACCGCGTGATCCGCTTCCGTACGGTCCGCGTACGCCACCGCGAAGCGCCCCACCGCCTCGTCGAACTCCTCGTTCTTCCCGCAGTACCCGGCGACGAGCCGCGGATCGACGCTGTGCGCGTGGGCCCGCGCCAGCAGCGCCCCGGTCATCCGCCCGTAGTCGTCGAGATGCCCGGGCTCCAGCGCCGCCGGATCCACGCTGCCCTTGCGGTTGCGGAACTGCCGCACCTGGAACGGCCGCCCGTCCACCTCGGCCCAGCCCAGCAGACTGTCACTCACCACCTGCATCCGCTTCTGCCCGAGCACCACCCGCCGCCCCTCGTGCCCGGCCGGCGGCGCGTCGAAGCCGGCGAGAGGCAGGTACGGCGTCAGCGCCGAGGCCCGCGCCTCCTTCACCTGGAGCACCAGCGGCTCGCCCCGGTGGTCGATCAGCAGCACCACGTACGACCGCGTGCCGACGCTGCCCGTGCCGACCACCCTGAACGCCACGTCGTGGATCGCGTACCGCGCGAGCAGCGGCAGCCGGTCCTCGGGAAGCGTCTTCAGATACCCGCCCAGCGCCGAGGCGACCGCGGCCGCCTCCCCGTCCGGCACCCGCCGCAGCACCGGCGGTGCGTCCACGAACCGCCGGGTCCCCCCCGGCCCCTCGGTCGTCGCCCTGGCGGCGAACCGCGCGCTGGTGTTGTTACGGGCCTTCTCCGAGACGCGCTCCAGCGTGCCGAGCAGATCGCGCGCGTCGGCGTGCGAGACGAGTTCCTCGTCGGCGATCGCGTTCCACGCGTCCAGCACCGGCATCCGGGCGAGCAGCCGCATCGTGCGCCGGTACGCCCCGACCGCGTCGAAGGCCGCCTGCCGGCATATGTCCTCGTCGGCTCCCGTCTGGCGCCCCGCCAGCACGAGCGAAGTGGCGAGCCGTTTGACGTCCCACTCCCACGGGCCGACGACGGTCTCGTCGAAGTCGTTCAGGTCGATGACCAGGCGGCCGCGCGCATCGCCGTACAGGCCGTAGTTCGCCGCGTGGGCGTCACCGCATATCTGCGCGGCGACTCCGGTCACGGGCGTCCCCACCAGGTCGTGCGCCATCAGTCCGGCCGCACCCCGCAGGAACGCGAACGGGGACGCGGCCATCCGCCCCACCCGTATCGGGGCCAGTTCGGGCACCCGGCCGCGATTCGACTCCTCGACCGCCCGCACCGCGTCGGGCCGCTGCACGGCGAGCACGAGCGAGTCGTGCGACGCCCTGGGCACCCGTGAGCGCAGCGCCTTGCCCTCAGCCTTGGGCGACTGCGAGGGCTCCTCCTCCGACCCGCACCGGGCGAAGCCGGGCACCACCGGAATACGCTCCCCGCCGAACCCGGAAAACACCGTCTCGTTCTCGGCCATCGTGCACCGCCTCCCCGTCCTCGCACAGCACCGGCCGGCAGACCGGCAGACCGGTCACCGACGTCCCCCGCCGAACCGCCCAACCCGCCGAACCACCAGGCCGCCAGGCCACCGGGCCACGAAGGCACCCGACCGCCCGGCCCGCCAACATCAACTGCTCACGACCGTACCGCCGGGCACCGACACCCGTCTCCCCCTGTGGACAAAGGAGACGGCGCCTACCGCAGCGTGACGACCGTCGCCGCCCCCACCGGCCCGTCCGTCCCAATCGTTCGTACGCCGGTCTCCCGCCCCGCGGTCAGCCGTTCCAGCCCCGCCGCGTCCGGCTGGAGCCGCCCTCGCTCGAAGACCACCAGGCTCACCAGCGTCCCCTCGGGCACCCGGAGCTTCCGGTACTGGGCGTACGTCACGGCGTCGCAGCCGGAGTACCAGCCGAACTCCGGCTCGTACCCGGTCACCACCAGGCACGGCCGCCCCTGCGCCGCCGCCCCGATCTCCCGCGCCACCGGCACCATCGACCAGGCCAGCCGGGTCGGGCCCGGCATCGCACCGTGGGCCACGACCTGCGTCGTCCCCAGCACCGTCAGTCCCGCCAGCGCCGCCACGGCGGCCAGCACGGGTGCCCCCCACGCCGCCCCCGCCAGTTCGGCCACCGCCTGCACTCCGAGCACCGTGAGCAGGACCACCGCGAGATAGACGAACCGCGGCTCCCCGTCCGTCGCCACTCCGAGGACCACGAAGACCAGCACAGCGGCCGTACCGAGGAACACCCGCCGCCGGTCGTCCGCCCGCATCCCGCACGAAGCACCCGCCGCCGCCCCCCGCGAAGCACTCGCCCACCCCGCGTGCGAAGTCCCTGCTCGCGAAGCCCCCGCCTCAACCGAAGCCCCGGCCCGCGAAGCCCGCACGCGCCGCAGCGCCGCCCCGGCCGCCCACAGCCCCGCGACCATCACCACCGCGCCCAGGTCCCCGGCCAGCCGGTACGGAAAGACCGCCAGGTAGTAGACGAACCCGTCACCCACGTACGCGCGATTGGCCTGCGAAGTCGCCGACATCACCATCCCGAGCGGCGACCCCGTCTCCCGTACGGCGTGAACCAGATGCGGTACGAGCCCGATCACCAGCACAACGGCCGCGCCGGCCAGCCGCCGCCCCTGCGCCATCCACGCGCGCGGCCCGTACGCGAAGACCGCCGCGAGCCCTACGGCCAGCAGGTTCCCCACCACGCCGTACCGCAGATAGAAGGCGGCCAGCACCACGACCGGCACGCCCCACAGCGCCCGTGAACCCGGCTTCTCCTGCGCCCGCACCAGCAGGAAGACGACGACCAGCAGCAGCCCGGTCGCCCCGATGTCGTTCAGGTACTCCGGCACCCTGCGCAGGAACCCCAGCCCGCTCAGCAGCACCAGCACGACCACCACCGCACGCCGCCGCGAAGTCCAGGCCGCCGCCACGAGATACGTCACAGTCAGCGTTCCCAGCGTCAGCACGAGCGCCACCGCCCGCAGCGCGCCCGCCTGAGAGCCGTCACCGCCCATCCCCGAGCCGTCTGTACCCACCCCGGAGCCGTCACCGCCCAGCCACAGGGCCACGGCCCCCAGCGCCGGAAGCCCCACGGGCCGGTAGAGACCCCACCCCGCGTCCGGCGTCCCGCTCACCCAGGAGCGCGCCTTGTTCGCGTACACCGCCTCCTCGTGACCGAGGTACGGCTCGAAATCCTGAAGCACCGCCCACACCCCGGCGGCCGCCGCCAGCGCCCCCACCAGGTACGCCCAGGAAGGAATCCGCCGCAGCACATCTTCAATCCGCCGCCATGGAAGGGGTATTCGCTCCCCCCACAGCGGCCTGGATATGAGCCAGGCCGGTGCGGCGACGAGCAGGTACGGCCACGGCTGCCACCCCGGCAGCCACCCCCCGTACCCCGCCACCAGCAACACCTGCTGAGCGCCGGCCAGCGCCGTGAACACCACGGCCACGACCCCGGCGATCCTCCGACGGGCCACTGCGAGATCCCCCACCCCGAAAACACCATGTGCAACGCAAAAAGAAACGGACCCCATCGTGGTCAACGATGGGGCCCGAATCAGGGTCCAACCAAGTGCGCGAGGGGGGATTTGAACCCCCACGTCCCTAAGGACACTGGCACCTGAAGCCAGCGCGTCTGCCGTTCCGCCACTCGCGCATGAGTGGTGCCGTTCGAATCTCTCACTGGTTTGTGCGAGCGCCTGACGACATGCAGAAGATTAGCACGGTGGCCAGGGTGGATTCACACGCGTTGTTCGGGGGGACCCGAGGAGGGGAACGAGAGGGAGACAGGGAGGGGCACAGGGAGGGGAACAAGACAGGCGGCACCGCCGCGGGCACAGCAGGACGACGGCGACGAAGGACGGCGACGAGGACGAGAACGGGCGGGAAAGCGCGAGAACGCGCACCGCACGACAAGAGGAACGCCCGAGGGAACGCCGCCGCCCGTCACCCACTCCTCCAGAGTGCTCGCCGGGTGCGGGACACTGTCATCAGGCCACCTCTACGATCCCTGTGAGAGGTGACACTCATCCGCTGTGCAGACAAGGGGAACCAGCCGATTTCCCGACGCGTGGATACGATCAGTAAGCAGTACCAGGACGGCAACGACGGAGGAGGTGCCCCATGGGAGTCATGAAGCGTTTCGAGCAGCGTCTCGAAGGTCTGGTCAACGGCACCTTCGCCAAGGTCTTCAAGTCCGAGGTCCAGCCTGTCGAGATCGCCGGCGCCCTCCAGCGCGAGTGCGACAACAACGCCACGATCTGGAACCGCGAGCGGACCGTCGTTCCCAACGACTTCATCGTCGAGCTCTCGACCCCGGACTACGAGCGCCTCAGCCCGTACTCCGGACAGCTCGGTGACGAGCTCTCCGGCCTGGTCCGCGACTACGCGAAGCAGCAGCGCTACACCTTCATGGGCCCCATCAAGGTCCACCTGGAGAAGGCCGAAGACCTCGACACCGGTCTTTACCGCGTACGCAGCCGCACGCTCGCGTCGAGCACGTCGCAGGCCGCCCCCGCGCAGAGCCCGGCCCCCGGCCGCCCCGCACCCGCCGCCCCTCGCGGCGGCGGCTACGGCTACCCGCCGTCGGCCGCTCCCGGAGCGCCTCCCATGCCCGCCGCCCCGCCGCCGGCGCACGGCGCACGGCCCGGCGGGCCGGCAGCCGTGTCCGGCAGGCCGCCCGCCCCCGGCGCGGGCCCCGGCCCGATGCCGGGCGCGCAGACGCGGCGCTGGATCGAGATCAATGGCACACGCCATCAGATGTCCCGCCCGACGCTGGTGCTGGGCCGCAGCACCGAAGCCGACGTGCGGATCGACGACCCCGGCGTATCGCGCCGGCACTGTGAGATCCGGACCGGAACGCCCCCGACGATCCAGGATCTCGGGTCTACCAACGGCATCGTGGTAGACGGACAGCACACCACCCGCGCTACGCTCCGCGACGGCTCGCGGATCGTCGTGGGCAGCACGACCATCGTTTATCGGCAAGCCGAAGGGTGAAGCGGGGGCAATGTCAGAGCTGACCCTGACGGTCATGCGGCTAGGTTTCCTGGCTGTTCTGTGGCTGTTCGTGATTGTGGCCGTCCAGGTCATCCGCAGCGATCTGTTCGGTACGCGGGTCACGCAGCGCGGCTCACGCCGCACCGCGTCCGCCGACGCCAGGCCGCCGCAGACCGGACGCCAGCAACAGGCTGCGGCGCCGCCGCAGCAGCGCCAGCGCCGCGGCGCCCCCACCAAGCTGGTGGTGTCCGAAGGCACGCTCACCGGCACGACGGTGGCCCTCCAGGGGCAGACCGTCACGCTGGGGCGGGCGCACGATTCGACGATCGTGCTGGACGACGACTACGCGTCCAGCCGTCATGCCAGGATCTACCCGGACCGTGACGGCCAGTGGATCGTCGAGGATCTCGGGTCCACCAACGGCACGTATCTCGACCGGACCCGACTCACCACCCCGACCCCCATTCCGCTGGGCGCGCCGATCCGCATCGGCAAGACCGTCATCGAGCTGCGGAAGTAGTGCCACGTCATGATTGAGCGCGAGCGGAGCGAGCGAGCCGCGGCGGTCCCCACAACGGATCTCCGCAGGCTCCCGACCGGAGGGTGGGCACCGTGCGGATGTACCCGGAGCCGACGGGCGAGGTGCGCATGAGTCTGTCACTGCGCTTCGCCGCCGGATCGCACAAAGGCATGATCCGGGAAGGCAACGAGGACTCCGGTTACGCCGGCCCACGCCTTCTCGCCATCGCCGACGGCATGGGGGGACAGGCCGCCGGCGAGGTGGCCAGCTCCGAGGTCATCTCGACCCTGGTCACCCTCGACGACGACGTACCCGGCTCGGACATCCTGACCTCGCTCGGCACCGCCGTGCAGCGGGCCAACGACCAGCTGCGCATGATGGTCGAGGAGGACCCGCAGCTGGAAGGCATGGGCACCACGCTCACCGCCCTCCTGTGGACCGGGCAGCGCCTCGGTCTCGTGCACGTGGGCGACTCACGGGCGTACCTCCTGCGCGACGGCGTACTGACCCAGATCACGCAGGACCACACCTGGGTGCAGCGCCTCGTCGACGAGGGCCGCATCACCGAGGAAGAGGCCACCACCCACCCGCAGCGCTCCCTGCTGATGCGCGCGCTGGGCAGTGGCGACCACGTGGAGCCCGACCTCTCCATCCGCGAGGTCCGGGCCGGCGACCGCTACCTGATCTGCTCCGACGGTCTGTCCGGCGTCGTCTCCCACCAGACGATGGAGGAGACGCTCGCCAGCTACCACGGCCCCCAGGAGACCGTGCAGGAGCTCATCCAGCTCGCCCTGCGCGGCGGCGGACCCGACAACATCACCTGCATCGTCGCGGACGTCCTGGACGTCGACGGCAACGACACCCTGGCCGGGCAGCTCAACGACACCCCGGTCGTGGTCGGCGCGGTCGCCGAGAACCAGCTCCAGGCCAACGACGGCGGCGCCATGCAGACCCCCGCGGGCCGCGCGGCGGGCCTCGGCAGGCCCGTCCCCCCGCAGGCCGCACCGGGCGGCGCGTTCGGCCCGCCCGGCAGCGGTGACACCGGCGGCTACGGAGGCGCCCCCGACGGCGCCTTCGGCGCGTACAGCGACGAGGACTTCGTCAAGCCGCGCGCCGGCCGCAAGTGGTTCAAGAGAACGCTGTACCTGGCGCTCGCGGTCGCCGTCGTCGGCGGCGGCCTCTACGGCGGCTACCGCTGGACGCAGACGCAGTACTACGTCGGCGCCAACGAGGAACACGTCGCGCTCTACCGGGGCATCAGCCAGGACCTCGCCTGGGTCTCCCTCTCGAAGGTCGAGAAGGACCACCCCGAGATCGAACTCAAGTACCTCCCGCCCTACCAGCGCAAGCAGGTAGAGGCGACCATCACCGAGGGCAGCCTCACCGACGCGCGCGAGAAGGTCACCGAGCTCGGCACCCAGGCATCCGCGTGCAAGAAGGACGAGGAGCGCCGCAAGGCCGAGCGCGAGGCCCGCGAGAAGGCGGAGCGCGAAAAGGCGGAGCGCGAGAACCGCGAGAACGACGCACGTACGGGCGAGGGCGAAGCGGGCGGCACGACCGGCTCCGGCGCCACGACCCAGACCACCCAGAAGATTCCGACGGCTACAGCTACGCCCACTCCTGGCCCCAGCCTCTCCGAGGAAGAGCAGAAGCTGGTCTCGCAGTGCGGTAAGCCGTAAAGCCGTAGGGGGCCTTACCAAATGAGCGTTGTGACCAACACGACCACCATCGGCGCGATCGAAGCGCCGAGCCGGCGCAACACCGAGCTGGCCATGCTCGCGTTCGCCGTCATCATCCCGGTCTTCGCGTACGCCAATGTCGGCCTCGCCAAGGACGGCAGCCTGCCCGCGGGCATGCTCGGCTACGGCCTCGGACTCAGCCTGCTCGCGGGCGTCGCGCACCTGATGGTGCGCAAGTTCGCGCCGTACGCCGACCCGTTGATGCTGCCCCTGGCCACCCTGCTCAACGGGCTCGGACTGGTGCTGATCTGGCGGCTCGACCTGGAGCCGTCCATCACCACCGCCGCCGTGGGCGGCGCGATGGCACCCAAGCAGATGATCTGGTCGGCGCTCGGCGTCGCCCTCTTCCTGGGCGTCCTGCTGTTCCTGAAGGACCACCGCGTACTCCAGCGCTACACGTACATCTCGATGGTCGTGGCCCTCGTGCTGCTGATCCTGCCGATGTTCTTCCCGGCCAAGTTCGGCGCACGAATCTGGATCACCATCCCCGGTGTCGGATCGCTCCAGCCCGCCGAGTTCGCGAAGATCATCATCGCGGTCTTCTTCGCCGGCTACCTGATGGTGAAGCGCGACGCGCTCGCCCTGGCCAGCCGTCGCTTCATGGGCATGTACCTGCCCCGCGGCCGCGACCTCGGACCGATCCTCGCCATCTGGGCGATCAGCCTGATGATCCTGATCTTCGAGACCGACCTGGGCACCTCGCTGCTCTTCTTCGGCCTCTTCGTGATCATGCTGTACGTCGCCACCGAGCGCACCAGCTGGGTCGTCTTCGGCCTCACCCTCAGCGCCGCCGGCGCCGTCGGCGTCGCCTCCTTCGCCGGCCACGTGCAGTCCCGCGTCGAGAACTGGCTCAACCCCCTCGCCCTCCAGAACGGCGGCGTCACCGAGACCGCCCAGGCCGTCTACGCCTTCGGCTCCGGCGGCCTCTTCGGCTCCGGGCTCGGCCAGGGCTACTCGCGCCTCATCGGCGGCATCGCCCCCAAGAGCGACTACATCCTCGCCACCGTCGGTGAGGAAATGGGCCTCACCGGCCTCATGGCGATCATCCTCGTGTACGGCCTCCTCATCGAGCGCGGCGTACGCACCGCACTCGCCGCCCGCGACCCCTTCGGCAAGCTCCTGGCGATCGGCCTCTCCGGCGCCTTCGCCCTCCAGGTCTTCGTGGTCGCCGGCGGCGTCACCGGCGTCATCCCGCTGACCGGCATGACCATGCCGTTCCTCGCGCAGGGCGGCTCCTCCGTCATCGCCAACTGGGCGCTCATCGCCATCCTGCTGCGCATCAGCGACACCGCGCGCAGGCCCGCGCCCGCGCCCGCACCTACGTCCGACGCCGAGATGACCCAGGTGGTCCGCCCGTGAACAAGCCCCTGCGCCGGGTCGCGATCTTCTGCGGCCTGCTCATCCTCGCCCTGCTCGTACGCGTCAACTGGGTGCAGTACGTCAAGGCCGACGAGCTCTCCAAGGACCCGAACAACCGCCGCGTCCTGATCGACCGCTACGCCCACAAGCGCGGCGACATCATCGTGGACGGCAAGGCGATCACCGGGTCCAAGGAGTCGAAGAGCGGCGACTTCAAGTTCCAGCGGACCTACAAGGACGGCCCGATGTGGGCGCCCGTCACCGGCTTCACGTCACAGCGGATGGGCTCCAACCAGATCGAGTCCATCGAGGACGACATCCTCACCGGCACCGACGACCGCCTGTTCTTCGACCGTACGCTCTCGATGTTCACCGGCGACAAGAAGCAGGGCGGCCACGTCGTCACCACCCTCAACGGCGCCGCCCAGCGAGCCGCCTACAAGGGCCTGGGCAGCCGCAAGGGCGCCGTCGCGGCGATCGACCCGAAGACGGGCGCGATCCTCGCCCTCGCCAGCACCCCCTCGTACGACCCCTCACGCGTCGCCGGCAACACCGACGAGGACGTGAAGAACTGGCAGCAGTACGAGAAGGACCCGGACAAGCCGACGACGAACCGCGCGCTGCGCGAGACGTACCCGCCCGGCTCCACCTTCAAGGTCGTCACGGCGGCCGCCGCGCTGGAGCACGGCCTGTACGACGACGTCGACGCGAAGACCGACTCGCCGCTGCCGTGGAAGCTTCCGCTGTCCACCAAGAACCTGGTGAACGACGGCAACCACCCCTGCAAGAACGCCAGCCTCCGGGTCGCGCTCCAGTGGTCCTGCAACACGGTCTTCGGCAAGATCGGCGCCGACCTCGACAACGAGAAGATGCTGGAGACCGCCGAGAAGTTCGGCTTCAACGAGCAGCAGTTCGTGCCCGTCCGCTCCAACGCGAGCGTCTTCTCCAAGGACATGGACAAGGCCCAGACGGCCCTCTCCTCCATCGGCCAGTTCAACACCGCCGCCACCCCGCTCCAGATGGCCATGGTGACCGCCGCCATCGCCAACGACGGCAAGCTGATGAAGCCGTACATGATCGACCGGCTCACCGATCCGAACCTGGACGTCCTGGAGAAGACGAGCCCCGAGGAGATGAGCACCCCGCTCTCCCCGGAGAACGCCCAGAAGCTCCAGGAAATGATGGAGACGGTCGTCAACGAGGGCACCGGCACCCGGTCCAAGATCCCCGACGTCACCGTCGGCGGCAAGACGGGCACCGCCCAGCACGGCGTCGACAACAGCGAGAAGCCCTACGCCTGGTTCATCTCGTACGCCAAGACCGACGAAGGCTCCCCGGTCGCGGTCGCCGTCGTCGTCGAGGACGACAACGCCAACCGCGAGGACATCTCCGGCGGCGGTCTCGCGGCCCCCATCGCGAAGGACGTGATGCAGGCGGTCCTCGACAGGCAGAAGTGACGCCGGTCACCTGACGGGCGCGTACGCCCACGTCGCGGTACCCGACGGGTACCGCTCGGCGGTCACGGGCGGACCAGATACGGGCCGCCCGGTACCGTATGCGCGGACAGCACACCGCCGGACCACACACAGGTGCGGTCGGGACAGACGGAGAGGGCTGGATTAGCTATGGAAGAGCCGCGTCGCCTCGGCGGCCGGTACGAGCTGGGCTCGGTGCTCGGCCGTGGTGGCATGGCCGAGGTCTACATCGCGCACGACACCCGGCTCGGCCGCACCGTCGCCGTGAAGACGCTGCGGGTGGATCTCGCCCGCGACCCGTCCTTCCAGGCCCGGTTCCGCCGCGAGGCCCAGTCGGCGGCCTCGCTGAACCATCCGGCGATCGTCGCGGTCTACGACACCGGTGAGGACTACGTCGACAACGTCTCCATCCCGTACATCGTGATGGAGTACGTCGACGGGTCGACCCTGCGTGAGCTCCTGCACTCCGGCCGCAAGCTGCTGCCCGAGCGCACCCTGGAGATGACCGTGGGCATCCTCCAGGCCCTCGAGTACTCGCACCGCGCCCAGATCGTCCACCGCGACATCAAGCCGGCGAACGTCATGCTGACGCGCACCGGCCAGGTCAAGGTCATGGACTTCGGCATCGCCCGCGCCATGGGCGACTCCGGCATGACCATGACCCAGACCGCCGCCGTCATCGGCACCGCCCAGTACCTCTCCCCGGAGCAGGCCAAGGGCGAGCAGGTCGACGCGCGGTCCGACCTCTACTCCACCGGCTGCCTGCTGTACGAGCTGCTGACCGTACGGCCGCCGTTCATCGGGGACTCCCCGGTCGCGGTCGCCTACCAGCACGTACGGGAAGAGCCGCAGCCGCCGTCGAACTTCGACCCCGAGATCACGCCCGAGATGGACGCCATCGTCCTGAAGGCGCTGGTCAAGGACCCCGACTACCGCTACCAGTCCGCCGACGAGATGCGCGCCGACATCGAGGCGTGCCTCGACGGCCAGCCCGTCGCGGCCACCTCCGCCCTCGGCTCGGTCGGTTACGGCGGCTACGGCGGCCACGGCGACGACCAGCCCACCACGGCGCTGCGCTCGGCCGACACCGGCGGCGCCCCCACCTCGATGCTCCCGCCGGTCAATCCGGACGACGGCGGCTACGGCTACGACGACCGCCCGGACCGCCGCAGGCAGCAGAACAAGAAGAGCAACACCTCGACGATCCTGCTCGTCCTCGCGGGCATCCTGGTCCTCGTCGGCGCCATCCTGATCGGCAAGTCGCTCTTCCCCGGTGAGGAGAGCCCCGGCGACGTGACGGTGCCGACGCTGATCGGCGAGAAACTCGACCGGGCCAGAGACCTCGCCACGGAGGGCGACCTGACGGTCAAGGTCGGCGAGCGCAAGGAGTGCGAGAACCAGCCCAAGGGCAACGTCTGCGAGCAGAACCCGTCGAGCGGCGAGAAGGTCGAGCAGGGCTCGACCGTCACGGTCGTCGTCTCCACGGGCGCGCCGAAGATCGAGGTCCCCGACGTCATGGACCAGACCAAGGACCGGGCCACGGAGAACCTCGAGGCGAAGGGCTTCTCCGTCGAGACCGAGTCGGTCGAGTCCGAGAAGACGGCCGGCACGGTCATCGACCAGGACCCGGAGGGCGGCACGAAGGCGGAGAAGGGCGAGACGATCACCATCTCCATCGCCAAGTCCACCAAGGCCGACGTTCCGCCCGTGGTCGGCCAGCCCTTCGACGCGGCCAGCAAGCAGCTCTCGGACCTCGGCTTCCAGGTCGCCCGCAACGACGAAGAGTCCACCGAGGCACCGGGCACGGTCATCAAGCAGGACCCCGTCGGCAACAGCCAGACGGACAAGGGCGGCACCGTCACCCTGACGGTCGCGAAGGCACCGGCCCAGCCGGAGCAGGTCGCGGTGCCGCCCGTGACCGGCCAGAAGCTCAAGGACGCCCGCAAGGCGATCGAGGACGCCGGACTGACGGTCGGCACGGTCACCGGCCCGCAGGACGACGATGCCATCGTCATCCTCCCGCAGCCCGCGGCCGGCCAGCAGGTCCCCAAGGGCACGGCGGTCAACCTCACCACCGCGGCCGGCGGCGGCGGCGGTGACGGCGGCGGCGACAACGGGGGCAACAACGGCGGCAACGACGCCGGCGGCCTCTTCGGCGGCGCGTTCGGCCGGGGCGGCGAGAGCGACTAGCCTCCGGCAGACATGGGAAGGGCCGTGGACTTCGACAGAAGTCCACGGCCCTTCGCGCGTTCCCCCTCGACGCCGCGCGTCCAGCCGCACGAGACGGCGCGCGTCCAGCCGCACGAGACGCCGCACGAGAGGACGCCCGAGAGGCGCACAAGAAGCCGCACGGGACGGCGAACGGGAAAGGGCCCGGAGCCGCACATCGAAGGTGCGGCCCCGGGCCCCTCTCGTGCGCGACGACCGCTAGCGCAGCTCCGCCGGCGGCGTACGGTGCCTGTCCACCTTCTCCGTACGCTCCAGCTCGCCCCACACGACGTACCGGTGCTTCGACGTGTAGACCGGCGTGCACGTCGTCAGCGTGATGTAGCGGCCCGGCTTCTTCTTGCCCGACTCCTTCGGGACCGGCTTCAGTACGTCCACGTTGTACTTCGAGGTCTCGGGAAGCTTCGCGTACACCTTGTAGACGTACCAGGTGTCCTTCGTCTCGAAGACGATCGCGTCGCCGTCCTTGAGCTTGTCGATGTTGTGGAACTTCGCGCCGTGCCCGTCCCGGTGCGCCGCCAGCGAGAAGTTGCCCTGCTTGTCGGCCGGCAGCGCCGACTTCACCGGGTCCGTGTAGTAACCGGCGACACCGCGGTTCAGGCCCTTCGCGTCGGTACCCTTGCGGACCAGCACCTCGCCGTTCTTCATCGCCGGTACGTGCAGGAACCCGATGCCGTCCTTGGTGTCGAGGGCCCCGGGGCCGCCCGCCCACCGGTCGCGCACCTCGTTGCCCTGCCGGTCGGCGTCGCGGTCGGCCAGCACGTTCGTCCACCACAGCGAGTAGACGACGAAGAGCCCGAGGATCAGGCCCGCCGTGATCAGCAGCTCGCCGAAGAGGCTGACCGCGCCCGCGACGCGCCCACGCTTCCTCCGCCCCGTCCCGGGTGCCGACGCGGGCACGGGCGTGCCGGTCTGCTCGTCCTGCTCGGTCGTCCTGGCTGCCACCGCACCCGTCCCCGTCCCTCAAGTCCCATACGTCCGCCCGGCCCGTTCTCAGCCGACGAGTGCGTCGGGCTGCCCCTTGGCGCGCGGCCGTTCGTCGACCATCTTGCCCCACACGATCATTCGGTACGTACTCGTGAATTCCGGCGTGCAGGTCGTCAGCGTGATGTACCTGCCGGGCCTGGTGAACCCCGACCCCGGCGGCACCGGTCCGATCACGCTCACGTTCGAAGGAGAAGTCTGCGGCAGGATGCTCGTCATCTCGTACGTGTAGTACGTGTCCTGCGTCTCCACCACGATCGGATCGCCCGGTTCCAGCTGGTTGATGTAGCGGAACGGCTCGCCGTGCGTGTTCCGGTGACCCGCCACCGCGAAGTTCCC
Source organism: Streptomyces agglomeratus (assembly GCF_001746415.1). Classification (NCBI taxonomy): domain Bacteria; kingdom Bacillati; phylum Actinomycetota; class Actinomycetes; order Kitasatosporales; family Streptomycetaceae; genus Streptomyces; species Streptomyces agglomeratus. Next base: position 4,010,606 of record NZ_MEHJ01000001.1, read on the forward strand.
CCGCTTGTCCGACGGCATCGCCGTCTTGAGCCGGCCCTCCGCGTAGTGCCCCACCATGCCGTTGTCGAGGACCCGCTTCTTGTCGATGCCCTCGGCGATCGGGACGACGACGTCGAGCTTGGGGATGTGCATGATCGCGAAGCCCTGGCCGGGCTCGAACGCCCCGGGCTTGCGCCCGTTCGCCCAGCCCTCCTGGATCTTGTCCGTCTCCTGGCCCGCGAACAGACCGGCCCGGACGTTCGTCCACCACAGCTGGTACGTGACGAACAACAGCATCAGCACGCCCAGCGAGATGAACAGCTCGCCGAAGAAGCGGCTCGCGACGACGGCCGGACCGTCCTTCGCGGCGCGGGCGGCGCGCCGGGCCTCGACGCGGGAGCGCGGCGGCTCGGCACTGTCCGCTGCCGCCTTCTCTCCCGCCTTCGCCCCGGAGACGGCCTTGCCCCGGCCCCCTTTGCCCTTGGCGGCCCTGCGCCGCTCCGCGCGGCCACCGGTGACGGGCGCCGGCTCGGCTATTCGCCGGGTGTCCTCCGTCCGCAGTGCCACGGTCTCGTCGTCGAACGCGGGCGCGGGGGCGGGGGTGGGTTCCGGGGCGTTGGCCGGTTCGGGTGCCGGTTCGGGTGCCGCTGTCGGCCCGGGGGCCGGTACGGGCCCCTGGGGGCCGTACCAGTCCTGGGCGGCGCCCGGGACGCCGTACGCCTCCTGCGGCCGCTGGAGGGGCCTCTGGGGCTCTTGCGCGGCCTGCTGTACGGACGGGTGTACGGATTGATGCACGGACTGATGTACGGCGGGCTGCTGCCGCACCGGCTGTCCGTACGCCTCGTGCGGCTGCTGGGGCTGGTGGGGCTGCTGGGGCTGGTCGTACGCGGGCTTCCGCGTCTGCGCCTGCGGCACCGTCGCCGACCGGAACCACGGCGAGGTCTCATCGGGCTCCGGGTCCGGCGCGGGCGGCGGCGCCGACGGCCGCCCCTCCTGCCCCGGCAGCGGATCGTTCAGCGGATCCGCGAGCCGGTCCACCGCCGCCTCGAACGCGCCTGCCGCCCCGTACGCACCCTGCCCGTACGAGGCTTCCCGGCCGGCGTCGTGTTCGGGGCGGAGCTCCGTCACGCGGCGGCCTTGCCCACCACCGGCGCGAGCCCGGCCGCCCGCTCCACCGCGCCCGGATAGCCGCACCGGGCAAGCCAGTTGGCCAGCATCAGGTGGCCGTGTTCCGTCAGTACCGACTCCGGATGGAACTGCACACCCTCGACCGCCAGATCCCGGTGGCGCAGGCCCATGATGATCCCGTCGGCCGTCCGCGCGGTGACCTCCAGCTCGGCGGGCAGCGCCTCCGGTTCGGCGGCCAGCGAGTGATAGCGCGTCGCCGTGAAGGGCGAGGGCAGCCCGGCGAAGACGCCGACGCCCGTGTGCGTCACGGGGGAGGTCTTGCCGTGCAGCAGCTCGGGGGCCCGGTCCACCACACCGCCGTACGCCACGGCCATCGACTGCATGCCCAGGCAGACGCCGAAGACCGGCACACCCGTCGTGGCGCAGTGCCGCACCATGTCCACGCAGACGCCCGCCTGTTCGGGAGCGCCGGGGCCCGGCGAGAGCAGCACGCCGTCGAAGCCGTCCTGGGCGTGACTCAGCTCCACCTCGTCGTTGCGCAGCACCTCGCACTCGGCGCCGAGCTGGTAGAGGTACTGGACCAGGTTGAAGACGAAGCTGTCGTAGTTGTCGACCACCAGGATCCGCGCGCTCACTGGCCCGACCCTCCGTCCACCGTCACGTCATTGAACGGAAGCAGCGGCTCCGCCCACGGGAAGACGTACTGGAACAGTGCGTAGACGACCGCCAGGACCAGTACGAGCGCGAGGAACGCCCGCACCCATGTGTTGCCCGGCAGATGCCGCCAGATCCAGCCGTACATGCTGTCCCTTCCGTTCGGTCGGAACCCAGAGTAAAGGGCGACGGGGAAGGCGCGTGGGTCAGCCGCTCAATGCGCGCGGCCTGCCGTCCGCGACGGGCTGCGTGGCGTCGAGGTGCGCCCAGACGATCAGCCGGTGGCTGCTGCCCCACTCCGGCTCGCACGTCGTCAGCGTCAGATAGCGCCCGGGACCGTCGAAGCCGGCCTTCCGCGGAACGTCGTCGATCACACCGATGTCCCCGGGAACGGTCCGGTACGGCTTGTTCACGATCCGGTACGTGAACCAGGTCGCCCCGTCCGTCAGCACCACCGCGTCACCCGGCCGCAGCCGGGGGAAATCCTTGAAGGGGTCTCCGTATGTACGGCGGTGTCCTGCGACGGAGAAGTTCCCCGTCTCGCCGAGCCGCGCGGTCCCCGCGTAGTGGCCGAGCCCCTTCTGGAGCGTCTTCGTCCCCGTGCCCTCCAGGACCGGCCAGTCCCAGTCCCTGCCCAGGCGCGGCACGTACATCACGGCGAAGGGCCTGCCCGGCTCGTACGCCCCGGGGGCCCGCGGTGCGGTCTCGGCCTCCGGCCCCGGCGCGGGGGCGGCGAGAGGGCTGCGCGCCCAGGTGTCCTGGAGCCGGTCGATCTGTCCGTCGCTCGCTTCGGCGGCCTTGACCCCCGTCCAGAACATCACGTACGCGACGAAGAGCACGATCAAGGTGCCTACGGTCAGGCACAGTTCACTGAAGGTCCTGACGACCAGCCGCACCGGCCCTCCGCGCACCGGCCGTCCGCGCACCGCCATCGGCTCCCCCGCTCACTCGACGGGCCTCGCGTAGTGGAGATCCACTGTGCCCGAGTAGCCGGGAAGAGTCACCGCCTCGTGCTCGTCGACTTTCCAGCCGAGGCCGTACGCCTTCACGTACAGCTGGTAGTTCTGGAGCGCCGTGGACGCCGTCAGCGCACTCTGGAGCCGGTCCCGGTCGCCGACCGCCGTGACCTTGTACGGCGGCGAGTAGACCCGCCCCTGGAGGATCAGCGTGTTCCCGACGCAGCGCACCGCGCTGGTGGAGATCAGCCGCTGGTCCATGACCCTGATGCCCTTCGCGCCGCCCTGCCACAGGGCGTTGACGACCGCCTGGAGGTCCTGCTGGTGGATGACCAGGTCGTTGGGCTGCGGATCGGGGTAGCCGGGGTTCGCCGTGGCGTTCGGCGGGGCGTCGTCGAGCGTGACGGTGAGACCCGGACCGGACAGCTTCTGGGTGCCGGCGGACGCCTCCAGCGCCTTGAGCCTGGCGTCCTCGGCCCGCGTACTGCTGTCGCCGCGCTCCGCGAGCGCGTCCACGTCGTCGCGTACGGCCGCCGTCGACTCGCCCAGCTCCTTGTTCTTGTGGCTGCGCTGGTCGATCAGGTCGGAGAGCTTCAGCAGCGAGGCGTCGGTCCGGATATTGGTGCCCTTGGCCGTGTTGAAGCTGGTCACGAAGATCAGCCCGGCGAGCGCGAAGACCCCGGCCGTCAGCAGCCTGACCGGCCGCAGCGCGGGGCGCCGGGCGGGTTCGGTGGGAGAGTCGGCAGAATTGCTCAACGTACCCTTATCTCCTTCGACGCCGCGGAAGCACTACGCTAACGGACGCCCGGGGGAGGCAGTGCTCCCCGTTGTGCCCGCACCGGGCACCAGCCACAGTTCCCTGCGCGGTAACGCAGCGCATCGACAGGAGAGTCCCTCGTGCCGAAGTCACGTATCCGCAAGAAGTCAGACTTCACGCCGCCGCCGGCGCCGTCGAAGCAGGCGACCGCCATCAGGCTGACGAACCGGAGCTGGGTGGCTCCGGTGATGCTGGCGCTCTTCCTGATCGGGCTCGCCTGGATCGTCGTCTTCTACGTCACCGAGGGCGACCTGCCGATCCAGAGCTTCGACAACTGGAACATCGTGGTCGGGTTCGGCTTCATCGCCGCCGGCTTCGGTGTCTCCACGCAGTGGAAGTAAGCGCCCCGCGCAAGCTCTGACCAGAGGTTATCCACAGCGTTGTCCACACGGTGGGGAAAGGTCAGACGATCTGTGGATAACTCACAGCGTGTTGACGCCGGTGTGACTGCCGAGGCCCTGCCGGGCAGTTAAAAGTTACGGCCTGCCCCTTGTCCTGCCTGGGAAAAAGCCAGTTCAGCGACGAGGGGCACAGCTGTTCCCGCACTTTCCACCTGAATGCACAATGCACACCGGGCTCTGTGGACAACGTGCGCGCAATCGACGCCACCAGGGCTCATGTGAGCATCAGAGTCCGCGCCACGACGATCCCGGCGGTCGCCAGCAGGATCAGCCCACAGGCGCCGTACTGCACCAGCGCCCGGCGCTCACGCGGCGCGTGCACGAGGGCGATCGCCACCAGGGTCCCGGCGACGAGCCCGCCGACGTGCGCCTCCCAGGCGATGCCGGACCAGGTGAACGTGAAGAGCAGGTTCAGCGCGAGAAGCACCAGAACCGGCTTCATGTCGTAGTTCATGCGGCGCATCAGGACGACGGTGGCGCCCAGCAGCCCGAAGATCGCACCGGAAGCGCCGAGCGAGGGCTGGTTCGGCGCGGCCACGAGATAGGTGAGCGCGCTGCCCCCGAGGCCGGACAGCAGGTAGAGCGCGAGGAACCGGGCCCGGCCCAGCGCCGCCTCCAGGGGGCCGCCGAGCCACCACAGGCCCAGCATGTTGAATCCGATGTGCCAGAACTCCTGGTGCAGGAACACCGCCGTGATCAAGCGGTACCACTCACCGTCCGCGACGCCGACGACCTGGAGCGACGAACGGCTGAACGCGAGACCGACGAGATCGAGCTGGTCGACCAGCGCCTCGCGCGACAGCACCGCGACGAACAGCGCCACATTGATCGCCAGAAGGATCTTCGTCACCAGCCGCGGGTCGGCGGCTACCGAGCCGCCGGCGATCGTGCGGGGCCGGCTCGCGGCCGGGGGGTGGCCCGTACCGGAACCTTCGCGGACGCAGTCCGGGCACTGGAAGCCGACCGACGCGCTGATCATGCACTCCGGGCAGACCGGACGCTCGCAGCGCGTGCAGCGGATGCCCGTCTCGCGGCCCGGATGCCGGTAGCAGTGGTCCATCGGTCCGTCCCTAGGTCCCCAGGTGTGGCTCTTGGCGGTCCGGCTCCGTGCACCGCCCCGCGTATCCAGTACGGACGGGCGGTGCCGTTTGGTTCCCGGCCGCGCCCGGCGTCTGTCAGCGGCTCTCGACGACGACCGACTCGATGACGACGTCGCTGAGCGGACGCGCGGTGCGCGGATTGGTCTTCGTGGCGGCGATGGAGTCCACGTTCTTCCAGCTCGCCGGGTCCGTGACCTCGCCGAAGATGGTGTGCTTGCCGGTCAGCCACATGGTCGGCGACACGGTGATGAAGAACTGCGAGCCGTTCGTGCCCGGACCCGCGTTGGCCATCGCCAGCAGGTAGGGCCTGTCGAAGGCGAGCTCGGGGTGGATCTCGTCCCTGAACTTGTAGCCGGGACCGCCGGTGCCGTTGCCCAGCGGGTCGCCGCCCTGGATCATGAAGTCCTGGATCACGCGGTGGAAGACAGTGCCGTCGTACAGCCGGTCCGTGGTCTTCTTCCCCGTCTCGGGGTTCGTCCACTCCCGCTCACCCTGTGCGAGCTCCACGAAGTTCTTGACCGTCTTCGGCGCGTGGTCCGGCAGGAGCCGGATCCGGATGTCGCCCTGGCTGGTCTTCAGGGTGGCGTAAAGCTGCTCTGCCACGTTCTGCCTTCCATAAGTACTCACTGACGTGTCCAGATCCTCGCACGGACGGTTTACGACGAGTAGCCGCCGAACCGCCACGCGCGACGGCGAACCGTGGCATTGTCGTGCGCGAGTCCCCTTGCACCGCATTGTCCTGAGAGACCTGAGATTGCCCGAGTCGCCACCCATGACCCGGATGCGCGTCCGCACGTGCCGTGATGGCCTCCGGAAGGCATGATTTCGAAATGGGTGGATAGGCGATATACCGAACCGCCACCAAGGAGGAGGATCCAGTGACCCGCATCGACAGCGTGCGCGCCGCATCCGAATCGGCCAAGGAGAGCGTGCTGCACGCCGCGGAAGTGGTGGCGCCCTACGCCGGTACGGCCAAGGAACAGGCCACGCAATATGCGCACGACGCCCGCGTACGGCTCGCGCCGAAGGTGTCCAAGGCCGCTCACCAGGCCCGTGTCCAGTACGGAGCACATGTGGCGCCGCGCATAGAGCAGGCCCGTACGCACGTACCCCCGAAGGTCGACGTGGCCGCCCACCGGGCCGCGGTACGGACCCGCACCGCGGCCCGGCAGGCCGCCGACTTCACCGTCCCGCGCGTGGAGCAGGCGATGGCGGCCGCGCAGCCCGTACGTGAGCAGGCCGCCGTGCGCAGTGCGGCCGCCGTGGCCGCACTGCGCGGCCAGATCACGGCGAAGGACATCCGCAAGCTGGTCAAGAGGCACGAGCGGCGGGCCCGGGCCGGCCGGGTCGCCAAGAGCTTCGCGATCGTCGGCGTACTGGCGGGCAGCGCCTTCGCGGCGTGGAAGTGGTGGGACAAGCAGGCCAACCCGGACTGGCTGGTCGAGCCCCCCGCCGCCACCGAGGTCTCCGACCGGGCGCCGCTGACCTCGGTCGACGGCAGCGGTCAGGTGCTCGACCCGGAGGTGCAGGCGAAGCAGGCCGAGGCAGAGGCCGAGGCCGCGGAGCGTGACAAGAACAACCCCTGACATCACGTCAGGGCCTGCTTGAAGCACGGGTGCCGGGAGACCTGCGGGTCTCCCGGCACCCGTGCGTTGTGCTGTGCGGGCTGTGCGCTGCTTGCCGCGTGCCGCCGCCGGCTTGCCGCGGACGGCCTCCCCCTGTTCTCTTTCGTAGCGGCCGGGCGCGACGAAAGTGCGCGGCGGGCGCCACGGCCCGCTGCCTAGAGTTCGGCCGTGGACGTGTCTTCGAAGATCAGAGCCTCGCGACGGTGGCTGGCCGGCCCCGACCCCTGGCCGGGGCGCCGCATCGCGGGCGAGAGCGTCCTCGCCGTCGTGCTCGCGCTGCTGGCGGCCGGGATGCAGGAGCTGCTGGGCAGCACCGGACTCGCGCAGGCCGGTACCGCCCTCGCCGTCGCCGTACTGTCGCTGCTGCGCCGCCGGCTGCCCGCGAGCGTACTGGTCGTCTCGGGCGGGGCGGCGGGCGTACTGGGCGGGTTCGCGCCGCTGCTGATGGTCTCGGGGTGGTCCGCGGGACGCCGGATCCCGGGCGCCGGGCGCGCGCTGGGGGCTTTCACCGCGTCGTACGTCCTGACCATCGGCATCGGGGTCGCCCTGGAGTGGCCGCGGTTCTCCCCGCTGTCACTGATCATGTTCAGCACCCTCTACTTCCTCGCGACGACGGTCGTGCCCGGCCTGGCCAGCCGCTACTGGACCCAGCGCCGCACCCTGCTGCACGCCCTCCAGGACCACAACGCCCAACTGCTGCGCGAGCGCGCCATGGTGGCCGGGCAGGCGCGGCTGCGTGAGCGGCAGCGGATCGCGCAGGACATGCACGACAGCCTCGGCCACCAGCTGGCGCTGATCTCCGTACACACCGGAGCGCTGGAGGTCGACCCCGCGCTGACGGACCGCCAGCGCGAAGGGGTCGGCGTGCTGCGGAACGCCTCCGTGGCCGCGATGCACGAACTGCGCGAGGTCGTCGGCATCCTGCGCGACGGCGTGGAGCGGGAGGAACCATCGCCCGCCCCGGGCCCCCCGCCCGGCGAGGACCCGTACCCGGCGGCCCGGGGCGCGGCGGGCATCGAGGGCCTGGTGGCGGCGGCGCGGGCGGCCGGCAACAGCGTCGACCTGCGGCGTTCGGGCGACCGGCGGCCACTGGCCGCCGCCGCCGACCACGCGGCGTACCGGATCGTCCAGGAAGCGCTGACCAACGCGTACAAGCACGCGCCGGGCGCCGCGATCACCGTCGAGCTGCGGTACGAACCGGACTCGCTCGTCGTCGAGATCGCGAACGGCCCCGCCCCGGCGGACCCGGAAGACGTCGTCAGCGGCGGGCAGGGTCTGACGGGGCTGCGCGAACGGGCCCGGCTGGTCGGTGGCATGGTCCACGCGGGACGCACCGAGAGCGGGGGATTCCGCGTGGCCGGGGTCCTGCCGTACGGCACCGACGGCCTCCCCCCGGCCAAGGTCGCGGCGGCGGGCGCGGCACACGCGCCTTTGGTCGATGCGCGGGACGACTTCCGGCAGCAGTCGCCGTCGGTCCCTCTGGGCAACGCTGGTCCCGTCATGGACTGGACCGCTGTGCAGAGGGAGCTGAACATGAGCGGCGGACGCGGAAGCAGGGCCGGCGGGATCGCACTGGGCTGCGGGATCGCGGCAGGAGCACTGGTACTGCTGATGGTGGTGGGCGGGTTCGCTCTGTTCTTCCTCGTCGGCTCGGTGGACAAGGGCATGATCGAGCCGGCCCAGTACGAAGCGGTGAAGGTCGGCACGTCGGAGGAGAAGGTCCGCGACAAGCTGCCGAGCGGGGACTCCTTCATGACGTCGGGCCTTCAGGACAGCGGGCCCGCGAAACCGGAGGGATCCGAGTGCCTGGTCCTCGCGTCCTCGGAGTACGGCGACAGCCTGACGTCGGAGCCGGTGTTCCGCTTCTGCTTCCGGGACGGCAAGCTGATCGAGAAGAAGTCGTACGACGTCGAACAGTAGATGAGCGGCAGCTGTGGGAGAGAGCGTGACGGTTCCGCACATCAGGGTTGTGATCGCGGACGACGAGCCGCTGATCCGGGCGGGGATCCGGATGATCCTCACCTCGGACCGGGGCATCGAGGTCGTGGCGGAGGCGGCCAACGGCCGCGAGGCCGTCGACCTGGCACGCGTGCACGCACCGGACGTGGTGCTCCTCGACCTTCAGATGCCGGTCATGGACGGGCTCACCGCGCTCGCCGAACTGGGCCGGGCGGTACCCGCGGCGCGCGTCATCGTCCTGACGACGTTCGGCGAGCGGGAGAACGTACTGCGGGCCCTGGAGAGCGGCGGCGCCGGCTTCCTGCTGAAGGACTCGGCACCGGCCGAGCTGATCCGTGCGGTACGGGCCGCCGCGGCCGGGGACGCCTACCTGTCACCGGGGGCGACCCGGCACGTCGTGGAGCAGCTCGCCTCCGGACGGGCCCCCGCCCGCGCCGAGGAGGCACGGCGGCTGGTCGCGGCGCTGAGCGGGCGGGAACGGGACGTGCTCGCCCTGCTCGGCGAGGGCCTGTCCAACGCCGACGCCGGCAAGCGGCTGCACATGAGCGAGGCCACCGTGAAGACGTACGTCAGCCGGATCCTTGCGAAACTGGGCTGCGAGAACCGCGTACAGGCAGCACTTCTGGCCCGGGACGCCGCCCTGTAAACGACGCCCCGCGAACGAGAAATGCCCCTCTGACCTGGCAAAACAGGCCAGAGGGGCATTCTGTGCAGTGGAGCCTAGGAGATTCGAACTCCTGACATCTGCCTTGCAAAGGCAGCGCTCTACCAACTGAGCTAAGGCCCCGGGAACGGGTGGAGGCGACCGGTCGCAACCGCGCCGTGGCCACCGCCGCAGAACAGAGTACCGGGTGTACCCCCAGATCCTGCAAAAGGATTGGGACTCCCGGTCCGCGACCACGCTCCGTAAGATGCTCGGCGAGGTTCGCAGCAGCGAAGGGGAGACGCAATGGACGCAGCGCAGCAAGAGTCGACGGCCAGAGCCAGAGAGCTACAGCGCAGTTGGTACGGGGAGCCGCTGGGGGCGCTCTTCCGTCGGCTCATCGACGACCTGGGCCTGAATCAGGCCAGGCTCGCGGCGGTGCTCGGCCTGTCCGCGCCCATGCTGTCCCAGCTGATGAGCGGCCAGCGAGCCAAGATCGGCAACCCGGCCGTGGTGCAGCGCGTCCAGGCTCTGCAAGACCTGGCCGGGCAGGTCGCCGACGGCAGCGTCAGCGCCGCCGAGGCCACCGACCGGATGGAAGAGATCAAGAAATCCCAGGGCGGCTCCGTGCTCAGCAACACCAGCCAGACCACGGCAAGTTCGGGCGCGCCGACCGTGCGGCGCGTGGTGCGCGAGATCCAGTCGCTGCTGCGCTCCGTGGCGGCGGCCGGCGACATCATAGACGCGGCGGACACCCTCGCCCCGACGCACCCGGAACTGGCAGAGTTCCTCCGGGTGTACGGCGCCGGGCGAACCGCGGACGCGGTCGCCCACTACGAGGCGCACCAAAGCTGAACGGGCGGACCGGGGAGCGGGCACAGCGCAATGGGTGAGATCTTCGCTGGTCGGTACGAGCTGATCGACCCCATCGGGCGCGGTGGGGTGGGCGCGGTCTGGCGGTCCTGGGACCACCGGCGCCGCCGGTACGTGGCGGCCAAGGTGCTCCAGCAGAGCGACGCCCACACGTTGCTGCGCTTCGTGCGCGAGCAGGCCCTGCGGATCGACCACCCCCATGTCCTCGCTCCGGCCAGCTGGGCCGCGGACGACGACAAGGTGCTGTTCACCATGGATCTGGTGAGCGGCGGTTCGCTGGCGCACCTGATCGGCGACTACGGTCCGCTGCCGCCCCGGTTCGTCTGCACCCTTCTCGACCAGCTCCTCTCCGGTCTCACGGCCGTCCACGCCGAAGGTGTCGTGCACCGCGACATCAAACCGGCCAACATCCTCCTGGAAGCCACCGGCACCGGGCGTCCGCACCTGCGGCTCTCCGACTTCGGCATCTCGATGCGCAAAGGCGAGCCCCGTCTCACCGAGACCAACTACGTGGTGGGAACGCCGGGTTACTTCGCGCCCGAGCAGCTGATGGGCGCCGAGCCGGACTTCGCGGCCGACCTGTTCGCGGTCGGCCTGGTCGCCCTCTACCTGGTGCAGGGTCAGAAGCCCGATTCCCGGGCGCTGGTGGAACACTTCGCGACGCACGGCACACCGAGTGCCCCTCAGGGCATCCCCGAGCCGCTGTGGCAGGTCATCGCCGGGATGCTCCAGCCCGACCCCCAGGCCAGGTTCCGTACGGCGACGGGCGCCCGCAAGGCACTGACCGCGGCCGTCGAGATGCTGCCCGAAGCGGGCCCCGGCGAGGAGCCGGTGGAGGTCTTCGACCAGATCGGCCCGCTCCCGCCCGGCTTCGGACCCGAAGGACCCGCCGGACCCGCGCCGCGCGGCCCCCGGAGCCACAAACCGGACCACCACGGACTGGATCACCACGGACCGGACCACCACGGACCGGATCAGCACAGCCAAAGCTCCGAGCCGGGCCCCGCAGCCGGCGGCGGCCACACCGAGGGCCACACCGACGGCCGGCAGCCTCACGCCGTACCGCAGCCGTCGCGCATGTCGGAGACGGGCAGCTTCCACCTGGCGCCGCCACCGCAGCAGTCTCCACACCATCCGCCCCGGCAGCCCGAGCAGCCCCCGCCGCCGCACCCGGCGCAGCCCTACACGCCCCCCACCGCCGCACCGGCACCGGCCCCCGCTCCCTTTCCCGCACATCTGCCCTCCCCCATACCGCCGGGCCACGAAACCCCTCCCAGGTTCCGCAGGCCGCGGCGCAGTACGAACAAGCCCTCACTCGTCCATACACCGCTCAGCGGCCGGAGGTTCCCACTCCACAGGCCCCGACCGTCCCGCGAGGCGCACACACCCCCGTACAAGCCCCCCGCAAGCGGCCGGGACCGCCCCCGAAGGTGACGGTCCCGGTGCTGCTGCTGGCGCTGGCCTGCTTCGCGGTGGGCATCTGGGCCCTGACCCAGAGCTGAGCCGAAGCCGCGCCGGAAGGCCCCCGGAAGCCCGGCCGCCCTACCAGGCGGCCGGAGGCCCGTACTGTGCAGGCGCCCCACTGTCATGCCCGGGACCGGCACCCCCGGGAGCTCCCGGACCGGCGGCTTCCCCGGCCCCGGCCCCCGCCGCCGCACGCCGCCTGGCGACCAGCGTCCACACCGCGAGCCCGAGCACCAGCACGGTGCCCGCCCCGATCCCGGCCGCCGCGACGAGCCGCATCGTGTCGCTCCTGGCCGCCGTGGGCGTACTCAGCCCGTCCTCCGCCGCGCTCAGGTCCTGGCCGGTGACCTGGAAGTCACCCGCGGCACCTTTGTAGGCGGGCGCGCCCTTCTTGTCGTTCTCGACGTTCAGCCGCAGTGAGAGCCCGAGTGCCTTCGGCCCGAACTCCTTCGCCACCTCGGGGCTCAGACTGACCCTCAGGTAGTACCAGCCCGCGAACCGCATCCCGTTGACGTCCTCGGACGAGTCGAATCGGTTCTCGTACGCCACGGGCGGCAGCGGATCGAACGCCGACGACTTCTGCTTGCCGTCGTACGACACGTCGGTCGCGCTGTCGACGAGCCCCCGCGCCGGGTTGTACAGGGCCATGGTCAGCGCGTTGGAGACATAGCCGTCACCCGCCGTGCTGCCCAGATCGGCGCTGGCGAACAGCTGCTGCCCCCAGTCGACCGGGACTTTGTAGAACAGCGTCTCGCCCGGCTTGATCCGGTCCCGCCACTCGCCGTCCTTCAGCCCGGTCGCACTGTAGAAACTCGTCCCGCCCCTGCGGTCCCGAGCCTCACCGGCAGGCGGCGCGGGCGAGCTGCTGGGCCAGTCCTCGGGCGCCTCGGTCGCCCCGCCGGCGCCGACGCCCGGCTCCGTCTGATGCCGGATCTCCAGCTCCCACGGCTCGCTCGACGAGGAGGCGGCACTGGTCCGCTCGATCAGGGCGTAGTACGTGTTGGCGTCCTGGCAGGAGCTGCGGTCCTTTTCGACCGTCCGGTGCGCGTAGGCGCCGATCGGCCGCGCGAACTCCGCCGAGCCGAACCGCGCGGTGTTGTAGCTGCACGAAGAGCCGTCGCGGTCCTGCAACGTCACCTTGAGCTCGTCGGCGTACCCCACCTTCGTCCCCGGCTTGGGCACCGCCATCGCCGAAACATAGGCGTTGGACGTCGCGTCGAGCTCCAGGCGGTAGAACAGCTTGCCGCCCGGTTTGATCGAGTCCCGGTACGTCCCGCCCGGCTCCAGCCGCCGCGCGTCGGTGTTGGTGGCCGTCCCCCCGGCCGGCTTCGCCGACGGTTCATAGGCGTACGGGGCGGGCTCACCCGCCGCCCGCGCCTGCGTCGGCACCGCCACCACCGTGCAGAGCGCCGCCACCACGGCCGGCGCCACCCTGCCCCTGCTGCGCTGCCTCATCGCGCGCCCACCCCTCGTCGTCTCCTCGGCCGCCCCGCACCGCGCCGCATCCCCACGCCGCATCCCCACGCCGCGTCGCTACGAGCAGAGACCTCGCGGCCGGGGACTACACGCCGCCCGCCGCCGACGGCCGCAGTGCCGGTCCATCCTGCCCCGCCGGCCCCGCGACTGTCTGCGCGGACCGCCCCCTCATCCTTGCCACACTCTCCCGCCCTTTGCCCAAGCAAGCTAGTAATTTGCTCGGGTGAATTCAAGGAGGGTCGCCGTCATGGATCGGCAAAGACCGACCACGGCCCGTCCAGAGTCCCCGAAACGCACACGCCGGACAGCACAAGCCGGACAGCACAAAGCCCCGGACGCTGAGCGACCGGGGCCAGGCTTTCGGACTACTGGGTCTCACACACCCGAACCTGCGGGCACGGAGTCAGTCGCCTCCGTCCACAGATCCTGCTCGGCGCGATCCGCCTGGATCTGGCGGTACACGAGGAGCCCGCCGATGGCGGCCAGTGCGACCAGGAGAAGCTTCTTCACCGCGCGACCTCGTCTTTCCTTGACGTAGGAGACTTCTGGCGCCCGACTATACACACCGACCGATACCGATCGGTGACCTAGCCACCCGCCCAACTCACGCGCGCCACCCAGCAAAGGCCCGGCAGATCATTTCGGTCCGCGGAGCCCTCGACCTGGCGTCCACGGCCGCCCCCGACCGGCGGGAGGTTGCCGTTGGAGGGTTGCCGTCGGAGGTGACCCTGTTTCACGTGAAACAAGCCAGCGCGCGATTCCGTGTGCGGGTAAGAGCCTGCGTGGGCCTGGGCCCCCACGGGCGGCGCGACAAATGTAGAAGGCCGGCAGATCCTGAGATCTACCGGCCTTCCGACCTTGCGGTCCGCGGTGGGGCTAACAGGATTTGAACCTGTGGCCTCATCCTTATCAGGGATGCGCTCTAACCAACTGAGCTATAGCCCCGCGCTGCCCCTGAAGATTAGCGCACCTCGGGGGCAGTACCAAAATCGGTTCCGCCGGCTTCCTACTCGTCCTCGGCGAGCGTCAGCTCGACGCCGCCGACGAAGCCCGCCGACAGGTTGTAGATGAACGCGCCGAGCGTCGCGAGCGCCGTGGCGAGCACCACGTCGATCATCGCGATGACCGAAGTGAAGATCAGTACCCGCGGCAGCGAGAGGAAGGACTGGAGGTCGAAGCCGTTGCTCTCGTTGGAGCCCGTCGCCTCGCTGATCGTCCCGCCCACCGTGGAGAAGACGCCCATCGCGTCCATCACCATCCACAGCACCGCCGCCGCCACCACCGTGCAGATGCCCAGCGCGATGGAGAGCAGGAAGCTGACCTTCATCACCGACCACGGGTCGGCCTTGGCCACCCGCAGCCTCGCCTTGCGCGTACGCGGCGTCGTACGCGCCCCCGTACGCGGCAGACGCACCGCGGCGGCACCCGGCTGCTGCCCGGCCCGCTGCGCCCCACCAGGCGCCACTGCGGCACCGTGCGCACCATCGCCCTGCGGCGAGGGATACGCCTGCGGCGGGTGATACGGCTGAGCCTGGCGGCCCTCGCCCTGCGGCTCACGCTCACCCGGCAGCGGTCCGCTCCCGTACCCGTCGTACCCCTGAGCCTGAGGCCCTCGCGTATCGGTCACAGTCCCCCCCTGGGAGTCCGCGGCAGAGCCACGGGCACCGGGTGCTCCAGATTCAGAAGCGGCCGCTCCGGCGCCCGTGGCTCCACTCACGCTTTACTCCTCGTGCTCACCGGCCGAAGGCGCTGCGCCCTCGGCGGATTCGGCAACCTCGACGGCTTCGGTCGCCTCGACCGCATCGCCTTCGACCTCGTCGATGTCGGCCCCCTCGGGGCCTTCCACCTCTTCGGCCTCGCGACCGGCCTCGGCATTACGAGCGATACCGACGACGGCATCGCGCTTGCCCAGGTTGATCAGTTGGACGCCCATGGTGTCACGGCCCGTCTCCCTGACTTCGTTGACTCGCGTACGAATCACACCACCGCCGAGCGTGATGGCGAGGATCTCGTCCGTCTCCTCCACCACCAGCGCGCCGACCAGCGATCCCCGGTCCTCCACGATCTTGGCGGCCTTGATACCCAGACCACCGCGACCCTGGACCCGGTACTCGTCGACAGGGGTCCGCTTCGCGTACCCGCCATCGGTGGCGGTGAACACGAACGTACCGGCCCGGACGACATTCATCGAGAGCAGCTCGTCACCTTCGCGGAAACTCATGCCCTTCACACCCGAAGTCGCACGGCCCATCGGCCGCAGCGCGTCGTCGGTCGCCGTGAAGCGGATCGACTGCGCCTTCTTGCTGACCAGCAGCAGATCGTCCTCGGCCGACACCAGCTCCGCGCCGATCAGCTCGTCGTCGCTGCCGTCCGCGGTCTCCCGCAGATTGATCGCGATGACGCCGCCCGAACGGGGCGAGTCGTAGTCCTTCAGGGACGTCTTCTTCACCAGGCCGCCCTTGGTGGCCAGGATCAGGTAAGGCGCCGCCTCGTAGTCACGGATCGCGAGGATCTGCGCGATCTGCTCGTCCGGCTGGAAGGCGAGCAGGTTCGCGACGTGCTGCCCGCGCGCGTCCCGGCCGGCGTCCGGAAGCTCGTACGCCTTCGCCCGGTACACCCGGCCCTTGTTCGTGAAGAACAGCAGCCAGTGGTGCGTCGTCGACACGAAGAAGTGGTCGACGATGTCGTCTTCCTTCAGCTTCGTACCGCGCACGCCCTTGCCGCCGCGCTTCTGCGACCGGTAGTCGTCCGTCTTCGTACGCTTCACATAGCCGCCACGCGTGATGGTGACGACGATGTCCTCCTCGGCGATCAGGTCCTCGATGGACATGTCACCGTCGAAGGGCACCAGCTTGGAACGGCGGTCGTCACCGAACTTGTCGACGATCGCGGCCAGTTCCTCGCTGATGATCTGCCGCTGACGCTCCGGCGAGGCGAGGATCGCGTTGTACTCGTTGATCTTCGCCTGGAGCTCGTCGTGCTCCGCGACGATCTTCTGACGCTCCAGCGCCGCCAGCCGGCGGAGCTGCATCTCCAGGATCGCGTTCGCCTGGATCTCGTCGATCTCCAGCAGGCCCATCAGGCCCTCACGCGCCACGTCGACCGTCTGGCTTCGGCGGATCAGCGCGATGACCTCGTCGATCGCGTCCAGCGCCTTGAGCAGACCGCGCAGGATGTGCGCCCGCTCCTCCGCCTTGCGCAGACGGAAGCGCGTACGCCGGACGATGACCTCGATCTGGTGCGTCACCCAGTGCCGGATGAACGCGTCCAGCGACAGCGTCCGCGGCACACCGTCCACCAGCGCCAGCATGTTGGCGCCGAAGTTCGTCTGGAGATCGGTGTGCTTGTACAGGTTGTTCAGCACGACCTTCGCGACCGCGTCCCGCTTCAGCACGATGACCAGGCGCTGACCGGTACGCGAAGACGTCTCGTCACGGACGTCCGCGATGCCGCCGACCTTGCCGTCCTTCACCAGGTCGGCGATCTTCTGCGCCAGGTTGTCCGGGTTGGTCTGGTACGGAAGCTCCGTCACCACCAGGCACTGGCGGTTCTGGATCTCCTCGACCGCCACCACCGCGCGCATCGTGATCGAGCCGCGGCCCGTCCGGTACGCCTCCTCGATGCCCTTGCGGCCCACCACCAGCGCGCCGGTCGGGAAGTCGGGGCCCTTGATGCGCTCCATCAGCGCGTCCAGGAGCTCCTCGTGACCCGCGTCCGGGTTCTCAAGGAACCACTGCGCGCCCGCCGCCACCTCCCGCAGGTTGTGCGGCGGGATGTTCGTGGCCATACCGACCGCGATACCCGCCGAACCGTTGATCAGCAGGTTCGGGAAGCGCGCCGGCAGAACCGTCGGCTCCTGGTTGCGGCCGTCGTAGTTGTCCTGGAAGTCGACGGTCTCCTCGTCGATGTCCCGGACCATCTCCATGGCCAGCGGCATCATCTTGCACTCGGTGTACCGCATCGCCGCGGCCGGGTCGTTGCCCGGAGAACCGAAGTTGCCGTTGGAGTCCACCAGCGGCATGCGCATCGACCAGTGCTGCGCCAGGCGCACCAGGGCGTCGTAGATCGAGGAGTCGCCGTGCGGGTGGTACGTACCCATGACGTCACCGACGACACGGGCGCACTTGTAGAAGCCCTTCTCGGGCCGGTAACCGCCGTCGTACATCGCGTACAGCACACGGCGGTGGACGGGCTTGAGACCGTCCCGCACGTCGGGCAGCGCACGCGACACGATGACGGACATCGCGTAGTCGAGGTACGAACGCTGCATCTCCGTCTCGAGCCCCACGGGCTCGACACGCATGCCCACGCCCTCGACGGGCGGCACCTCTTCGGGCGTCACGGGGACAGGGGTGTTCTCGTCGGCCATTGCTGGTCAAAGTCCTTTCGAGCTGCGGCTGGTGGCTTGCACGGCCGACTCAGATGTCGAGGAAGCGGACGTCCTTGGCGTTGCGCTGGATGAACGAGCGCCGCGCCTCGACGTCCTCACCCATCAGCACCGAGAACAGGTCGTCGGCCTGCGCCGCGTCGTCCAGGGTCACCTGGCCGAGAACCCGGTGGTCCACGTCCATCGTGGTGATGCGCAGCTCCTCGGCGTTCATCTCACCGAGACCCTTGAAGCGCTGGATCGAGTCGTCCCTGATCCGCTTGCCGTTCTGCTTGCCGAGCTCGACGAGCGCGTCGCGCTCACGGTCCGAGTACGCGTACTCGAAGTCGTCCCGGCCCCACTTGATCTTGAACAGCGGCGGACGCGACAGGTACACGTGACCTGCCTCGACCAGCGGCCGCATGAAGCGGAACAGGAACGTCAGCAGCAGCGTGTTGATGTGCTGACCGTCGACGTCGGCGTCCGCCATCAGAATGATCTTGTGATAGCGGAGCTTCTCGATGTCGAAGTCCTCGTGCACACCGGTGCCGAACGCCGAGATCAGCGCCTGGACCTCGGTGTTCTGGAGGATCTTGTCGATCCGCGCCTTCTCGACGTTCAGGATCTTGCCGCGGATCGGCAGGATCGCCTGGTACATCGGGTTACGGCCCGACTTCGCCGAACCACCGGCGGAGTCACCCTCGACGATGAAGATCTCGCACTTCGTCGGGTCGTTCGACTGGCAGTCGGACAGCTTGCCCGGCAGCGACGCCGACTCCAGCAGACCCTTGCGACGCGTCAGATCACGCGCCTTGCGGGCCGCGACGCGCGCCGTGGCCGCCTGGATCGCCTTGCGGATGATGTCCGCGGCCTCGTTCGGGTTGCGGTCGAACCAGTCGTTGAGGTGCTCGTGCACGACCTTCTGCACGAAGGTCTTCGCCTCCGTGTTGCCCAGCTTGGTCTTCGTCTGGCCCTCGAACTGCGGCTCGCCCAGCTTCACCGAGATGATCGCCGTCAGACCCTCGCGGATGTCCTCACCCGCGAGGTTGTCGTCCTTCTCGCGCAGGAACTTCTTCTCGCGCGCGTAACGGTTCACCAGACCCGTCATCGCCGCACGGAAGCCCTCCTCGTGCGTACCGCCCTCATGCGTGTGGATCGTGTTCGCGAAGGAGTACACACCCTCCGTGTACTGCGAATTCCACTGCATCGCGATCTCGACCGAGAGCATGCGCTCCTTGTCCTCGGCCTCGACGTCGATGACGGTCGGGTGGATGAGCTCACCCTTGCGCGAGTTCAGGTACTTCACGAAGTCGACGATGCCGCCCTCGTAGTGGTACGTGACCGTCCTCGCCGGCTGCTCCGCCGCCGCCTCGGCGTCGGGGTCGTCGGCGTTCATCGTCGCCTTGGCCGACTCGCGCTCGTCCGTCAGCGTCAGGGTCAGACCCTTGTTGAGGAAGGCCATCTCCTGGAAGCGGCGCGCGAGCGTCTCGAAGGAGTACTCGGTCGTCTCGAAGACGTCCGGGTCCGCCCAGAACGTCACGGTCGTACCGGAGTCCTCGACCTGCTCGTGCTTGGCGAGCGGGGCCGTGGGCACACCCAGCTTGTAGTCCTGGGTCCAGCGGAAGCCGTCACGCTTGATGTCGACCGAGAGCCGCGTCGACAGCGCGTTGACCACGGACACACCGACACCGTGCAGACCGCCGGACACGGCGTAGCCGCCGCCGCCGAACTTGCCGCCCGCGTGCAGGACCGTGAGCACGACCTCGACGGCCGGCTTCTTCTCGACCGGGTGCATGTCCACCGGGATGCCGCGCCCGTTGTCGACGACACGCACACCGCCGTCGGCCAGGATCGTGACGTCGATCGTGTCCGCGTGCCCGGCGAGGGCCTCGTCGACGGAGTTGTCGACGACCTCTTGCACAAGGTGATGAAGTCCACGCTCACCGGTCGAGCCGATGTACATGCCGGGGCGCTTGCGGACCGCGTCCAGACCCTCGAGGACGGTAATCGCGCTGGCGTCGTACGACGAGGAGCCCTGCGGGGCAGCCTCGCCGATCTCACCGGCATCAGTGGACGGAATGTTCTCGTTGGGGTCGCCGGAATCGGCCACGAAGCGCCCTTTCTGGCACAGCACGAGCCGAGACCGCGACAAACGGGACCGGCTGCGTCGTTCTGTATAAGTCGACGGATCCCGCACGCGGGCGGGATTGTCCACCAGTCTACCGGTAGCGCGGACACTCATGGGGGTTTGCCGGTACCTGAGTACCCATGTGCCGTCCTGAACCGGCGCCGTCCGACTCCCCATATCCGGGAAGGGGCTCCAAGAGGCTCACACGGGCATCCAGCGCTTCCGGCTGTCAAGCACCCGCCACCGTGAGCGACACCTCACGCGGACACCCGCTCGCCGGCCGCTTCTCATCCGTACGTATCCCCGGGGCCCGTACTCCCCGGAGCCCGCAGCGCGCCGAAACGGCGCGGCGGACCACCCGGCCCCCAGATCTTGATCATCCGCACCGTGTCCCGGCCCAGATCGGCGTTCAGCCGCGTCAGCAGCTCCCGCTGCATCAGCCGCAGCTGCGTCGCCCACGCCGTCGAATCGCACTGCACCGTGAGAACCCGCTCGTCCTCGTCGTAACGCTGCGGCACACAGTGCTTCGCCAGATCCCCGCCCACGATCTCCGGCCACCGGCCCATCACACCGCCGACCGCCATCGGCATCTCCCAGCCGCGCTCCGTCTTCAACCGGTCCAGCGCGGCCCCCAGCGCCAGCGGGTCACGACCGTCCGCCCCCGAACCCGACCGCAGCCCTCCACCACGCCTGGCCTGCTTCTTCTGCTGCGCCGCCGCACCCCGCGCCCGCGCCTGCTCCTTCGCCGCACGCAACGCCACCCGCGCCAGATCCACACCCGACGACTCCGGCGCCCTCGACGGCTCGGGCACCCTCGGCTGCTCCTGCGGCAGCTCCCCGCTCAATCCACCCGGACCACTGAGCCCGCTCATACCCGCGCCACCTCGCCGCCGGACACCATGTACCGCGCCCCCGCCAGCACGCCCGGCACATCGTCATCCACCGCGGCCGTCACCAGCACCTGCTCACCCGGCGCCACCAACTCCGCCAACCGCTCCCGCCGGCGCGCGTCCAGCTCGGCGAAGACGTCATCGAGCACGAGCACCGGCTCATTGCCCTCGCCGCGCAGCAGATCGTACGAAGCAAGCCGCAGCGACAACGCGTACGACCACGACTCGCCATGGCTGGCATAGCCCTTCGCCGGCAGCTGCCCCAGCTTCAGCACAAGATCGTCCCGGTGCGGACCGACCAGCGTCACACCCCGCTCGATCTCCTGCTTCCGCGCCTGTGCCAACGCCGCCAACAGCAGCTCGTACAACTCCTCACGCGTCTGATCAGCGGTTACGCCGCCGCCAACCGAACTCCGGTACTCCAGCAGCACCGGGCCCCCGCCCGGCGCCAGCTGCTCGTACGCCTTGTCCGTCATCGGCTGCAAGGTCGCGATCAGGTCCAGCCGCTGCGCCAGCAGCTCCGCACCCACCTGCGCCAGATGCTGGTCCCACACGTCCAGCGTCGACATGTCCATCGACCGGCCACCGTGCCGACGCGCCATCGCCGCCGACTTCAACAGCGTGTTCCGCTGCTTCAGCACCCGCTCGTAGTCCGACCGCACCCCCGCCATCCGCGGCGACCGCGCCGTAATCAGCTCGTCGAGGAACCGGCGCCGCTCACCCGGATCGCCCTTCACCAGCGCCAGGTCCTCCGGCGCGAACAGCACCGTCCGTACGATCCCCAGCACATCACGTGGCTTGACCTGCGACGACCGGTTGATACGCGCCCGGTTCGCCCGGCCCGGATTCAGCTCCAGCTCCACCAGTTGCTGCCGCTCGCCCTGCGTCACCGCGGCCCGGATCACCGCCCGCTCCGCGCCCATCCGCACCAGCGGAGCGTCCGAGGCGACACGGTGGCTGCCGAGGGTCGCCAGGTAGCCGACCGCCTCGACGAGATTCGTCTTGCCCTGCCCGTTCGCCCCCACGAACACGGAAACGCCCGGATCGAGAGGGACCTCGACCCGGGCGTACGAGCGGAAGTCGGCCAGCGACAGATGCGTGACGTGCATGGCGTGCGCCGACCTTCTCCCAGCTCTGAACTGCTTACTTCTTCGACTCGACCGCGTGACCACCGAACTGGTTGCGCAGCGCGGCGATCATCTTCATCTGCGGGGAGTCGTCCTGACGCGACGCGAAACGCGCGAACAGCGACGCCGTGATCGCGGGCAGCGGCACCGCGTTGTCGATCGCCGCCTCGACCGTCCAGCGGCCCTCACCCGAGTCGGCGGCGTACCCGCGCAGACTCTCCAGGTGCTCGTCGTCGTCCAGCGCGTTGACCGCCAGGTCCAGCAGCCAGGAACGGATGACCGTGCCCTCCTGCCAGGACCGGAAGACCTCACGCACGTCCGTGACGGAGTCGACCTTCTCCAGCAGCTCCCAGCCCTCGGCGTACGCCTGCATCATGGCGTACTCGATGCCGTTGTGAACCATCTTCGCGAAGTGCCCGGCACCGACCTTGCCCGCGTGCACCGAACCGAAGTCACCCGCCGGCTTCAGCGCGTCGAAGACCGGCTGGACCTTCGCCACGTTCTCGGCGTCGCCCCCGTACATCAGCGCGTAGCCGTTCTCCAGACCCCACACACCACCGGAGACGCCGCAGTCGACGAAGCCGATGCCCTTGAGGCCCAGCTCCACCGCGTGCTTCTCGTCGTCCGTCCAGCGGGAATTCCCGCCGTCCACGACCACGTCGCCCGGCTCCAGCAGCTCGGCCAGCTCGTCGATCGTGGACTGGGTCGCGGCACCGGCCGGAACCATCACCCACACCACCCGCGGGCCCTTGAGCTTGGCCACGAGCTCCTCGAGGCTGTGGACATCGGCGACGTCCGGGTTGCGGTCGTAACCGATGACGGTGTGGCCTGCGCGGCGAATGCGCTCGCGCATGTTGCCGCCCATTTTGCCGAGGCCGACGAGACCGAGCTCCATCAGAGATTCCTTAAGCGTTGTGGCGATTCGTACCCGCGACCGAGCCTACGCCCGGCCGCGGAGGTCCACCCGGGGGCCGCCGAGGCCGTCAGCCCGAGAGCCGCACCGGCATGATCAGGTACTTGTACGCCTCGTCCGCCTCGGCATCCACCGCGGGCCTGCCGCTGAGCAGCGCCGGCTTCGTGGACGTCGTGAAGGACAGCTGGGCGACCGGGGAGTCGATCGCGCTCAGGCCGTCCAACAGGAAGGTCGGGTTGAAGGCGATCGAGATGTCGTCGCCCTCCAGGTTCGCGTCGACCCGCTCCACAGCCTGTGCGTCGTCGCTCGAACCCGCTTCGAGGATCAGTACGCCCTGCTCGAAGCTGAGGCGCACCGGAGTGTTCCGCTCGGCGACCAGCGCCACACGCTTGACGGCCTCGACGAACGGCGCGGTCTCGATGACGGCGATCGAGTTGAACTCGGTCGGGAAGAGCGTCCGGTACTTCGGCAGGTCGCCTTCCAGCAGCCGCGTGGTCGTACGCCGGCCGGCACCCTCGAAACCGATCAGCCCCTCACCGGCGCCCGAGCTGGACAGCGCGATGGTGACCGTGTCACCGCTGGTCAGCGACTTGGCGGTGTCCAGCAGAGTCTTGGCGGGCACCAGCGCGACGGCCGAGGCCTCGGGGTCCTCGGGCTTCCACATGAACTCGCGGACCGCGAAGCGGTAGCGGTCGGTGGAGGCCAGCGTCACTCGCTCGCCCTCGATCTCGATGCGGACACCGGTCAGCACGGGCAGCGTGTCGTCACGGCCGGCGGCGATGGCCACCTGGGCGGCGGCGGAGGCGAAGACCTCACCGGGGACGGTGCCCGTCGCGGTCGGCATCTGCGGCAGCGCCGGGTACTCCTCCACAGGAAGGGTGTGGAGTGTGAACCGGGAGGAGCCGCAGACCACGGTCGCCCGTACACCGTCTGTGGAGATCTCCACCGGCCGGTTCGGCAGGGCGCGGCAGATGTCGGCGAGGAGCCGGCCGGAGACGAGAACGGTGCCGTCCTCCTCCACGTCCGCCTCGACCGAGACGCGGGCCGAGACCTCGTAGTCGAAGCCGGAGAGGCTCAGCGCGCCCTCCTCGGCCTTCAGAAGAAGGCCCGCGAGAACGGGGACCGGCGGACGGGCCGGAAGGCTGCGAGCCGTCCAGGCCACCGCCTCCGCGAGTACATCGCGCTCAACCCGGATCTTCACCGGAACCGCCTCCTGCTTGTTGCTGGCTCGCCCTGCTGGCCGTCGTGGTCTGGGGTCGTCTGGCTGTGTTGCCGGGGACCAGTCTGACGCACGGCACCGACAGTCGGTGCGGCTCGGGGTCAAGTCGTGGCGAGAGGCGTCGCCGGCTCCGGGGCCGAGTTGTGCACAGGGCCCTCTTCCAAGCGATTTCCGGGCTAACTCTTAGTGGGAGTAGTAGTAGGGCCTGTGGAAACGGTGGATAACCCCGTTTGCGCAGGTCAGCCCCACTTTTTTGTCCACCGCGCCTGTGGGCGGAGCCGGTGGACAACTCGGTGTTTCTGTGGACGCGCGAAAGTTACACACACGGGGTGCACAGGCAGGGGTGACTTCTCCCCAGCGCTGTCCCCAGCTTTACCCATGTTCCCCACAGCCCAACCAGCCTCCTTGGTGTGACCGCTTTCACTCGGGCCGGTGAGGGCGCGTGTTTCGTTGCCGAACAGTGGACAGAGGTGTGGATTAGCTGTGCACAAGACGGCCCAGCCTGTGGGCCGCCGGTGGACAACCAAGATCCGCCCCTGTGGACAAAATTTCCGTCCACAGCCTGTGGATGAAGGTTGACCACAAATCCACAACCACCTGACCTGGGGTGATGAAGTCTCAGGAACCGCACCTGTGGACCCAGTCTGGACAACTTCGCGGTCCCCAGGGTGTGGACGGAACATCCTGCCCTGTTCTGTGGAGAACAGGGCCCCGCGGGCACGTATTCGAACACCGCGAAGACACCTCGAGGACACCGCGCAGGCGCGGAACGGCGAAGGGCGCCCGGGAAGTACGTCCCTGGGCGCCCTTCGGAGCGTGATGTGGAGCCTGCCTGAAGCCGCTCCCGTGCCGTGTCAGCCGTTCTTGATGCGGTTCGTGAGCTCGGTGACCTGGTTGTAGATGGAGCGGCGCTCCGCCATCAGGGCACGGATCTTGCGGTCGGCGTGCATCACGGTCGTATGGTCGCGGCCGCCGAACTGAGCGCCGATCTTCGGCAGCGAGAGGTCCGTGAGCTCGCGGCACAGGTACATCGCGATCTGCCGGGCCGTCACGAGCACGCGACTGCGGGACGACCCGCAGAGGTCCTCCACCGTCAGCCCGAAGTAGTCCGCCGTCGCCGCCATGATGGCGCTCGCCGTGATCTCGGGAGACGCGTCCTCACCGCCGGGGATCAGGTCCTTGAGCACGATCTCGGTGAGGCCCAGATCGACCGGCTGCCGGTTGAGCGACGCGAACGCCGTCACCCGGATCAGCGCGCCCTCCAGCTCGCGGATGTTGCGCGAGATGCGGGACGCGATGAACTCCAGTACCTCCGGAGGGGCGTTGAGCTGCTCCTGGACCGCCTTCTTGCGGAGGATCGCGATACGCGTCTCCAGCTCCGGCGGCTGCACGTCGGTGGTCAGACCCCACTCGAACCGGTTGCGCAGCCGGTCCTCCAGGGTCACCAGCTGCTTGGGCGGGCGGTCCGAGGACAGCACGATCTGCTTGTTGGCGTTGTGGAGCGTATTGAAGGTGTGGAAGAACTCCTCCTGCGTCGACTCCTTGCTCGCCAGGAACTGGATGTCGTCGACGAGCAGGATGTCCACATCGCGGTAGCGCTTGCGGAACGCGTCGCCCTTGCCGTCGCGGATGGAGTTGATGAACTCGTTCGTGAACTCCTCGGAGCTCACATAGCGCACGCGCGTGCCGGGGTAGAGGCTCCGCGCGTAGTGCCCGATCGCGTGCAGCAGGTGCGTCTTGCCGAGCCCCGACTCCCCGTAGATGAAGAGCGGGTTGTACGCCTTCGCCGGCGCCTCGGCGACCGCTACGGCGGCCGCGTGCGCGAAGCGGTTGGACGAGCCGATCACGAAGGTGTCGAAGAGGTACTTCGGGTTCAGGCGCGCGTGCGGCTCGCCGGGGCCCGGGGCCGGGGCCTGCGCGGCCAGGGGGCCGGGGGCGCCACCGCCGCCGGACTGCATGGAGGAGCCGGGGCCGCCGCGGTGCGGGGCCTGCTGGTCCTGGTGGTCGCGGCGCTCGGGCCGCTCGTGACGCGGCGGCTGGTCGTAGTGGGGCTGCTCGTACTGCTGGTGTTCGGGTGCCTGCTGCCGGTAGTCGTGCTGCTGCGGGCGGGTGGCGTACGGGTCGCGCTCCTGGAATCCGCCGAGGCGGGGCTGCTGCCAGCCGTGGTTCTCCTGCTGGCGGGACCAGGAGCCCTGGTCGTGGCGGGGCTGGCGGTAGTCCGGGTACGCCGGCCTGGCGGTCGGAAGGTCGTCGGCCTGCGGGCGGTGCCCGTACGTGTCGTACGACTCGTGCTGGGGCTGCTGCTGCGGGGCCGGCTCGGCAGCCGAGTCGTCGACGGTGATCGCGATCCGGATCGGCCGGCCGCACTCGCGGCTCAGCGTTTCGCTGATGAGCGGCGCGAGGCGGCCTTCGAGCACCCTCTTGCCCCACTCGTTGGGGACGGCGAGCAGCGCCGTGTCGGCGACCAGGGCGAGCGGCTGGCAGCGCTCGATCCACTGTTTGTCCTTGGGCTCGATGCCCTGCTGGCCCTCTCCGAGGAGGTGCTCCAGCACGCGTGGCCACACTGCGGCAAGATCGGCAGGTACGTCAGCCACAGGGCACGCGCTCTCTCACAGGTCCCACGAAGGTGTGGTTCTTGGGACGGGATGGGAAGGACAGGCAAGGACACAACGGATAAGAATCCAAGTTCATGCACGGTAGTCGCGGGTCCTTGCGTGCATCAAGTTGTTGTCCACAGCCTGTGCACAGTGGACCCTGGTGCCCGGTCGGTTTGACCGGATGGCGTAGCCGCGCGTACCGTGACCAGGTCGAGTTGTCGATGGCTGCTGCCGCCTGCCTCCGATGGGCAAAGATCACGGTCTGTGATCGTGAAGCGGTGCACACGGGCGTTGCGAGCTTCCTCGTGGGCGCACGGTGACAGCCAGGCGATGCCCCGCCACCACACCACTTCTGGAGCCCCCGAGTGAGCAAGCGCACCTTCCAGCCGAACAACCGTCGTCGCGCCAAGACCCACGGTTTCCGTCTCCGCATGCGGACGCGTGCCGGTCGCGCCATCCTGGCGACTCGCCGTGCCAAGGGCCGCACGCGCCTTTCCGCCTGATCACCTACAGGTCATGACGTGCTGCCTACCGAGAATCGGCTGAGGCGGCGCGAGGACTTCGCGACCGCGGTACGCCGAGGACGCCGGGCCGGACGCCCGCTCCTCGTCGTACACCTGCGAAGTAGCGGTGCAACGGACCCGCACGCGCCTGGGGAGAGCGTTCCCCAGCCGCGTGCGGGTTTCGTCGTCAGCAAAGCCGTTGGCAACGCTGTCGTACGGAACGTGGTGAAGCGCAGGCTTCGCCACCTGGTCCGGGACCGTCTGTCGGAGCTGCCCCCCGGTAGCCTGGTTGTCGTACGGGCATTGCCCGGATCAGGCGATGCCGACCATGCACAGCTGGCCCGAGACCTGGATGCCGCACTTGAGCGGCTGCTGGGAGGGGGCGCGCGATGAAGTACCCGCTGCTGGCTCTGATCAAGCTGTACCAGTGGACGATCAGTCCGTTGCTCGGGCCTGTCTGCCGGTACTACCCGTCGTGCTCCCACTACGGGTTCACCGCCATCGACCGGCACGGTGCGGTCAAGGGCACGGCCCTGACCGCCTGGCGCATTCTGCGGTGCAATCCGTGGTCGCCGGGCGGTGTGGACCATGTCCCGCTGCGCAAGCGTCCGCGTTGGCACGAAGCGCTGCGCCATGCGTGGAGCGGCGACCGCGGCAGCAAGGGCGGGCAGCACTCCGCCGCTGAGATCAACCCGGCCGCAGAGACCTCGCCCAATGCTCAAGGAGCCTGATTAGTGGACACGATTGCCAGTCTGTTCAGCTTTATCACCACCCCAGTTTCCTGGGTCATCGTCCAGTTCCACACGATGTACGGGGCCCTCTTCGGACCGGACACGGGCTGGGCCTGGGGTCTGTCCATCGTGTCCCTCGTGGTGCTGATCCGGATCTGCCTGATCCCGCTGTTCGTCAAGCAGATCAAGTCGACGCGTGGCATGCAGGCGCTCCAGCCTGAGATGAAGAAGATCCAGGAGCGCTACAAGAACGACAAGCAGCGTCAGTCCGAAGAGATGATGAAGCTGTACAAGGAGACGGGTACCAACCCGCTGTCCTCGTGCCTTCCCATCCTGGCGCAGTCGCCGTTCTTCTTCGCCCTGTACCACGTGCTTTCCAACATCGCCTCGGGCAAGACCGTGGGCGTGATCAACGACGAGCTGCTGGCGAGTGCGCGTGAGGCGCACATCTTCGGTGCTCCGCTGGCCGCGAAGTTCACGGACAGCGCGGCGAAGATGGAGAGTCTCAACGCCTCGCTGTTCGATGTCCGCGTCGTCACCGCGCTCATGATCATCCTGATGTCGGCGTCGCAGTTCTACACGCAGCGCCAGCTGATGACGAAGAACGTCGACCTGACGGTCAAGACGCCGTTCATGCAGCAGCAGAAGATGCTGATGTACATCTTCCCGGTCATGTTCGCCGTCATGGGCATCAACTTCCCCGTCGGTGTCCTCGTCTACTGGCTGACCACCAACGTGTGGACCATGGGTCAGCAGATGTACGTGATCCACGGCAACCCGACTCCGGGAAGCAAGGCTCAGGCCCAGCTGCTGGAGCGGATGCAGAAGTCGATCGTCAAGCACGGCAAGGTCCGCCGTCGGAGCGAGCGCAACGTGATCAAGCAGATCGCCGCCAAGGGCCGTGAGCGCAACGAGGCGGAGCGCAAGTTCGTCAAGGGTCTTGGCATGGCGCGGCTGACGGTGCAGCTCGACGGCACGGTGGCGAAGGGCGAGCCCGAGGTCGAGGCCGAGGACGGTACGACGCCGGATTCCGGCCCGAAGCGGCAGCAGCCCAAGCGTCTGACCAAGGCGCAGCGTCAGGCTGCCGCTGCCGAGTCCGCGGCGAAGCCCTCGCTCCAGAAGGAAGAGCAGGACGACAAGCCCAAGACGGCCGGCAAGCCTTCTTCCGGTTCCGCACGTCAAGCCAAGTCCGGGCAGCGCAAGGGCCAGCAGCGGCCCAAGCACCCGTCCAAGAAGTAATAAGGAGTCCATCCCGTGACGGAAGGCACCACCTCCGTGGCCGCTGAGGGTAGCGACACCCTGACCCGCCTCGAGCAGGAAGGGGAGATCGCGGCCGACTACCTTGAGGGTCTGCTCGACATCACCGACCTCGACGGCGACATCGACATGGACGTCGAGGCCGACCGGGCCGCCGTGTCGATCATCAGTGACACGGGCAGCCGTGATCTCCAGAAGCTCGTGGGCCGTGACGGCGAGGTGCTGGAGGCGCTTCAGGAGCTGACGCGTCTCGCTGTGCACCGTGAGACCGGGGACCGCAGCCGGCTGATGCTGGACATCGCGGGTTTCCGGGCCAAGCGGCGTGAGGAGCTCGCCGAGATCGGCGCGAAGGCCGCGGACGAGGTGAAGGGTTCCGGTGCGCCGGTGAAGCTGGACCCGATGACGCCGTTCGAGCGCAAGGTCGTGCACGACGCGATCGCGGCCGCTGGTCTGCGCAGCGAGTCCGAGGGCGAAGAGCCGGAGCGCTTCGTCGTCGTACTCCCGGCCTGATCGGCCTTGTTTGTCTGTCGGCCCCGTCTGTTCGCAGGCGGGGCCGATCTTTGTCAGCCTGTTAGTCAGCCATCAGTTCGGTAGCGCGGTACGGAAGGACGGTCCCCGTGACGGAGGAAGCAGAGCTTCCCCAGGCGCCTGAAGAGGCACGTGCGGTATTCGGTGAGTTCTTTCCAGCGGCCGTCCGGTACGCGGAGCTTCTCGCGGACGCCGGCGTCAAGCGGGGCCTGATCGGCCCTCGCGAGGTGCCGCGGCTGTGGGAGCGGCACTTGCTGAACTGTGCGGTGCTCTCCGAGGTGGTGCCGGAGGGTCTCACGGTCTGCGACGTGGGTTCGGGTGCCGGGCTTCCGGGAATTCCGCTCGCCCTGGTGCGCCCGGATCTGAAGATCACGCTGCTGGAGCCGCTGCTGCGGCGTACGAACTTCCTTCAGGAGGTCGTCGAGCTGCTGGGTCTGGATCACGTGACGGTGGTGCGCGGCCGGGCGGAGGAGGTCCTCGGGAAGCTGCCTCCGGTCCATGTGGTGACGGCGCGGGCTGTGGCACCGCTGGACCGGCTGGCGGGCTGGGGAGTTCCCCTGCTGCGTCCGTACGGGGAGATGCTGGCCCTCAAGGGCGACACCGCCGAGGAGGAGCTGAAGAGCACCCGTTCCGCGCTGAGCAAGCTCGGTGTGGTGAAGACCGAGGTGCTTCAGGTGGGCGAGGGTGTGGTCAATCCGCTGTCCACGGTGGTGCGTGTGGAGGTCGGGGAGAGTCCTGGCGGGGTGCGGTTCGCGGCCAAGCGGGCCAAGGCGGCGCGGCCGTCACGTACGCGTCGGCGCCGTTGATCTGCCCTTTTTATCAGCGATGCTCCATACAAGCTGCCATACGTACGCACTGCGGAGTGTCGTGAAGATGTAGGTGCACTGCCGGTGCATCGTGTTTCACGTGAAACGTCGCTCTCTGCTGCATGGAATCATCAGCCGCGGTCGTGCGGCTGCCACACCGCGCGACCGCAAGGCCGTAAGAGGGACGGAGTTGTCCACAGAGGTGGATTCGTCCACAGAAGAACGGGCCTCGCTGGTTCATGACCCCGAAAGCATGGCAGGCTCTGTGCATTGCGAGCCTGAAGTCGAGGAGAGTGAATCCTTGCGGTCCGACGCCAACATCGCGGGACCGATGACCGACCCGGTCCCCGGTCCCCGATCCGAATCGGTGGGGGAGGATGTTTCACGTGAAACACCGCCCCCTATGGACGACACCCCCATTGGTCGTGCTGCCCAGCTGGCGGTAGAAGCTCTTGGCCGTGCAGGCGAGGGCCTGCCCCGTCCTGAGCAGACACGCGTCATGGTGGTGGCCAACCAGAAGGGCGGCGTCGGGAAGACCACGTCTACGGTCAACCTCGCCGCTTCGCTCGCGCTGCACGGCGCGCGCGTCCTGGTGGTGGACCTCGACCCGCAGGGCAACGCTTCCACGGCGCTGGGCATCGACCATCACGCCGAAGTTCCCTCGATCTATGACGTCCTCGTGGACAGCAGGCCGCTCTCCGAAGTGGTCCAGCCGGTCCCGGACGTCGAAGGTCTCTTCTGCGCCCCGGCCACCATCGATCTCGCCGGTGCGGAGATCGAGCTGGTGTCGCTGGTGGCGCGGGAGAGTCGCTTGCAGCGGGCTATCCAGGCGTACGAGCAGCCGCTGGACTACATCCTCATCGACTGCCCGCCTTCCCTGGGCCTGCTGACCGTCAATGCGATGGTCGCCGGTGCCGAGGTGCTGATCCCCATCCAGTGCGAGTACTACGCGCTGGAGGGACTGGGGCAGCTCCTGCGGAACGTCGACCTGGTGCGGGGGCACCTCAACCCGGACCTGCATGTGTCGACGATCCTGCTGACCATGTACGACGGCAGGACCCGGCTCGCCTCTCAGGTGGCCGACGAAGTGCGTACCCACTTCGGCAAGGAGGTGCTCCGGACGAGCATCCCGAGGTCCGTGCGTATCTCGGAAGCGCCGAGCTACGGGCAGACCGTGCTCACCTATGACCCGGGATCCAGCGGAGCGCTTTCCTACCTGGAAGCGGCCCGTGAGATCGCGTTGCGGGGCGTCGGGGTGCACTACGACCCGCAGCATGCCCACTCGGGCAGCCAGAACAGCCAGCAGAGCATGTCGGAGGGGATCCAGTGAGTGAGCGACGTAGAGGGTTGGGGCGTGGGCTCGGTGCGCTGATCCCTGCCGCTTCGCAGGAGAAGCCGAGTCCGCCCGTGGGGGCGGCCTCGACGTCCCCCGGTTCGGTGCCGGTGATGACGGCGGAGCGCGGGGTGGCGGCCGCGAAGGTCACGTCGCTCCCCGCCGGCGGCGTTTCACGTGAAACCGAAGTTCCCGGGCAGGGGGCGCAGCCGGAGGCCGCTGGGCCCAGTGAGGTCGCGGGTGTTCATTTCGCGGAGCTTCCGCTGGATTCCATCAAGCCGAACTCGCGCCAACCGCGTGAGGTGTTCGACGAGGACGCGCTCGCGGAGCTGGTCACCTCCATCAAGGAGGTCGGACTCCTCCAGCCCGTCGTCGTACGGCAGCTGGGCCCTGAGCGGTACGAGCTCATCATGGGCGAGCGCCGGTGGCGTGCGTGCAGGGAAGCGGGTCTCGATCGGATCCCGGCGATTGTCCGAGCCACAGAGGACGAGAAGCTTCTCCTCGACGCGCTGCTGGAGAACCTGCACCGGGCGCAGCTGAACCCGCTGGAAGAGGCTGCCGCGTACGACCAGCTGCTCAAGGACTTCAACTGCACGCACGACCAGCTGGCGGACCGGATCGGGCGCTCGCGTCCGCAGGTGTCCAACACACTGCGCCTGCTGCGGCTCTCGCCGTCGGTGCAGCGCAGGGTCGCGGCGGGCGTGCTGTCCGCCGGGCATGCGCGGGCGTTGCTCGGGGTGGACGACTCCGAGGAGCAGGACCGTCTGGCGCACCGCATCGTGGCCGAGGGGCTGTCGGTACGTGCGGTCGAGGAGATCGTGACTCTGATGGGCTCGGGCCCGCAGAGCAGTCCGAAGGCGAAGGGACCGCGCGCGGGTACCCGGCTGTCACCCGCGCTGTCCAGCCTCGCTTCGCGTCTCTCGGACAGGTTCGAGACGCGGGTGAAGGTCGACCTGGGGCAGAAGAAGGGGAAGATCGTCGTCGAATTCGCGTCGATGGAGGACCTGGAGCGGATTCTTGGGACACTCGCCCCCGGCGAGGGGCGGGTTCTAGAGAAGGGGCTCACCGAAGAGGACCCGGAGGGCAGCGAGAGCTGATCGCCGGCCGAGAGCTGTTGCAGGGCGGGCTGTGTCCGGAGCAATCTGGAACACTTCCCGCCCTTTGCTCTCTCTCGGTATCCGTTCGATCTCGGGGTGGATACGATGCGTTCTGGTATGGCGCATCCACCTTGGTTCACTTTGAGAAGGAGGGCGGGGGCCATGCGATCGGTGAGTCGCAGCCAACTGGTGACCGCGGGTCTGAGTGTCGGAGCGGTCGGCGGGTTCGTCGGCAGTCTGCTTCGGGAACGGGGCGCGCTGGCGGCCGCCCGTGACGCGGCAGGGGAAGGAAGCGAGGAACATCCTTCATGGGACGTCGGCTCGTACCGCTCACGCTGGACAATCTTCCGGACCTCCCCAAGCGCTGCCGCTCCTGCGTCTTCTGGGAACTTGATCCGGTCAGTGGAGAAGCAGCGGTAAAGGCAGGCACTCCGGAGCTGGAGAAGGAAGCCTGGATCTCGGCGGTCCTGCTGGAGTGGGGTTCGTGCGGGCGGGTGGTCTACGTGGACGAGGTCCCCGCGGGCTTCGTGCTGTACGCACCGCCGGCCTACGTACCGAGGTCGACGGCCTTCCCGACCAGCCCGGTGTCGCCGGACGCGGTGCAGTTGATGACGGCCTGGATCATGCCCAGCTATCAGGGGCAGGGGCTGGGGCGCGTCATGGTGCAGACCGTAGCCAAGGACTTGCTGCGGCGGGGATTCAAGGCCATCGAGGCGTTCGGCGATGCCCGCTGGACGGAGCCCGCTTGTCTGTTGCCTGCGGACCACCTGCTGTCGGTCGGCTTCAAGACGGTACGCCCGCATCCGCTGCACCCCCGGCTGAGGCTGGAGCTCAGGACGACGCTTTCCTGGAAGGAAGACGTCGAGCTGGCACTGGACAGACTGCTGGGGGCGGTGCAGAAGGAGCCGGTGCTCCGTCCGCTGTAGGGCTGAAAAACGTGTGTGGGCTCATCCCCGACAGGGATGAGCCCACACACGTTTCACGTGAAACAGGAACCAGAGGCCGGTGTCAGGCCTTGGTGACCTCTTCGCCGATGAAGTCGCCGAGGTCGCGCAGAAGTGCGGCCTTCGGCTTGGCGCCGACGATGGTCTTGGCGACCTCGCCGTTCAGGTAGACGTTCAGCGTCGGGATGGACATGACGCCGTACTTGGCTGCGGTGGCCGGGTTCTCGTCGATGTTGAGCTTGACGATCTCGATCTCGTCGTGCTCGGCCGCGATCGCTTCGAGAGACGGGGCGATCTGGCGGCACGGTCCGCACCAGGCGGCCCAGAAGTCCACCAGTACGGGCTTGTCGCTCTTGAGGACGTCCTGCTCAAAGGATGCGTCGGTCACGTTCTTCAAGGTGCCGGCCACGGCAGCCTCCTTAACTTCGGGTGGGGTGTGGGGTGGGGAAGAGGGTGAGATCAGGCGGCGGTGGTCTTCTCCGGCTCGGCCACCTTGTCGGTGTCCGCCAGAGCGGCCAGGAATCGCTCGGCGTCGAGTGCGGCCGAGCAGCCGGTGCCGGCGGCCGTGATGGCCTGCCGGTAGGTGTGGTCCACCACGTCGCCGGCGGCGAAGACACCGGTGAGGTTCGTGCGCGTTGACGGTGCGTCGACCTTCACGTAACCCTCTTCGTCCAGCTCCAGCTGGCCCTTGAACAGTTCGGTGCGCGGGTCGTGGCCCACGGCGATGAACAGTCCGGTGACGGGCAGCGGGGTGATCTCGCCGCTCTTGGTGTCCCGCAGCGTCACGCCCGAGAGCTTCTGGTCGCCCTGGAGCTCGGCGATCGAGCTGTCCCAGGCGAACTTGATCTTCGGGTCGGCGAAGGCGCGGTCCTGCATCGCCTTGGAGGCGCGCAGGGTGTCACGGCGGTGGACGATGGTGACGGACTTGGCGAAGCGGGAGAGGAAGGTCGCCTCTTCCATCGCCGTGTCGCCGCCGCCGACCACGGCGATGTCCTGGTCCTTGAAGAAGAACCCGTCGCAGGTGGCGCACCAGGAGACGCCGCGTCCGGAGAGCGCGTCCTCCTTGGGCAGACCGAGCTTGCGGTGCTGGGAGCCCGTCGAGACGATGACCGCCTTGGCGCGGTGAACCGTACCGGCGGTGTCGGTGACGGTCTTGATGTCGCCGGTGAGGTCGACGGACACGATGTCGTCCGGAACGAGCTCGGCGCCGAAGCGCTCGGCCTGGGCGCGCATGTTGTCCATCAGGTCGGGGCCCATGATGCCGTCGCGGAACCCGGGGAAGTTCTCCACGTCGGTGGTGTTCATCAGAGCACCGCCTGCGGTCACCGCACCCTCGAACACCAGCGGCTTCAACGACGCACGCGCGGTGTACAGCGCGGCGGTGTAGCCGGCGGGCCCGGAGCCGATGATGATCACGTTTCGGACGTCGCTCACGGGTAATTTCCTCGTCTCTGCGGACTGCCTGCTGCCTACGGGGCCTGTCTGGGACTCTCACCCCACCCAACGGATCCTAAGGGGCATGCATTCCCGAGGTGTCCGGCCCCATTCGGGCCCGATGTCAACGGCGAGGGTAGGTCTGTGTCAGCAGAATCTCACCCTTGACGGGCGGAGCGGCTCCCTCACACGCGGCGTCGACGACGTATGCCTGCACCCGGGTGGCGTCGGTGGTGTGCGGAAGGACGAGGAGGAAGGCCCTCCTGCCGTCGTACGTGCCTTCCTCCGCGGCGAGCGGGACCGTGTTGCGGCCAGTGCCCTCGTGGACGCACTGCGGCACCGGCACGTCTGTCTTGCGCAGGGGCGTGTGGGACTCGATACCCATGGAAGGGGCGTTCTCGGTCGTCTCCTCCTGGGAGAGCGGCTGCTGGGCGATCAGGTCCTGGACGCGGTTCTCGAGGGCGCTCGCGGAGAACGTGGGACCTGACCTCATCTTCGCGGTGGCGCTCCTGTCAGCGGTGGCGTCCTTGCCGTCCGGTGACTCGACCGACTGGAGCAGGAACACGCCCATGCCGAGGGCGGCCGTACCGAACAGGGCGCCGAGGACGGCACCGCGCCGACGGCGCCTGGTCCTGCTGTCCCGGCCGGGCCCGGTGGTCGCGCGGGGGCGGCCGGCGGGGCGGTCTGCTGCCGGTACGGGGTCGGCGAGGTGAGACGGGTGCGCTGTTTCACGTGAAACAGGCGGGGTCTCCTCGTGGGCCGTGGAGTCCAGGAGCGCTTCGGCGGCCAGCGCGGCGTCGATGCGGCCCGCGACATCGCCCGGCATCCGGGGCGGCCCGGGCAGGGTCCCGAGCAGTCCGCGAATCTCGTCCAGGGATGCCTGTACGTCGCGGCACAGAGCGCATTCTTCGAGGTGTCGGCGTACGTCCGCCGTGCGGGAAGGGGTGAGGAGCCCCTCGGCGAGGTCGGAGATCTCCGAGACATCCGGGTGCTGAGTCGTGCCGGCCCTCGATGTCATGCGCGCTCACCTCCGCCCTTCACCGCAGCAGGATCGCTCGGTCCCGCATCCGTTGGTCCCGCGACCGCTTGTTCCGCGGTCCCGGGTTTCTTTGGGCTCTTGGGCCCCGATGCCGGTGGGACGGATGCCCCGGGCGTCCGGTTCCTTCCCCCGCCGGAGTCCTCGCTACCCCCGGTGGGGGTGCGCAGATGGGTGAGGAGTGGCAGCAGCCGGGCGCGGCCGCGCGCACAGCGGCTTTTCACCGTTCCGGTCGGCACATCGAGGACGCGGGCGGCTTCCGCCACTGGATAGCCCTGCATGTCCACCAGGACGAGCGCGGCCCGCTGTTCGGGGGGAAGGGTCGCCAGGGCCGCGATGAGCTCTCTGTGGAGGTCCTGGCGCTCCGCGGGCGCTTCGGCGGACTCGTGGGGCTCCAGGAGCTGGTCCAGGCGGTCCGCGTCGTCGACCGGGGCGGTCTTGCGCGACGCCGCCTTGCGGGCCCGGTCGAGGCAGGCATTGACGGTGATGCGGTGCAGCCAGGTGGTGACGGCGGACTGCCCGCGGAAGGTGTGGGCGGCGCGGTAGGCGGACACCAGGGCGTCCTGTACGGCGTCGGCCGCCTCCTCGCGGTCGCCGAGCGTGCGCAGGGCCACGGCCCACAGCCGGTCGCGGTGGCGCCGTACGAGCTCACCGAACGCGTCGGGGTCGCCTTTGACATGAGCGGCCAGGAGGTCCTGGTCGCTTGTGGCGCGGTGCGCGGCGTCGTCCAACGGTGAGCCCCCTCCCCCTGGTGTGCCGGTCAGCCCGAGACCCTGATCTCCGAGATTCCGCCACGGAAACTGCCGGCCGATCCGTCGGTCGGAAGTTCCGTGATGTGGATCAGGATGTACCGGGTACGGACCGGCTTGTCGAGCGTGGCTTCCAGCTTGCCTTCCGTCGGCTCCAGTTTCGTCATCTCCTGAGAGAAATCGGAGACGGCGGTCGGCTGTGCGGCGTCTTCGGGCGCGGCGAGGACTTCGGCGGTCTGGCCGCTGCGGTACATGTCGATGTCGATGCCGGAGACGTCCTTGACGCTGCCGAGGTCGACGATGATCCCGCTGCCTTCCCTGCGGTGCGGGAGATTGCCGAAGTTGGCGAACCCCTTGTACGACGGGGTGATCCAGGCGGTGCCGGTCTGGCCGTCGATGGCGTTCGGAACGTCCTCAGGCTCTATCCCGGAGCCGCCCGGGGCGAACACCGTCGCGTCGGCGATGCGGATCGGCTTTGGGTCCCGCTTCTTCGGCGCCTCGTCGTCGTTCGGCTGCGAGGTCTTCGGGTCGCCGGAGTCCTGGCCGCGGTCCAGGAGCGTGTCCGCGAGCTGCCAGCTGCCGAGGCCGAGGGCGGCGATGAGCAGCGCGGCCACGCTCCACTTGAGGGCTTTGCCGGTGCGGCCCTGGAGGGGCCGCGGAGGTACGGCCGCGACCGCCTGGGCCGTGGGCAGACCGGCGTGCGGGCCGGGCCTGCCGTAGGTGCCCTGCTGGTACGTGGTGCGCTGGTACTCCGGCAGCGCCGTGAAGGTGGGCTCCGGCGGGCGGATGCGGGGCAGCGCGGCGACGGCCTTGGCCAGCTCGTCGGGGGTCGTGCAGGGCGGTTCCTGGCGTGAGGCGGTGGCGCCGTCGTTGACCAGGGCACGCATGGCGAGCTCGGAGAGGCCCCGGTGGATGCCGGCGCGGACCTGGTCGGGGGGGATCAGACCGACGCCCTTGGGCAGCCCGGAGAGGCCGTAGGCGTCTCTCTCGTACGGCCAGCGCTGGGTCAGGGCGGCGTACAGGAGTGCACCGATCGCCTCGGTGTCGGTGCGCTGCGGACGGTCGGAAGCGATGCCGCGCAGGGCGGCGTTCACGGCGAGACCTCTGATCCGGTACTGGCCCGAGGAGGTCCGCAGGATGGCGCCGGGGGTGAGCCTGAGGTGCGCGAGGCCCTCGCGGTGGGCCGCGGCCATGGCCTGGGAGACCTGGCTGACGAGCTGGTACGCCTCGTGCGCGTCCAGCGGCCCGGCGGCGAGCATCGCCGTCAGTTCGGTGGCGTCGGGCAGCCACTCGTGGACGACGTAGACGAGGTCGTTCTCCTCCACCGCGTCGAGGACCTGGACGAACCGGGGGTCGCCGAGCAGCGCCGAGGAGCGGGCCGCGGCGAGCACGGACCTGGCCCGCGGGTGGTCCGCGGGCAGCAGGTGCACGCCCACGGCGCGGCGCAGTTTCTCGTCGACCGCCCGCCAACTGCTGAAACCGTCCAGACGGGTGACGCATTCTTCGAGCCGGTAGCGTCTGGCGAGCTTGTGTCCACTGTGCAGCTCAGGTGTCGCGCTGGGGGGTTCGGCGCCTTGGCGCTCGCCGTCCGCGTCGCTCTTGCTGTCGTCCGCTGGCTCCTGGGCTTTCTCCACCCCGTCGGCCGTGGCCTTGTCCGCCTTGGCGGCCAGCGGTTCGTCACCGCTGTTGTCTGCCACGTCGACGGCAGCCGTGCTACGTTCCGCCACCGTCGTTCCTGCCTCCCCATCCGTTGCGCGCTGTTGAACAGCCATGCCAATTGTGCCCACAGTCCGGCGCTATGCACGACACGCGGCGGCCGGTGATGGTTGTGCGGAGCCGCACGGCCGCTCAGCGCCCGAGGCGTCCGCGCACCATGCCGACCATGGCGTTGAGCTCCACGATCCGCATTCTCTTCGCGGCGAGGAAGAAGACTCCCAGCAGTACGATGCCTCCGCCGACCAGGGCCGCCAGCGATCCGAGGGCGCCACTGCCCAGGATCCGCATGAGGTAGTAGGCCGCGCCGCCGCCGAGGATCGCCGCCGGTACGGACGCACCGGAGAGCCTGGCGTACGTACGCAGGACGTGCTTGCCGTCCAGGTCGCCGCCCAGCCGCTTGGCCAGGCGCCGCCAGGCCACACCGACGCCGATGGCGTAGGCCAGGCCGTAGGAGCCCGCCATACCGACCACCGCCCACTGGGACGGCAGGACGACGTAACAGAGCGCGGAGGCCGCCGCGTTGACCGCTGCGACGATGACGGTGTTGTAGAAGGGGGTCCGGGTGTCCTCGTACGCGTAGAACCCGCGCAGGACGACGTACTGCACGGAGTACGGGATGAGTCCGAGGCCGAACGCCATCAGGATGAAGCCCATGGACTGGGCCGCCTGGTGCCCGGTGGACGCGAACAGCAGGGTGCACATGGGGACGCCGAGCGCCAGGAACGCGAACGCGACCGGAACGATCGCGACGGCCGAGTTGCGCAGCCCCTGCGAGATGTCGTCGCGGACGGCGCCCGGGTCGTTGTCGTGCGCGGCGCGCGAGATGCGGGGCAGCAGGGCGGCCATGACCGAGACCGTGATGATGGCCTGCGGCATGCCCCAGATCAGCTGGGCGTTCGAGTAGGCCAGGATGCCGGCGCCATCCTTGTCGGACGCCGCACCTGCCGCCGTGGCGAGCTGGGTGACGACGACGACACCCGCCTGGTTGGCGAGAACGAACAGGACGGTCCACTTGGCGAGCTTGACCGTCTTGCCCAGGCCGTGGCCCTTCCAGTCGAAGCGGGGACGGAAGCGGAATCCGGTCTCGCGCAGGTACGGGATCATCGCCAGCGCCTGGACGGTGAGGCCGAGCAGCGTGCCGATGCCCAGGAGCCGGATGCCCTCGTCCGGGATGGTCTGCACACCCATCCGGGTCTCGGCGGAGGTGCCGTACACCCAGATGAACAGTCCGAAGGTGACGATCATGACGATGTTGTTGAGGACGGGAGTCCACATCATCGCGCCGAACCTGCCGCGGGCGTTGAGGATCTGGCCCATGACGACGTGCACGCCCATGAAGAAGATCGTGGGCAGGCAGTAACGGGCGAACGTGACGGCGACGCTGTTGGCCGCCGGGTCGTCGGCGATGGTGGGCGACATCGCGTGCACCAGGTACGGCGCCGCGAACACCGCGACGGCCACGATCACACCGAGGGCCACCATGACGAGGGTGAGCAGGCGGTTGGCGAAGGCTTCGCCGCCGTCCTCGTCGTTCTTCATCGCGCGCACCAGCTGGGGCACGAAGACCGAGTTCAGCCCGCCGCCGACGGTGAGGATGTAGATCATCGTCGGCAGGGTGTACGCCACGGTGTAGGCATCACCGAGCAGCGCCGCACCCAGCGCCGCGGTGATCACCAGGCTGCGTACGAAACCGGTGAGGCGGGAGACCAGCGTGCCCGCGGCCATCAGCGCGCTCGACTTCAGCACACTGGCCGCGCGGCCTGCGGGCTTCTTGGGCGGGGCGGGGGCCGGAGCCGGCTCGGGGGCGGCCACGGGAGCGGGCTGCCCGGGCGCCTGCTGGTCGCGGTAGAGGTGGGCGAACGCGTCCGCCTGCTCGGGGATCTCCTCGCCGGCCCGGGAGACCAGAGCGTCGACACCGACGAACTCGGTGGTGGCGGCGTTGTCCCCGTACGGCAGCCGGCGCGAGGGACCGTCCGGCTCCGGCGGCGGGGTCTGCGCCCATACGTGCGGGTCCGGCGCGTACTGCGGCGCGGCCGGCTGCTGGTACAGCGGCTGCGGCTCCTGGTAGGTGCCGGGAGGCGGCGGGGGGTGCGAGGCGCGGTCGTAGAGCGCCTCCGTCACCGGGTCCTGCGCGGAGGGGTCCTGGGAGCGGTACGGATCGTGGCTGTAGGCGTCCTGGACGTACGGGTCCGGGGCGGCATAGGGCTCCTGGGCGGACTCGGGATGCTGCGGCGACGGCACATGGCCTGCTGCCGAGGGCTCCGAGGGCACGCCCTGGAAAGGCGCGGTGCCACTCGCGCCCTGTCCACGGTCACCGTCGTACGGCGC
The DNA here is from genome assembly GCF_001746415.1 of Streptomyces agglomeratus. Lineage (NCBI taxonomy): Bacteria > Bacillati > Actinomycetota > Actinomycetes > Kitasatosporales > Streptomycetaceae > Streptomyces > Streptomyces agglomeratus. The sequence continues at coordinate 4,051,383 of NZ_MEHJ01000001.1, forward strand.
GTTCACTGGTGCTCCCCTCGAGCTTCCTGTTCCGGCGAGCTGTGCCCCGCTGCGTGTACGGCCGGGGATCCGGGGACTGTCCCCCGGTTGGACGCTGCATCGCAACCCCACCTCATCGTCCCCGGCCGACCGGCCACGGCGTAGCTCAACGGTCCACTTTCTCACCCGCGCCGGACGGGTTGCCGCTTTCGGGACCGGTGTCCGGTGTCGGGTCACTCGGCTGCTCGGCGTCGTCACCCTCGCCACCGCACTCGCCGTCGCCCCTGTCGGCGGCCTCACGGGCCGCCGCGCGCTTGCGCTGGGTGTACATCCTGACGCCCGCGAGGACCAGCAGCAGCACACCGCCGGCGATCACGAGCATCACGGTCGGGGTGAATTCGTTCACGTCGACCGTGAACTCCATCTGACGGCCGTACGGCGTGCCGTCCTCGGTGTAGAGCTGCGCGGTCACCGGTACCGGGCCGTTGGCGTTGGCGGTGGCCGTGAACTTCACCGACTGGCTGTGACCCCCCGTGACCTTCACCGGGCGCTCGGCGATGCTCTGGTCCCCGTCCAGCTTGAGACGGGTCGGCTTGGTGGATGTGAGCCGCAGCACGAGGTTCTCGACGCCCTGCACCAGCTGGTTCTGGACCGTCACCGGCACGGTCGCGCTGCGCCCCGAGAGGGTCGCGTCGGACTTCTGGATGAGCTGGACCTCGTCGGTGAGGCTCTCGAGGTAGCTCTGCACGCCGTCGCGGTACTTCTGGGCCGGGCGCTCGCTGCCCCGCCAGGACGTCGACATCGCCCGGTTGACCGCGTTGCCGAAGGGGGTCACCACCCGGTCGGGTGCGGTGAGGATCACCTTGAAGTTGTCGAGGGTGTCCTGCGTGGCCTTGATGTCCTGGAACGCCTTGGCCGGAAGCTCCCGCTTGCTGAGTGAGCGGGGGTACGAGCCCGCGCCCGGCACGTCGGTCGTGGCACGGGCGTCGGGCCTGGCCTTCGAGGCGGCCACCAGGTCCAGCGGCTGCGACCAGCGCTGGGCGTCGAGGCTGTGCAGGGCGCTCGCCATCGACTGCGCCTGGCCGGCGGACGGCAGGCGCTGCGGGGCGACCACGACGCTGCGCTGCTTCTCCTCGTCCTGGAGAGTCACCGCCAAGGTCTGCGCGAGGAACCTCTGTATGGCCAGGGTGGAGTCCCCGGCGCTCGACATGTCGCCCTCGAAGGCCGTGGAGAGCCTGGCGTCGGCGACCACGGCGGTGGTGCCGCCGCCGATCGGCCGGGCGGCGGTGGGCGTGTACGACAGACCGCCCGTCTCGGGGAGGCTGTCGCTGCGGGCGATCACGTTGTGGGCGCCGGCCGATGTGGCGACGTCGACGACCGACGGGTCGACGGCGCCGTTCACCGGCCAGGCGAAGTCGGTGGTCGGCTCTGTCTGGAGGATCGACTTCACCGCGGTCGCCGCGACATCGGTCGCGCGCCGCAGGTGACTGAGGGAGCCGGGGACGTGCTTGCCGCGGTGTGCCAGCGAGGCGAGGTCGGGGTCGGCGAACGGCAGCGCGACGACCTTGCGGCCGTCGACGGCCTTCTGGAGATCGCTCAGCCACTGGTTGGCCACGGTCTGGTACTTGCCCGCGACGGTCGTTTCGCCGTCCTGCGACTTGACCTGGTAGCTCTGCGTCATGGCGTTGACCGTGGCGAGCAGGTCCGGGTCGACCACCCAGGTCACCGGCAGCTCGTTGCCGAGCGAGACCAGCTGGTTCAGCCGCCCGCCAGGGGCGAGCTCCGCGCCGAGGTTGTCGTTCTCGAAGACCGGTGTCTGCTGCTCGTCGGAGCCCGTCTCGGCCGTGAGATGCGTGGAGGAGATCAGCGGCCACAGGTAGGTGAGCTGGGTCTTCTTCTCCGTGGCGTCGGGCTGCCAGGGGAGGAAGGTCTTCTGGATGCCGAGCGTCTGCTCGTACGGACGGCTCGGCGTCTGCCCCGACAGGGACACCCCGAGCTGGTAGACCCCCTGGTCGTCCAGCTCCAGCTTGTCGACCGGCACCGTGATGCTGAAGTCCTCACTGATCCCGGACGGGATCCTGGAGAACTTCTTCGTGAACTTTCCGCCGAGCTCGGCGGGGTCCCGGATGTCCACGTCCTGGCTGCGCTGGTCCGCCGCGTCGATCGCCGTCCGGCCGGACAGCCGCGGCCCCACACTGAGGCCGACGTGCGCGTCGGTGACGGTTTCCTTGCCCCGGTTGGTGACCGTGCCGGAGACGGTGACCTTGTCACCCTCCACCGGGGCGCCGGGGGTCAGCGCGTCCAGGGACACATCAACCGTGCGCGACGGGGTGATGTCCTCGGTGGCGTGCGCGGACGCGGCCCCGGGGACACACAGAAGGCCCGCCGCCAGCGGGGCGCCCGCGAGCAGCCCCGCCGCGCGCCGCAGCCACCGGCGGGCAGGTGAGGGAACCATCCCCTGAAAGTCTGCCGCCTCGGCCACGCCCACGCCCGTCCCTAGTCTTCGTCTGCTGTCGGTGTTGGTGTTGGTTGTCGGTTCTTGCGTCCACGCATGGTAACGAGGTGCGCTGTGGCGAAGTGCTGCCCACTGCTCCACATGATCGGAAGAGTCTTGTCGGGCGGCAATAAACAGGGGAGCTTCGGCCGGCCGGGGCACGTACCCTTTTCTGTTGTGCCGAACGCCAACGAAGACAACCCCAGTGCCCTGAATCAGGTGCAGCGCCGCGCGGTCAGCGAACTGCTGCGGGTCTCCCCTGTCGCCGATGATCTCGCGCGCCGTTTCCAGGAGGCGGGCTTCGGTCTCGCGCTCGTCGGCGGATCGGTCAGGGACGCGTTGCTCGGCCGCCTCGGCAACGACCTGGACTTCACGACCGACGCCCGGCCCGACGACGTACTGAAGATCGTCCGGCCCTGGGCGGACTCGGTGTGGGAGGTCGGGATCGCCTTCGGCACCGTGGGCTGCCAGAAGGCCGGCTACCAGATCGAGGTCACGACGTACCGCTCCGAGGCGTACGACAGGACCTCGCGCAAGCCGGAGGTGTCGTACGGCGACTCCATCGAGGAAGACCTGGTGCGCCGCGACTTCACCGTGAACGCGATGGCCGTCGCCCTCCCGGAGAAGGAGTTCGTCGACCCGCACGGCGGTCTGGAGGACCTCGCGGCCCGTGTCCTGCGCACGCCCGGGACCCCCGAGGAGTCGTTCTCCGACGACCCGCTGCGGATGATGCGCGCCGCACGGTTCGCCGCCCAGCTCGACTTCGAGGTGGCTCCCGAGGTCGTCGAGGCGATGACGGCCATGGCGGAACGTATCGAGATCGTCTCCGCGGAGCGGGTGCGTGACGAGTTCAACAAGCTGATTCTCTCCCCGAACCCGCGCAAGGGACTGCGGCTGCTCGTCGACAGCGGGATCGCCGGACACGTGCTCCCGGAGCTGCCCGCGCTGCGCCTGGAGAGTGATGAGCATCACAAGCACAAGGACGTCTACGAGCACTCGCTGACGGTCCTGGAGCAGGCGATCGACCTCGAAGAGGAGGGGCCGGACCTGGTGCTGCGGCTCGCGGCGCTGCTCCACGACATCGGGAAGCCGCGGACGCGGCGCTTCGAGACGGACGGGCGGGTCTCCTTCCACCACCACGAAGTGGTCGGGGCGAAGATGACGAAGAAGCGCATGATGGCCCTGAAGTACTCCAACGACATGATCAAGGACGTCTCGCTCCTGGTGGAGCTGCACCTGCGCTTCCACGGCTACGGCACCGGCGAGTGGACCGACTCCGCGGTGCGGAGGTACGTACGGGACGCGGGACCCCAGCTGGAACGGCTCCACAAGCTGACCCGCTCGGACTGCACCACGCGCAACAAGCGCAAGGCCGGCGCGCTCTCACGGGCGTACGACGGACTTGAGGAGCGCATCACGCAACTCAAGGAGCAGGAGGAGCTGGACTCCATCCGGCCGGATCTGGACGGAAACCAGATCATGGAAATCCTGGGCATCAGGCCGGGGCCGGAGATCGGCAAGGCGTACAAGTTCCTGCTGGAGCTGCGCCTGGAGAACGGGCCGATGGAGCACGACGCGGCCGTCGCGGCACTCAAGGAATGGTGGGCCGCGCAGAACTGAGGTCATGTTTCACGTGAAACATGGGTCGGACGGACGTGGCGAGGGGCGGTGTTTCACGTGAAACACCGCCCCTCGGCCGTGCGCGTCACGAGGTGCCGCCTCCTCGGTTCCAACGGACCATGACGGCAGTGACCACTGCGTAGAGGCCGGCGACCGTGACCACCAGGACGACTGAGCGGCCGTCGGCGGGCAGCATCACCGCCGCCGTCGCCGCGGCCCCCACGAAGGCGACGTTGAACAGCACGTCGTAGATCGAGAAGATCCGCCCCCGGTACGCGTCATCCACCGACGACTGCACCACCGTGTCCGTGGTGATCTTCGCGGCCTGCGTCGTCAGGCCGAGCACGAAGGCGGCGATCATCATCGGTGCGGGCTCAAAGGGCAGCGCGAGAGCCGGTTCCAGGACGGCCGCCGACCCCGCGCACGCGACGATCCACCCGTACGGTCCGAACCGGCCCACCCCCCACGGCGTCAGCGCCGCGGCCGCGAAGAACCCCGCCCCCGAGAAGCCGGCCGCGATCCCGAGCAGCGCCAGCCCCTCGGAACCCGTCCCCTGCCCCTCGGACCAGGCGTAGCGGACCAGCATCAGCACCATGACCGTCAGTGCGCCGTAGCAGAACCGCATCAGTGTCATCGCGGCCAGCACGCGTGTCGCGGACGGGCGCTGGGCCAGATGGCGCATGCCGGCGGCCAGGCCGCGCGCCGTGGAGGCCAGGGCGGCGCCCAGCCTCGGCTGCACCTGTTCGGGGTCGGGGCCCAGCAGTTCGCGGCTCATGCGCAGCGATGACAGGGCGGCGCAGAGATACAGGGCCGCCCCCAGCAGCACCACCACCGCGTCGGAGTCCGCTGCCACCAGCCGCACGGCGAAGGCAAGCCCGCCGCCCACGGTGGCGGCGAGCGTACCGGCGGTGGGGGACAGCGAGTTGGCCATCACGAGCCGGTCGGCGTCGACGACGCGCGGCAGCGCCGCCGAGAGCCCGGACAGGACGAAGCGGTTGACGGCGGTGACGGAGAGGGCCGAAACGTAGAAGAGCCAGTCGGGTACGGACGCGAGGATCAGCAGCGCCGTCCCGCAGGCGAGCACCGCCCGCAGCAGGTTCCCGTACAGGAACACCTGCCGGCGCTGCCAGCGGTCGAGCAGCACGCCCGCGAACGGGCCGACGACCGAGTAGGGGAGCAGCAGTACGGCCATCGCCGAGGCGATCGCGCCGGGCGAGGTCTGCTTCTCCGGGGAGAAGACGACGTACGCGGCGAGCGCGACCTGGTACACGCCGTCCGCGCACTGGGAGAGCAGCCGGACCGTCAGCAGGCGGCGGAAGTCGGTCAGGCGCAGCAGGACGCGCAGATCACCTACGACGGGCATGCGAGCAAGGGTCACACACGTCGAGGGTCCCCGGGCGGATTGCCCGGGGACCCTCGACGACCGGCCCCTGGCGCGCCTGCGGGCACGCCAGGTGGAACGGGTGGAGCAGGCGGGGACTTTAGCGCTCGACCTCGCCCTTGATGAAGCTCTCGACGGCGCGGTGGGCGGCGTCGTCGAAGTACTGCACCGGCGGGGACTTCATGAAGTACGAGGACGCGGAGAGGATCGGGCCGCCGATGCCGCGGTCCTTTGCGATCTTCGCGGCGCGCACGGCGTCGATGATGACACCCGCGGAGTTCGGGGAGTCCCAGACCTCGAGCTTGTACTCCAGGTTCAGCGGAACGTCACCGAAGGCACGGCCCTCGAGGCGTACGTACGCCCACTTGCGGTCGTCGAGCCAGGCCACGTAGTCCGACGGGCCGATGTGGACGTTGTCGGCGCCCATGTCGCGGTCGGGGATCTGCGAGGTGACGGCCTGCGTCTTCGAGATCTTCTTGGACTCCAGGCGCTCACGCTCGAGCATGTTCTTGAAGTCCATGTTGCCGCCGACGTTCAGCTGCATCGTGCGGTCCAGGATGACACCCCGGTCCTCGAACAGCTTCGCCATGACGCGGTGCGTGATGGTGGCTCCGACCTGCGACTTGATGTCGTCGCCGATGATCGGGACGCCCGCCTCGGTGAACTTGTCCGCCCACTCCTTGGTGCCCGCGATGAAGACGGGGAGAGCGTTGACGAAGGCGACTTTGGCGTCGATGGCGCACTGCGCGTAGAACTTCGCGGCGTTCTCGGAACCGACGGGGAGGTAGCAGACGAGGACGTCGGCCTGCGTGTCCTTGAGGACCTGGACGATGTCGACCGGGGCCTCGGCGGACTCCTCGATGGTCTGGCGGTAGTACTTGCCCAGACCGTCGTAGGTGTGGCCGCGCTGGACGCTCACGCCGGTGTTCGGCACGTCGCAGATCTTGATGGTGTTGTTCTCGCTGGCGCCGATGGCGTCCGCGAGGTCGAGGCCGACCTTCTTGGCGTCGACGTCGAACGCGGCGACGAACTCGATGTCACTGACGTGGTAGTCGCCGAACTGCACGTGCATGAGACCCGGCACCTTGCCCGCCGGGTCGGCGTCCTTGTAGTACTCGACGCCCTGCACCAGCGAGGCGGCGCAGTTGCCCACGCCGACGATGGCTACGCGAACCGAACCCATTGGCGGTTGCTCCCTGTGTTCTAGACGAGACCTGCGGAAGTGCAGGGCTCACTTGACGGTGTCGTCGGACGGATCCGGACCGGTGTCGTCCCGGTGCCGGGGCAGGCCGTCCGTCTCTCCAGATGTGCTGTCGTGGCGAGCCGGGTCACCGGGGTCGGATCGTCGCTGATCCCGCCCCGCCCGCTCGCTCTCGATGAGCTCGTTCAGCCAGCGCACTTCGCGCTCCACGGACTCCATGCCGTGCCGCTGAAGCTCAAGCGTGTAGTCGTCCAGGCGCTCTCGGGTACGGGCCAGGGAGGCACGCATCTTTTCGAGACGCTCCTCCAGCCGGCTCCTGCGGCCCTCGAGCACCCGCATCCGCACCTCGCGCTCCGTCTGTCCGAAGAAGGCGAAACGAGCGGCGAAGTGCTCGTCCTCCCACGTATCGGGCCCGGTGTGGGAGAGCAGCTCCTCGAAGTGCTCCTTACCTTCGGCCGTCAGCCGGTAGACGATCTTCGCCCGGCGCCCCGCGAGAGACGCGGCGAGCGCGTCCTCGGGAGCACTGCCGGGCTCTTCGATCAACCAGCCGTTTGCGACGAGCGTCTTGAGGCAGGGGTAGAGCGTTCCGTAACTGAAGGCGCGGAAGATCCCCAGCGAGGTGTTGAGCCGCTTGCGCAGCTCGTAACCGTGCATCGGGGACTCGCGCAGCAGGCCGAGCACGGCGAATTCGAGGATGCCTGAGCGCCTGCTCATCCTTCGCCTCCTCAGTCGCCGACGGCCCTTATGCCGAGCTGATGTATCGACTCGATACATCCAGACGATAGAACGGGAGTGCCGATGGAACAAGAGGGGCCATCGTGAACGGCGTCACATCACCAATTCGATGCACGCAACTTGCCTGATTTGGGGTGAACATCGGCACTGGGTGGGTTTTGACGGTGCGTAGTCTGTGCGGCATGGAGACCACCGGGAACCAAGTGACGCCAGGGAGCGTCCTCGTCCTGGATGCACATGAGGCCGTACGGACGACCCCGAGCACGGGGTGGTCCGTACTTCGGGGGGACCGGAACTCACCTGCCGCTTCCAGGCGATCTCGCCTGCCCGAGGAGTAGTCGTTCGATGAGCGAGCACCGTCGCAAACCGTCGCAGCCGCAGGACGGAGGACGTGCCGCGGCCCGGCGAGCCGCCCAGCAGCCATCAGGCCGCCGCGCTGCCCCCACGCGGGACACCAACAGCACCACTGAGATGCCCTCCGGTTCGTACGGAGGGGAACGTCCGCCCGGCGGCAGAGCGGAAGCCCGGCGTGCCGCCCAGCGCGGCGCCTCGGGCGGCTCGCGCCGGCGCGCCGCGGAGCCCGCCGGCCGCGCGGCGGGGCGGGGGCGGGGAGGCCCGCCGGGCAAGGACCGCTTCATCAACTACCCGCGCTCGGACCGGTACGGGTGGCGGCGCTTCGTACCCTCCTGGAAGCTCGTCGGCGGCTCCTGCCTGGGGTTCTTCGCGCTCTTGGTCGCCGGGGCGGGGGTGGCCTTCGCCTGGGTCGACAAGCCCAACCCGCAGCTCATGGCGGAGGCCGAGAACAACGTCTTCTACTGGAGTGACAAGACGCAGCTCGCCGCGACCGGCGGACAGCGCAACCGGCAGATCGTCACCATTGACAAGATCCCGGAGCACATGCAGAACGCGGTGATCGCCGCCGAGAACGAGTCCTTCGACGAGGACTGGGGCGTGGACCCCATGGGTATCGCCCGGGCCGTGTGGAACATGGCCAAGGGCGGCGAGACCCAGGGCGGCTCGACCATCACCCAGCAGTACGTGAAGAACAACTATCTGGACCAGGACCAGACGCTCAAGCGCAAGTTCACGGAACTGATCATCTCGATCAAGGTCGGTGTCACGGACAAGAAGCCGGACATCATGGCCGGCTACCTCAATACCGCCTACTTCGGCCGTGACGCATACGGGATCCAGGCCGCCTCGCAGGCGTACTTCGGCAAGAACTGCGACAGGCTGAAGCCGGACGAGAGCGCCTTCCTGGCGAACCTTCTGAAGGGGCCGAACCTCTACAACCCCGACGGAGGCATCGGCACCGCCGCCGAACCCGCGAAGAACCGGGCCCGCGCCGAGGAGCGCTGGAAGTGGATCCTCGACCGCGAGGTCGAGGTGGGCCGTATGACTCCGGCGGAGCGGGCGACGTACACGAAGTTCCCCAAGCTCAAGGACTCCGGGCAGGCCAGTGGTCTCAAGGGCCAGAAGGGCTACCTCGTCGAGACCGCCAAGAAGTACGTGATGAAGCAGACCAACATCACGCCCGAGAAGCTCGAGCGGGGTGGCTATCGCGTCTACACGACCTTCGACAGGAAGAAGGTCGAGGCGATGGAGAGGGCGGTCAACAAGACCAAGAAGGAATTCCTCGACCCCAAGGAGCGCCCCGAAACGGACAAGCTCGTCCAGTTCGGCTCGGCTTCGGTGGATGTCAAAACCGGCGCGATCGTCGCGCTCTACGGCGGCGACGGCTGGGACAAGAAGCACTTCACCAACAACGCGGACACCTCCGGTGTCCCCGTGGGATCGACCTGGAAGCCGTACGTCCTCGCCGCGGCCATGGAATACGGCACCCCGAACTCGGGTCCCGACGGACTCTCGCCGAACAGCAAGTACAACGGCAACGACCTGACGGTCATCAACAACCAGCAGGGTCAGCCCCTGATGAACAACAAGGGGGAGCCGTTCCGGCAGAAGAACGAGGACCCCACCCCGTTCGGCTACGTCACCCTCACCAAGGCGATGGAGAAGTCCATCAACACGCCCTTCGCCCAGCTCGGCATGGATGTCGGTCTGAGCAACGTGCGCAAGATGGCGAAGGACACCGGGATTCTCGAGAGCTCGATGGACCCCAACAACAACGCCTCCTTCTCCCTCGGTACCTCCACTCCGAGCGCCATCCGCATGGCCAACTCGTACGCGACGTTCGCAGCCTCCGGTGAGCACGTCGAGCCGTACTCCGTGTCGAAGGTCCTCTTCAACGGCGAGGTGCAGCCCGGGTTCGACAAGCCGGCGTCCAAGCGAGTGATGGACGACAACATCGCGGACAACGTGACCGACGTCCTGAAGAACGTCGTCGAGAACGGCACCGGCACCAAGGCCAAGAAGCTCGGCCGCCCGGCCGCCGGCAAGACGGGAACCACCGACAAGAACAAGTCGGCCTGGTTCGTCGGCTACACGCCGCAGCTGTCCACTGCCGTCACCCTGTTCCGTACGGACCCCGAGTCCCGCAAGCTGCTCTCCATGAACGGCACCGGCGGCGTCCCGTCCATCCACGGTGGCGACATCCCCGCCGAGGTATGGACGAACTACATGCGCGACGCGCTCGAGGGCCTGCCCGCGAGCGACTTCCCTGAAGCGGGACCGATCGGCGCGAAGGCCGACGCGGACGGCGCTCCGTCGCCCAAGCCCAGCATCACGCCCAGCCGTACCCCGTCCCAGACGCCGAGCCCCACCCCGTCCCAGACCCCCTCGCAGACCCCGTCTCCCTCCGAGACACCGAGCCCGAGCGAGTCCTGCAAACCGTTCGACTGGGCCTGTGACGACGACGGCAAGAACGGCGGCACCGACACCGGCGGAACGGACGTCGGCGGCACCGACACCGGCGGGACCACCGACGGCGGCACGACCGACGGCGGGACCACCGACGCCGGTACGACCGATGGCGGTACGACCGACGCCGGCACCACGACCGACGGCAGCACCGAAGGCAAACCGGGCAACGGCAACAGCAACGGCGGCCTCTTCGGAGGCGGCGGCTGACGCCACGCCCCACCCCACCCCTGACGAGGGCCGTCGCACCCGGTGCGGCGGCCCTCGCCGCATGCACAGCGCCGTACGGCAGGATGACCCCCATGACGAGCGTGCACGAGGACCGTCCCGCAGTTCGGCCCACGCATCAGGACGACATCGCGGCGGCGGGCAGCGAGCTGATCGGCGGACCCGTCGGCCGCTGGGCCAGGCTGGGCTCCAGCCGGCTCACACCGGTCCGCGTCGTCGCCCTGGTCGCCATCGGCATGTTCGCGCTCGGCATGGTGCAGAAAATCCCCTGTTACGAGTGGGCCTGGTTCCGCGGCACCAGCTCGCAGTACACCCACGCCTGCTACTCCGACATCCCGCACCTGTATCTGGGGCGCGGCTTCGCCGACGGGCTCGTACCGTATTTCGACCGCCTGACCGGCGACATGGAGTTCCTCGAGTACCCCGTCCTGACCGGGCTCTTCATGCAGGTCGCCGCCTGGCTGACCATGCCCTTCGACGGTTCCGTGCAGGAGCGGGAACAGGCGTACTGGATGGTCAACGCGCTGATGCTGATGATCTGCGCCGCCGTCATCGCCGTCTGCGTCGCCCGTACGCACCGGCGCCGCCCCTGGGACGCCCTGCTCGTCGCGCTCGCACCGGCCCTGGCGCTCACCGCCACCATCAACTGGGACCTGCTCGCCGTCGCCCTCACGGCCGCCGCGATGCTCATGTGGTCCCGGGGCCGATCCCTCGCGTTCGGCATCCTCATCGGACTCGCCACCGCCGCGAAGCTCTACCCCGTACTCCTGCTGGGACCGCTCCTCGTGCTGTGCTGGAGGGCCGGAAAATACCGTGAGTACGGGGCCGCGCTGCTCGGTGCGAGCGGAGCCTGGCTGCTGGTGAACCTGCCCGTCATGGCCTTCGCCCCCGAGGGGTGGAAGAAGTTCTACACCTTCAGCCAGGAACGGGCCGTCGACTTCGGCTCGTTCTGGCTGATCATCACGCAGCGCACCGGAAAGCCGCTCGACGTCGAAGCCGTCAACACCTACGCCACCCTGCTGATGGTCGCCGTCTGCGCGGGCATCGCCGCCCTGACCCTCACGGCGCCCCGCCGGCCGCGCTTCGCCCAGCTCGCGTTCCTGGTCGTCGCCGCGTTCGTCCTCACCAACAAGGTCTACTCACCGCAGTACGTCCTGTGGCTCATCCCGCTGGCCGCCCTCGCCCGGCCACGCTGGCGCGACTTCCTCATCTGGCAGGGCGGCGAGGTTATGTACTACCTCGGGATCTGGATGTACCTCGCGTACACCACCAGCGGCGACAAGCAGCGCGGACTGCCGCCCGAGGGCTACCAGCTCGCCATCGCGCTGCACCTGCTGGCCACGCTCTACCTGTGCGCCGTCGTCGTACGCGACATCCTCATGCCGGAGCGGGACGCCGTGCGGCGCGACGGCTCCGACGACCCCTCGGGAGGTGTCCTCGACGGCGCCGAGGACACCTTCGTCCTGGGGAAGGCCGCGCACCCGCCGCGGCACGCCGTGCACCACTTCGAGGGGCCCCGGGTGGAATGGGGCGCCACCGCCGGGTCGGGCGCGGCCGAGCGGTAGCGGGACCGACGGCGGGGACGCGCGGCGGGAGACCGCCCACAGGGGTCGGCCCCCACGTGCGGCGTGCGGCTGACACCTCGGCCGCTGACCCTGGGGGCGGCCGATCCTGCGGGCGGCTGATGCCGTCGGCGGTTGATGCGGCGGGCGGCTGGTGCCGCCGGCAGTCAGCGGTCGACGAGACGGTCGAACTGCGTCGTCGTATGCCTCAGGTGGGCCACCAGTTCGTCGCCCACCTTCGGCTCCTGCGCGTCCGAGGGAACGAACAGGATCGACACCTGCATGTGCGGCGGCTCGGCGAACCAGCGCTGCTTGCCCGCCCACACGAACGGCGCGAGATTGCGGTTGACCGTGGCCAGACCGGCCCGCGCCACGCCCTTCGCCCGCGGCATCACGCCGTGCAGCGCCTTGGGCGCCTCCAGGCCGACGCCGTGCGACGTACCGCCCGCCACCACCACGAGCCAGCCGTCCGACGCCGCCTTCTGCTGGCGGTAGCCGAACCGGTCGCCCTTGGACACACGCGTCACGTCCAGCACCGAGCCGCGGTACTCCGTCGCGTCGTGGTCGCCCAGCCACAGCCGGGTACCGATCCGCGCGCGGAAGCGGGTCTGCGGGAACTGCTGCTGGAGGCGCACCAGTTCGTCGGCCTTCAGGTGGCTGACGAACATCGTGTGCAGCGGCAGACGGGCCGCACGCAGCCGGTCCATCCAGCCGATGACCTCCTCCACCGCGTCCGAACCGTCGGTGCGGTCCAGCGGGAGGTGCAGGGCGAAGCCCTCCAGGCGTACGTCCTCGATGGCCGCGTGGAGCAGCCCGAGCTCCTCCTCCTTCACGCCGTGGCGCTTCATCGAGCTCATGCACTCGATGACGACACGGGCACCCACCAGCGCGTGCACCCCGTCGACCGACGACACCGAGCGCACCACCCGGTCCGGCAGCGGAACCGGTTCCTCACCGCGCCGGAAGGGCGTCAGGACGAGCAGGTCACCGCCGAACCAGTCCTTGATGCGCGCCGCTTCGTAGGTGGTGCCGACGGCGAGGATGTCCGAACCGAAACGGGTCGCCTCGTCGGCGAGCCGTTCGTGGCCGAAGCCGTATCCGTTGCCCTTGCAGACCGGCACTATCCCGGGGAACTGGTCGAGCACGGACTTCTGGTGCGCCCGCCAGCGCGCGGTGTCGACGTAGAGGGTGAGCGCCATGGCCGGTCCGGAACCTTTCTCGTGGCTGCGGTGTATCAGAGGTATGAAGGAATGCAGAGCTGAGATTCGTGCAGGATCAGCGGCGCGACATGTACATGTCCAGTGCCTTGTGCAGCATCTTGTTGAGCGGAAAGTCCCACTCACCGACGTACTCCACAGCCTCTCCACCCGTACCCACCTTGAACTGGATCAGGCCGAACAGGTGGTCGGTCTCGTCCAGGGAGTCGGAGATGCCCCGAAGGTCGTACACGGTCGCGCCCATCGCGTACGCGTCACGCAGCATCCGCCACTGCATCGCGTTCGAGGGCCGGACCTCGCGGCCGATGTTGTCGGAGGCGCCGTACGAGTACCAGACGTGCCCACCGACGACCAGCATCGTCGCCGCGGACAGGTTCACCCCGTTGTGCCGCGCGAAGTACAGCCGCATCCGGTTCGGGTCCTCGGCGTTCAGAACGGACCACATGCGCTGGAAGTACGACAGCGGGCGCGGCCGGAACTTGTCGCGGATCGCGGTGATCTCGTACAGCCGCTGCCACTCGGCCAGGTCCTCGTAACCACCCTGGACGACCTCGACGCCGGCCTTCTCGGCCTTCTTGATGTTGCGCCGCCACAGCTGGTTGAAGCCCTTGAGGACATCGTCCAGCGACCGGTTCGCCAGCGGCACCTGGTACACGTAACGCGGCTGCACGTCACCGAAGCCGGCGCCGCCGTCCTCACCCTGCTGCCAGCCCATCTTCCGCAGCCGGTCCGCCACTTCGAACGCGCGCGGCTCGATGTACGTCGCCTCGATGTCCCGCAGCCGCTTCACATCCGGGTCCTGGATACCGGCCTTGATCGCCGGCGCGTCCCAGCGGCGGATGACCACCGGCGGACCCATCTTCACGGAGAAGGCACCCTGCTGCTTCAGATGCGCCAGCATCGGCTGCAACCAGTCGTCCAGATTCGGCGCGTACCAGTTGATCACCGGGCCCTCGGGCAGATACGCGAGGTACCGCTTGATCTTCGGCAGCTGCCGGTACAGCACCAGCCCTGCACCGACCAGCACGCCACTCTTGTCGAACCAGCCCAGGCTCTCCGAGCGCCACTCGGTCTTCACATCGGCCCACGCCGGAACCTGGCAGTGGCTCGCCGACGGCAGGCTCTGGATGTACGCCAGATGCTGCTCTCGGCTGATGGTCCTCAGGGTCAGGCTCATGCGGGGCGCTCCTCGGCAGGTCTGTCCCCATGGGATCAGGGGCTCCGGCTCTCGCGCCGAAGCCTACTGCGCCCGGGGAGCGCCCCGACTGGCCGCTGACCCAGCCGGACCTATCCCAGCACCCCTCCGAACAGGCCGCCGTGAGCCATGCCGAGGTAGAAACCGACCGCGGAAGCCCCCAGGCCGACGATCAGCAACGTCCGCTCGCGGGTCGTGACCGAGATGAACTGCCCGTACGCACCCGTGATGATGCCCACCAGCCCGACCCAGGAGCTGATCAGATGCAGGTCGTGGAACATCGCCGTGACGAAGGCGATCACGCCCAGCAGCACCGTCACCGCCACCAGGGTGTCCTGACGCGGATGAGGCTTGCCGTCGGTCTCGAAGAGGGAAGTCGAGGAGCGTCGTCGCATTGCCTGTGCCATGAGGCACCTCCTGCTCGAAGCGGCGAATCGTGACACCGCACACACCCGATGTGTAAAGAGTGTGGCCCCTCCCGGCCGGATTTCAACCGGAAGGCGGTGAGCAGGTAGTCTGTACGGTCTGCACCGGTGTCTGCCCATGCCGCAATCCAAGCCTCTTCCCTCGAAGAAGGCGGCTTGTCAGTGGCGGCCGATACCGTTGCGTACGCATCACGACCCTCCTGCCACGGAACGACCGTGGCCGCTGAGTCCAAAGGAGGTGGGTTCCACATGCGTCACTACGAAGTGATGGTCATCCTCGACCCCGATCTCGAGGAGCGCGCTGTCTCCCCGCTGATCGAGAACTTCCTCTCCGTCGTCCGCGAGGGCAACGGAAAGGTCGAGAAGGTCGACACCTGGGGCCGTCGTCGTCTGTCCTACGAGATCAAGAAGAAGCCCGAGGGCATCTACTCGGTCATCGACCTCCAGGCCGAGCCTGCGGTCGTCAAGGAGCTCGACCGACAGATGAACCTGAACGAGTCGGTCCTCCGGACCAAGGTCCTCCGCCCCGAAACCCACTGAGCTCAGTAGCTCAGCGGTAATCGGGTCCGAGTAGCAACAAGCAGCCAGCAGCAATCCCCGCCGAGAGGTTCACCCATGGCAGGCGAGACCGTCATCACGGTCGTCGGCAATCTCGTCGACGACCCCGAGCTGCGCTTCACCCCGTCCGGTGCGGCGGTCGCGAAGTTCCGTGTCGCGTCCACTCCCCGCATCTTCGACAAGCAGACCAATGAGTGGAAGGACGGCGAAGGCCTGTTCCTCACCTGCTCGGTCTGGCGTCAGGCGGCGGAGAACGTCGCGGAGTCGCTTACGCGAGGCATGCGCGTCGTCGTTCAGGGCCGGCTCAAGCAGCGGTCCTACGAAGACCGCGAGGGCGTCAAGCGCACGGTCTACGAGCTGGACGTCGAAGAAGTCGGCCCCAGCCTGAAGACGGCCACGGCCAAGGTCACCAAGACCACCGGCCGAGGCGGTCAGGGTGGGTACGGCGGCGGCCAGCAGGGTGGTCAGCAGGGCGGCGGCAACTGGGGCGGAGCCCCCGGCGGCGGCGGCCAGCAGGGCGGCGGCGCCCCCGCCGACGACCCCTGGGCCAGCAGTGCACCGGCCGGCGGCGGTCAGCAGCAGGGTGGCGGCAGCTGGGGCGGAAGCTCCAGCGGGTCCGCCGGCGGCGGCTACTCGGACGAGCCCCCCTTCTAGGGCGGGCCCGTACACCACTTCTTGATCACACAGGAGAAACACCATGGCGAAGCCGCCTGTGCGCAAGCCTAAGAAGAAGGTCTGCGCATTCTGCAAGGACAAGGTCACGTACGTGGACTACAAGGACACGAACATGCTGCGGAAGTTCATTTCCGACCGCGGCAAGATCCGTGCCCGCCGCGTGACCGGCAACTGCACGCAGCACCAGCGTGACGTCGCCACGGCAGTCAAGAACAGCCGTGAGATGGCGCTGCTGCCCTACACGTCCACCGCGCGATAAGGGAAGGGTGACCGAAAAATGAAGATCATCCTCACCCACGAGGTCACTGGCCTCGGCACGGCCGGCGACGTCGTTGACGTCAAGGACGGCTACGCTCGCAACTACCTGGTCCCGCGTGGTTTCGCGATCCGCTGGACCAAGGGTGGCGAGAAGGACGTGGCGCAGATCCGCCGCGCCCGCAAGATCCACGAGATCGCGACCATCGAGCAGGCCAACGAGATCAAGGCCAAGCTCGAAGGCGTGAACGTGCGCCTGGCCGTTCGCTCCGGCGACGCCGGCCGTCTCTTCGGCTCCGTCACCCCGGCCGACGTCGCTTCGGCGATCAAGGCCGCCGGTGGCCCCGAGGTCGACAAGCGCCGCGTTGAGCTGGGCGCCCCGATCAAGACCCTCGGTTCGCACCAGGTCTCCGTGCGTCTGCACGCAGAGGTCGCCGCGAAGCTCGGCGTCGAGGTCGTCGCCGCCTAAGGCTGCGCATCTCACAGCAGTACGAAGGGCCGCACCCCATGGGGTGCGGCCCTTCGCCGTTTCACGTGAAACATCACTGATCACTTCACGCTTGTCGGGTTCTCACCTGCTGCTTTCTCACGTGCTGCCGCTGCCGCTGCCGCTCAACGCGTGGCGCCCGTGACGATCCAGCGTCCCGAACGCGCACGTAGCCACAACGTCAGCATCCGCACGGCCATCATCAGCGTCATCGCCCACCACAGCGCCGTCAGACCACCACCGAACACCGGCACCAACAGAGCCACCGGCGCGAACACAGCGAGCGTCGCCAGCATCGCCCAGGCCAGATACGGCCCGTCGCCCGCACCCATCAGAACACCGTCCAGCACGAAGACGATCCCCGAAATCGGCTGCGACACAGCCACCACCAGCAAGGCCGGCAGCAGGACGTCCCGCACCACCTCGTCGCTCGTGAACAGCGGGATGAACAACGGCCGCGACACCGCGACCAGCACCCCGAGCACCACCCCCGAGACGATGCCCCACTGCACCATCCGCCGACACGCTTCCTGCGCCCCCTTGGCGTCACCGGCGCCCAGATAGCGCCCGATGATCGCCTGACCGGCGATCGCTATCGCGTCCAGGGCGAAGGCCAGCAGGCTCCACAGCGCGAGGATGATCTGGTGGGCCGCGACATCGGCGTCCCCGAGCCGGGCGGCCACAGCCGTGGCGAGCATCAGGACGGCGCGCAGCGAGAGCGTACGGACCAGCAGTGGCGCACCCGCCTGGGCACAGGCCCGTATCCCCGCCGCGTCGGGACGCAGCGAGGCCCCGTGCTTCCTCGCGCCCCGCACGACCACCGCCAGATAGGTGGCCGCCATCGCGCACTGGGCGATCACGGTGCCCCACGCGGAACCGGCTATGCCGAGTCCGGCGCCGTACACCAGACCCACATTGAGTACGGCGTTGACGGTGAATCCGCCGACGGCCACGTACAGAGGCGTCTTCGTGTCCTGGAGGCCGCGCAGGACACCCGTCGCCGCGAGGACCACGAGCATCGCGGGGATACCCAGGCTGGAGATCCGCAGATACGTGACGGCGTACGGAGCGGCGGTCTCGGAGGCGCCGAAGAGGTCGACGAGCCAGGGGGCGGCGGGCAGGACGAAGGCGATCACCGCCGCGCCGAGAAGGAGTGCGAGCCAGATACCGTCCATGCCCTGACGGATCGCTGCGGGAAGGTCGCCCGCTCCGACGCGGCGGGCTACCGCGGCGGTGGTCGCGTACGCGAGGAAGACGAAGACGCTCACAGCGGTCATCAGAAGCGTGGCCGCGATGCCGAGACCCGCGAGCTGCGGTGTGCCGAGGTGGCCGATGACGGCGCTGTCGACCATGACGAAAAGGGGCTCGGCGACCAGGGCGCCGAAGGCCGGGAGGGCGAGCGCGACGATCTCGCGGTCGTGCCGGCGCCGGCTGTTCTTCGCTGCCGTGGGGGCCTGAGTCATGAGGTCAATCTAATCTTCCACAGGTAACAGATGCAAGGTATCTACGGTCCTTACTTCTGGGTGCTGTCAGGGTTCGGCTGTGCGCCGTTTGTTCTGATCTTGAACCGGGTGGCGAAGTTTTTCTTCCCCACAGCCCGTGGATGGAGAAAGTGCAGGTCAGGGGCCGGGGCGTGGAGGCGGTATGAGTTTGTCCACAGTACTGTCCCCCGGTCCGTGCACAGGTTCTGGGGAGTTCTCCACAGCAACTCGTCTTTCGTCCACACGGCCTGTGGATAACCAGATTGGCTGACGGTGCCCGCGGGCCTACCGTGGTGCGGCGCCCGCCTTCCGTTCCGGCCCCGGAAGCCCGTCGAACTCGATGCGCCGGAACCGGAGTCGGGCGTCTCATTTGTCAGAGCCGTGCCGTAAGAAAGAGTGGCACAGCGAGGTCCGCGCAGCGGACGGGAGGAGGTGGCCCGGTGAGCATTTCCGAGCCATTGGACGACCCCTGGGCCGACAGCGGTCCTGGTGACCGTCTGCCCTCCCGCCGGCGCCGAGGCGAAGGCCGGGGCCGCGACGAGCAGCACGACCGCGGTGGCGAGGGCAGTGGCTGGGAGGGTGGCTCTCCGGCTTTCGAGCGGGTGCCTCCGCAGGACCTCGACGCGGAGCAGTCGGTTCTCGGCGGCATGCTGCTGTCGAAGGACGCCATCGCGGACGTGGTGGAGATCCTCAAGGGCCACGACTTCTACCGCCCGGCCCACGAGACCGTCTACACGGCGATTCTCGACCTGTACGCCAAGGGTGAGCCGGCCGACCCCATCACGGTTGGCGCCGAGCTGACCAAGCGCGGCGAGATCACGAAGGTCGGCGGCGCCTCGTACCTGCACACCCTGGTGCAGACGGTGCCGACGGCGGCGAACGCGGAGTACTACGCGGAGATCGTCCACGAGCGGGCGGTGCTGCGCAGGCTGGTCGAGGCGGGCACGAAGATCACGCAGATGGGATACGCGGCCGACGGTGACGTCGACGACATCGTGAACGCCGCCCAGGCGGAGATCTACGCCGTCACCGAGCAGCGCACCAGCGAGGACTACCTGCCGCTCGGCGACATCATGGAGGGCGCGCTCGACGAGATCGAGGCGATCGGCTCGCGTACGGGCGAGATGACCGGTGTGCCGACCGGTTTCACGGACTTCGACTCGCTGACCAACGGTCTGCACCCGGGCCAGATGATCGTCATCGCGGCTCGTCCCGCGATGGGCAAGTCGACGCTCGCGCTGGACTTCGCGCGGGCGTGTTCGATCAAGAACAACCTGCCGAGCGTGATCTTCTCCCTTGAAATGGGGCGCAACGAGATCGCGATGCGTCTGCTGTCGGCGGAGGCCAGGGTGGCGCTGCATCACATGCGTTCGGGCACGCTGACGGACGAGGACTGGACGCGGCTCGCGCGCCGGATGCCGGACGTCTCGCAGGCGCCGCTGTACATCGACGATTCGCCGAACCTTTCGATGATGGAGATCCGGGCGAAGTGCCGCCGGCTGAAGCAGCGCAATGATCTGAAGCTGGTGATCATCGACTATCTCCAGCTGATGCAGTCCGGTGGTTCGAAGCGGGCGGAGAGCCGTCAGCAGGAGGTCTCGGACATGTCGCGAAACCTCAAGCTGCTGGCGAAGGAGCTGGAGCTGCCGGTGATCGCGCTGTCGCAGCTGAACCGTGGTCCCGAGCAGCGTACGGACAAGAAGCCGATGGTGTCCGACCTGCGTGAGTCGGGGTCCATCGAGCAGGACGCGGACATGGTCATCCTGCTGCACCGTGAGGACGCGTACGAGAAGGAGTCGCCGCGTGCCGGCGAGGCGGACCTGATGGTGGCGAAGCACCGTAACGGTCCTACGGCCACGATCACGGTGGCGTTCCAGGGTCACTACTCGCGCTTCGTGGACATGGCGCAGATCTGACCTCCGCGGTCGCAGCCCTGCGCCCGGACGGCGGCTTCTCTCTCCCCTACAGCACACGAACCGGCCAGACCGACTATCCGAGGTCTGCACCTGGCTTGTCAGGGCTGCCCGCGGCGGCTTCGGGTCGTGGGTGGAGAACCTCGCGGGCCTGCTCCGCGGCGCGGGTGATGCTCTCGGAGACGAAGTTGAGGAAGCGGGCGACGTTTTCGAGGCGGGCGGCGGCCGGGTTGTCGGGGCCGAGGACGCTGACGCCTTGCCGTGCGGTTTCGACGAGCTGGGCGGTGGACCGGGCACTGGCCACGATCGACTGGTACCAGATGTCGTCGTCGACGACGTAGCGCTCGCGGCGGCGTTCGTCGCGTTCCCGGCGGAGGAAGCCCTGGGTGTCGAGGAACGCGACCGCCTTGGAGATGGACGCCGGGCTGACCTGGAGGCGCTGGACGAGCTCGGACGCGGTGAGGCTGCCGGTGTCGGCCAGGGTGAGGCAGGCCATCACCCGGGACATCATCTTGGGCATGCCCGAGGCCATGAGGGCGGTGGTGAACGTCTCCTCGTACTCGCGTACGGCCTCGGCGTCGCGTCCGTGGACGTGTGTGGGCCCCTGCGGGTCCCTGGGCGCGGCCTGCTTGCGCCGATGTGCGCGTTGTTCTGTGGCGCGGTGGGCGAGGTCGGCGCGATAGGCGGTGGGGCCGCCGTTGCGCATCACCTCGCGCGTGACCGTCGAGGTCGGACGGTCGAGACTTCTGGCGATCTCGGCGTAGGCGAGACCGTCGGCCAGTCCCAGCGCGATGTGCCGGCGTTCCTGCTGGGTGAGTCTGCCTCCCGGCATGGCGATCTCTCCTTTGTGGTCCTTGAGGGCTCCAGCATAGCGTTCATGCTCATTCTATTGCAACGGTCAGAGAGTTTTCTGTTGCGTTATCTTCAGCGTCATTGCAACGATTTGTTGGCTGTGACCTGCATTTATTGTGGTGAAGTGCAACGAGTGCGTTGATGGATCGGTGAAGGCAACGTAGCGTTTGCGATGTCGGAAACACCGAGTCAAAGGAAAACCACGATGCAGACGTTCACCACCCCCGCCCCGGTCTCCGCAGTCCTCGACATCGCCGCCGGAAGCATTCGGTTCATCGCCGCCGACCGGTCCGACACCACGGTCGAGGTCCTGCCCATGGACGCCTCGAACGGCCGCGACGTGAAGGCGGCGGAGCAGACCACGGTCGAGTACGGCGACGGTGTCCTGCGGATCGAGGCCGCACCGGCGAAGAACCGGATCCTCGGCAGCTCCGGATCCATCGAGGTGACAGTGCAACTGCCGGCCGGTTCCCGGGTCGAGGCGAAGGCGGCCAGCTCCGAGTTCCGGGTCGTCGGACGGCTCGGCGACGTGGTCTTCGAGGGCGCGCAGGGCTCGGTCAAGATCGACGAGGCCGGGAGCGCCCGCCTCACCCTGCTGGCCGGCGACGTCTCGGTCGGCCGCCTGGGCGGCGCCGCGGAGATCAGCACCCAGAAGGGCGACCTCCGCATCGCCGAGGCCATGCGCGGCACGGTCACGCTGCGCACCGAGTACGGCGAGATCTCGGTCGGCGCCGCCCGCGGCGTCTCCGCCTCCCTGGACGCCGGCACCACGTACGGCCGGATCCACAACACGCTCAAGAACACCGACGGCGCCGCCGCCGGCCTGAACATCCACGCGACGACCGCCTACGGCAACGTCACCGCCCGCAGCCTCTGAAGGAGCACCTCATGACCAGCTTGGCCATCGCGGCGAACGGGCTGCGCAAGTCGTACGGGGACAAGGTCGTGCTGGACGGCGTCGACCTGGCCGTCCCGGAAGGAACCGTCTTCTCCCTGCTCGGCCCGAACGGCGCCGGCAAGACCACCGCCGTGAAGATCCTCTCCACCCTCGTCTCGGCCGACCCGGGCACCGGCGACATCCACATCGGCGGCCACAGCCTGGCCACCGACGCCGACGGGGTGCGTTCCGCGATCGGTGTCACCGGTCAGTTCTCCGCGGTCGACGGTCTGATCACCGGCGAGGAGAACATGCTCCTCATGGCGGACCTGCACCACCTGTCCAAGCGCGAGGGGCGGCGGGTCGCGGCCGAACTGCTGGAGCGCTTCGATCTGGTCGAGGCGGCTAAGAAGCCCGCCTCCACCTACTCCGGCGGCATGAAGCGCCGCCTGGACATCGCGATGACGCTGGTCGGCAACCCGCGGATCATCTTCCTCGACGAACCCACCACCGGCCTCGACCCCCGCAGCCGCCACAACATGTGGCAGATCATCCGCGAACTCGTCACGGGCGGCGTCACCGTCTTCCTCACCACCCAGTACCTGGAAGAGGCCGACGAACTGGCCGACCGTATCGCCGTGCTCAACGACGGCAGGATCGCCGCCCAGGGCACAGCCGAGGAGCTGAAGCGGCTCATCCCCGGCGGACACGTGCGGCTGCGCTTCTCCGACCCGGCCGCCTACCGGAGCGCCGCCTCCGCGCTCCGCGAGGTCACCCGCGACGACGAGGCACTCGCGCTACAGATCCCCAGCGACGGCAGCCAGCGCGAACTGCGCTCCATCCTCGACCGGCTGGACTCGGCCGGCATCGAGGCCGACGAGCTGACCGTCCACACCCCCGACCTCGACGACGTGTTCTTCGCCCTCACCGGCTCCAGCGTCCCCAGCCAGCCCAAGGAGACCGTCCGATGAGCACCCTCTCCCTCGCGATGCGCGACTCGTCCACCATGCTGCGCCGCAACCTCCTGCACGCCCGGCGCTACCCGTCCCTGACGCTCAATCTGCTGCTCACACCGATCATGCTGCTGCTGCTCTTCGTCTACATCTTCGGCGACGCGATGAGCGCGGGTATCGGCGGCGGCGGGGCGGACCGCTCCGCGTACATCGCGTACGTGGTCCCGGGCTTGCTGCTGATGACCATCGGCAGCACCACGATCGGAACCGCGGTCTCCGTCTCCAACGACATGACCGAGGGCATCATCGCCCGCTTCCGGACGATGGCGATCCACCGCCCTGCGGTACTGGTCGGGCACGTGGTCGGGAGCGTCCTCCAGTCGGTCGCCAGCGTGGTCCTGGTGGGCGCCGTCGCGGTGGCCATCGGCTTCCGGTCCACGGATGCAACCGCCCTGGAGTGGCTGGCGGCGTTCGGGCTGCTCGTGCTCTTCGCCCTGGCGCTCACCTGGATCGCGGTCGGCATGGGTCTGATCAGCCCGAACGCCGAAGCGGCCAGCAACAACGCGATGCCGCTGATCCTGCTGCCGCTCCTGTCCAGCGCCTTCACCCCGGTCGACTCCATGCCCGGCTGGTTCCGGCCCATCGCCGAGTACCAGCCGTTCACGCCCGCCATCGAGACCCTGCGGGGCCTGCTGCTCGGCACGGAGATCGGCCACAACGGATGGCTCGCGATCGGCTGGTGCCTGGGGCTCGCGGTGCTCGGCTACTTCTGGTCGACCTCGACGTTCAACCGCGACCCGAAGTAATCGCCATGGCAGCGCGGGCCGCCTCCCGCAACTCGTCCCGCCCCAGGGCGGCGTATCCGACACACGGTCGGTGTACGCCGCCCCGTCGGCGTTCCGGGCCGTCCGTCCAGGGGATCCCCGGCCGTGATGTCGGAGCTCAAAAGGGGTCGACGGGGTGGGGCGGGGGCGGGTAGGTCTTGACCATGACCTCACCGTTCGAAGATCTTTTGCCCAGTACGCAACGCGCCCTCCTGCACCGCATCGCGACCGCCCAGGCCGAGGGCAGGGCGCCGTCGCTCGTGGCGGCGGTTCAGCGGGACGGGCGAACGGTCTGGACGGGCTCCCGTACATGCGTAGAGGGGCACGGGCCGGACCCCGGGACGCAGTACCGGATCGGTTCGATCACCAAGACGTTCACCGCGGTGCTGGTGATGCGGCTGCGCGACGAAGGTCTTCTCGACCTGGGCGATCCGCTGGACAAGCACCTTCCGGGTACGGGGGTGGGGAGTGAGGTGACCGTCGCTCAACTTCTCGCCCACACCGCCGGTTTGGCGGCGGAGACGCCGGCGCCCTGGTGGGAGCGGACGCCGGGCACTTCGCGCCCCGGGCTGGGCGATGTGCTGGGTGACCAGGCGCGGATGCATCCGGCGGGGCGTACGCACCATTACTCCAACCCCGGCTACACGTTGCTCGGCCGGCTTGTCGAGGCGGTGCGGGGAGAGCCCTGGGGCGAGGTGCTGCGGCGGGAGGTGCTCGGGCCGCTGGACCTGGGGCGTACGAGCGAACAGCCGCAGGCGCCGCATGCGGGTGGCTGGGCGGTGCACCCGTGGGCGGACGTGATGCTGCCGGAGCCGTCCGTGGACCTGGGGCTGATGGCTCCGGCGGGTCAGCTCTGGTCGACGACTGCCGACCTCTGCCGTTTCGCGGCGTTCCTCGCGGAGGGGCACGACAAGGTGCTGGGTGCGGAGTCCGTACGGGAGATGCGTACGCCTGCTGCTCCGGCGAGCCCTGGGGACCCGTTCGGCGCGTACGGGCTGGGGTTGCAGATCGTGCAGAGCGGCGGACGGACACTGGTGGGGCATACGGGGTCGTTGCCGGGTTTTGTCGCGGGTCTGTGGGTGAGTGTGGAGGACGGCGTGGCCGCGGTGGCGCTTGCCAATGCGACGTCCGGGCTGTCGGCGCCCGCGGTGGCAGCGGACCTGATCCGCATCGTGGTCGAGGCCGAGCCGCGCATCCCGGAGCCCTGGCGGCCGCTTCCCGGGGCGGAGGTCGACAGGGAGCTGCTGGCGCTGACGGGGCCGTGGTTCTGGGGCACTTCGGCGTACGCGCTGACGCTGGTCGCGGGCGGTGGTGTGGAGCTTCAGCCGCTGCGGGGCAATGGCCGGGGATCACGCTTCACCGCGCGGGCGGACGGTACGTGGCTCGGCCTCGATGGCTACTACCTGGGGGAGACGCTCCGGGTGGTGCGGCGGGAGGGTGGCGCGGTGAGCCACTTGGACCTGGGTTCGTTCGTCTTCACGCGGGAGCCGTACGCGCCGGAGGACGCGATTCCTGGCGGGGTGGACGAAGGCGGCTGGCGCGGGCTGTGATGTTTCACGTGGAACCGGCGTCGGACCGGCGCCGGTAGAGTGCCGTCGGGCCCGAAGCCGCAACTTCGGATTGCGGCTTCGGGCCCGCTCTGTAGGCCGACGAGGGTGGAGATGGCCCCTACGGCGCGGTGTTGAGGACCTGCAACCTGGCGCCGTTGTTCCATGCTTCGAGCAGGCCCCGGTGGACGGCCGTCACGTCGTGGCGGGCGGCCAGCAGGAGGGCGTCGCGGGTGAACGGGCAGGTGGCTACGAGTAGTGCGATGTCGGCGTTGTATTCGAGTCTGGCCATGCCGATGAACTGCTGGACGTCCCCGCTTGCGATCACCGATCCGGGGTTGCGGGACTTGCACTGGACGACGATGCGCCGCCCGTCGAGGGTGTAGGCGACGATGTCCGCGCCCGTGTCGCCGTGGCCTCCGGTGACCGTGACCCGGTCGCACCCGTCGCGTCGGCAGAGCCAGGCGATGTGCTGCTCGAACTGGCGGGGGTTCATGGCGTCGAGTGCGCCCATCGACCCGGCTGCCTCGCGTTCGCGCAGGACGCGCCGGAGGTGGGTCACTTCGCCTTCGAGAGCCTGGATGCGGTCCCGGTGTTCGCCGTCGTTCCGGACCGCGGTGTTGAGCAGGGGGACTACCGCGTGGCCGATGGCGGTGCGGCAGATGTCCTCCGCGATCTCGGCGACGTGCGCGTCGGCGTGAGTGGCCATGCGCCGGTCGAGGACTTCGGTGATGTGCTCGTCGAGCAACGACGAGAGCCTGTGGACAAAGTTGTCCACAGGCTGCGAGGGCCGGCTTTCTTCCGTGTCGAGCAGGTGAGTACGCACCTGACGTGCGACGACGCTGTCACGGAGCAGCATGGCGACGTTGAGCACGGTCCTTCTTGTGAACAACCCGACCTTGCTCGTGTAGCGGTCCACGGAGGCTCCTGCCTTCAAGGCAGTAACCTCCTCGCGGGTCGCCAGGCGGTAGCCGTTGGCCTCCAGCTCCTCGCGGTGGTCGGACACCATGCTGTAGACGGCGGTCTCGAGCACTTCGAAGTACTTCGCGACCATCTGGGTCGTCACGTGCGCTCCGTCCGGCAGCAGTGAGAGCGCCTTGACCTTGTCGAGTGCTTCCGTGCGTTTGGCGACGCTGTCGCGCAGTGTCCTGGATTCCAGCAGGGCCACTTCGTGGACCATCCGGCTCGTCTCCTCCTGGGCCCCGGGGCCCGTTCGAGTGCGGGAACGGGATCCGGACATACGGCCGCCCCACTTGCTCGGGGCAACGAGACACATCGGATAAAGAAACGGTTTTCAGATACTCAGCTTGAATCCGACGTGGGATGCCTCGAAGCCGAGCCGCTCGTAGAAGCGGTGGGCGTCGGTGCGGGTGGCGTCGGAGGTGAGTTGGACCAACTGGCAGCCCTGGCGGCGGGATTCGTCGACGGCCCACTCGATGAGCCGCGTGCCGAGGCCGTTGCCGCGTTCATCGGCGTGGATGCGTACGCCTTCGATGATCGAGCGGGTGGAGCCGCGGCGGGACAGTCCGGGGATCACGGTGAGCTGGAGGGTGCCGACGACGCGGTCGTCGCGTACGGCGACGACCAGGTGCTGGTTGGGGTCGGCGGTGAGGCGGGTGAGGGCGGCGGTGTACGGGGTGAGGTCGTCGGGGGATTCGCGCCGGGCGCCCAGGGGGTCGTCGGCGAGCATGGCGACGATCGCGGGGAGGTCGTGGGGGGCCGCGGGGCGTATTTCAAGATCGCTCATGGGGCGCAGATTACGCGGGAGCAGGCTTGCGGGGGCGGATCAGGCGGGGACGCGCAGCTCTTCCACCGCTCTGACCAGGGGGGCGAGCTCGGGGTTCTTCGCGGCTTCGTCGAGGGCCTGGCGCAGGGCGGTGTCGTTGGTGGGGCGGGCTTCGGTGAGCAGGGCCTGGCCGGCCTCTGTGACGTCGGTGTAGATGCCGCGCCGGTCGGTGTCGCAGAGGTAGCGGGTGAGCAGGCCGCGGTCCTCGAGGCGGGTGACCAGTCGGGTGGTGGCGCTCTGGCTCAGTACGACGGCGTCGGCGACCTGCTGCATGCGCAGGTGTCCGCCGGGGCCGCTGTGCTGGCGGCTGAGGACGTCGAGGAGTGAGTACTCGCGCACGCTGAGGCCGTGCCGGCTCTGGAGGGCCTTCTCGATGTGGGCGTCGATCCTGCCGTGGAGCAGGGAGAGGGCGCACCAGCCCTGGGAGAGGGCGGTCAGTGCGGGGTCTGTGGCGGTCATGGATCTCTCCTCTTCCCGGAGCGGCTGGTGCCCAGGATAGACGACTACCGAAATAGCCCGCGCTTGCATTAGCCCGCGTGTGCAATGAATGTCGACGCTCGTAAGGTGCATGTGCAATCTATTCGGAAGGTCTGGCCATGCCACTCGCCCTCCTCGCCCTGGCCATCGGGGCGTTCGGTATCGGCACCACAGAGTTCGTCATCATGGGTCTGCTGCCCGAGGTCGCCGCCGACTTCGGCGTCTCGATCCCCACCGCCGGCTACCTCGTCAGCGGCTACGCCCTCGGTGTCGTACTCGGCGCTCCGCTGATGTCGGTCCTCGGCACCCGGATCTCCCGCAAGCGCATGCTGATGCTGCTGATGGGTCTGTTCATCGCGGGCAACCTCCTCTCCGCACTCGCCCCGTCCTTCGGCGTGATGCTCACGGGCCGCGTGGTCGCGTCCCTCGCGCACGGCGCGTTCTTCGGTATCGGGTCGATCGTCGCGGCCGATCTGGTCGCGCCGGAGAAGAAGGCCGGCGCGATCGCGATGATGTTCACCGGCCTCACCGTCGCCAACGTCGTCGGTGTTCCGCTCGGCACGTTCATCGGCCAGAGCTACGGCTGGCGGCTCACCTTCGCCGCCGTGGCGGTGCTCGGCGTGCTGGGTCTGGCGGGCGTGGCCCGGCTGGTGCCGGAGATGCCCAGGCCCGAGGGCGTGCGGCTGCGCCACGAGCTGGCCGCCTTCCGCAATGTGCAGGTGCTGCTCGCCATGGCGATGACCGTGCTCGGCTTCGGTGGCGTCTTCGCCGCGATCACCTACCTCGCCCCGATGATGACGGGCGTCGCCGGCTACTCCGCCGGATCCGTCACCTGGCTGCTGGTCCTGTTCGGCCTCGGCATGGTCGGCGGCAACTTGATCGGCGGCAAGTTCGCGGACCGCGCGCTGATGCCGCTGCTGTACGTGTCCCTCGGCGCCCTCGCGCTGGTCCTCGCCCTGTTCACCGTGACCGCCCACCACCAGGTCGCGGCGGCGGTCACCATCGTGCTGATCGGCGGGCTGGGCTTCGCGACCGTTCCGCCGCTCCAGAAGCGCGTTCTGGACCAGGCCGCGGGGGCTCCCACCCTGGCCTCCGCCGTCAACATCGGCGCGTTCAACCTCGGCAACGCGCTCGCCGCGTGGCTCGGCGGCCTCGTCATCGCCGCCGGCCTCGGCTACACCGCCCCCAACTGGGTCGGCGCCGTGCTCGCCGGCTCGGCTCTCGGCCTGGCGTTCCTGTCCAGCGCCCTGGAGCGCCGTACGGACGCCCGCAGCCGGGTCGTCGCGGGATCGCTTCCCGAGCCCGCCGCTCTGAGCGCTGCCGCCGTACGCCGCTGAACCCCCGTCAAGAACCAAGGAGTCACCCCATGAGCACCACAGCCACAGCCACCGCAGTGGTCCCGCTGACCATTCAGGACGCCGAAGCCCTCGTTGACGCGGCCCGTCGCGCGGCCGAGGAGGCGGGCGTCACGGTCGCCGTCACCGTGCTCGACGCGGGCGGCCACCTGCTCGCCTTCCGGCGAGACGACAGGGCCGTACTGATCGCGGGCGAGACCAGCACCCGCAAGGCGTACACCGCGCTCCAGCTGAACGCTCCGACGGCCGATCTGGTCGACGCCGTTCAGCCCGGAGGGCTCTTCCACACGCTGCCGACCGCGCTCGACCGCCCGCTCCTGTTCATCGCCGGCGGCGTGCCGGTCCACCGCGACGGTCGACTCGTCGGGGCGATCGGTGTGGGCGGCGGGGCGCCCGAGCAGGATCACGGGTTCGCGACCACGGCCGTCGAGGCACTCGGCAGGTAGCCGGGCCGACGGCCGGGCCCCGCCGCCCGTCGCCGCCGCCCGTCAGCCCGCGTCGGCGCTCCCTCAGCCCGCCGCGACCGTCAGGGGAGCGAAGCGGCGGGTCCAGTCGCCGGGGAGGGCGGGGATCCCGAAGGTCATCACGGCGTTGAAGGCGACCGGCTCCAGGCCGTGCGCCTTCACCCATTCCAGGAGTTCCTCGTGGCGTACGTCGATGTCGGTGCGCAGCGGGCGGTCCGTACCGGCGGCCAGTGAGGCGACGAGTGCCTTGGCGGTCTCGGTGTCCCTGGCGATCAGCGGCCCCACGACGTGGGTCTGCATGTTGGGCCAGGCGGCCGCGTAGCCGGTGATGCCGTTCCGGTCCTCGGCGATCCGGATCTGGTCGGCGAAGGCGGGCAGCCGCGTGAGGACGTGGGTGCGGTCCTGGCCGAACACCTCGGCGTCCAGGCGCAGTATCGCCGGCAGGTCGTCGGCTGTCGCGGGACGGGTCGGGACGTCGGACGGGGAGCCGGAGGGACGGAAGTGGCCACTGACCATCTCGGCCCTGCCGGTGACGGCGAAGCCGAGTTCTTCGTAGAGCGGGCGGCCGTTGGGTGTGGCGTGCAGGGTGAGCGGGGTGGTTCCTGCTCCGGCGATGAGGTGTTTCATCAGGCGGCGGCCGATGCCCTGCCGTGCGTGGCGTTCCGCGACGAGAACCATGCCGATCGCGGTGAGTGCGGTCTTGCCGGAGGCTCCGGGGGTGTACGAGTCCTGGGGGCCGTACGAGGTGACGACACTCGCCGCGGCGAGGCCCTTGCCTTCCGGCGCGTCGATGCCGTAGCCGGTGCCGGCGGTCAGCAGCAGGCCCCATTTGTGCTCTTCGCGGGGCCAGCCGCGGTCTTCCGAGAGGTCGGCGCAGGCGGTGAGGTCGCCCAGGGTCAGTCGGCGGATGGGCAGTTCGGCGTGCGGAGTCGGCATTGGATCAGGCTGGCTGACGTACTGATCGCCCGTCCACCGTTTTACGTGAAGAGGAGGAGACGGCTCGGGAACGCCGCCCGCGCCGGGTGAGGCCCCAGGGCTTGAGGACCGAGATCGCGGTCATGAACAGGTACGCGCTCGATGCGACGACCGGCGCGGCGACGAGGCTGCTGTCGGGGACGCCGAGGGCGGCCGCCGCGCTGATGCCGGGCCGCAGCGCGAAGACCGTCGCTGCCCCGGTGACGAGGGTCAGCCAGAACTTCACCCACACCCAGCGGTACCTGGCCAGGCCCCACGGTGTGCCGAGGGACAGTGCCAGTCCCGTACCCAGTGACAGCAGTGCGACGGGGGTGACCAGCCAGTCGCCGAAGACCTTCATGGCCGTGTAGGCGGACCGGGTCATGGCTGGGGAGTCGGTCGTCCAGGCGGTGATACCGAGAGCGGTCAGCCCGACCGTGAGGCCCAGCCAGCCCACGGAAGCGGCGAGATGTGTGACGAGGAGTGCCCGGCGTGCGGGGCGCGGGAGTGGTTTCACGTGAAACACGCTGCCCGGTGGCGGGCGGGTCCGGCGTCCGGCAGGGGGAGTAACCGCGCGTACTAGCCTCGGCGTACATGACGCGACTTCACCTCTTTGATCTCGACGGAACGCTGATGCGGGGCTCGGCGGCGGCGGTCGAGATTTCCCGTCAGCTGGGTGTCAGTGCCGAGATCGCCGAGCTGGAGCGGGAATTCCTTCTGCGGGGTCTGGCACCCGACGAGTTCGCCGTACGGGCCAGGGAGCTGTGGGGGGAGCTCACCGAGGCTCAGGTGGCGGCGGCTTTCGAGGGGGCGCCCTGGTTGTCGGGCATCGAGGAGGTGTGGGCGGACATCCGCTCGCGCGGTGAGTACTGCGCCGTCATCTCTCTGTCACCGGACTTCTTCGTGGAGCGATTGTTGGCGTGGGGCGCGCACGCGGCGCATGGTTCGCGCTGGCCGGCGGTGCCGTTTCTGGAGCCGGTGGAGCGGGCGGGGATCTTGAACGCGGCCGCGAAAGTGAAGATCGCAGATCGGCTCTGTGAAGAATTCGGGCTGGTTAGGAGTGACTGCGTGGCTTACGGGGATTCGATGTCGGACGCGGAGATCTTCGCGGCGGTGCCTGTTTCTGTGGCCGTCAATGCTGATCACCACCTGTCGGACCTTGCCGTGCTGGCTTATCGGGGTGGTGATTTGCGTGAGGCGTACGAAATGGTGCGGTCCCGCCAGTAATCCGGGTTTGGCCGCGAAGTGGGCGCGGGCCGACGGGGGTGGGCGGCTTCGGCAGGGGGCTTGTGCGCCGGGCTACCGCCGGTAGTGTCGACTCCGGTTTGCTCCCGGGCCATTACCGCCCAAGGCATGGGGCAAAAGAGCCTAACCAGAAAGCGGGTTCGGATGCCCGGACTTCCTGGTCTTTGTCCGAACCGGAAGTGGTGCCTGGCATGCTGCGACGACGGGAACTGCGGGCAATGTCACATTTCTGTCCGCCTCACCCCAATTGGGGGCAGTGGAGTGCTTAGTGTGGGCTGCCGACAGACCTGACGGCAGTCGACGCCAGGTAGTACAGACAGCCCCAGCGGGCACAGATCTGAAGCAGAGCGGGGAAAGCGCGAGCACGTTCCGGTACCGGAAGTGCGGAGAGACCGACCGAAAGCTGTTCGAGGCGAGGCACATCAATGGACGCTCCGACCACCACGTCGGCCGACAACGGCACTTCCGACGAGAGCGGCGGCGGCTGGTTCAAGCCGCGCAGAAAGCCGGGCGCCGGGCCCGAGTCGCCGCCCGGCCAGGGCGCCGACGCGGGGCAGGGCCGGATACCGGGGCAGGGTGCGGGCCGTCCCAGCCGCCCGGTGTCCGCGATACGACCGGTGGGCACCGGCGCCTCCCGCCCCCAGCCCGCCGCGCAGCCCACCCGCTCCCCGCAGCGCCCGGCCGCCCCCGCGCACGACGCGGCCCCCGAGGCCCGTCCCGAGGTCCGGCCCGAGGCCCGTCCCGCACCTGAGACCCGTCCCGCACCCGAGGCCCGTCCCGCACCTGAGACCCGTCCCGCACCCGAGGCCCGTCCCGCACCTGAGGCCCGGCCCGCACCCGAGGCTGAAGCGTCGGCGGCCCCCGCCACGACCCCCGGGCCCCCGCCGCGGCCTCCGGACCCGCCGCCGCGGCCCACGCCCCCGCCGCGGCTCCCGCGCCCCCCGCCACGGCCCCCGCAGCCCCCGCGTCCCCTGACGCGGCCCTCGTCCGGCGCACCCTGGCCGACGTCGGCGAAGACGCCGGCAAGGTCACGTCGTACTTCTACGCGCTGCTCTTCACCCGTCACCCCGAGCTGCGCTCGCTCTTCCCCGCCGCCATGGACACCCAGCGCGACCGGCTCCTCAAGGCCCTGCTGACCGCCGCCGAGCACATCGACAACAAGCCGGTCCTCACCGAGTACCTGCGCAATCTCGGCCGCGGCCACCGCAAGTACGGCACCCAGGCGTCCCACTACCCGGCGGTCGGCGAGGCGCTCCTCGGGGCGCTGGCCCGGTACGCGACGAACACCTGGGACGACGAGGCCGAAGCCGCGTGGATCCGTACGTACACCGCTATCTCCCAGATCATGATCGACGCGGCCGCCGAGAACGAGCTGCGCGCGCCCGCCTGGTGGCACGCCGAAGTGGTCTCGCACGACCTGCGCACTCCCGACATAGCGGTCATCACCCTGCGCCCCGACCAGCCGTACCCCTTCCTCGCCGGCCAGTACACGAGCCTGGAGACGCCGTGGTGGCCCCGGGTCTGGCGGCACTACTCCTTCGCCGCGGCCCCCCGCCCCGACGGGCTGCTGTCCTTCCACGTCAAGGCGGTCCCGGCGGGCTGGGTCTCCAACGCCCTGGTCCACCGTGCCCGCCCCGGCGACACCGTGCGCCTGGGCCCGCCGGCCGGTTCGATGACCGTCGACCACACCACCGACAGCGGTCTGCTGTGCCTGGGCGGCGGAACCGGCATCGCGCCGATCAAGGCGCTCGTCGAGGACGTGGCCGAGCACGGCGAGCGCCGTCCCGTCGACGTCTTCTACGGCGCCCGCACGGACTACGACCTGTACGACATCGACACCATGCTGCGTCTCCAGCAGTCCCACTCGTGGCTCTCGGTGCACCCGGTGGTCGACGGCAGGACGCACTTCCCGGACGCCGTCCTGGAGTACGGACCGTGGAACTCCCACGACGCCTACCTGTCCGGCCCGCCCGGCATGATCCGCAGCGGTGTCGACGCCCTCAGGAACCTGGGTATTCCGGGCGAGCGCATCCGCCACGACTCCATCGAAGAACTGGTGGCCGCGGGCGAGTAGCGGCAGCGCCCGCAGTCCTGTGCCGGGGACCTCGCGCGAGCGCCCCGCCGCAGCGCACGGCGCCCCGCGTCGGGGCCCTCACCCCAGGTCGTGGGCGTGCATGGCCCGTACGCCCTCGATGTTGCCGTCCAGGTAGTGCCGCAGCGACAGCGGCACGAGGTGCACCGCCGCGATCCCGACGCGGCTGAAGGGCACCCGTACGATCTCGTACTCGCCGCACGGCTCGTCGATCTCGGGGCCGTGCCGCCGGGCGGGGTCCATGGACTCCAGCCGGCAGACGAAGAAGTGCTGCACTTTGACGCCCGTCA
Source organism: Streptomyces agglomeratus (assembly GCF_001746415.1). Lineage (NCBI taxonomy): Bacteria > Bacillati > Actinomycetota > Actinomycetes > Kitasatosporales > Streptomycetaceae > Streptomyces > Streptomyces agglomeratus. Next base: position 4,085,325 of record NZ_MEHJ01000001.1, read on the forward strand.
CCCCGCCGCCCGCGATGTGCTCGACGGTGTCGACGAAGCAGGGCACCACGTCGGTGATCTTCGCGCCGAGTTCCTCGTCGAGTTCGCGGTGCAGGGCCTCGACGACGGTGGCGTCCTCGGGTTCGACGCCGCCGCCCGGGGTGAGCCAGTACGGGTCGACGCCCGGCTTGGTGCGCTTGATGAGGATCAGGTCGTCACCGTCGAGCAGGATGGCGCGGGCGGTGCGCTTGACCACGGGCCTCGGAGGTGCGGGGGTGGTCCCCTCGGGGAAAGAGGTGCCGGTCATGGCAATACAGTGGCCCAGCTCACCGGTTCTGAAACTCCCCGCACCGTTGTTGTACGTCGCCTCAGGACCAGTCGGTCGCGGCGCGCAGCAGCCACTCGTGCGCCCGAGCGATGTGCGCAAGGGCGAGCGTGCCGGTGCGTACGGCGAGGAAATAGGTGCGCAGCGGCGGGACCGGCGGGTCGAAGAGGGCCACGATCTCGCCTCTCTCCAGTGCCTCCTCGCAGAGATACCGGGGCAGTACGGCGATTCCCGCGCCCGCGGCCGTGGCGTGCAGCACGGCGCGCAGGTCGGGGGCGACGACGGTGCCCGCGGCGGTCGGCCGGGTGTCGAAGACGGTGGTCCAGTAGCGGGTGACCAGCGGCAGTGACTCGTGGACCTCCACCACCGGCAGGTGCTCCAGCACCCCTGGCCCCTTGCGGCGCAGCAGGCCGGGGCCGATCCGCCCGGCCCAGCGCGGGGCGGCGACCAGGACGTGCTCCTCGTCGCACAGGGCCGTCCCGGTCAGGACGGTGCCGCGCGGGCGGTCGGTGGAGACGGCCAGGTCGTGGTGGCCGGCGGCGAGGCCCTCCAGGGTCTCCTCGGCGTTGCCGAAGGAGGTGCGCAGCGTGAGGCCCTGGGCGATGAGCGGGGAGAGGGTGGGCAGGACGCGTACGGAGGTGAATTCCGGCGGCCCCGCGAGGTGCAGGGTCCGTACGCCGGAATCCTCGTCGAGGCCCGCTTCGGTGATCTCGACGAGCGCGTCGAGGTGCGGAGCGGCGCGGTGCGCGAGTTCGTCGCCGACGGGGGTGGGGGTGACGCCGCGGGCCTGGCGGAGGAAGAGGGGGCGGCCCACTTGCCGCTCCAGGGTGCGTATCTGGCTGGTCACGGCGGGCTGGGAGAGACCCAGGAGGGCGGCTGCGCGCGTGAAGGAACCGGCCCGGTGCACTGTGACGAACGTGCGGAGCAGAGCCAGGTCCATGGCGCGGTCTCCCGTCCCGGCGAGGTCGCCGACGGTCACAACTATAAATATGTCGATAGGTCGCTGTCGCTAGCGTGATTGGACACTGACGCAGAGTCAACTAGCCTTGATTCCGCGGTTCTTCGCGCGTGGAACCGGGACGGTCCGAGCCATGAGGGGGGAGGCTCGGACCGTCCGTCACGTGCGGGGGCCGCGTCGCGCCAGGGTGCGCGAGCCCCGTCAAGGCTGTATGCGCGAGCCCGGGGTCGGCGTGCGCGAGCCCCGGTCCGGCGTACGCGCGAGCCGCGTCACGGCTGTACGCGCGACGCCCGCGTTACGGCGCGGCCTCGTCGAGCGCGCGCAGTACGTCCGCCACCAGGTCCTCGGCGTCTTCGGCGCCGACGGAGAAGCGGACGAAGCCCTCCGGTACGGCGTCGCCGCCCCAGCGCCCGCGCCGCTCGGCGGTGGACCGTACGCCCCCGAAGCTGGTCGCGTCGTCGGCGAGCCGCAGCCCTTCCAGGAACCGCTCGGCGTACGCGCGGTCGGGCAGCGTGAACGAGACGACGCAGCCGAAGCGGCGCATCTGGCGCGACGCGACGGCGTGCGACGGATCGCCGGGCAGCCCCGGGTGGCGCAGCCCGCTCACGGCCGGGTGCCCGCGCAGCGCCTCGGCGAGCGCCAGCGCGTTGGCGCCCTGCTTGTCGGCGCGCAGCTGGAGGGTGGCCAGGGAGCGGTGCGCCAGCCACGCCTCCATCGGACCCGGGATGGCTCCGACGACCTTGCGCCAGCGCCGTACCCGAGCCGCGAGACGGGCGTCGCGGCAGGCCACGTAGCCGAGCAGGACGTCGCCGTGGCCGGTGAGGCCCTTGGTGCCGCTGGCGACGGAGAAGTCGGCGCCGAGTTCCAGAGGGCGCTGGCCGAGCGGAGTGGCGAGGGTGTTGTCGACCGCGACCAGCGCTCCGGCGGCGTGCGCGGCGTCCGCGAGTCTGCGGATGTCACACACGTCGAGCCCCGGGTTGGACGGCGTCTCGATCCACAGCAGCCGCGCCCCGTCGAGTTCGCCGAGCTGGGCGTCGCCGCCGGTCGGCGCGGTGCGCACCTTCACGTCGTACGCCGCGAGCTGTTCGCGTACGAGCGCGAGGGCCTGGTAGCCGTCGTCGGGCAGTACGACGGTGTCGCCGGCCCGCGTCTGCGACAGCAGGACGGCGGAGACGGCTGCCATGCCGGAGGCGAAGACGACGGTCTCGACGCCCTCCTCCCCCGGCGCCTCCAGCTCCCCGATGGCCCGCTCCAGGTGCGTCCAGGTGGGGTTCTCGTCGCGTCCGTAGGTATAAGGGCCGGTCGGCTCGCCCGGCAGGTGGTAGTGCGCGGCGAAGACCGGTCCGGGAAGGGTCGGTTCGTACGCGACGGGTTCGGGAAGACCCGCGCGTACCGCCCGGGTGCCGTCTCCGACCGTGGGGTTCTCGGAGTGCATGCGTCAGTCCTTCTCCGGCAGGATGACGTTGAGCGCCCACGAGACGACGCTGATGATGAGGCCGCCGAGTACGGCGGTCCAGAAGCCTTCGACGTGGAAGTTCTGGTTGAACTGGTCGGCCAGCCAGGAGGTCAGCAGCAGCATCAGGGCGTTGATCACCAGGGTGATCAGGCCGAGGGTGAGGATGAACAGGGGCAGGGACAGCAGCTTCACGACGGGCTTGACGAAGAAGTTCACCAGGCCGAAGAGGAGCGCGACGATGATCAGCGTCAGCGCCTTCTTGCCGGTGCTCTCGCCGGTCAGTGTGATGTCGTTGACGAGCCAGATGGCTACCAGCAGGGCCCCTGCGTTGGCCAGTGTCTTGACTAGGAAATTCATCATGTGTCTGATCGTGGCAGACATGGCCGGTGCCGGACAGCGGTGCACGGCAGGGCGAGGGGCGGACGGACGATGAAGGCATTCCGACTGGACGAGCTGGAGGCGGAGCGCGCGGCCAACGACGGCGCGTATCTGCAATTCCTGAGGGAAAGGAACATGTCGGTCGGTCTGTACGCGCTGGACGCGGGCGAGAGCGACCCGCAGCAGCCGCACCGTGAGGACGAGGTGTACTTCGTCGTCAGCGGGCGCGCGTCGATCACCGTCGGCATGGAGACGACTCAGGTGGGGCGGGGCAGCGTGGTGTACGTACCGGCCGGGGTGCCGCACAAGTTCCACCACATCAGCGAGGATCTGCGGGTGATGGTGGTCTTCTCGCCGCCGGAGAGCTGAGGCCGCGGACTCCGGGTTCCCTAGGGGTCCGATCAGGGGTCTTCAAGGGCTGCGGGCCCCCCGCCGGCCACCCCCTCACCCCTAGCATCGAGCTCAGGAAGAACAGCTGCCAAGAACAGCTGCGACGAAGAGCCGCGAAGAGCGGCTGCCGAGAAGAGCTGCGAGCGAGAAGAGGCAAGCGATGGCTGTGCGGGAGATATTCGCGGGGATGCCGTGGTGGGTGAAGTGGATCGCGGTGCCCGTCATCGCCCTGGTGGTGTTCGGCGGCGCGATCCTGAGCGCCATCGGCCTGCTGATCGGCCTCCTCTTCAAGGTGCTCGTCTTCGTCGCCCTGGTCGGCGGACTGATCTACGTCGTACGGAAGTTCATGGCGTCGTCCTCCTCGTCGCGCGGCGACTGGTAGCCCGTACGGCCGTTAGCCCACCCGGGGGACCGCGCCCGGGAAGCACTCTGCGCGACCGCGCCGGGCGGTTAGAGTGCCGATTCTCTGAATGCCTCAGGCGGGCACGCGGCCCGTCGGTACGCCTGGGGGGTGCGTCCTGTGGTTACGGCCCAAAGCGCCACCGCACCGACCTTGATCGGTTCGGTGCAACGGGCACTGCGCCTGCTGGAGGCGGTGGCCGATCACGTCGACGGGGCTCCGGCGAAGCAGCTGGCGCGGGAGGCCGGCCTCCCTCTCCCCACCGCCTACCACCTGTTGCGCACGCTGGCGCACGAGGGCTATCTGCGGCGCGAGCAGGGGGTGTTCGTCCTCGGTGAGGCGGCCGTGCGGCTGGCGGGCACGGGCGCGCGCCATCACCGGCGCGGCATGATCACCGATTGTCTGGAGCAGTGGCGGGACGCGATCGGCGTACCCGTCTACTTCGCGCTCTACCGCGACGGCGAGATCGAGCTGGTCGCGGTCGCCGAGGGGCCGTCGTCGCCCGCTGTCGAGGAGTGGGCCGACTTCCGCGACACCGGTCACGCCCACGCTCTGGGCCAGTGCCTGCTGAGCCAGCTCGACGAGGAGTCCCGCCGGGACCACCTGAGCCGTCATCCGGTCGAGCCGCTCACCCCGAACTCCGTCCGCGACCGGGGGCTCCTGCTGAAGCGGCTGGCCGCGACGGAACGGCAGCGGCCCGTCGTGGAACGCGAGGAGTACGCGATCGGTTCGGTCTGCGCGGCCCTGCCTCTCAGGGTCGGCTCGACCGTCGCGACCATGGCCATTTCTCTCCCCGTCGAAGAGGAGCACCGGCTGCTGCCCGCCGTCGATCAACTACGCCGTGCGGTGGGGGGACTGCCGACTTCGCTCATGTTCTCTATCAGTATCTGAAAACTCACTCCTTGTGATCTGCTAGCGCTTCCACCACGATGGCGTCAAGGGGGCCAGGGGGGACCATTCCTGGCCAGATTCACTACTGCGGCCAGCTTCACTATGTGCGGGGTTAAAAGCGATGCGCGAGTCGGTTCAGGCAGAGGTCATGATGAGCTTCCTGGTCTCGGAGGAGCTCTCTTTCCGGATCCCTGTGGAGCTCCGGTACGTGACCATGGATCCGTACGCGGTCCGCATGACGTTCCACCTGCCCGGCGACGATCCCGTCACCTGGGCGTTCGGCCGGGAGCTGCTGCTCGACGGTCTCAGCAAGCCGTGCGGCGAAGGCGATGTGCGCATCGCGCCGACCGATCCCGACGAGCTGGTGGACGTCCACATCCGCCTCCAGGTCGCCGGTGACCGCGCGCTGTTCCGGGCGAGCGCCGCTCCGCTGGTGGCCTTTCTCGACCGTACGGACAAGCTGGTGCCCCTCGGGCAGGAGTGCGCCCTCGGTGACTTCGAGGGGAACCTGGAGGACGCGCTCGGCCGCATCCTCGCCGAGGAGCGGAACGCCGGCTGAGCCCCACGGAACGTCGGCCGAGCCCCTCGGTACGTCGGCCGAGCCCCTCGGCGGCAGTCAGCGCTTGCGGCGCCGGCCCCTGCCGCCTCCCCCGAGCGCGCCCGTGCGGGCGGGTGCGGGCGTGCCGGCTCCCTCCGGCGCCGGCCGGTCGGCCGAAACGACCAGCGCCGCGAGCGCGGTCGTCACCGGCACCGAGGCGACCAGACCGATCGAGCCGACCAGGGTCCGTACGATCTCCTCCGCCACCAGCTCGCTGTTGGCGACCGTACCGACGCTGCTCTGCGCGATCGAGAAGAGCAGCAGCAGCGGCAGCGCGGCGCCCGCGTACGCGAGGACCAGCGTGTTGACGACGGACGCGATGTGGTCGCGGCCGATGCGGATACCGGCCCGGTAGAGGGCGCGCGGGCCCATCTCCGGGTCCGCCTGGTGGAGTTCCCAGACCGCCGACGTCTGGGTGACCGTCACGTCGTCGAGCACACCGAGCGAGCCGATGATGATGCCGGCGAGCAGCAGGCCGCTCATGTCGATGTCCGGGTAGAGGCCGTGGATGAGCCCGGTGTTGTCGTCCGTGTTGCCGCTCAGATAGGCCCAGTCGATGAACAGCGAGCCGAGCAGCCCGATCAGCAGCAGCGAGATGAGCGTGCCGACGACGGCGACGGACGTGCGGGCGGTCAGGCCGTGGCAGGCGTAGAGCGCGATGAGCATGATGGCGCTCGCCCCGACGACCGCGACGACCAGCGGATTCGAGCCCTGGAGGATCGCGGGGAGGATGAACAGCGTCAGGACCGCGAAGGACGCGGCGAGCGCGATCAGCGCCATCACGCCCTTCATCCGTCCGACCGCGACCACGGCGAGCGCGAAGATCCCGGCGAGCAGCGCCATCGGGACGCCCCGGTCCACGTCCGTCACCGAGTACTGGAGGTCGCGGGGCGCGTCGGGTGCGTACGCCACGACCACGCCCTGTCCCTCGTTGAGCTGTCTCGGGGCGTCGGGCTGGACGATCTCGGTGAACTCGCGGCCCTTGTCCTTGCCGGACGTCACCTCGATCGTCGCCTTCTCGCAGGTGCCCTGCTGGGCCTCGCGGCCGGACGGCGTGGAGGTGTCGCCGGTCGGTGGGACCTGGGCGGCGTTCACATCCTTGCAGTCGACCTGCTGTACGTCCGTGACCTTGCCGGACACGGTCTGCCGGTCGAATCCGACACCGGTGCGCTCGTGTTCGGGGGCGCCGCCGGGCCAGAGCACGACGAGGCCGACGAGGACGGCGGTGGCGAAGGGGATCAGCACCGCCGCGATGACCTTGCGCAGGTGCTTGGAGACGGGCGCGGCGGGCCCGTGGCTGTGGGTGTGGCCGTGGAATTCGGGCGTTGGCTGTGGGGACGTCACCGACCGATCATCGCAAGAACGACGGGGGCCCTCTGTTCAGCGCGCCAGAAGGGGCGCTAGCGTGGGGGCACCTTTGCACACGCGGGAGCTCGGAGCACCGGGCTGAGAGGACGCTGACCTTCGTACGTGAAACCGTACGAAAGCCGCTGCGTCGACCGCCGAACCTGTTACCGGGTAATGCCGGCGTAGGGAGTAGGTCTCATGACCACAGCGGATGCACACACGCCTGCCACCAGCCAGGACGGCCGCAAGCCGGGCTGGCACAAGGGGTACGTCACGGGGCCCGAGGGCACCCGTGCGGACCTGCGCGTGCCGGTCCGGCAGGTGCACCTCACCAACGGGAAGGACGTGAGGCTGTACGACACGTCCGGCCCGTACACCGACCCCACCATCGAGACGGACGTACGCCGCGGACTCGCGCCCCTGCGCGAGAACTGGATCATCGGGCGCGGCGACACCGAGGAGTACGCGGGCCGCCCGGTCCGTCCCGAGGACGACGGGATCAAGCACACGTCGCCGCGCGGCGGCCTCAAGAACCTCGACGCGGTCTTCCCGGGCCGCCCGCGCCAGCCCCGCCGGGGCCGCGACGGACAGGCGGTCACGCAGCTCGCGTACGCCCGTCGCGGGGACATCACGCCCGAGATGGAGTTCGTGGCGATCCGCGAGAACGTGGCGCCCGAGGTCGTGCGCGAGGAGATCGCGGCGGGCCGCGCGGTGCTGCCGGCGAACGTCAACCACCCGGAGATCGAGCCGATGATCATCGGTAAGCGGTTCCTGGTGAAGGTCAACGCCAACATCGGCAACTCGGCGGTCACTTCCTCCATCGAGGAGGAGGTGGACAAGATGACTTGGGCGACCAAGTGGGGCGCCGACACGGTCATGGACCTGTCGACCGGCCGCAACATCCACACCACGCGCGAGTGGGTGCTGCGCAACTCCCCCGTCCCGATCGGCACCGTCCCGCTCTACCAGGCCCTCGAAAAGGTCGACGGCCGGGCGGAGGAGCTGACCTGGGAGATCTACAAGGACACGGTCATCGAGCAGGCCGAGCAGGGCGTCGACTACATGACGGTCCACGCCGGCGTGCGCCTGCCGTACGTGCCGCTGACCGCCCGCCGCAAGACCGGCATCGTCTCGCGCGGTGGCTCGATCATGGCGGCGTGGTGCCTGGCGCACCACAAGGAGTCGTTCCTGTACGAGAACTTCGAGGAGCTCTGCGACATCCTCGCCGCGTACGACGTGACGTACTCGCTCGGTGACGGCCTGCGGCCCGGATCGATCGCGGACGCCAACGACGAGGCGCAGTTCGCCGAGCTGAGGACCCTCGGGGAACTCAACACGATCGCCAAGCGTCACAACGTACAGACCATGATCGAGGGCCCGGGGCACGTCCCGATGCACAAGATCAAGGAGAACATCGACCTCCAGCAGGAGATCTGCGAGGAGGCGCCGTTCTACACGCTCGGCCCGCTCACCACGGACGTGGCCCCGGCGTACGACCACATCACGTCCGGCATCGGCGCGGCGATGATCGCGTGGTGGGGCACGGCGATGCTCTGCTACGTCACGCCCAAGGAGCACCTGGGCCTGCCCAACCGGGACGACGTGAAGACCGGCGTCATCACGTACAAGATCGCGGCCCACGCGGCGGACCTGGCGAAGGGCCACCCGGGGGCGCAGGAGTGGGACGACGCGCTGTCGGACGCCCGCTTCGAGTTCCGCTGGGAGGACCAGTTCAACCTGGCCCTGGACCCGGACACGGCGCGCTCGTTCCACGACGAGACGCTCCCCGCCGAGCCGGCGAAGACGGCCCACTTCTGCTCCATGTGCGGTCCGAAGTTCTGCTCGATGAAGATCAGCCAGGACATCCGGCGTGAGCACGGTGGTACGCAGGACGAGATCGAGGCGGGCATGGCGGAGAAGTCGAAGGAGTTCGCCGCCGCCGGAAACCGCGTCTACCTGCCGATCGCCGACTGAGGTACCGAGGGGCCCCTGCCGACCGGACGGCGGGGGCCCACGGCGGACGCCGGGTGCGCGATAACGGAAGGGCCATGAGCCGCCCTTTCCTTGATCGTTGGCGTCTACGCTCCCTCTCATGGGCGGAATCGACGTGGCCAATGGAGTGGTGGGCGCCGTGCTGGGCATGGTGTTCGCCACGCTGTTTCAGCAGCCTTTGCAGGACGCCTGGTTCCGGATCCGCAGGCGCTCGGCGAGCGCGGTCCGCAGCATGCGCGCGCGGGGGGAGCCCAGCCGTGCCTGGACGACGTTCGCCCTGGGGCCGCTGCGCACCTCCGCCCTGATCGTGGAGGGCGACGGCCAGGCGGTGATCACCAGCGAGGCCGTACACATCCAGGTCCTCGACGAGGAGATATCCCTTCCCCCGGACATGGCGGGCTGGCGCGAGGAGATCGAGGCCGAGAGCGAGCTGTCGGGGGCCGAGGGGCTCACGCCCGTGTGGAACGGTCCGCGGTACGCCGTCGAGGCGTTCGACATCTCCCGTACCGCTCTCGACGAGCGCCCGGAGGTCCACCTGCGGCTGCGCCCCACGGACTACTACACGTTTCTCGCGGCCCAGCAGCTCGACCGCCGGCTGCCCGGCGGCGGCACTCCCCGCTCGCGCTACCTCGACCCGGACCATCCGCTCCGGGCCCCGGCCTTCCTCCAGTGCAGCTTCGCCGCGAACGTCGCCGTCGTCACCGCCGACGACATGCTGGTGGTCAGCCGCCGCAGTGACCGGGTGCGCATGGCGCCGGGTGTGTGGAACTCCTCGGTGAACGAGGGCCTGTCCCGCCACATCGACTCCGCCGGCCGCAACGCGCCCGACCTGTACGCCGTCGCCCGGCGCGGGATGCGCGAGGAACTGTCCCTGGAGCCGAACGAGTACTCCCTCGTCCTCCTGGCCTTCGTGCTCGACGTCGACAAGCGCCACTGGAGCGCGCACTTCTACGCGCGGCTCAGGACGCTGACCCGCGAAGGCGTCCAGGCCCGCATGAGCCGGGGCGTCGCCGACCGGTGGGAGCACCAGGCGACGGAGTTCGTTCCCTTCCGCCCGGCGGACGTCACCCGGTACGTCCTGAGTGCGGACCGGATCCACCGGTGGGCACCGCTGGCTCCCGCGCTGTTCCACCTGGCGCTGGTGCACGTCCACGGCCGCACGGCGGTGGAACGCGCCCAGGCGCAGGTCGTACGGCGGCTGTAGGGGGCGCAGGGCAGACGGACAGAGGACAGGTGGGCAGGCGGGTTCGGGTACGTCGGGTGCCGGGTGCGTCGGCTTCCGGGTAAGTCGGGTGCCGCGTACCGGGCCGCCGGTTACTCGGGCTTGTGGTCCGGGCCGCCGAAGTCCGGGCTGGAGAAGTCCGGGCTGGAGAAGCTCGGGCGCGGCCCCGGTGTGGTGCCTCCGTCGGGGCCCGGGCTGCTGAAGTCCGGCCGCGAGTAACCCAGGTCGGGGATGCGGCCGGCGGGCCGGCGGGGCGCCGGAGCGGCCGGAGCCGTACCCGGATCGGCCAGGGCGTCGCGCAGGAACGGTACGACGCCGCGCTCCAGCAGGGCGTTGCGCCAGGCTTCCCCTGCCTGCTCCACCTCTTTCGTCCGTTCGCCTCCCCGTCCGTCGGACGACTGCGCCGACCCGTTGCGCAGAGCTGTCGTCAACAGGCCGACGGCGGCGACGATCATGCCGGCCGCGGCGAGCGCGCCGAAGATCCAGGCTGCCGTCAGGAGCGTGCGGGCGAAGGCCGGTTCGGGCGTGAGCATGGTGAGGAGGTAGCCCACGACCAGGAAGATCACCGCCGCGGTGCCCGCCAGGACGGGAGTCAGCACGGCGACGACGGCGACGGCGCCCGCGCCCGTCGTCCCGGTGGCGTCGGTGCCGGTGACGGCTGAGACGGCTGTGACGGCGTCGGTGCCGGACGCTGCCGCGGCGGGCGTGCGTGCTTCCTCGCGGACCTTCACGTAATGGGCGTACTCGGTGGCCGCGGCGGCCGTGATGAGCGCGCTGGCGTTCATCGCCATGGTGCGCAGCTGGGTCGCGTTCAGCCGTTGCCCCACGCCGGTCAGTTCCGGGCGGTGATGAGCGGTGTCCAGTGCCTCGTCGAGGACGCGTTCGAATTCCGGGCGGTCCTCGGCCAGCAGGTGCGGAGCGCTGCTGTTCATGTGCATCCCCCGATGCTCCGTAGGGCCGGAATACCCGCGACGGGCGGGCAATGGGCGGAAACGGAGGAGAGCCTGCTACGGATAAGCCGATGGTAGAGCGCCTACGGCACGGGGTGACAGGGGGTTTCCGGAAATAGGCCCAGTGGTAAGTGCGGCGTGTATATGGCCGCGCCTTCCCCCGCAGGGTTCAGCCATGCAGGGGGAGTTGGACCACCAGCAGCTTTCCGGCCATGGTCACGCCGCCGTCCATGGCGATGGCGAGGCCGTCGGCGTACACGTGCGGGCCTTCCACGACCGGCCCGGAATTGTCGTCACCGTCGTCCGCGCTCTCATTGCCCACTTCGCCCAGCAAATAGGGAATGGGGCTGTGACCATGGACGATGCGTTCGCCGCCGTACGCTTCGAGGAGCTCGCGCACCGCTTGGGCCCCGCCCTCGTCGCGGAAGGCGAAACGCTTGGTGAGCTTGCGGAAGACGTCCCAGCACTCGTCGGCGTCATTGCGCGTGAGAATGGCGTGGACTGTGTCGTTCACGTCCTCGATGGTGCTGCCGTAGTCGAGGTAGGCCGTCGTGTCGGAGTGCGTCAGCAGATGCGCGTCCTCCAGAGCCACCGCGTCGAGCCGGGACATCCACTGGAGGTGTACGTCCTGGAGCCGGTCCATGTCGGCCTTCTGGCCGCCGTTGAGCAGCCAGGCGGCCTGGAAAGTGGCGGTGCCCGCACCGGAGTTGACGGGTGTGTCGCCGAACCGCTTGGCGCCGATGAGCAGCAGCTCGTGGTTGCCCATCAGGGCCTTGCAGTAGCCGCCGGCGGCCGCGGCCTCGGCGGACAGCCGCATCACGAGGTCGATGACGCCGATGCCGTCCGGGCCGCGGTCGGTGAAGTCGCCGAGGAACCAGAGCCGGGCGTTGCCCGCCGCCCAGTGGCCCTCGGCGTCGATGAGCCCCTGGGCGGCGAGGGCGGCGTACAGCTCGTCGAGGTAGCCGTGCACGTCACCGACGACGAACAGCGGGCCGAGGCCCTCGCCGGCGGCGGGCTTCGGCTCGGGCGCCGGCTCCACGGCGACCTGGAGCGTGTCGCCCGGACCGCCGCGGCTGATCACCGGGAGGTCGCGCTGTGTGGGCGTGTACCCCTCCGGCTCCTCGTCGACGGCGTAGGCGCTCCCGTAGGGGCTCGCGTAGTTGTTGCCGTATGCGTTCGTGTGCGCGGGATCGGGGGCCTGGGCGTACGGAGGTACGCGGAAGTCCCGCAATGTCGCCGTCCGCACCGCGGGTCCCTGACCGGCCCCCTGAGTCATCGACCCCTCCACCACCGTCGCGCGCCGCCGTACACCTTTGGGTCCCACCTGGTCGTGGTTGGTCCGCGGTGTCGTGCGCCCATCATAGGAATGAGGCTCGTGCTCTGTGACGCACCAGGGGTGGTGAATCCGTGTGCGCTGGACGTTCGGCGGTTGTTTCGTCCCAATTGGGGAGGTCAGTCCCCGGCAGGTGAGCGCGGCGGGCTCACCGTGGTGCGTGGCGGCCGGCGCTGTGAGGACGTCCGGACGATGAGTTCGGTAGGTATCACCTGTTCGACGGGACTGTCAGTATTGATGCCTTCGATGGCGTCGATGAGGAGCTGGACCACCGCCGTGCCGATGCGGCGCGGTTTGAGGGACAGCGTGGTGATGGGCGGGTCGGTGGCGGCGTACACGGTGGATTCGCTGCAACAGACGAGCAGCAGGTCCTCCGGTACGCGCAGTCCGTAGCGGCGGGCCGCCGCGAGGAGGTCGGTGCCGTTGGGGTCGAAGAGCCCGTACACGGCGTCGGGCCGGTCGGGACGGGCGAGCAGCCGGTCGGCGGCCACGGCGCCCGCGCAGGGGTCGTGGGCCGGGTAGGACTCGTAGACGGGGTCCTGCCCGACGCGCTCGCACCAGCGCAGGTACGCGTCGGTGGACAGGCGGGTGTAGGTGTCGGTGGTGTTGCCGGTGAGCAGTCCGATGCGGCGGGCTCCGGCGTCGGCGAGGTGGTCGAGCAGGTCGAGGACGGCTGCTTCGTGGTCGTTGTCGACCCAGGCGGTCACGGGCAGGGTGCCGGCAGGCCGGCCGTCGGAGACGACGGGAAGGCCCTGGCGTACGAGCTCGGTGACGACCGCGTCCTGGTCGGACGGGTCGATGACGACGGTGCCGTCGAGGGCGACGTTCGACCAGACGTCGTGCCGGGAGGTGGCGGGGAGGATGACTAGGGCGTACCCGCGGGCGAGTGCGGCGGAGGTCGCCGCTCGCGCCATCTCGGCGAAGTACGCGAATTCGGTGAAGGTGAAAGGTTCATCCCCGTAGGTGGTCACGGTCAGGCCGATGAGGCCCGACTTGCCGGTACGGAGGGTTCTGGCGGCCGCGGACGGGCGGTAGCCCAGTCTCTCGGCGACCTCGCGAACATGGCTGCGGGTGGCGTCCGGGAGCCGGCCCTTGCCGTTGAGCGCGTCGGAGACCGTCGTGATGGAGACACCGGCTGCGGCGGCGACGTCCCGAATGCCTGCTCGTCCTGGCCTGGTGCTCCGCCGGGGGGTTTCCGTCCGGCTCACCTGATGCTTCCCTGCTGCTGTCATGGCGAGCCGATAGTAGGGCTCGGACGGCTGGTTAGGGCGGATGCATATGCAGCCGTTGACAGGCACGTTTCTGCAAGGCTATAGCGGCCCAACAGCCTTTGAAAACAAGGCAGTTGGTAAACTCGGCCGGTCAGTCACGCCTGTCGACCGGCACGGTCCTGCCCAGTGGTCCATGTCTCGAAGAGGTCTCAACTCACCTTCACGGGGGACGCGCGCCACGGAGTGAGCCACCGGCGCGCGCCACCACGGGGAGCGCTCCCCCCATTCCGTGCGCCCGGCTGTTCGCAGGAGAGCCCAATCCTCATAAGGTGAGAAGTATTGGTGGCAGGTACGGTCTAGGAGGACCCAGAGTGAGCGAGACGAGTCCCAAGCTGCGCGCGGTGCTGGAAGGCATCCCCACCTACAAGCCGGGGAAGCCTGCCGCTGCCGGGGGACCGGTGGCGTACAAGCTGTCCTCCAACGAGAACCCGTATCCGCCGCTGCCCGGCGTGCTGGAAGACGTGATCGCCGCCGCCGGTAATTTCAACCGTTACCCGGACATGGCCTGTACCGGCCTGATGAACGAACTGGCGAACCGGTTCGGCGTGCCCGTGTCGCACATCGCGACCGGTACCGGGTCCGTCGGGGTGGCGCAGTCGCTGCTCCAGGCGACCTCGGGGCCGGGCGACGAGGTGATCTACGCCTGGCGGTCGTTCGAGGCGTACCCGATCATCACGCGGATCAGCGGCGCCACGGCGGTGGAGGTGCCGCTGACCGACGGCGACGTGCACGACCTGGACGCGATGGCCGCCGCCATCACCGAGCGGACCCGGCTGATCTTCGTCTGCAACCCCAACAACCCGACCGGCACGGCGGTGCGCAGGGCCGAGCTGGAGCGGTTCCTGGACCGGGTGCCCTCGGACGTGCTGGTGGTGCTGGACGAGGCGTACCGGGAGTTCGTGCGCGACGAGGACGTGCCGGACGGCATCGAGCTCTACCGCGACCGCCCCAACGTGGCGGTGCTGCGTACCTTCTCCAAGGCGTACGGACTGGCCGGGCTGCGGGTCGGCTTCGCCGTCGCGCACGAGCCGGTGGCGGCCGCGCTGCGCAAGACGGCGGTGCCGTTCGGTGTGAGCCAGCTGGCGCAGGACGCGGCGGTCGCCTCGCTGCGGGCCGAGGACGAGCTGCTCGGCCGGGTCGGTTCGCTGGTCTGCGAGCGCAAGCGGGTGTACGAGGCGCTGGTCGAGCAGGGCTGGAACGTACCGGACACCCAGGCGAACTTCGTCTGGATGCGGCTGGGCGAGCGTACGGCCGACTTCGCGGCGGCCTGTGAGAAGGCCGGCGTCGTCGTCAGGCCGTTCGCCGGCGAGGGGCTGCGCGTGACGATCGGGGAGGACGAGGCGAACGACATCTTCCTGCACACGGCGGAGGCGTTCTTCAAGGAGCTGTAGGTCACACGCGGCACGAGCTGTACATCACACAGTCCGCGCCGCCTGGGCGGTCCACCTTGGTTGTGCGGGACGGATCGCCGCTTCACCCTTGCTTTCCTGTGCCCTCGTGCGTCTTTTCGGAGACGTTCGAGGGCGCAGTTGTACCCCCCGGCTGGATGTACCGAAACACACGTGCGACATACTGTTGCTTGTGAATGTGAACGCGTTCACAAGCTCACGTTTCACAAGCTCCACAAAGCTCCGAGGCGATACGAAGGAGAAGGCGACGTGGACCTAGCTCTGGCGCCGGAGACTCTCGCGCGATGGCAGTTCGGCATCACCACCGTCTACCACTTCCTTTTTGTTCCCCTGACGATCTCGCTCGCCGCGCTCACCGCGGGACTGGAGACCGCCTGGGTGCGTACGCAGAAGGAGAAGTACCTCAGGGCCACCAAGTTCTGGGGCAAGCTCTTCCTGATCAACATCGCGATGGGTGTCGTCACCGGCATCGTCCAGGAGTTCCAGTTCGGCATGAACTGGTCCGACTACTCGCGGTTCGTGGGTGACGTCTTCGGGGCGCCGCTGGCCTTCGAGGCGCTGATCGCCTTCTTCTTCGAATCCACCTTCATCGGGCTGTGGATCTTCGGCTGGGACAAGCTGCCGAAGAAGATCCACCTGGCCTGCATATGGATGGTCTCGATCGGCACGGTCCTGTCCGCGTACTTCATCCTGGCGGCCAACTCCTGGATGCAGCACCCGGTCGGCTACCGCATCAACGAGGAGCGCGGGCGCGCCGAGCTCACTGACTTCTGGCGCGTGCTCACCCAGGACACCGCGCTCACCCAGTTCTTCCACACCATCACGGCGGCGTTCCTCGTGGGCGGCGCGTTCATGGTCGGCATCGCCGCCTTCCACCTGGCGCGCAAGAAGCACGTCCCGGTAATGCGCACCTCGCTGCGGCTCGGGCTGATCACCGTCGTGATCGCCGGAATGCTCACCGCCGTTAGCGGCGACCTGCTCGGCAAGGTCATGTTCAAGCAGCAGCCGATGAAGATGGCCGCCGCGGAAGCGCTGTGGGACGGCGAGGCGCCGGCGCCGTTCTCGATCTTCGCGTACGGAGACGTCGACGCGGGGCACAACAAGGTCGCCGTCGAGATCCCCGGACTGCTGTCCTTCCTCGCCAACGACGACTTCTCCTCGTACGTCCCCGGCATCAACGACGTCAACAAGGCCGAGCAGGAGAAGTTCGGGCCCGGCGACTACCGGCCCAACATCCCCGTCGCGTACTGGGGCTTCCGCTGGATGATCGGCTTCGGCATGGCGTCCTTCTCGCTCGGCATGCTCGGACTGTGGCTGACGCGCAAGAAGTTCATGCTGCCGGCGGCGCTGCGGACCGGTGACGACGAAGTGCCGAATCTGGTGCTCTTCAAGAACAAGACGCTCAGCCCCAAGTTCGCCCGGTGGTACTGGATCGTCGCGCTGTGGACGATGGGCTTCCCGCTGATCGCCAGCTCGTGGGGCTGGATCTTCACCGAGATGGGCCGTCAGCCCTGGGTCGTGTACGGCGTGCTGCGCACCAGCGACGCGGTCTCCCCCGGCGTCTCGCAGGGCGAGGTGATCGCCTCGATGACCGTCTTCACGCTCCTCTACGCGATCCTCGCCGTCATCGAGGTCAAGCTCCTCGTGAAGTACGTCAAGGCCGGACCGCCCGAACTCACGGAGTCCGACCTCAACCCGCCCACCAAGATCGGCGGCGACCACGCGGACGCCGACCGGCCGATGGCCTTCTCGTACTGAGGACTGAGGAGCTGAGGTATGGAACTCCACGACGTCTGGTTCGTGCTCATCGCCGTCCTGTGGACCGGCTACTTCTTCCTGGAGGGCTTCGACTTCGGGATCGGTGTCCTGACGAAGCTGCTCGCCCGTGACCGCAAGGAGAAGCGGGTCCTGATCAACACCATCGGACCCGTCTGGGACGGCAACGAGGTGTGGCTGCTGAGCGCCGGCGGCGCGACGTTCGCCGCCTTCCCCGACTGGTACGCCACGCTCTTCTCCGGGTTCTACCTGCCGCTGCTGCTGATCCTGGTCTGCCTGATCGTGCGCGGGGTGGCGTTCGAGTACCGGGTCAAGCGGACCGGGGAGCGCTGGCAGACCAACTGGGAGCACGCGATCTTCTGGAC
The DNA here is from genome assembly GCF_001746415.1 of Streptomyces agglomeratus. Classification (NCBI taxonomy): domain Bacteria; kingdom Bacillati; phylum Actinomycetota; class Actinomycetes; order Kitasatosporales; family Streptomycetaceae; genus Streptomyces; species Streptomyces agglomeratus. The sequence continues at coordinate 4,102,365 of NZ_MEHJ01000001.1, forward strand.
CTCGCTGCTGCCCGCGTTCCTGTGGGGCGTCGCCTTCGGCAACATCGTGCGCGGTGTGAAGATCGACGCGGACATGGAGTACGTCGGCACCCTGGGCGACCTGCTCAACCCGTACGCGCTGCTCGGCGGGCTCGTCACGCTGACGCTCTTCACCTTCCACGGCGCGGTCTTCGCCGGGCTCAAGACGCTCGGCGACATCCGGGAGCGGGCGCGCCGGCTCGCGCTCAAGCTCGGGGTCGTCACCGGGATGCTGGCCGTCGCCTTCCTGGGCTGGACGCAGCGGGACAACGGCGGCACGGCGAGCCTGGTCGCGATGGCGGTGGCGGTACTCGCGCTGGTCGCCGCGATCGGGTTCACGGCGGCCGGGCGTGAGGGATGGGCCTTCGGGCTGTCGGGGGTGACCATCGTGGCCGCGATCGCGATGCTCTTCCTGACACTGTTCCCGAATGTCATGCCGTCCTCGCTGAACGACGCGTGGAGCCTCACGGTCACCAACGCCTCGTCCACGCCGTACACCTTGAAGATCATGACCTGGTGCGCGGGGATCGCGATGCCGGTGGTGCTCCTCTACCAGGGCTGGACGTACTGGGTGTTCCGCAAGCGGATCGGCACGCAGCACATCGCCGACGCGCACCAGTAGGGAATGTTTCACGTGAAACCGATCGATCCGCGCCTGCTCCGGTACGCCCGCGCCACCCGCCTCTTCCTCGGGGCGGTGGTGCTCCTCGGGCTGGCCGGGGCGGGCCTGGTCGTCGCGCAGGCGATGCTCATCGCCGAGGTGGTGGTCGGCTCGTTCCAGCGAGGGCTGGACGGTACGGAGCTGCGTACGCCGCTGTTGCTGCTCGCGGGGGTCGCGCTGGGACGCGGCCTGATCGCGTGGCTCACGGAACTGGCCGCGCACCGGGCGAGCGCGGCGGTCAAGTCGGAGCTGCGGGGGCGGCTGCTGGAGCGGGCGGTCGCGCTCGGGCCCGGTTGGTTGACCGGGCAGCGAGTGGGGTCGCTGGTGGCGCTGGCTACGCGGGGCGTTGACGCGCTCGACGACTACTTCTCCCGGTACCTGCCGCAGCTCGGGCTCGCCATCGTCGTGCCGGTGGCGGTGCTCGCGCGGATCGTGACCGAGGACTGGGTCTCGGCGGCGGTGATCGTGGGGACGCTGCCGCTGATCCCGCTCTTCATGATCCTGATCGGGTGGGCCACCCAGGCACGGATGGACCGGCAGTGGAAGCTGCTGTCACGGCTGTCCGGGCACTTCCTGGACGTGGTCGCCGGGCTTCCCACGCTGAAGGTGTTCGGGCGGGCGAAGGCGCAGGCCGAGTCGATCCGGTCGATCACGGCGGAGTACCGGCAGGCGACGATGCGCACGCTGCGCATCGCGTTCCTGTCATCGTTCGCACTGGAGCTGCTGGCGACGCTGTCGGTGGCGCTGGTCGCGGTGGGCATCGGCATGCGGCTGGTGCACGGAGACCTGGATCTGTACACGGGCCTGGTGATTCTGGTCCTCGCACCCGAGGCGTATCTGCCGCTGCGGCAGGTCGGGGCGCAGTACCACGCGGCGGCGGAAGGGCTGGCCGCCGCCGAGGAGATCTTCGACGTACTGGAAACGGAGCCGCTCGGCGCGGCGGGCGGAGCGGACGCGCCTGCTTCCGGGGCGCTTCGGGTGGAGGGGGTGACGGTCCGGCACGCGGGGCGCGCCGAGGCGTCGCTGGACTCGGCGTCGCTGGTCGTCGCCGAGGGCGAGACGGTCGCCGTTGTCGGCCCGAGCGGGGTCGGCAAGAGCACGCTGCTGAATGTTCTGCTGGGGTTCGCCCCGGTGGACGACGGCAGGGTCCTCGTCGGCGACGGGGCGGACGCGGTGGACCTCGCGGCCGTTTCGATGGAGCGGTGGCGGGAGCGGATCGCGTGGGTTCCACAGCGGCCGTACCTGTTCGCGGGAACGGTCGCGGAGAACGTACGGCTGGCGCGGCCGGACGCGGACGCGGCGGCGGTGGAGGCGGCGCTGCGGGACGCCGGCGCGTACGACTTCGTGGCCGCGCTGCCCCGGGGCGTGGAGACGCGGCTCGGGGAGGACGGTGCGGGGATCTCGGCCGGGCAGCGGCAACGGCTCGCCCTGGCACGGGCGTTCCTCGCGGACCGGCCGCTGCTGCTGCTGGACGAGCCGACGGCGAACCTGGACGGCGAGACCGAAGCGGGAATCGTCGAGGCGGTCCGGAGGCTTGCGGCGGGGCGCACCGTGGTGCTGGTCGTGCACCGGCCGGCGCTGCTGGCCGTGGCGGACCGCGTGGTGGAACTGGGGCGTACGCCCGGCGGGCCCGGTGGGCCCGAGCTGGTGCTGAGCGGTGGGACCGGTGCGCACGGCGGGCCGGTGCCGGGCGGTGGGCCGGCGAGTTCCGAGGTGTCGTCATCGGGCGCGGGTGCGGGTGCGGTTCGCCCTGTTGGCGCGGCCGAGCCCGCCGGCCTGCCCGGTGCCGGGGAGCCGGCCGACGGGCGTTCCACGGGCGTTGCCGGTCCGGCGGCCCGTGGTGGCGGCCGTGGAGTGCTGCGGCGGGTGCGGGAATCCGCCGGGGAGTTGCGGGGGCGGCTGGGCCTCGCGCTGGTGCTCGGCAGTCTCGCGCTCGGGTCGGCCGTGGGGCTCATGGCCGTGTCCGGCTGGCTGATCTCGCGTGCCTCCGAGCAGCCGCCGGTGCTCTACCTGATGGTCGCCGTCACCGCGACCCGTGCCTTCGGTATCGGGCGGGCCGTCTTCCGGTACGCCGAGCGGCTCGTGGCGCACGACGCCGTGCTGCGGATGCTCGCCGAGATGCGCGTCGCCGTGTACCGGCGGCTGGAGCGGATCGCGCCCGCCGGACTGCGGGAGACCCGGCGCGGTGACCTGCTGTCCCGGCTCGTCGCGGATGTCGACGCGTTGCAGGACTACTGGCTGCGGTGGCTGCTGCCCGTCGGCAGCGCCGTTCTCGTGGGTGCGGGCTCCGTCGGTTTCACCGCCTGGCTGCTGCCCGAGGCAGGGGCGGTACTGGCCGTCGGGCTGCTGGTGGCCGGCGTCGGTGTGCCGTGGCTGAGCGGGGCGTGTGCCCGGCGGGCCGAGCGGCAGCTGGCGCCCGCGCGCGGAGCGCTGGCGACGCGCATCGCCGATCTGCTGGGCGGCACGGCCGAGCTGACCGTCGCCGGTGCGCTGAAGCGGCGTACGGCCGGCGCAAGGGAAGCGGACGGGGTGCTGACGCGGATCGCCTCGCGCGGCGCGACCGCCACCGCCCTCGGCGGCGGGCTCTCCTCGCTGGCCTGCGGGCTGACCGTCGTGGCCGCCGCGCTCGCCGGCGTCCAGGCTGTGCACGACGGGCGGCTGTCGGGGGTGACGCTGGCCGTGGTCGTACTGACCCCGCTGGCCGCCTTCGAGGCCGTCACCGGGCTTCCCCTCGCCGTGCAGTACCGCAGGCGCGTGAGGCACAGCGCCGAGCGCGTGTACGAGGTGCTGGACGCTCCGGTGCCGGTGCGCGAGCCGCAGACGCCCGCCGCCCGCCCCGCCTCGCCGTTCCCGCTGGAGATGCGGGGGATCGGCGCCCGGTACGCCGGGCAGGAGCGGGACGCGCTGGCCGGCTTCGACCTGACGCTGGAGGCCGGCCGCCGGGTCGCCGTCGTCGGCGCCTCCGGGGCCGGGAAGACCACGCTCGCCCAGGTGCTGCTGCGCTTCCTGGACGCGCGGGAAGGCACGTTCACGCTCGGCGGAACGGACGCCGCCGCTCTCGACGGCGACGACGTGCGCAGGCTCGTCGGCCTGTGCGCCCAGGACGCCCACCTCTTCGACAGCTCCGTACGGGAGAACCTGAGGCTGGCCAGGCCCGACGCCACCGAGGGCGAGCTCAGGGACGCGCTCGCCGCCGCCCGGCTGCTGACCTGGGTCGACGGGCTGCCCGACGGGCTCGACACGATGGTCGGCGAACACGGCGCCCGCCTGTCCGGCGGCCAGCGCCAGCGTCTCGCGCTGGCGCGCGCCCTGCTGGCCGACTTCCCGGTCCTCGTACTCGACGAACCCGCCGAACACCTCGACCTGGCGACGGCGGACGCCCTGACCACCGACCTGCTGAAAGCCACGGAGGGGCGTACGACGCTGATCATCACGCACCGGCTCCAGGGACTCGACGCCGTGGACGAGGTGATCGTGCTGGACGGCGGGCGCGCCGTGCAGCGCGGCCCGTACGGGCGGCTGGTGGAAGCTCGGGGGCCGCTGCGGCGGATGCGCGAGCGCGAGCTGTCGGCCGAGCCGTTCGGAGCGGGCGTGGCCGTGGAGGCGCCCTGAGCGTTCGAAGTCCGACTTTCGCCTTGAAATAGGACTTATTAGGCTCGGGGGCATGTCAGCGCAAGGCGTGCCGGACGTGCCTAACCCCAGTGACCACCTCGAAGCCGCCACCCAGGCCGCCCGCAGCCTGCGGGGCCTGTCCACCGAGCTCACCGCGCGTGTCCCCCAGCTGCTGGAGGCCATGCGGTCCGTCGGCACGGGCCTCGAACTGCACTCCACCCTCGACCGGATCTGCGAGACGGCGGCCGAGCTCGCCGGCGCCAGGTACGCGGCGCTCGGCGTCGTCGACCAGGAACGCGACGGCCTCGCGGACTTCGTGACGTACGGAATGACCGAGGAGCAGGTCGCGCGCATCGGACGGCTGCCCGACGGCCACCACGGGCTGCTGGGCGCGCTCGTCACGGACCCCGGACCGGTGCTGCTCGGCGATCTGACCTCCGACCCGCGCTTCGCCGGATTTCCCGCCGACCACCCCACGATGCGGTCCTTCCTCGGCGTACCCGTGCGCGTACAGGGCGAGATCTTCGGCAACCTCTACCTCGCCGAGAAGCACGGCGGGGCCGGGTTCAGCGACTACGACCTGCACATGGTGCGGGTGCTTGCCACCGAGGCCGGGATCGCCATCGGCAACGCCCGGCTGTACGAGGCCGCGCGGCAGCGCGAGCGCTGGATCGACGGGTCGGTCGCCGTCACGACCGCGCTCCTGTCGGGCGGCGACGCCGACGAGGCGCTCACCGTCGTCGCCGAACAGGCCCGTCGGCTGGCCGACTCGGCCGCCGGAATAGTGCTCCTGCCCGCCGAGGAGGGCGGCCTGGAGATCGTCGCGGTGTCGGCCGACGACCCGTCGGACTCGCTCGGCGTCGTCATCCCGCCGGAGAGCCCGATCGTCGCCCGGCTCCTCGCCGGCAAGCCGGTGTTCATCGGCGACTCGGCGAGCGACCCGCACATGGTCACGCGACTGGCGCGGCGGTACGGGCCCAGCATGCTCCTGCCGCTGCACAGCGGCGGGCGGGTGCTCGGCGCGCTCGCCACGCCCCGCGTCCGGGACGCGAAGCCGTTCACGGAGGCGGAGCGGACGCTGGCCTCGCAGTTCGCCTCGCAGGCCGCGCTCGCGCTCATGATGGCGGAGACCCAGCGCGACCGGGAGCGGCTCGCCGTGTACGAGGACCGCGACCGGATCGCCCGTGACCTGCACGACCTGGTCATTCAGCGGCTGTTCGCCACCGGGCTGATGCTGGAGAGCGCGCAGCGCGGGTCGGTGGTGCCCGAGGTGCGGACCGGGGTGAGCCGGGCGGTCGACGAACTGGACGTGACGATCCAGGAGATCCGTACGGCCATCTTCGCGCTCCAGCAGGGCCCGGCCGAGGCGCCCTCCGGGCTGCGTACGCGCGTGCTGCGGGAGATCAACATGGCGGCCGTGCCGCTGGGCTTCAAGCCGGAGCACCGCTTCGTCGGCCCGGTCGACTCGCTGGTCGGCGAGCTCACCGGGAAGAACCTGGTCGCGGCGCTGCGCGAGGCGCTGTCCAACGCCTTCCGGCACGCCCGCGCCTCCCGTATCGAAGTCGTCGTCGACGCCACCGCCGAACTGGGCGACGGGAGCCGGGGGGTGCGGCTGTCGGTGGCGGACGACGGGGTCGGCATCCCGGCGGGCGGCCGGCGCAGCGGCCTGCGCAATCTGAAGCGGCGGGCCGAGTCGCTCGGGGGGACGAGCCGGATCGAGCCGGGGCTGGGCGAGGACGGCGGGGGCACGACGGTGGTGTGGGAGGCGCCGCTGTAGGGCGGCGGGGCGGGGTCGGCGCTGCGGGAGCGCCGCTGCGGGGCGGCGCCGCTCTGCTGTGCGATGGAGCAGCCTCCGTAAGCCGCGCGAGGAAGCCGCGCGAGGAAGCCGCGCGAGGAAGGTACGCGAGGAAGCCGCGCGAGGACGGTGCGCGAGGACGTGTGCGGGAGGACGTGTGCGGGAGCCGGTGTGAGGCCGCCGCGGTGCCCGGGTAGGCCGGATGGCGGGACGACACCCCGTCGACGTGACCTCGGTGCACGCGATCGGGCGGTGACCGGGACACGATCCGTGGATGCACCTCGGACCCTGCCAACGGCTGATCGTGCCGGTGCTGTGCGTGCTGCTGTGCCTCCCCGCGCCTGCCGCCGCAGCATCCGCCGCAGCCGTGCCCGCCGCTGCTCACCCCGCTTCCGCTGCCTCCGCTGTTGCCGGTGACACGTCCTCCGACGGGCCCGCCATCGGCGCCGAGGTGGCCCGGCTGTACGAACAGGCCGCTCGGGCCTCCGCGACGTACGAACAGGGCAGGCGCGAGGCGAAGAAGCAGCGGGCGAGGGCGCTGCGCCTGGAGCGGCTCATCGCGCGGGAGCGGGACGAGATCCAGATGCTGCGCGCGAACGTGGGCCGGGTGGCGCGGGCCCAGTACCGCGCCGGCGGCGGAGGCATCGCGTACACCGCGAAACTGCTGCTGGCCGACGACCCGCAGGAGCTGATGGACGGTCACCGCCTCGCCTGGCAGGCCGAGCTGGCCGTCTCCCGGATGCTGGACCGGGCGCAGCGCGCCGAACGCAGGCTCATCGAGGACGAGCAACTCGCGACCGCGGCCTGGCTCGACCTCGAAGCCCGTACGCAACAGCTCGCCACGATCAAGCGCACCGTCACGGCGAAACTCGAGGACGCCCGGTGGAAGCTCCAGGGCACGGCGGACCGCAGCGTCGCGGCCGGCCGCTGCGCCGGCGCCGTACGCCCGGACGAGCAGGCAGCGCCCAGCACCCGCCCGTGGGTCACGCCCGTCGAGGACTACGAGCTGTCCGCCGGATTCGGCGGCGAGGGCGCGCGCTGGAAGAGCCGGCACACGGGGCAGGACTTCGCCGTGGACATCGGCACGCCCGTACGGGCCGTCGGCGCGGGCCGGGTCGTCTCGGTGGCCTGCGGCGGCGGTTTCGGGATCGAGGTCGTGGTCGGCCATCCGGACGGCTACTACTCGCAGTACGCGCACCTGGCGGGTGTCATGGTCGACCAGGGGGAGCGGGTGCGTACCGGACAGTGGATCGGGCAGGCCGGCACCACCGGCAACTCCTCCGGTCCGCACCTGCATTTCGAGGTACGGCTCACCCCTCACCTCGGGTCGGGGATCGACCCGGCGCCGTGGATGCGCGAGCGGGGGGCGAGCTTCTGAGCGCCCTGGGATCGTGACGGGCCACCCTGGCATCGTGACGGGCCGCCCTGGGCTCGAATGCGGGCCCAGGGCTCGTCGCGGGCTACAGGGCGGCCAGGATCCGCTCGATGACCACCGCGACGCCGTCGTCGTTGTTGGCGACCGTACGGCCGGACGCCGCGGCCACCACGTCCGGGTGCGCGTTGCCCATCGCGTACGACGTGCCCGCCCAGGACAGCATCTCCACGTCGTTCGGCATGTCACCGAAGGCAACGACCTCGGCGGGCGAGATGCCGCGCTCCGCGCAGCACTGCGCCAGAGTGCTGGCCTTGGAGACGCCGTAGCCGCTGATCTCCAGCAGCGCGGACGGGCTGGAGCGGGTGACGGACGCCCGGTCGTCGGTGGTCGCGCGGGCCAGGGTGAGGAAGTCGTCGGGGGACAGCTCGGTGTGGTGGGCGAGCAGCTTGACGACCGGGGCGCCGGAGCCGGGAGCGGTTTCCTCGAGGAGCTTCTCGGCGGTGGCCACGGTCGCGCCCGGGTCGAGGAAGAAGGGCGGGTACTGCGGCTCGTAGTGGATTCCGGTGGAGAGCTCGACCGCGAAGGAGGTGCCGGGGGCGGCGGCGCGCAGCGCGACGACGACGGCGAGGGCGTCCTCGCGGGCCAGCGGGCGGACCTGGATCAGCTTGCCGCCCGCGTGCAGGTCGACGACGGCGGCGCCGTTGGCGCAGATCGCCAGGCCGTGGCCGTGGACGTGGTCGCTGACGACGTCCATCCAGCGGGCCGGGCGGCCGGTGACGAAGAAGACCTCGATGCCGGCCCGCTCTGCGGCGGCGAGCGCGGCGACCGTACGGTCCGACACGGACTTGTCGTCACGCAGCAGCGTGCCGTCCAGGTCGGTGGCGATCAGCCGGGGGGTGATGGTGCCGGCCGGGGCCGGCCGGGTCTGCTGAGGGTCGGTTGCTGAGGTCACAGATCCATCTTCCCGTATGAAATGCACGCGCGTGGGAAAGGGTGCACATCTGAGACCTGGCGATGCCGGATGAGACCCGGCGGGGCTTCGGGGGCGGTGCCGTGCCGTGGGGTCTCCCGGCCACCGCCGTCACGGCCCCGCCCGCGTCGCGTGCCGCGTAGGGTCGGGGGATGCGCCTGAGTACCGTGATACTTCCCGTCCGCCGTTGGTCCGAGGGTGGCCGTGACGCCTGGCAGCGGGCCGAGCAGCTCGGCTTCCACACCGCGTACACGTACGACCACCTGTCCTGGCGGAGCTTCCGTGACGGCCCCTGGTTCGGTGCCGTACCGACCCTGACCGCCGCCGCCGGTGCGACCTCGCGCATGCGGCTGGGAACGCTCGTCACGTCGCCGAACTTCCGGCATCCCGTGACCCTCGCCAAGGACCTGATCACCCTGGACGACGTGTCCGGCGGGCGCGTCACGCTCGGCATCGGCGCCGGCGGCAACGGGTGGGACGCCACCGCGCTCGGGCAGGAGCCCTGGACGCCGCGCGAGCGTGCCGACCGGTTCGGGGAGTTCGTACCGCTCCTGGACCGGCTGCTCACCGAGCCCGCCGTCACCCACGCGGGCACGCACTACTCCGCCGACGAGGCCCGGAACATCCCCGGCTGCGTCCAGGGGCCCCGGCTCCCCTTCGCCGTCGCCGCGACCGGCCCGCGCGGGCTGAAGCTCGCCGCCCGCTACGGCCAGGCCTGGGTGACCACGGGCGACCCCAAGCTCTTCGAGTCCGGTACGCCCGCCGAGTCGCTGGAGGCCCTCCGCGGTCAGATCACCGGGCTGGGCGCCGCCTGCGCCGAGACCGGCCGGGACGTCGGTGAGCTCGACAAGATCCTGCTCACCGGGTTCACGCCGGAGCGGAGCGGTCCGCTGGAGTCCCTCGACGCCTTCGTCGACTTCGCGGGCCGGCACTTCGCCCTCGGTTTCACCGAGATCGTGCTGCACGCCCCGATCGCCGACTCCGACTTCGCCGCCGACGAGAAGGTCTTCGAGCAGATCGCGACGGAGGGGCTGGCTCAGCTCGCGGCCTGAGGTCGCGGCCCGGAAACGCCGGTGTCCCGGCCCGGAGACCGTCGGCGGTGCCTAGGCTGGTGCGTATGGACGGGGAAACGGTTCTGGCGGCCTTCCGGGCCGAGTCGCAGCGCCTGTACGAGAAGGTCTGCGGGCTCCCGGAAGCGGAGTGGGACCGGCCGAGCCCGTGCGACCCGTGGACCGTGCGGGAGGTGTTCGTACACCTGACGACCGCCGTCGGCCGGATCATCACCATGCTGGCGGAGCCCGAGCCGCAGCCGTCGGGTGTGCTGGTGACGGCCGCCGGTTACTACGCCCCGGACGAGCGTTTCTCGCCCGGGGCCAACGACATGCGGGTCACAACGGCCCAGGAGTCCGTGGGCGCGTACGCCGACGGCCGGGCCCTCGCCGAGCATTTCGACGCCCTCTGGCGGGCTGTCGCCGAGGCATGTGCCGAGGAGCCGCCGGAGCGCCAGGTCCGTACCCGGCACGGTGACCCCATGCTGCTGTCCGACTTCCTCGTCACCCGTGTCGTCGAGGTGTGCGTGCACGGTTTCGACGTGGCCGCGGGCCTCGGCCACCGGCCGTGGCCGACCGGCGCGGCGGCGGACGTGGTGGCGCGGCTGCTGCTGGACGGGCGGCCGTACGACAAGCCGGTCGTGGTGGCGGGAGCCGGCTGGGACCGTACGACGTTCCTGCTCAAGGCCACCGGGCGGCTGCCGATGTCCGAGAGCGAACGCACCGCGGCCGAGCGCCACGGGATGCGTCGGCTGACCCTGGGCTGAGGCCGGCCGAGGCGTGGCGGCCCGCCTCACTCCGGGAAGCGCAGGAACTCCGGGGGTACGGACGCGGTGAGCCAGACGCCGTTCGCGCTGACCCGGAAGACGTGGCCGGCGCGGTGCATGGCCCCGGCGTCCACGCCGATGACCACGGGACGGCCGCGCCGGGCGCCGACGCGGGTGGCGGTCTCGCGGTCGGGTGAGAGGTGCACGTCGTGACGGGCCATGGGGCGCAGACCTTCGGCCCGGATCGCTTCGAGGCTGCGGGCGACGGTGCCGTGATAGAGGTACGCGGGCGGCTCGGCCTCCGGGAGGCCGAGGTCGACCTCGACCGTGTGCCCCTGGCTGGCGCGGATCCGGGGGCCGTCGACCGCGAAGCGCTGTTTGTCGTTGGCGGCGACGACATGGTCCAGTTCGGCGCGGGTGACCGGGAAGCCGTGCGCGGCCGCGGCCCGGAGAAGGGTGTCGATCTCCACCCAGCCGTTCTCGTCGAGCGTGATTCCGATGCGTTCGGGCTGATGCCGCAGGTGCTTCGAGAGGTACTTCGACACCTTCGTGGTGCGTCTTTCGTCCATCGCGCCAGCGTGCCCGGCGAGACGAGCGTCACGCCACTCATTTGGGCGATCAGGTTTGTTCCACAGCCAACTCGACTTTTCCACAAGGGATTTGACGACTCTGTGGACAAGTCGCCTCGCATTTCAGTCTGTTTGAGTAACTTCGCCGCATATGTCGCGATTTGCGGCCAATGAGTCCAATGTTCTCGTCTGTACTTCTCGTTCGGCCGCCGCTGCGACGAAGGCCGCCGCTTGCTCTTCCCCAACAAGCGTGCACACAGCGCGCATTGTGCTCGCCGGAATCGCCACCGCGACCGGCTCGGGCTGCGATACGGGCGGCGCTCCCGCGCCGAGGTGCTGCTGGAGGTGCCGGGTGGCGAACAGCCTCATGGCACGGGCCAGTTCGGCGTCGACCGTCTGCTGGGCGAGCGGCCGGAGCCGCCTCACCAGTGTCGCCGCCTCCGCTGCGTCCGCGTCCGTCGGCGGGGAGTGGCCGAGGTAGCGGGCGAAGACGTGCTCGGTGGTGAACTCCAGGAAACGCGCGGCGATGTGTTCCACCTGACCGCGAAGTTCCCGCAGATGGCCGGAGATCGCGGGCAGCGGAACGCCCGCCGCGTGCAACTCGACCGCCACCGCCAGCTCTTGGGGCGACGGAACGAGGAACTCGTCGTCCCGTCCCGGAACGCGCTCCAGCACCCCGAGCTCCACCGCCTCGTCGACCGCCGCGTCGTCGGGTTCACCGCCGAACCGCTCGTCCAGCTCGGCCCGCGAGATTCGGTCCGCCTCCTCGTCCGTCCACGGACCGCTGACCTCGGTGACGAGCCCGAGCACCCCGCCGAGCCCCTTCCCCGCGTCCCACGCCTCCAGCAGTTCCTTGATGCTCGCCAGGGTGTAACCGCGGTCGAGGAGCCCGGCGATCTGATGGAGCCGGGCCAGATGGGTGTCCCCGTACACATTGGAGCGGCCGCGGCGCTCCGGTCTCGGCAGGAGCCCGCGGTCCTGGTAGGCGCGGATCGTCCGGACCGTGGCGCCACTGAGGTGCGCGAGGTCCTCGATCCGGTACTCCGCAGCCGGCTGCCCGGACCCGCTCACGCCTTCACTCCCTCACCGCTCACCACGTGCCGCTCACCGCTCCCGGTCTTCCCTAGGACAGTGCCGCCCGTCCCACCGCCCCCGCCGCGGCCCGGGCCGCGGGCGAGGTCGCGAGGTACTCGACGGCCTTGCGCAGCGAGCCCTCCTGCGAGGGATGGTACGACCGCCGGAAGTAGCGCGGTATCGCGGAACCCAGCTCGCGCCAGGTCGGCAGCAGCCCCTTGGCCACCGCGCGGTTGTGCTCGCGCAGCGAATACCGCAGCCGGCCCGCGAGCTGCGGATCGTGACGTATCAGGTACGCGGCTCCCCACGCCCACAGCCACAGCAGCACGGGTGCGACCACCACCATGCCCTCGACACGGCGGGCGTACCGCGGCAGGCCCGCGCCCCCGCAGTGCTGGTACATGTCGAAGGCGACGGCGCGGTGCTCGACCTCCTCGGCGCCGTGCCAGCGCAGCAGGTCGAGCATCACGGTGTCCGGGTCGGCGTGGTCGAGGCCCTCGGCGTGCAGCACCCAGTTGCCCAGTACGGCGGTGAACTGCTCGATCGCGGCGACCAGCGACAGCCGAAAGCGCAGCCACTCCCGCGCGGGTACCGGCACCCCGAAGGGAGGGCTCTCACCGAGGAGCTTCTCGAAGAGGAAGTCGACATGCCGGGTGTACGCGGCGGTGTCCAGGTTCTGCCCGGCCAGGTGGTCCAGCACGTACGCGTGCTGCACGCTGTGCGTCGCCTCCTGACCCATGAACCCCTTGACGTCCCGCAGCAGGTCCGGATCGCGGACCAGCGGCAGCGCCTCCTTGAAGACCCTGACGAACCACCGCTCCCCCGCCGGAAGCAGCAGGTGCAGCACGTTGATCACGTGCGTGGCGGTCGGCTCGTCCGGTATCCAGTGCAGCGGCGTCCGGCGCCAGTCGAAGGAGACCCGGCGCGGGGTGATGGCGTACTGCTCCCCGGTGCTCACAGCGGCGGCTCCAGCCGGGCGATCGCGCGCAGGGCCTTCGGCGCGAAGCGCGACAGGAAGTGGGCGCCGCGCGCCTCGGGAGTCACCGGGACGACGGCCTGGTTGCGCACGACGGCCTTCAGCACCGCGTCGGCGACCTTCTCCGGCGGGTAGTTGCGCATCCCGTACAGGCGCGCGGTCTTCCGCTGTTTGAGCTTCTCCTCGTCCGCCGAGACCCCGGCGAACCGTGCGGTCGAGGTGATGCCGGTGTTCACCAGTCCGGGGCAGATGGCGCTCACTCCGATGCCCCGGCCGGCGAATTCCGCCCGCAGGCACTCGCTCAGCATCAGCACCGCGGCCTTCGACGTGCTGTAGGCGGGCAGCGCCCTCGACGGCTGGTACGCCGCCGCGGACGCGGTGTTGACGATGTGGCCGCCCTGGCCGCGGTCGGCCATCTGCCTGCCGAAGAGGCGGCAGCCGTGGATGACGCCCCACAGGTTCACGTCCAGGACCTTTTTCCAGTCCTCGGAGGTGGTGTCGAGGAAGGAGCCGGACAGCCCTATTCCGGCGTTGTTGACCAGGACGTCGACGATTCCGTACTCGGTGGCGACCTTCTCGGCGAGTTTCTCCATCGCCTGCTCGTCACTGACGTCGACCGTCTCCGCCCAGGACTTCTGGGCCCCGATCAGCCGGGCCATCTCCGCCGTACGGGCCGCGCCCTCCGCGTCCCGGTCGACGGCCACGATCCGTGCCCCCGCCTCGGCGAACGCGTACGCGGTGGCCCGTCCGATGCCGCCGGCCGCGCCCGTCACCAGGACGAGCTGCCCGGCGAACCGGTCGGCGTACGGACCGCCGGCGACCGTGTCGCGGGGCGCCACCCCGGCCGCCGTGTCCTCGTTCGCCGTGACGAAGTCGGTGATCCACGACGCGAGCTGGTCGGGCCTGGTGCGCGGTACCCAGTGCTTGGCGGGCAGCGAGCGCCGCACCAGCTGCGGTGCCCACTGCTCCAGCTCGTCGTACAGCCGCTCGGAGAGGAAGGCGTCGCCGGTGGGCGTGATGAGCTGCACGGGTGCGTGGGCGTACGCGTCGGCGCGCGGCCTGCGCAGCCGGGCGCGGATGTTGTCCCGGTAGAGCCAGGCGCCGTGCGCCGCGTCCCGGGGCAGTGAGGCCGTCGGGTAGTCACCGGCCGGCATCTTCTCCACCCGCTGGAGGATCCGGGGCCACTGCCTGCCGAGCGGGCCGCGCCAGGCCAGCTCCGGGAGCACGGGTGTGTGCATCATGTACACGTACCAGGACTTGGCGCCCTGGCCGAGCAGCTGGGCGGCCGCGCGCGGGGTCGGCCGGACCATCCGCTTCTTGATCCAGTGTCCGAAGTGGTCCAGGGAGGGACCGGACATCGAGGTGAAGGAGGCGATCCTGCCCTCGGTGCGCCTGACCGTCACGAACTCCCAGGACTGTACGGAGCCCCAGTCGTGCCCGACCAGGTGCACCGGCCTGTCCGGGCTGACCGCGTCCGCGACCGCCAGGAAGTCGTCCGTCAGCTTCTCCAGGGTGAAGCCGCCGCGCAGCGGCTGGGGCGCGGTGGACCTGCCGTGTCCGCGCACGTCGTACAGCACCACGTGGAAGTGCTCGGCGAGCCGGGACGCGACCTCCGCCCACACCTCCTTGCTGTCCGGATAGCCGTGCACCAGCAGTACGGTCGGCCGCGCCGTGTCGCCCATCTCCGCGACACACAGCTCGACTCCGCCCGTACGCACCCACCGCTCGGTGGCCTCTTCGATCCTCACGCCGACTTCTCCTCTGCCCAGCGCCGCACGTGCGGCACATCGTCGTCGAGCCAGAACGCGCTCTGCTCCGGGTCCCTGGAGTCCGTCACCACCAGGATCTCCTCGAACTTGACGCCCGTACCGCGGAATCCGAGATGCGGTTCGACCGCCCACAGGCCCGGCCGGGGCGGATGGTCCGAGAAGGTGTACGGGCTCCACAGCGGCGACCAGCCGTCGCGGTGGCCGTGCAGGGCGTCGCTCGCCAGCCCCTTCAGCGACTGCGTGCCGAACCCGAGGAGGTGCGGCGACCAGCGCCGCTCCTTCACCCGGTCGACCTTGTGCGCGATCACGCCGAACGGATAGGCGCGATGCCGGTTGGCGTACCCCTGGCGGGTCATGAGCCGCTCGACGTCCTCGTAGATCTCCCGCAGGGAGCGGCGCTCGCGCACTTCGCGCAGGATCAGCTCACGGTGCGCTTCGAGGTCGGCGAGGAGTTTGTCGTGCACGGGGTTGAGGCCGAGGCAGCCCGAGTAGCCGATGTCGGCCGTGAAGCCCTTGTAGACCGGGGCCATGTCGAGGATGAACGGCATCCCCGCCTCCAGCCGCCGGTTCGTGGGGAAGAACTGAAGCGGCACCCGGAAGTTCACGAAGGCCGTACGGTCCCCGAACCAGGCGAAGGGCAGGTGGAACCAGTCGTTCACCCCGCGCTCGCGCAGCCAGGCCCGCTGCATCCGGGCCGCCTCGCGCTCGGTCACCCCCGGCTTGAGCTGGGCCGCGACGGCTTCCGCGCAGGCGTACGCGAGGCGCTGCACCTCCCGGAACCCCCGCAACTCGGCGGTGAGTTCGCCGTGCGGCGCGGATCCTGACGCGGATCCTGACGCGGATCCTGACGCGGATCCTGACGCGGAGAGTGCTGAGACTGCTGCTGAAGCCATGCCACCTGTCCGTCCCGTGTTGCGGTACGCGGTCGTAACTTGACACTGATGAATGTGACAATGCCCGGCGTCGACGTCAAGGGCCCGGGTGTTACCTGTGGAAACCCGATGCGGAAGCCGAGCCGGAAGCCGGCCCGGAGCCGGCGGCCCCTACGGGCCCGTACGCCTTGAGTCGGACACGGATCCAGCCGCCTGGTCTGACGCGGGCTGTGGTCTGCGCCACTACCTTCGAAAACGTGACTGTGATCGCGACCGAAAGCCTGAGCAAGCGGTTCCCGAGGGTGACCGCTCTTGACCGGCTCTCGTTGGACATCGGACCCGGTGTGACCGGGCTGGTGGGCGCCAACGGAGCCGGCAAGTCCACGTTGATCAAGATCCTGCTGGGTCTGTCCCCGGCCACGGAGGGCACGGCCGCCGTACTCGGCCTGGACGTCGCCACCAGTGGCGGTGCCATCCGCGAGCAGGTCGGCTACATGCCCGAGCACGACACGCTGCCACCGGACGTCTCGGCCACCGAGTTCGTCGTCCACATGGCGCGTATGTCGGGACTCCCGCCGACCGCCGCCCGCGAACGCACCGCCGACACCCTCCGCCATGTCGGGCTGTACGAGGAGCGCTACCGTCCCATCGGCGGCTACTCGACCGGCATGAAGCAGCGGGTGAAGCTGGCCCAGGCCCTGGTGCACGACCCGAAGCTGGTCCTCCTGGACGAGCCGACCAACGGCCTCGACCCGGTCGGCCGCGACGAGATGCTCGGCCTCATCCGCCGCATCTACACCGACTTCGGCATTTCGGTCCTGGTCACCTCACACCTCCTCGGCGAGCTGGAGCGCACCTGCGACCACGTCGTCGTCGTCGACGGCGGCAAGCTGCTGCGCTCCAGTTCCACCAGCGACTTCACCCAGACCACGGCCACCCTCGCCGTCGAAGTCACCGACAGCGACGCGCACCCGGACGGCACGCGCGCCCTGCGCGAGGCCCTGACCGCCGCCGGAGCGACGCTCCACGCGCGCGTGGAGGACGGTCTGCCGGGCGCCGGGCACATCCTGCTCGTCGAAGCGACCGGCGAGGAGACGTACGACCTGGTGCGGGACGCCGTGGCCGACCTCGGGATCGGACTCGTACGGATGGAACAGCGCCGGCACCACATCGCGGAGGTCTTCCGCACGAACGAGCACACGGCAGCGGACGCCGAGGCCGCCCGTGAGCCCGTCGCCGCCGCACAGCAGAAGGGAGACGGCCGCGATGCCAGCTGATCTCACGACACCACCGCCGGGCACCGACCCGACCCGTATCCACAACATCGGCTACCGGTCGTACGACGGACCCCGCCTGGGCCGCGCGTACGCACGCCGTTCGCTCTTCTCGCAGTCCCTGCGCGGCGCGTACGGACTCGGCCGCAGCGCCAAGTCCAAAGTCCTGCCGATGATCCTCTTCGCGGTGATGTGCCTCGTCGCGGCCATCATCGTCGCGGTCGCCGTGGCCACCCCCGGCATGACCGACCTGCCGCTGAAGTACACCCGGTACGCCATCGTCATGCAGGCCGTCATCGGCCTCTACCTGGCCTCCCAGGCCCCGCAGTCCGTGTCCCGCGACCTGCGCTTCAAAACCGTTCCGCTGTACTTCTCGCGCCCCATCGAGCGCGTCGACTACGTCCTCGCCAAGTACGCCGCGATGGCGTCCGCCCTCTTCATCCTCACGGCGACGCCGCTGGTGATCCTCTACGCCGGCGCGCTGCTCGCCGAGTTCGACTTCGCCGACCAGACAAAGGCGTTCGCACAGGGGCTGGTCTCCGTGGCACTGCTGTCCGTCCTGTTTGCCGGGCTCGGCCTCGTCATGGCCGCCCTCACGCCGCGCCGCGGCTTCGGCGTGGCCGCCGTCATCGCCGTACTGACGATCTCGTACGGCGCGGTGTCCACCGTCCAGGCGATCGCCTGGGAGCAGGGCTCCACCGGGGCGGTCGAGTGGCTCGGGCTCTTCTCGCCCGTCACACTCATCGACGGCGTACAGACCGCCTTCCTCGGCGCCACCTCGGCCTTCCCCGGCGGGGAAGGTCCCTCGGCCGGCAGTGGCGTGGTCTACCTGCTCGCCGTCCTCGCGCTCGTCCTCGGCTCGTACGCCGCCTTGATGCGCCGCTACCGGAAGGCCGGCCTGTGACCACCATCGACATCGACCACACCTCCCGCTGGTTCGGCAACGTGGTGGCCGTCAACGACATCACCATGCGCGTCGGGCCGGGCGTGACCGGACTGCTCGGCCCCAACGGCGCCGGGAAGTCCACCCTCATCAACATGATGGGCGGCTTCCTCGCACCCTCGACCGGCACCGTCACCCTCGACGGCAAGCCGATCTGGCGCAACGAGTCCGTCTACAAGGAGATCGGAATCGTCCCCGAGCGGGAGGCGATGTACGACTTCCTCACCGGACGCGAATTCGTCGTCGCCAACGCCGAACTGCACGGCCTGACCGCCGGGGCGGCGCAGCAGGCGCTCGCGACCGTCGAGATGGAGTACGCGCAGGACCGCAAGATCGCGACGTACAGCAAGGGCATGCGCCAGCGCGTGAAGATGGCGTCGGCGCTCGTGCACAACCCGTCGGTGCTGCTCCTGGACGAACCGTTCAACGGCATGGACCCGCGCCAGCGCATGCAGCTCATGGACCTGCTGCGGCGGATGGGCGCCGAAGGCCGTACGGTCCTGTTCTCCTCCCACATCCTGGAGGAGGTCGAACAGCTCGCCTCGCACATCGAGGTCATCGTGGCCGGACGGCACGCCGCCTCCGGCGACTTCCGCAAGATCCGCCGCCTGATGACGGACCGTCCGCACCGCTATCTCGTACGGTCCAGCGACGACCGCGCGCTCGCCGCCGCCCTGATCGCGGACCCGTCGACGGCCGGCATCGAAGTGGACCTGGCGGAAGGCGCGCTGCGCATCCAGGCCGTCGACTTCGGCCGGTTCACGGCCCTGCTTCCGCGGGTGGCCCGTGCGCACGGCATCCGGCTGATGACGGTCTCGCCCTCCGACGAGTCGCTCGAATCGGTCTTCTCCTACCTCGTAGCGGCCTGAAAGGAGCTTGCAGCGATGATCTACGAACCCACAGTCGCCCGGCTCACCTACCGGGCCCTCCTCGGCCGCCGCCGGGCCGCCATCCTCTTCGTCCTGCCGGCGCTGCTGATCGTCATCGCGGTCTCGGTACGGCTGCTCGCGGGCGCGGACGATCAGATCGCGTCCGACGTCCTGGGCGGCTTCGCGATCGCCACGATGATCCCGCTGATCGGCGTGATCGCGGGCACCGGCGCGATCGGACCGGAGATCGACGACGGCTCGATCGTGTATCTGCTCGCCAAGCCGGTGAAGCGGCCCACGATCATCTTCACCAAGCTGATCGTCGCCATCGCCGTGACGATGGCCTTCTCCGCGATCCCGACCTTCGTCGCGGGGCTGATCCTGAACGGCAACGGCGGGCAGATCGCCATCGCGTACACGGTCGCCGCACTGGTCGCGTCGATCGCGTACAGCGCGATCTTCCTGCTGCTCGGTACGGTCAGCCGCCACGCGGTGGTCTTCGGCCTCGTCTACGCCCTGGTCTGGGAGACGCTCTTCGGCAGTCTGGTCCCCGGCGCGCGCACGCTCAGCGTCCAGCAGTGGGCGCTGTCCCTGGCGGAACGCATCGGCGCGAACGGCACGATCACCTCGGACGTCGCCCTGCCGACGGCGGTGGTCCTGCTGGCGGCGGTGACGGTGGCGGCGACCTGGTACGCGGGCCAGAAGCTCCGCACGCTGAAGCTCGCGGGCGAGGAGTGACCGAGTAACCGGAACGCTCAGCTCCGTCAACCCCCGTCCTGTGGACGGGGGTTGACGCGTTTCCGCGTAACTGTACGTTTATCGGCTCGTTGTTCCCTCTGCGTGGAGGCAACCGGAATCTGATACGTCGAGCGTTCGTGAAGTCGGGGATTGCCGGTGCCGGAACGGATCCGGGCCGGTCACCAGAGCGAGTAGCCACCTTGAGCGTCCTCCGCCCCCAGAAGCCCGGGGACAGGGCTGTCCATCACCGGCTGCAACGAACGGAAGGCATGCTCATGCCGTCAGAAGTCACCCTGCTCGAATCGCGCACCATGCGCGACGAGCATCTGGTGCGCGTCGATGTCCTCGACAAGGTCAAGGCGCTTGTCATGCTCCCGGGCGGAATTCACGTTCGCACAGAGGACGTGGCCCGGTACTTCGAGGTATCCACAGAGGTCCTCAAGAAGGTCGTCCAGCGCCACCGCGCCGAACTGGACGAGAACGGGTTGCAAGTACTGCGAGGCGATGACCTGCGGGTCTTCCATAGGGACATCTTGTCCCTATGGAACGACGACCTGGGGACAAGTTATCCACAAGCAGCCACTCAACTCACCCTCTACACCCGCCGCACCGTCCTCAACGTGGCGATGCTTCTTCGCGACAGCGACATCGCCCGATGCGTCCGTACGCACCTCCTCGACGCCGAGGAGAACGGCTGGCGCGCGGGGTACGCCTCGCTCGACCAGCGCGTCACCGCGGCCGAGTCCCATCTCGACACCGTGGGGCGCGCGCTCCAGGAGCTGGGCCCGGTCATCAACGGGATCTCGGTACGGCTCGACCGGCTCGACCGGCGGCTCGACACCACCAACCAGGTGATCGGTGCCATGAGCAACCGGCTCTGTGATCTCTCCGACCACATGCGCCACATGTAGGACCGGATCGACCGCCGGCTCGACGACGTCTCCCACCGGCTGACCGCCCTGGAGCGCGGTCAGGGCGGAAAGCGGCGCAAGCGCCGCTGATGCCCCGCCGCCGCCGAGGACCTCAGCCCAGCAGCAGGCGCAGCAGTACGGCGGTGTGGCTGTGTTCGGGTTCCTTGGCGGCGGTGAGCAGCGTGATCCGGCCGGCCCTCGCGAGCGTACGTACGCCGTCCAGGGCGGCGGCCGCCTCCGGTGCGGCGAGTTCGGACTCGTAACGGCGGGCGAACTCGTCGAAGTCGCCGGAAGGCCCGTGGTACCAGCGGCGCAGTTCGGCCGACGGGGTGAGAGCCTTGGGCCATTCGTCGACCTCCGCCGTCTCCTTGCTCAGGCCGCGCGGCCACAGGCGGTCGACCAGGACGCGCGTACCGTCGTCCGGGGACGGCGGCTCGTACACCCTGCGCACTCTCACATCGGGTCTGGTCACGGCACCAGCCTGCTACACCTTCCGGTGACGCGCCGCGAACGGGCCCACGACCAGGGACGCCGTCACCCCGTCGCCGGGCGCAGCACGCCCGGCGTCAGGGCCGGACCGGCCGCAGGAAAAAAATAAGGTGACGTGGTCGGCGAGGGTCGGCACACTGGGTGACGCACCACTCACGGGGGAGGGGTGTTGGCCGGTGACGTACCCGACCCGGCCAACACTCGCCACTGCCCCGACGCCGCCCAGGGCCGCCGGAAACCGGCGACAGCCCCACGGCCGCAACCCCACAGGCACGGCCACAGACCCACAGCCACAGCCCCACAGCCACGGCCCACAGAGCCGCAGCCGGTCAGCCGGTCAGCCGCTCAGCAGCTGTTCCAGCACCACCGCGATGCCGTCGTGGTCGTTGGACGCCGTGATCTCGTGCGCCACGGCCTTCAGCTCGTCGTGCGCGTTGGCCATGGCCACGCCGTGCGCCGCCCAGCCGAACATCGGGATGTCGTTCGGCATGTCGCCGAAGGCGATCGTGTCCGCGGCCTTGAGCCCCAGTCGCCGCGCCGCCAGTGACAGGCCCGTCGCCTTGCTCAAGCCCAGCGGCAGCAGCTCCACCACGCCCGCGCCCGCCATGACCACGTCGACCAGGCTGCCCACCGTCTGCCGGGCGACCCGCGCCAGCTCGTCGTCGTCCAGCTCGGGATGCTGGATGTAGACCTTGTTCAGCGGCGCCGACCACAGATCGGACGGGTCCTCGAAGTGCACGTACGGCAGCGGGCCTTCCTGCACCCGGTAGCCCGCCCCGACCAGCACCTCGCCGTCCAGCCCGTCGCGGCTCGCGGCGAGCGCCAGCGGGCCGGTCTCCGCCTCGATCTTGGAGAGGGCGAGGCCGGCCAGCTGCCGGTCCAGCGTCACCGAGGTCAGCAGCCGGTGTTCGCCCGCGTGGTAGACCTGCGCGCCCTGGCCGCAGACCGCGAGGCCCTCGTAGCCGAGATCGTCCAGGATGTGCCGGGTCCACGGCACCGAGCGCCCGGTGACGACGATGTGGGCCGCGCCCGCCGCGGTGGCCGCGGCGAGCGCGTCGCGCGTACGGACCGAGACCGTGTCGTCGGAGCGCAGCAGCGTCCCGTCGAGGTCGGTCGCGACGAGCTTGTACGGGAACGGACGGGAGGCGGTGCTCACTTGGAGATGGGCTCCAAGATCTCTCGTCCTCCGAGGTACGGACGCAGGATTTCGGGCACGCGCACCGAACCGTCGGCCTGCTGGTGGTTCTCCAGGATCGCCACGATCGTGCGCGGAACGGCGCACAGCGTGCCGTTCAGCGTCGCCAGCGGCTGCACCTTCTTGCCGTCACGCATGCGGATCGACAGCCGGCGCGACTGGAAGTCCAGGCAGTTGGACGCGGACGTCAGCTCGCGGTACTTGCCCTGCGTCGGAATCCACGCCTCGCAGTCGTACTTGCGCGAGGCCGAGGCACCGAGGTCGCCGCTCGCCACGTCGATCACCTGGAACGGCAGCTCCAGCGACGACAGCCACTGCTTCTCCCACGCCAGCAGCCGGTCCAGCTCCGCCTCGGCGTCCGCCGGGTCGACGTACGAGAACATCTCGACCTTGTCGAACTGGTGCACCCGGAAGATGCCCCGGGTGTCCTTCCCGTACGTGCCGGCCTCGCGCCGGAAGCAGGGCGAGAATCCGGCGTACCGCAGCGGCAGCTTGTCCGCGTCGATGATCTCGTCCATGTGGTACGCGGCGAGGGGGACCTCGGAGGTGCCGACCAGGTAGTAGTCGTCCTTCTCCAGGTGGTACACGTTCTCCGCGGCCTGGCCGAGGAAGCCCGTGCCCTCCATGGCGCGCGGGCGGACCAGCGCGGGGGTCAGCATGGGAATCAGTCCGGCCTCGGTGGCCTGCGCGATCGCCGCGTTGACGAGGGCGAGTTCCAGGAGCGCGCCGATGCCGGTCAGGTAGTAGAAGCGCGAGCCGGACACCTTCGCGCCGCGCTCGACGTCGATCGCTCCGAGCGACTCGCCGAGTTCGAGGTGGTCCTTGGGCTCGAAGCCCTCGGCCGCGAAGTCGCGCGGGGCGCCGACCGTCTCCCGTACGACGAAGTCCTCCTCGCCGCCGACGGGGACGTCGGGGTGCACGATGTTGCCGAGCTGGAGCAGCAGCCGCTTGGACTCCTCGGCCGCCTCGTCCTGTTCGGCGTCGGCCGCCTTGACGGCGGCGGAGAGCTCGCCGGCCTTCCTCAGCAGCTCGGCCTTCTCGTCACCGGCGGCCTTGGGGATGAGCTTGCCGAGCGCTTTCTGCTCGGAGCGCAGTTCGTCGAAGCGGACGCTGGACGACCTGCGCCGCTCGTCGGCGGAGAGCAGGGCGTCGACGAGGGCGACGTCCTCTCCACGGGCGCGCTGGGAGGCGCGAACACGGTCGGGGTCCTCACGGAGCAGGCGAAGGTCAATCACCCCACCAGGCTACCCGCGACCGCTTGCGGCGATCGACTTGATATCGCATTGCGTGGCGCTTTGCCCGTATTGCCCAAAATGGGAAAGGTGGAGAGCGGGCACCGGACCGCCTGTGGAGCGCGTCAATAAAACAGGCGCTATTCCCCGAAACAGGGCATGTGTCGGGCCTTTCCTTGACGCTTTTTCCTTGCCCGGGGCGGGAGTTGGCGACCGGGTTGTCCACAGGAATGGGTGGGTTCCGAAACTTATCCACAGGCTGTGCGAAAGATCTGTGGATGCCGGAAGGGGTCGTTCCGGAAGGTGCGTGAAGGGCGAAGGATTCCCGGTTCAAACCCTTGCCACACACTCATTCGGGTGGGAATTGCTCGCTCTAAAGAGTTGATCAATGGAATTGAGGTGACAGTGACCGACCTGCCGACCTGTGGACGGAAGGGAGCCCTCTGAGCAGATTTGTCGACGATGTCGGCATACGTTGTCGACTTGTCCCCAGGTCGAGAACCGCACCTGTGGACAACTTCTGTGGATAACGCAAATGTGCAGGTAGCGCCAGCACCGGCAGCAGCCACCTCCGGTGGACGGGGACCGTCAGGCCCGCCCGTCCTGGCTCCGCGCCAGCCAGTCGGCGGCCGCCACGAACTCCGCGTCCGAGGTCCCCGGCCGCAGCGCCCGCACGTCCTCGGCCGCCACACCGGCCCGCGGGTACGAACCGAGGAACCGCACGTTCGGACAGATCCGCTTCAGCCCCATCAGCGCTTCGCCCACCCGCCGGTCCGAGATGTGTCCCTCGGCGTCCACGGCGAAGCAGTAATTGCCGATTCCCGCGCCCGTCGGCCGCGACTGGATCAGCATCAGGTTGACGCCGCGCACCGCGAATTCCTGGAGCAGTTCGAGCAGCGCGCCCGGGTGGTCGTCGCCCAGCCACAGGACCACCGACGTCTTGTCCGCCCCGGTCGGCGCCGCCGGCCGGGCGGGCCGCCCCACCAGCACGAAGCGCGTCTGCGCGTTCACCGCGTCGTGGATCTCGGTGACGAGCGGCTCCAGACCGTACTTCGCCGCGGCGAACCCCCCCGCGAAGGCCGCGTCGTACCGGCCCTCCTGCACCAGTCGCGCGCCGTCCGCGTTCGACGCCGCCGACTCCCACAGCGCGTCGGTCAGGTGCGTCGCCATCCAGTTGCGCACCTGCGGCTGGGCGGCGGGGTGCGCGGTGACCGTCTTGATGTCGGAGAGCTTCGTGCCGGGGCGCACCAGCAGCGCGAAGCTGATCGACAGCAGCACCTCGCGGTAGATCATCAGCGGTTCGCCGGACGCCAGCTCGTCGATGGTCGCCGTGATACCGCCCTCGACGGAGTTCTCGATCGGTACGAGCGCCGCCGCCGCCTCACCGCCGCGTACGGCGTCGAGAGCGGCCGGTACGGACACCATCGGGACGAGTTCCCGCGTTGCGGCCTCCGGGAGCGTGCGGAGGGCGACCTCGGTGAAGGTGCCCTCGGGACCGAGATAGGCATAGCGCGTTGCCGACATACGGTCACCTTAATGCGCCGTACGGGAGGGCCGTTTAATGCGCCGTACGGGAGGGCCGTACGGCACGCGGGAACCGGCCTCAGGACTCCAGCAGCCGCTGTCCGACGTACTCGCCGTCCCGTGCCCCGCCCGGCACCGCGAACAGCCCGCTCGCCTCGTGCCGCACGAACGGCGACAGCGCGTCCCCCCGGTCGAGCTTGCGCTGCACCGGCACGAAGCCGCGCAGCGGATCCGCCTGCCAGCAGATGAACAGCAGTCCGGCGTCCGGGGTGCCGTCCGCGCCGATCCCGTCGTGGTACGAGAAGGGCCGGCGCAGCATCGCCGCTCCACCGTTCTGTTCCGGGGCCGAGATGCGGGCGTGGGCGTTGGACGGGATGACGAGCTTGCCGTCGGGCCCCGTCCTGTCCAGGTCGGGCTCGGTGGTCTCGGTGCCGCCCGTCAGCGGCGCTCCGTCGCTCTTCCTCCGGCCGATGACCTTCTCCTGCTCGCCGCGCGCCAGCTTCTCCCAGTCGTCGAGGAGCATCCGGATGCGGCGTACGACCGCGTACGAGCCGCCCGCCATCCATTCGGGTCCCTCGCCGCCGTCCGCCGGTACGAAGATCCGCCGGTCGAAGTCGGGCTCGGACGGTTTCGGGTTGCCCGTGCCGTCGATCTGTCCCATCAGGTTGCGGGCGGTCATGGGCCGCACGGTCGCACCCGGGGAACGGTTGAAACCGTTCATCTGCCACCGCACCCCGGCGGCTTCGCCGGCTTCCCGCTGGATCGCGCGCAGGGCGTGAAAGGCGACCAGGGCGTCGTCGGAGCCGATCTGCACCCACAGGTCGCCGTTGCTGCGCCGGGGGTCGAGGTGGTCGGAGGAGAAGTCGGGCAGCGGGTCGAGGGCGGCCGGGCGCCGCGCGTTCAGTCCCGTACGGCCGAAGAACGTGCGGCCGAAGCCGAACGTGACGGTCAGCGAGGACGGCCCGGCGTCCAGCGCGACGCCGGTGTCGCCGTCACCGGAGGGCTTGCCCGCCGTCATCGTCCGGGCGGCGGCCGACCAGCGCCTCAGCAGGGCCGCCGCCTCCTTGCGTCCGGCGCCGGGCGCGAGGTCGAAGGCGACGAGGTGGCCGCGGGCCTGGAGGGGGGTGGTGATGCCGGCCTGGTGCGTGCCGTGGAAGGGGACGGCGGTCGAGCCGACGGATGTCAGCGCCCCGGCGCCGGAGGACGACTCGGAGCCGGCGGCGGCGTACACGCCGGCGCCGGCGCCGGCGCCGAGCACGAGGCCCGCGGCGCCGGCCGCGCCCGCGGTGCCGAGGAGCCGCCGCCTGGAGATGTCGTTGTCGCTCACGTCGTTGTCGCTCACGCCGGTCAGCCGATCTTCACGTTCTTCTTGACGGTCACTTGGTCGATGTCGGAGGTGCGGACGGTCACTTCGACCTCCCATGTCCCCGGCATGGGGATCTGCACCCCGTTCGCGGTCCAGTGGCCGGTGGCGATGCGGTCGGGGACGGCGGGCAGCGGGCCGATCTCGTTGGCGTTGTCGGTGAAGGCGACCTTCACCTCGGGGGCGTCCATGGCGCGCCCGTTCGGCCGCTCCAGCCACAGGTGAAGGGTGTTGCCGCCGGAGCGTCCCGGGTCGAGTTCGACCCTGGCGGTGCCCTTGCCGTCCTCGCCGCCGGTGTCGAAGGGGATGCGGACGTCGACCGGCCCGGCGGGCGCGGCGGCCGCCCCGCCCCGCCCGGCTTCCTTCTCCTCGGTGCGCCCGGGTTCGGTGCTGGTGAGTACGGTCGTGACGGCCAGCAGCACCACGGCGACGGCGGCCTCGGTCAGCACGGACCGCCGCAGGCCCAGCCGCTGGGGGTCGGCGTCCCGTACCCGCTTCACGCGAGCGGTGGCGACGGCGGCCTTCTGCCGGGCGAGCTGCGCGGCCCGCGCGGGGTCCGCCGGGACGGTGACGGGTCGGGGCTCCTCGGCCACAGTGGTGTCGGCGTCGGTGGTCGCGGCGCTCGCGGCGGGAGTCGCGGCGGTGTCGGCGGTCGTGGCCGTCCCGGCTTCCCTTTCTTCTTCTTCCTGCGCCCGGGCTTCGTCCGGTGTCTCCTGCGCCCGCCCGGTCGCCGTCTCGGCCAGCCGCCCGGTCCAGCGCCGCGATATCCACGCGATGCCGACGAGGACGGCGACCAGCCCGATTTTGACGAGGAGGAGCTGTCCGTACGCCGTCCCGGTCAGCGCCGACCAGGAACCGACCTGCCGCCAGGACTGGTAGATCCCGGTGGCGGCCACCACGGCGACGCTCGCGAAGGCCACGCGGGAGAAGCTCCGTACGACGCTGCGTTCGATTCCCGGCACCCGGTAGAGCGCGACCAGCAGCGCGGCGAGGCCGCCGAGCCAGGTGGCGACGGCCAGCATGTGCAGGACGTCGACGGGCATCGCGATGCCGGGCTGGAGCCCGGTCGACGCGTGCTCGGAGAGCGCCCAGGTCGCGGCGATCCCGGCGGCCAGCACGCCGCCGCCGAGGGCGAGCCCGAAGGTGAGGTCCTTCTTCTCGTTCGCCTGCTCCTCGTCGAGGGGCGCGTCCTTCTTCGCGTACGCGCCGAACAGTACGGCGACGAAGAGCGCGGCCGCGCCGAGCAGGAGCAGCCGTGAGACGAGCGAGGCGCCGGTCTTGGTCTCCAGTACGGCCTTGAGCCCGCTCAGGTCGAAGGCGTCGGCGAGCTTGCCCGACCCGGTGTACGGGGCGCGCAGCAGCAGCATCACCAGGGTCGACGCAGTGAGGGTGATCCAGCCCTGTACGACGAGGCGTTGCAGTGGCCGCTCGCCCGCGCCGCGCTGCCAGCAGGCCAGCACGAAGGCGCCGCCGCCGACGAGCAGGATGTAGCCGGCGTACGCGGTGTAACGGGCGATGCCGTAGAGCGCGCCGACCAGGCCGCCGCCGGCGGTCTGGTCGGGCAGGGCGACGGTGGTCTTGGAGGGGGCGCCGATGGAGAAGGTGAAGGCTCCGGAGATGGGGTGGCTGTCGGCGGACACGGCCTGCCAGGCGACGGTGTACGTGCCGTCGGGCAGTCCGGGGTGCAGAGGGACGCCGTACTTGACGACGCCGCCGCTGCTCATGTCGCGTACGTCACCGGTGTCGGAGCGTTTTCCGCTCGGTTCCAGGACGCGGATCGAGTCGTTCCCGAGAGCGATCTTTTCGGAGAACGTGAGGGTGACGTGCTTGGGCGCGGTGGCGACGACCGCCCCGTCCTTCGGGTCGCTTCCCGTGAGCGCCGCGTGGGCGGACGCGGGAGTGGCTCCTGCGAGCAGTGTGCCGAGGAGGGCCGTGGTGATGAGCAGCAGTCTGATCACTACGGCTGCTCCGAAGCGCGGGGCGGTTGCCGGCATGGTGTGTCAGTCCCTCAATGCTTCTCGGGGTTGTGGGTGGGCTCCTTCACGGGAAGCTCGGCCTTGATCGGGCCGGCCTTCTCGAAGTGCAGCTCCACGGACACGTTCTCGCCCCTGTGGGGCTTCTTCTTGAGCTTCAGGAACATCATGTGGTTCCCGCCGCGCTCCAGATCCAGAGCGCCGTCCGCGGGGATGTCGAAGGACGTGACTTCCCGCATCTTCTGGTTCTTGGTCTCGTGGATCTGCACCTCGCCGGCGATGTCGCTGGTGACGGAGGTGAGTCTGTC
Source organism: Streptomyces agglomeratus (assembly GCF_001746415.1). Classification (NCBI taxonomy): domain Bacteria; kingdom Bacillati; phylum Actinomycetota; class Actinomycetes; order Kitasatosporales; family Streptomycetaceae; genus Streptomyces; species Streptomyces agglomeratus. The sequence continues at coordinate 4,130,691 of NZ_MEHJ01000001.1, forward strand.
CGCGACGTCGCTGTCGTTCGTGATGGTGAGGAAGCCGGCGGCCATGTCGTCCATGACGGGCTCCGGCATGAACGCCCCGCTGACCTTCAGATCAGGCTTGCCGTCGACCGTGGAGCCGGTGGAGCCGGTGGAGCCCGTGGAGGACGAGCAGCCCGCCAGCGCGAGGCCGGCTGCCACGGCCACGGCCGTCACGAGGGCGGTGCGGCGGCGGGTCACGGGTTCTCCCCCTTGACGAGCTCGGGAAGGTCCTCGATGTAGTCGTCGGCCGAGGTGCCCTCGCTGTAGAGGACGTATCCGGCGTCGGTCTTCGGGGAGAACGCGATGACCTGCGCGCCGTGCATGGAGACGACCGTGCCGTCCTTCTCCTTCTTCGGCGGGTCGATTCCGATGCCCATCTGGCGGGCCCCGGCCTGAATGGTCGGGAAGTCGCCGGTGAGGCCGGTGAACGTGGGGTCGCCCGCGCCCTTGAGCCACTTGCCGAGCACTTCGGGGGTGTCGCGTTCGGGGTCGGTGGTGACGAAGACGACCTGGAGCTTGTCCCGGTCCGCCTGGGGGAGCTTCTTGTACGCGATGGCGATGTTGCTCATCGTCAGCGGGCACACGTCGGGGCACTTGGTGTAGCCGAAGTAGATGAGAGTCGGCTTGCCCTTGGTCCGCTCACGCAGGTCGTACTTCTTGCCGTGGGTGTCCGTGAGGACGAGGTCCGGCTTCTTGAACGGCCGGTCGAGCACGGTCGCGGCCTTGTCGTTCACGCCGACGGAGACGTCGGCGACGGGCTTGGAGCCGCTGTCCGCCTTGTCGCCGCCGCACGCGGACAGGGTGAGTGCGGCCGTGGCGACGAGCGCCGCGACGGCCGTCGCGTTCTTCTTGCGCATGGAGTGGGGTCCCGGTGTTTCGGTGGGGGATGAGGCGTCAGGAGGTGCGGCGGCGGCCGGCGAGCACGCCGAAGGCCACACCCGCGGCACCGACGAGGATGCCGACGACGGCCAGGACGCGGGCGGTCGTGTCACTGCTGCCGGCGTCGCTGGCGGACGCGGTCTCGCCGCTCTCGTGAGCGGCGTCGTCCACCTTGGCGGCTTCCTTGCCGTCGCTCTTGGCTTCGTCGCCGGACGCGCCGTGGTGGTCGTCACCCGCGGGCTCGGACAGCTGAAGGACGGGAGCGGGCGACTGCGGCTCCTCCTCGCCCTCCTTGGGCTCCTCGATCCAGCGGACGACCTCCTTGTTGTCGTACGTCTGGACGGCCTTGAGGACGAGCCGGTCGGCGTCCTCGGGCAGCTGCCCGAGGGAGAGCGGGAACTGCTGGAACTCGCCGGGGCCGATCTTCCCGCCGGTCCAGGTGACCTTGGAGACGGCCTCGTTGATCTCCTTGCCGTGGACCTTGAGCGGCTTGTCGAGCTCGGTCTTGGTCACCTTGGTCGTCCAGCCGGGCACGGGCTGGGGCATGACGGACGACAGCGGGTGGTCGGTGGGGAAGGAGACTTCGAGCTTGATGGTGGAGGCGTTGTCCCGCTCGTTGGGGACCTTGACGTTGACGGTGGCGTAGCCGCCCTTTTCGGCGGGCCCGACGGGCTGTACGCCGACGTGCGCGAAGGCCGTTCCCGAGAGCAGCAGGACGGTGGAAGCGGCGACGGCGGCGACGGAGGCAGCGGACAGACGGGTGACGTTCATGCGGGAACACTCCACTGGGCAGAGGTGACGGTGTTCCGGGGCGCGGGTGCGCACCGGCATCGCGGCGCCGCTCCCGTGGTCGTGTGTGTGTTACGCCGGAGAGTGCGCCGCGTCAGGCTGCGAGTACGAGCACCGCGCCGGGCGGTCCGCGCCTGATCACCGTGTGCTGGAGGGCTTCCCCTGCCGGTCGCAGCGAGGTGACGAAGGGCGTACGGGGGGTGCCTGGCCCGCGTACGGGCGTTCCCGGGAGCGGGCCGGCGTTCAGCGACCGTACGAGTGCCAGGGCGGCGCGCAGCGACCGTACGAGCGCGCCTTCGGCGACGCCGTGGGCCGACAGCAGGAGCAGCCGGGACAGCGCGATGTCCCCGCGCCGCAGCAGCCATCCGGTCGCGACGGCGGCGAGCAGGTGGCCGAGGAACATGGGGAGGCTGGGCAGCAGCCCGGCGGCCGGTTCCGCCGCGCCCGTCCGGTGCGCCGCGTGTGCGGTGTGCGCGAGGTGCTGCTGCGCCGCTTGTACGGACGCGGGGTCGATGCCCGCTTCGGTGATGATGCGGCGCGCTTCGGCGGTGCTGAGCGGCAGCGCTCCGGCGCCGCACACGAGTTTCGCCGCGAAGGTGCGCAGCGAGGTGTCGGTGGCGGCGCTCTCCAGGGCGGGGCTGTGCTGGCCCAGGCCGAAGAGGGTGTGCAGGGCGAGTTGTCCGCAGGTGAGCGCGGCGGCGATGGCGGGCATCGAGCGCGCGCGCCCGGCGAGCGGTGCGACCAGGCCGGACACGGCGGCGGCGCCGAGGGCCAGCGTCCACCAGGGAACGGCGGCGCAGGAGGCCATGACGTGTCCGGTCGCGGCCAGCACGACGCAGACCGCGGTGAACACCGCGGTCCTCAGCAGCCGCATTCGGACTGCGGTGCGTGCGACGGACGTAGACATGGCCTCGACATCATCGCACTGCGCCCACGGCATTCCTACGGCAGGTCCAGGAGCGTATACACCGGCACTAGGAGTGTGCGCGTCGGCCGAATGAGGGCAATCACGTTCACTCCACGCTTATGAAGGGTTGCTTGCGGCAATACGTATCCGTATGTCGAGCCGCAGCCAGGAGGCTGGAGCATGAGCATCTGGTGGTCTCTCCACTTGCGGCGCGAAGCCGCGAGCGTCCCGCTCGCCCGCCGCCTTCTGCTCGGCACCATGGAGACGGCGGGGGTGGATCCGGACATCTCCTACGACCTGTCGGTCGCGCTCAGCGAGGCGTGTGCGAACGCGGTCGAGCACGGTGGGGACGAGCATTCCGGAACGCCTTCCGCGGAATACCGGGTGACCGCTTATCTTGACGGCGAGAAATGCCGTATCGAGGTCGCCGACTCCGGGCCGGGCTTTCCCCCTTCGCGGCGTGGACATCGCGCCGCACCGTCTCCCGCGCCCACTTCGGCGGAGAGCGGCAGAGGTATGTGTCTGATCGAGCAGCTCGCCGATCACGTCCATTTCAGGAACAGGCCGGGGCACGGCGCCGTGGTCAGTTTCGACAAGATCCTCAAATGGCGCGAGGGCGCGCTGCTCAAGGTGTCCTGAGCGGCACGCCCTCGCGTGGGGCCGGCGTGGTGGGAAGCTGAACGGAAAATCCCCGTTTCTCCGGGCAGGCGGGAGCGCCGTACGGCGGAGCCGGACGGTTTCTCTGTGGGTGGGGGTGACTGAGGTCAGGCCACGATAGTGGGTGCGAGGGTGACGTGGTGGCCGAGGGCCTGGAGCTGGCGGACGAGGTCGCGGGTCTTGCGGGCGGGATTGAGATGGCGCTGGTGCCAGTCGGTGCCGAGTTCCTGGTATCGGGCGTCGGGGTCGTTGATCAGGTGCCAGGTGATGACGAGGATGGAGCGGGCGACGGCGACGAGGGCTTTGGCGTGGCCGCGGCGTTTGACGATTCTGCGGTAGCGAGCGCCGAGGAAGGTGTCGGTGCGGGCAGCGGCGTTGGCGGCTTCGCCGAGGGCGCCCTTGAGCCATGGGTTGCCCTTGCCCGCCGGGCCGGCGGTGTTCTTCGCTCCGGACTGAATCGTGCGGGGGCACAGCTTCGCCCACGAGACGAGGTGTTCGGGGGTGGGGAAGCGGCTCATGTCCAGGCCGATCTCGGCGAGGACGATCTGGGCGGTGGCGGGACCGATGCCGGGGACCGCATCGAGACGCTCGGCCAGTTCCTGCGCGGTCACACCGTCGCGGACAGACGGCCCGCCGGTGTCGTCCCCGTCCGACGGCCCGCCGGTGTCGTATGGAGCCGTGGTCTGTTTCATGAGGTCGGCGATCAGCCGGTCGAGTTCCTGGACCTGCGTGGTGAGGTGGTCGACGGTGCCCAGCAGCACGCCCAGCAGGCGGCCGTGATGTTCTTCGAACTGCCCGGTGAGTGCCTCGGCCAGGGCCGGCTTCTTCTTCACCAGGCTCCCTCTGGCGAGATCCGCCAAAGCTCGGGGTTGCGTTCACCGGCGGCCAGGGCATCGAGCATGGCCCTGCCGGACAGACCGAAGAGGTCGGAGACAACGTCGGACAGCTTGATCTGCGCGTCCTGCAGGGCCTTGTCCACCCGGTGCTTGTGCCGGGTGCGTTCCTGGATGAACACTGTGCGGGTGCGGGTGAGGTCTCGTAGCTGCCGGACTGGCTTGGGCGGTACGAACGAAGCGCGGACCATGCCGCGTTCGGCGAGCTTGGCCAGCCAGACCGCGTCGAGCTTGTCGGTCTTCGGCCGGCCGGGGACGTTCTTCACATCACGTGCGTTGACCAGCCAGCATTCCAGGCCGCGGGCCTCCAGGAGGTAGAAGAAGGGCCGCCAGTAGCTGCCCGTCGCCTCCATCACCACCCGCTGGACCCCCTGGCAGACCAGCCGGTCGCCGAGTTCGAGGATCGCGTTCGTGGTGGACGCGACCGTCCAGACCTGCTGGACGCGCCGGCCTTCGATGGTGTCGTGCGGGATGCGCAGGCACACCATCCCGGTTGCCTTGGCGATGTCGATCGCCGCGACCCGGGCAACACTTCCGTCGTCGTGGTCGTCTTTGGACTCCTCCATCGTCTTCCTCCCCTTGGGCATTGGTGCGGGCGGGGGCTGCCCGGGGAGCCTGAGGGGAGACGGAGAAGCTGAACGGCGTGCTCGAGACGACAGTGTGCGGCCCCTCGGACGGCTCCCTCACCAGACTCCTATGCGGGCTCACAGCCCAGACATCGATCGGCGTCGGCGGACAGCCCCCGTACCGATTTTCACGCCCGCGAGGCGTCATCCGCAGGTGAACGGCTGACTCCTATGCGGGCTCACAGCCCAGACATCGATCGGCGTCGGCGGACAGCCCCCGTACCGATTTTCACGCCCGCGAGGCGTCATCCGCAGGTGAACGGCTGACTCCTATGAAGTCACAGATGCCCGACCGGCCACGCGCGCCGTGGCTCCGCCCGAACGGCCGACAAATCCAACCAAGGACAGCCGAAGCGTCAGTCAGTCCTGGAGTCAGACCCCCGGGCGGAGCCACAGCAATCATCACTGTCAGTCCTGCTTGACCCGCGCCATCCAGTCCTCGACCTCGTCGGAGCGGCGCGGGAGCGCCGCCGACAGGTTCAGGTTGCCGTCCTCGGTGACGAGGATGTCGTCCTCGATGCGTACGCCGATGCCGCGGTACTCCTCGGGCACGGTCAGGTCGTCGGCCTGGAAGTACAGACCGGGCTCGACGGTCAGGCACATGCCGGGCTCCAGTGTTCCGTCGGCGTACGCCTCGCGCCGGGCGGCGGCGCAGTCGTGGACGTCCATGCCGAGCATGTGGCCGGTGCCGTGCAGGGTCCAGCGGCGCTGGAGGCCGAGCTCCAGGACCTTTTCGACCGGGCCTTCGACGAGACCCCACTCGACGAGCTTCTCGGCGAGCACGCGCTGCGAGGCGTCGTGGAAGTCGCGGTACTTCGCGCCGGGCCGCACGGCGGCGATGCCGGCCTCCTGGGCCTCGTACACCGCGTCGTAGATCTTGCGCTGGAGGTCGGTGAAGGCGCCGTTGATCGGCAGGGTGCGGGTGATGTCGGCGGTGTAGAGGGTGTGGGTCTCCACGCCGGCGTCGAGCAGCAGCAGGTCGCCGGAGCGTACGTCGCCGTCGTTGCGCACCCAGTGCAGGGTGGTGGCGTGCGGGCCGGCGGCGCAGATGGAGCCGTAGCCGATGTCGTTGCCCTCGACGCGGGCGCGCAGGAAGAAGGTGCCCTCGATGTAGCGCTCGCTGGTGGCCTCGGCCTTGTCGAGGATCTTGACGACGTCCTCGAAGCCGCGGACGGTCGAGTCGACGGCCTTCTGGAGCTCGCCGATCTCGAAGTCGTCCTTCACGGCGCGGGCCTCGGAGAGGTAGACGCGCAGTTCCTCGTCGCGTTCGGCGGTGACCTTGTCGGTCAGCGCCGCCTCGACGGCGGCGTCGTGCCACCGGACGCAGCGGACGGGCCCGGTGGCTTCCCCGAGCGCGGCGGTCAGCTCGCGGACGTCCTTCGCGGGGATGCCGAGGAGCTGCTCGGCCTCGGTGAGGGAGTGGCGGCGGCCGACCCACAGCTCGCCCTGGCCGTCGAGCCAGAACTCGCCGTTCTCGCGGTCGGAGCGGGGCAGCAGGTAGACCGTCGCGTCGTGGCCGCCGTCGGCTTCCGGACGGGGCTCCAGTACGAGGACGCCGTCCTGCGTCTGGTCACCCGTGAGGTACGCGTACTCGGTGGAGGCGCGGAACGCGTACTCGGTGTCGTTGGAGCGGGTCTTGAGGTTGCCCGCGGGGACGACGAGCCGCTCGCCAGGGAAGCGGGCGGAGAGCGCGGCGCGGCGCTCTGCGGTGTGGCCCGCCTGGGCGATGGGCTCCAGGCCGCGCAGTTCGGTGTCGGCCCAGCCGGTCTTCATGTTCTCGGCGAGCTCGTCGGAAACGCCCGGGTACAGGCCGTTCTTCCGCTGCTTGATCGGCTCTTCGGTCTCTTCCGGGGTCTCCGGCATGAGCTCTTCCGACACGCTGTCTCCTCGATACGACACTGGACCGTCCTCCATCGTATGTGCGACGGCGACACGGCCAGGGGCGCTGCGGACAACTGTGAGGAATCAGTCGAAACGTGCGGCGAGCAGCACGATGTCGTCCGCCGAGTCCGCCGTGTCGGCGCCGTCCGGCAGCAGGGCGCGCAGGACGTGGTCGGCGATCGCCGCGGGGTCGTCCCTGATGGCTCTGGGCGCGCTCGCGGCGGCGGCGTGCAGGCGCGCGAAGGCACGGTCCATGGGGTCGCCGGTGCGCTGGAGAAGACCGTCCGTGTAGAGAAGCACCGTTTCGCCGGGTGCGGGCGTGAGCTCCACGCTGGGCGCCTCCCAGCAGGACAGCATGCCGAGCGGCGCGGAGAGGGAGGTCTCCACGTACTCGGTGCGCCGGTCGCCGACGATCAGCGGCGGGCTGTGTCCGGCGCCGGCCAGCACGATCTTGCGCCGGTCGGGTTCGCAGTACGCGAAGAGGGCGGTGGCGGACCTGGCCGGTTCGGTGAGCCGCAGGAGGAGCTCCAGGTCGGACAGTACGGCGACGGGGTCCTCGCCCTCCATCACGGCGTACGCCCGCAGGCTGGCCCGCAGCCGGCCCATCGCGGCGACCGCGCCGGGCCCCGATCCGGAGACCGATCCGACGGCGAGTCCGAGGGCGCCCTCGGGCAGCGGCAGGGCGTCGTACCAGTCGCCGCCGCCGTGCGGTCCTGTGCGGTGGCGGGCGGCGAGGCGTACGCCGGGGACGCGGGGCAGCCTGCTGGGCAGCAGTTCCTCGGCGACGGCGGCCACTTGTGCGCGGGCGTGCTCCAGTTCCAGCAGGCGGGCGAGGTGTTCGGCGGCGTAGCGCGTGTAGAGGCCCGCGAGGTGGCGCCGGCGCTCCGAGGGTTCGGCCGGTTCGTCGTACAGCCAGACGGCGGCCCCGAGACGCCCGGCCGCTTCGGTGGCCAGAGGCAGGGCGTAACTGGCGGCGTATCCGAGGCGGGCCGCGACTTCGCGGTGGCGCGGGTCGAGTTCCGCCTCGCCGAGGAGGTCGGGGTGGGCGATCTCGCTGGGGCGAGGGCTGCCCGGGAGGCCGTCGAGGAGCCGTCCGTACGACGTGGAACCGCGCGGCACGGTCTCGATGTGGCCGAGGTCGGCGTGGGCGAGACCGAGGCCGACGGTGGTGGCCTGGCCGAGGCCGGACGCGGGTTCGAGGACGACGAGGCCCCGGCGGGCACCTACGAGAGCGGCGCCGGCGCGCAGCAGTTCGTGCAGGGCGCCGTCGACCGAACGGGTGCGGACCAGGCGTTCGGTGAGTTCGTGGAGGGTCGTGAGGTCGGACACCCATCCGGCGAGCCGGTCCTGAAGGACCGCTCCGGCGGCGGCGGGTGGGGCAGGGGTCGACGGATGAGGCGCGACAGTGTGCGTGGGTGGCGGAACGACTGGATCGATTCCAGCCACTTTCGGCACGTGCGGGGCGCTCATGATCGCGGGCTTTTCAGCTGGTGCGTTTTGCTCAATAGCATCGCAAACCCCCATGTCATTCTGCGCCGCTATCAATGCATCCACATGTACACGCACAAGTAAGGGGATGTCCAGCATTGTCAACGTGGGACTCTTGGTGTCTGTGGGGTAGCCAACTTGGCCTAAAATTGCCACACACAGCAATAATTTGCGGTCGACTGAGGGCGTTCGACAGCGCGTCATATCAACCGTGATGGGTACCTAATCGGTGATGGCCAGGGGCAGTTGGGACCGCCCCGGAACCTGACGGCGGACCTGGGCGTCTCAATCGCCGTGGGCCGCGTCCCATCCCCGAGTAGCGGCACAGCGACTACGGACTACTACCGATCTCCTACGGATCAGTACAGCGCCACGTGTGCGCCACCCTCCGCTACGTTTCACGCCCGGCTCCGACGGGCTGCCCGTGCCGCAGGCTGAATATGCGGCGACGCACCACCAGTACGCAGCCAGTACGTGACGTGCACGCTCAGTGAAGATATGCACACATCGTGTGATATGGACCTCGGCGTTCAACGGAAAGGAACGAGCGCTCATGCGCGAGATCCCCGGAAGGCGACGCAGGCTCCGGTTCCGGCGAGGTGAGGGGTCTGCCCAACTCGGCGCGGCGCTGACCTGCGCCACCGAGTGGCAGTGGCCCGTCCTCCCCGGTGTGGGGCTCGCCCCGTCGGGCGGCCGCGGCGGCCCCGGACAGGCGTGTGCCTGTCCCGATCCCGAATGCGTGGTTCCCGGCGCGCACCCCTTCGACCCGGGCATCCTGGCGGCCACCACCGACGAACGCATGATCCGCTGGTGGTGGACCAACCGTCCGACGGCTCCCGTCATGCTCGCCACCGGCGGCGCCGCACCGTGCGCGCTCAGCCTCCCCGCACTCGCCGGCGCCGTGGCGCTGACGGCGCTCGACGGCATGGGGATGCGCCTGGGCCCGGTCGTCGCGTCTCCGACACGGTGGTCGCTGCTGGTCGCTCCGTACTCCCTGGAGCGGCTCGGGGAGCTGCTGTACGCCAAGGACTGGGTGCCCAGCTCGCTGCGGTTCCACGGTGAGGGCGGCTATCTGGTGCTGCCGCCCTCCGAGACGGGGACCGGGCAGGTGCGGTGGGAGCGCGCGCCGCTCAACGGTTCGGCCGCGCCCTGGCTGCCGGATGTCGAGGCGGTCGTGGACGCGCTGGTGGCGGCGAGCAACGGAGCACCGGACGGCGGCAGCCGGCTCGCGTACTGAGCGAGCCGGGGCGGGGTGACGGGCCGCGGGCGGGGTGACGAGAGCCGCCGTCCTCGGCGCCGCCCTCGGTGGACGAAGGCGGCGGGCAAAACCGGGGACGAAAGCGGCGCGCGCGGCGGTTGTACGACGACTGTGCGACGAAGCCCCCGCCGGCTCACTCGTACGGGTGTGAGTCGCGCGGAGTTCCCGGGCCGCCGTGCGCGCGGCTCCCGGGCGGTGGGGCATTGGCCGATATCTTCGGCCCACCTCAAGAATTTCCGGGCAGTCGACAGGTGGGACCCGCCTTGAATTTCCGCATGACCGGACTGCTGGCCGTCGTGGTGTTCACCGCCCTGCTGCCGCTGGCCGGCGCGTCCGGGGAACCCGAGCCCGTACGCGTACCGGAAGACGGCAAGGCGGCTCCAGGGAACGCTCACCGGACCGCGCCGGGGAACGCTCGGACCGATCCGGGGAGCGCTCACCGGTCTGTTCCCGGGAACAGTGCCGCGACCGTTCCCGGGAACGGCGCAGAGTCCGTTCCCGGGAACGCTCCTTCGGCTGCCCCTTCGCGCGTCCTTCCGCGCGACGCGTCCGCGCGGTGCGGTCCCGAACTCAGCTCCCCGGAAGGCATCGAGGCCCAGACCTGTGTGCTCTCCGAAGCCGGCAGTACCTGGGCGCGTACGTACTACCGCAATGCGACAGGCATGGAACTGCGCGCCGTACTCGCACTGATGGGTGCCGGCGACCGGACCGTTCAGATGCATTGCGCGGTGAGCGCGGAAGACGAACCCGGGGTGTGCGAAACGCCGCGTGAGCCCACACGGGGAAAAGCGGCTGAATATTCGGCCGTCTCGGAGTTCGCGGCGGCCGGTGACGGGCCTCTGCTGCTGCGCTCCGGAAGCAACTCGGCGGCGCCTGCGCCCCGTTGACCGGTCGTCGTGACACGGGGCGGAGCGGGGACACAGAAAGACCCGGTCGCTGGCGACGGGGGATGCACCAGCGACCGGGCACTTAGAACGGTAACAAGAGATCTGCGGTTGGCAAATTCGATCTCCCCTATTCAGACAGGGATTTACCTGCGAAACGGGGGGTTGTGACCGGAGTCACCGATCGCCCGACAGAAACGTACTGTCGCACTCACTCTCGTTCCCACTCCCAGGTCACTGTCAGCTGAGGGTCACCTGGCGGTTGGTGAGACCGCCCCGCGCGCGGCGCTCCTCCGGGGACAGGGGGGCGTCGGAGGCGAGCGCCGCGGTGAGCCGCTCCGCGAGCTCCGCGGCGGGCTTCTCGATGTCCTGTGCCTTCGTCTCGCTCGGCAGGTCCCAGACGGGCACCATCAGGCCGTGCGCGCGGAAGGAGCCGACGAGGCGGGTGCCTTCGCCGAGCGACGAGGTACCGGCGGCGTGCAGCCGTGCCAGCGCGTCGAGGAGCTGGTCCTCGGCGTACGGCATGACCCACCGCAGGTGGTTCTTGTCGGGCGTCTCGCACCAGTACGCGGCGTCGACACCGGTCAGCCGGACTGTGGGGATCGCGGCGGCGTTGGCACGCTCCAGGGAGGCGCTCACCTCGGGCGTGGCGTTCTCCGCGTCCGGGACCCAGAACTCGAAGCCGGTGTGCACCTCGGGCTCGAACGGCGCGTCGGCGTCGAGCAGGTCCTGGAGGCGCGGGCCGTCCGCCGGGGCGCGCTCGGCCGCGACCGGGGTGCCGGGCTTCGCGGTCAGCGCGCGCAGCAGGGTGTCCGCGAGGTCGCGGCTGAGGTCCCCGGACGGCGTGTCGTTCTGAAGGCCGAGCAGCACGGAGCCGTCGTCGCGGCGCAGGGCGGGCCAGGCCATCGGGAGTACGGTCGCCAGCGTTACGGAGGGGACGCCTTCGGGCAGTCCGTCCTTCAGCGTCAGCGTGGCCGTCGCGGCGGGCACCAGCTCGCGCAGGGCGACCCAGTCGCCCTCGCCGGCCAGCCCTTCGAAGGGCCGCTGGACCAGTTCGGTGACGGCGTGGGCGGCCGCGCGGCCGTGGCATGCCTTGTAACGACGGCCGGAACCGCACGGGCAGGGCTCGCGGGCCCCGACGACCGGCACCTCCCCGCCGGCCACCTGAGCCTGCGGCTTGGTTCCCCTTGCGGGCTGGGGGCGCTTCTTGGCCATGGCTTGGCTTCTCCCGTTCACGGCTTTGCTGTGTCGGGCGCGAGCCTAGCCGCTGAACCGGCCCGGAAGAGGGCCGGCAGTGATCCGTCCGGGCCCGGGCGGCCGAACCGGCCCCGGCCGAAGCCTGTCGCGGGGTCCGGGCCGGGCCCGGACGAGGCCGGGCCACGGCCGGCCGAGTTCAGTCGGTAAAGACGGCCGAGTTCAGCCGCCACGGCCGGCTGCGTTCAGCTGCGACGGCCGGCTGAGTTCAGTCGCCAGGCCGGCCGAGGTCAGTCGCGACGCCCGGCCGAGTTCAGCCGAGGTCGTCGAAAGGGTCCGCGAAATCCAGTCCGGGCACCGCGACGCGCGCAGCGAAGTCCTCGCGCCGGTGTCCCCCGGTGACGTCGACCCACACCGTGACCTCGCCCGCCGCGCTGTCCCGTACGCCCCAGTCCTGCGCCAACGCCGTGATGATGTTGAGCCCGCGGCCGCCGCGCGCGGTGACCGAGGGCGTGGCTGGAACCGGCCGGGTCGGACCGCCTCCGTCCGTCACTTCGACGGTCAGCCTGCCTGTCGGATCGACGCGCCACGCGGCGCGGATGTCACCGTCTCCGACCTCGGCCTGCCCCAGTGGCCTGCCATGACGGCAGGAATTGCTGAGCAGTTCGGACAGGATCAGTACGGCATCGTCGATGACCGAATCCGACACCCCGCTGACGCGCAGTTCGTCGCGCATACGGCGTCTTGCTTCACCCACGCCCGCAGGGCCATGGGGTACGGCCATGCTCGACGACGTGGGCACTTCCCGTGCCACCACCAACGCCACCCCCGAGACCTCCTTCGCCCCACGCCACGGAGTGAATGCCCCAATGGCCTGGACCGGAAACCGGCCAGGCGCGGGTCAGTGACGCACTCGCAACGATCGAACACGGAGCGAACGCGCCGGAGCACTCCCTGTGACAGGAGTTACAGGCGTCCCAGTTGGGACAGAACCTGCTTCGGGCGGTTCGTGATGATCGCCTCGACCCCTAGGCGTACGCACAGATCGACGTCCTCCGGCTCGTTCACCGTCCATACGTGCACCCGGTGCCCGGCACGGTGCAGCCGTGCGATGTAACCGGGGTGGTTGCGGACGATCCGGATGCCGGGGCCCGCGATGTGCGAGCCGGCCGGCAGCCGCCCGTCGCGCAGGCGCGGCGAGACGAACTGCATCAGGTAGACGGTCGGGAGGGTGGGCGCTGCGGCCGCCACCCTGTGCAGCGAGCGCGCCGAGAAGCTCATGATGCGTACGGGCGAGGGCTCGTCGGCCGCGGGCGCGTCGAGGCCGAAGCGCCTCAGCAGGTGGAGCAGCCGCTCCTCGACCTGGCCGGCCCAGCGCGTGGGGTGCTTGGTCTCGATGGCCAGCTCGACGCGGCGCCCGGCGTCCGACACGAGCTCCAGGAGGCGCTCCAGGGTGAGTACGGAGGTGAACTCGCCCGGGGCCTGGCCGCGGGCCGGGTCCCAGTCGGGGGACTCCGCGCTGTCGCGCCAGGCGCCGAAGTCGAGGGCGGCGAGATCGGCCAGTTCGAGGGCGGAGACGGCGCCGCGGCCGTTGGAGGTGCGGTTCACGCGGCGGTCGTGGACGCAGACAAGGTGCCCGTCCGCGGTGAGCCGTACGTCGCACTCCAGAGCGTCGGCACCGTCCTCTATCGCCTTCATGTACGCCGCCAGGGTGTGCTCGGGGGCGTCCTCCGAGGCGCCGCGGTGAGCGACGACCTGAATCGTGTGCTGCCGTGCGTGGGTCACCGCGCCATGGTGTCACCGCCAGTGGGTAGGCGGAAAAACGCGTCCCGGGAACGGCCGGTCGGCCCTTCCGGAGATGCGGGCGTTTTGTCCGGTGTAAAGGATGTTCCATGGATGCACAGGAACCGCTTACGGTCCTCTGACGTGCGGTGGGAAAAGCTGACAGCGGACACTTGCACAGTGGTGACGTTGACCGAGAACGACGTGGGACCGAGGAGAAGAGAGCTGTGAGCACCGAGAACGAGGGCACTGCGGTTCCGGCCGCCCCGTCCGCACCTCCCGTGCCGGCGGCCGCTCCCGGGCCCGCCGCCTCCGACTCCGCGGGTACGAACCCGGCGGCTCCCGGGCACGAACCCGCACCGCCCGCCGCGAACCCCGCCCCCGCCCCGCCCGTACACAACCCCACAGCGCAGGGCACGCAGCCGGGCCACGAGGCGCAGCCGGGGTACATGCCCGTTCCGCAGCCGGGCACGCCGCCCCAGCCGGTGCCGCAGGCGCATCCGCAGGGAGCCGGGCCTGGTACCGGGGCCGGCGGCGCCGGCTGGCCGCCGCCTCCGTCCTCGTACCCGTACGGCGGCGGTGGCAGCGGCGACGCCGGCGGTCCCGCGTGGGGCGCGCCCGTGCCCCCCGCCCCGCGCAAGAAGCGCGCCGGCGGCCTGGTCGCCGCGGTGCTGGCCGCCGCCCTTGTCGCGGGTGGCGTCGGCGGCGGCATCGGGTACTGGGTCGCCGAGCGCAACGACGACCCGACCGACTCGACCACCGTTTCCGCGTCGGGCACCACGAAGGACTTCAAGCGCGACGCCGGCACGGTCGCGGCCGTCGCGGCCAAGGCGCTGCCCAGCGTGGTCACCATCGAGGCCCAGGGCGGCGACGGCGAGGGCGGCACGGGAACCGGCTTCGTCTACGACAAGCAGGGCCACATCGTCACCAACAACCACGTGGTGGCGTCGGCGGCTGACGGCGGCGACCTGTCCGTCACCTTCTCCAACGGCAAGCAGTACGACGCCGAGGTCGTCGGCCGCGCGGAGGGCTACGACGTGGCCGTCCTGAAGCTGAAGAGTGCCCCTTCCGGCCTGGCCCCGCTGCCGCTGGGCAACTCCGACAAGGTCGCCGTCGGCGATTCGACGATCGCCATCGGCGCGCCCTTCGGCCTGTCGAACACGGTCACCACCGGCATCATCAGCGCGAAGAACCGTCCGGTGGCCTCGGGCGACGGCCAGAACAGCAAGGCGTCGTACATGAGCGCCCTCCAGACCGACGCGTCGATCAACCCCGGCAACTCGGGCGGTCCGCTGCTCGACGCGGGCGGCGCCGTCATCGGCATCAACTCGGCCATCCAGTCGGCCGGCACCGGCGGCTTCGGCCAGTCCCAGGCGGGCTCCATCGGTCTCGGCTTCGCGATCCCGGTCAACCAGGCGAAGACCGTCGCCCAGCAGCTGATCAAGACCGGCGAGCCGGTCTACCCGGTGATCGGCGCGACGGTCTCGATGGACCCGAAGAGCGACGGCGGCGCGGTCATCGCGGACCGCGGCACGGGCGACACCCCGGCGGTCCCGTCGGACAGCCCGGCGGGCAAGGCCGGTCTGAAGGCGGGCGATGTCATCACGAAGCTCGACGACCGCGTGATCGACAGCGGCCCGACCCTGATCAGCGAGATCTGGACCCACAAGCCGGGCGACCAGGTCACGCTCACGTACGAGCGGGACGGCAAGACGTCGACGGCCGAAGTCACCCTGGGCCAGCGCGAGGGCGACGACAGCTGACCGGCTAGGCTGTTACTCGCGCCACCGCGGGCCGGCGGCGCGAAGGTGGGTTGCCCGAGCGGCCTAAGGGAACGGTCTTGAAAACCGTCGTGGCAGCGATGTCACCGTGGGTTCAAATCCCACACCCACCGCACAGTTCAACGTAGGTACTGGTCAGAAGGGGTGTCTCCGACTCGGAGACACCCCTTCTGCGTTCAGCCTGTCTCACCCTGTCCCGCCCGTATCCCACTGCTGACCAGGGTGTACGGCCAACCTGTGGCCAGGATCGGGCGCGGTCAGGGCGCCGGCCGATCGTCCTCGGCATGCTCGGCAAAGCCTTGGTCGATCAGCTCGTTCATCCGGTCTTCCTCGCCGTCCAACACCTTCGCGTAGTACCGCTGAAGTACGGCGATGCTCTGCCCCGCCCGGCGGGCTGTCTCAGCGAGGCTCACCCCTGAGCGGAGCCAGAAGGACACGCAGGCGTGCCGCAGGTCGTACGGGATGCGCGCGAGCGGGGAGGCCACCTGAGCCGACGTGAGCGCGCGACGGCGCGCTTCCTTCCACACAGCGCCGTACTCCTGCGAGCGCACAGGGCCACCGCGCACGGCACGGAAGAGACGGCCGTCGTCTCCTGAGCCGAACTGCTCGATGTGTTCGCGCAGTAGCGACACGAGGACGGGCGGAATCGGCACGCGGCGGACGGTCTTACGGGCGCGGTGCTTGAGTCCGCGTTCTTCGTAGGGCATGCCGTCGTCGGTCCAACCGGAGCCCACCTGCGGCCGGGCGCCCGAGAGGTCGAGTCGGCCCCATCCCGTCACGGGAAGGGTGCACTGGTCGACGCTGAGCACCGAGACTTCCTCCGGTCGCATAGCGGCGTAGTACATGCACCCGAAGAACGCGGCCAGGTGCTCACCCCGGTGTCCCTGACCGTGCACGGCCTTGATGAGTTCGGCGGCCTGAGCGGGGGTGGCCACGCTCCGCTCGTCCAGTTCCTCCACAGCCTTGGGAATGTCCCAGTGGACACGGCTCAGCGGATTGCTCGGCAACAGCTCCTTTTCCACGGCCAGTCGAAGGCAGTTGCTCAGTACGGCCCGGCGTCGCCGGATCGTGTTCGGTGCTGCGGGCTTCCCGTCCATCTTCTTAGCCAGCTCGTCGAGGACCGTACGCATCCGCTTGGCGCTGTCGAGGTCCACGACAGCCGGCGCGTTCTTCTCCACCCAAGCCAGTGCCTGCGCTTCGGGGGCGGGTGGCGCCGTCCCGTGCCTACCGGCGTTGAACGCCCACTGGTAGAGCGCCCGCCGCAGAAGCTCGGCTTCCGGCCGTGCCTTGCTCTGCGGACAGATCGCCATCGTTGCGATGGTCAGGCTCTCCGCGATGCTCGCGCGGTGCTTGGCGGCGGCAGAGGGCCATTTCATGGCTACGTGGTCCCGAGCGTGTGCGTACCAGGATGTGCGGTTGAGCTGGCGCAGCTCCGAGACGGGAAGGCCAGTCTCAGTATCGAACGCCTCACCGCTGGATGCTGCTGTCATGAGCTTGGCCCGACGCCCATCGGCAAGGGTCTTGGTCAGGAACGGTTCTTGGTGCACCTTGCCGCCCACGGTCCAACGAAGCTGAAACGGGGCGCTCTTGCTCGCGCGGCGGCGGATGCTCCACACGCGCACGTCATAGCTCTGCATGTGTCTCTCCTTCATGGCCGAAGGGGCCCGCGCACGTCGCGGGCCCCTTCGGTGTCGTGCTTCGGATCAGGCAGCTTGTTCGCAGGTCTCCCACCAGGCGTCGAGGTCCTGGCGCCGGACGCGGATCTGTCCGTTGGGCAGCTTGCGGAGACGGGGAGCGTCACCGCGCGCCCGCATCCGGTAGAAGGCGGCGCGGCTCATGCCGATCTCTTCGAGAACTTCGGGAAGCTTGAGCATCTTGGGGACAGCCAAGGCGGAGACTCCTTCAGCAGAGTTCAGCGGGCAGGGGGGAGCGGAAGTGGCAGACGTTCCGGGGGAGCCCACATCGGGTCCGCTTGTGTCCGAGGTGCGGATTTCTGCGTCACAGCGTCACCAGCGTCACTCGGGCTTCTGACCTGGGGCTTTGCGTGACGCGGCGGTGTGGGGGTGCGTCATCGGTGCGTCACGTGCTGCGTCACGGCGTGACGCAGGTGACGCAGGATGACGCAGAGCCTGCCGTCTGCGTCACGCCTGTAACCGCAGGCCAGGGGCTGTTTTCCCCGTCCGTGTGACGCTGTGACGCAGAGCTTCCCTACTTAAGAAAAAAGAAGGGGTGTCTGTAGTAGTCCGGTGGCCTCTCAGAGCGTGAATGAGGGGCCGCTTCGCGGCGCGACCACCAGGGCGGCGTTCCGCCGAACAGCAAGAAGAGCACGCCACGGCGGGGTGCTCCTCTTGCTTGTCCGGGTGAACGGGCTGCGGGTCAGAACGCTTCCGTCTGCTCGTGTGGGAGTGGGGTGGCTCGGCGGGTCACTTCGAGGTACCGGCCCTCGCGGGTGCGGCCAGAGTCGATGAGGACCCCCCGGGCAGCCAGGGTCGGTTGGAGGCGCTTGAGCCGGTCGGAGAGGACTTTGCCGGTGGTCGGCCATCCCTTGGGCAGGGGCCGCAGATCGTCGCCGCTGTAGACGCGGCTGAGGCAGTGCAGCCACTCGGTGGAGGTCATCCGCTGTTCGCCGCCCGGTTCGATGCTGTCGGCGTGCAGGAGGACGGTCTGCGCGAGGAGATCGCCTTCGATCACGTCGTCGTTCAGGTCGTCGAGGCTGGCCCCGTAGGCGTTGAGAGCTCCGAGGCTGGTCGCCGCGTCGAACTGCGCGCACAGGTGAGCGAAGTCGGCCATCCGCAGGTCGGTGGGAGTCTCAGCCTCAGCGGCGCGAACCTTGACTGTGAGGTCCAGGAGCGAGCCGAGGATGACGGGCAAAGCGTCCTCGAACTCCGCCCACAGTTCGGCCTCGGTGCGCCTCACGCGGGGCCGCTCCAGGCGCAGGGGCAGGAGCCGTTCCGCGAGGTCGGGCCGGATGACACCCACGTCGATGCCGGTCAGGAGCAGGGGGCGGCGGTAGCGGGCCCGGTGCACGTCGCCGTCGGTGAACAGGGCCCTTTTGACGCTCTCGGCCCCGGTGACGATGCAGCACATGGCGTCGGACAGGTCCGGCGTCATGTGGGAGAGGTTGTCCAGGGCGGTGACCCACCCCGCCGCCACGGCCGCGATCAGGTTCTCCTCATCCTTCGGCGCCCGACGCAGGTCTCCACTCATGCCCTCGATGATCCGCACGAGCATCCGGCCGGCCGTGGACTTCCCCGCCCCCTGCGGGCCGGTGAGGAACGGCGCGGGGACAGGCACCGACGGCCCCAGACAGCCGATCAGCCACGCCATGGCCAGGCACTCGGTCTCCGCGTTGATGAAGTTCGTCAGCCTGAACAGAAGGTCGATGCCCTTGCCGTCGGTGTCCTTGACCGGCAACGGGAGTTCTCCCGTGAGCTGGGTACGCCGCCAACACACCTCCTGTGGGTCCGGCACGGTGATCTCCCAGCCGGTGGGGTGAATACGGACGGACTGCCCGTCGCTGCGGCCCAGGTCCAGCCACGTCGCCCCGTCGAATCCGGGGGCCACGCGGATCTGTACGGCCTGGGTGGCCTCGGTCAGCGCCAGAGCCTCGATCAAGTCCAGCGCCTCCTTGAGCGCGGTCCCGTTGAACACGCCGCGCCCGTCCCTGAACAGGCCCACCATGAGTTCCTGGCGGTGGCTGCCCGTCGTGCCCTGGGAGCGGATCGGTCGGGCCACGGGGTGGCCGTTCTTCTGCGCGTACACGGTCCCTTCGGCGGTGCGGAAGTACCTGAAGTGCGCCTGCGCGTAGTCGGTGATGACCTCGCGGGCGGGGTTCTTCTCGTCGTCTGCCATGGTCACAGTCCCAACCTGGTGCGGGCGTTGGTCCACGCGTCGATACAGTGCCGGGGCGACTCCCCCTTGGCCTGTGCGGCGGTGAACAGCCGCGCGGTGTGCGCCTCGGTGAGGCAGCCGCAGCGGCCGTGCGTGGAGAGCACGGCCAGGAACGTGCGGTACACGGTGGCGTGGATGGTCTCGCGGGCCTCGGCGATGCGCTGTTCCGCCATGGCGATGCCACGTTCCAGGTACGTAGGCGTGCGGTGAGGGCACTCCCCGCCGCCGACCGGTGCGGGCACGGTGATGACCTGCGGCGCGGGCCGAGCCGTGGCGGGCTTGCTCACGGCCAGCGCGCGCACGGCGTCCGGCAGGTAGGCCATGGTGCCGGTGCCGAACCCAAGCCACCGGGCATAGGCCATCGTGGACTTGATGTCCACGCCGGGCCGGACCGCGTTCGCGGACTGCATCCGACCGAGGTAGAGCCAGTGCTCGCCCCGGGTGGTGGGCACGGTCTGCGTGGTCGGCAGGTTCTCGCGGGCCCACGTGATCGCGTCGGCGTTGTCGAGATCCACGACCGTCAGCCCCGCCCCGCCCGGGTGGTAGGCGACCGCGCTCGCACGCATCCATGCGCGACGCCAGGGACCGCAGGTGATGACGTCCAGGTCGGTCGTCGCGGCGGCCCACGCGTGGCAGGGACCGGGGCAGGCACAGCGCCCGGGGTTCTTCATGTTCGGCCGGCCGCCGCACGCGTTGTCCGCGCACCGGCGGCAGTTGCCGAACGGAACCTTGCCCGCCCGCAGGGGAAGGACCGGGATCTGTGAGGCGGCGAGGTCGAGCGCGGTGCGCAGGTGCTCGCTCATGCCGCCACCCCCAGCACCCGGGAGGCGAGGAAGGCACGGCCGATGTGCTCGCTGTAGGCGGGCGGGATGGCCTCGGTCAGTTCCTCGCGCACGTCGGTCCAGTCGATGCCGAGCGCGGCTTGCAGCTCCGGAACGGTGGGCTTGCCGCCGCCGTTGCCGTAGGCGGCCACGTAGGGGCCGTCGTAGAAGCGGCCGTGCCGGTAGCCGCGTACACGGCCCCGGTGCGGCACGTGCGCCGGCTGCTCGATGCTCCAGCCGCCCAGCTCGAAGTTGCGGTGCCGGATGACTCCGAGACCGAACATCTCCCCGCACAGGGTGAGGTCTTTGCGGATCTCCGCGCGGCCGTTGGGCTGCTCGATCACGTACGGCAGGCCGGTGGCGTCCAACAGCTCACGGGTGGGCGCCACGAGGTCGACGTGCGGGCGGCCCCATCCCTGCGATGCGTTCGTGCCCACGGTCAGTGCACAGCCGTGCTGGCAAGGCGGGGAGGCGTGCACGAACGCGTACCGGCGGATCTCACCCGTGGCGATCAGGCCCGCGAGGTAGGCCAGAGCGTCGCCCTGGTGGCGGGGGAAGGGGTAGTTCGGCCGGTGGGCGATGTCGCATCCGTCCACGGCGAATCCGGCGCGGGCGTAGCCCATGGCGGCGCCGCCGGCGCAGGAGAACAGGTCCAGCAGTAACGGCCGCTCGCCGTCTCGCCGGATGTCGGTGGGTTGAGTCATGCTGGGAGACCTCCACAGGTCTGTAGTGGGCAGGTGGACAAGGGCGGCCCCGAATTCATTGGCGTGAGACGGGGGCCGCCCTTGGCGTAGCTAGCCGTGGAAGTGGTTGCGCTTGATCACGGCCTTGCGGATGTTCACGGTGGTGCCGCCCTGGTGGCCGCTCGTGCTGAAGATCTGCACGGCGATCCATCCGCCGAAGATGACGGCGGCCAGGATGATGAGCTGGGTGATGAACGCGGTGAGCGCGGCGATGAACGAGGTGAGCAGGAGCAGTCCGCTGCACACCGCGAGGAAGCCGACGCCCTCGAGGGCGACGTTCACCGCCGTCCGCGAGACGGCCGGTTTGACCGTGACCGGTTCCGGGCGGGCGTGGTCGATGGCGTAGCCGGTGACGATGCGGCCGTCCGGGAGGACGATGCTCGCCACCGCCGGGACGCTGCCCGGCTGCACCGTGACGACCGGCGACGGGGCGATGGTGGCGGGCGGGTACGGGGTGGGCTGGTGGACTTCAACGGCCCGCTGTACGGGTGGCTGATGGGTGTGGTCGGGGTACATGCGGAATCCCTTCCGGCGTATAGCCAGGGAGGCGACGGCACCCCCTTCGGGGTGCCGTGTGGCGGGGTGTTCTGGGGGTCTGAGCTGCGTGCCTCCCTGATCCCCTGAACGATCATTTGTGCAGGTCAGGGCCAGGGAGGCGGGTCAGGGAGGTGTTCAGGGAGTTCTCCCTGTCTCCCTGACCCGTCGGAGGTTGGCTCCCTGTCATCCGTCGGCGGAAGCGGAACCCTGGGTGTCGCGGTTGGCGAGGGCGCGGGCCACGCGGTCGCGGGCGACGACCATGACGCCGTCGGACTTGTAGGGTTCGGCGCCGGCGTCGTCGAGGACGCGCTTGAGGTCGATGAACGACCAGCCGCCGTAGGCGTCCGCGTGCCGTGTGGCGAGCCGCGCCAGCACGTCCTTGGTGCGGACGCGGGGCGCGTCGCCGACGACGGCGGCGATGTCGGCGAGCGGGTCGTGCTCCGCGCCCCGATCGATGGCGTGCAGGGTGGTGACTCCGTCGCGCAGGGCCTTGGCCCGGTCGGTGATGGCTTCGGCGGCGTCGTCGTCGATGTAGTGCGTGCGTACCGTGATGGACGACTGTCCGGCCGGGATGGTGACGCCGTCGGAGGCGACGACCAGGGTTCCCCGGTCCAGACCCGGGCGCAGCAGGTTGGGAGCGGCGCCCCCGTCGACGGCCTTGTCCCCGAGGGCCATGCGGGCTTGGGATTCGGTGCCCAGGGCGAGGGAGGCGCGGGTGTGGGCGCCCTCGCGGACCAGCTTGGGAAGGTTCTCGTTGGTCGGGTCCTGGGTGCCCTGCCACATAAGCACGTTCACGGCCCGCCCCTGGTTGTGGATCTTCCGGACGGCCATGAAGTACCGGGAGTTGGCCTTGGACCCGCCGTACGGGCGCTTCTCGGCGTCCTTCGCCGGGCACATGAACGCCACCTGCGCCTCGTCGACCAGCACGATCAGCGGCGGGAACACGGTGCCGGGCGGCGCCTGGATACGGCGGTTCATCTCGTCCACCGCGCCCTCGACCATCTCGGTCACCTGGATCACGTGCTCATCCGTCGGGCCCTGGATCAGGGTCGTGGCGAGCCCGTCGAACATGGCCCAGTCACCCACGCCCTTGAGGTCGCCCATGAGGAACTGCACCGACCTGTCCAGCGACAGCCACAGGGCCAGGGAGCGCAGGGCCACCGTCTTGCCCTGGTTCGACAGACCCGTGATGAGCAGATGGCGCTGGTACAGGCTCAGCGCGGCAGCGTCGCCGCGCAGATCCTGCCCCCAGGGCGCCTTTCCCTTGGTGTAGTCGGCGGTCATCGTGTCGTCGGTGACCAGCGGGGAGGGGCCGATCGGCTCGTCCAGCGCCCCCGAGTCGGCGATCCACAGCCGGACCGTCCGTGCGGCGGTCGGGATGGTGATGAACACTTCGTGCTCGTGCCGGGTCAGGTTCTCGGCCAGCTTGCGCCGCTTTCCCTGCACCTCATTGGTCGACACCCCGGACGGCAGGGTCACGTCCACCTCGACACCGCATCCGGCGATCCGGATCGGTCCCAGCATGGACGCGCCGGCATCGCCCATCTCCTTGATAGCGCGCGCCAGGGCGGGCACTCCGAGGTCGCGCAGGGCCTTGACCACGATGGACGGCGTGATCGGCTCCCCCTCGCCGTTGCGCACGTTCGCGGGCAGTGCCCAGTTCGGGGCGGCGTGCTGCTTGCGGCCCACCGACCACAGGGCGAGCAGCGCGAGGAACGGGCCGATGGTGAGCGCCGGACCCCAGACGACCTGAACGATCCGGATGAGCAGGGCGATGAAGTCGATGGTCGCCGACAGCGGGGTGATGACGTCGCCGACGTGCCCGGTGTTGAGGGCCATGACGACGCCGAGGGCGACCAGGACACCGATGCCCATCCCGGCGCCGACGGCCACCCCCTTCGCGGCCTCGACCGGGGAGTGCAGGAGGTCCATGCGGCGGTGGTGGCGGGCGGCGCGGAAGCGCTGCAACCGCTCCTCCCACTCCTCGGCCGCTTCCAGGTTCCCCGCGGCTTCCGCCGCCCGGATCATCCGCTCGTACCGGGAGCCGGTACGGCCGTCCCAGGTGCGGCGGGCCACGATCCGGCCGCCGTTGAAGGTGTAGAGGCTGTGCCGGGCCACCGCCCGCACCGTCGCCCGCGTCGTCTCGTGCGTGGCGGCGGTCTTGATGGCGCGTCCGGAGCGGACCCACAGGGGCACGGGCCGGGCCGGCGGCGCGTCGGGGACGACGGTGAGCATGGTGGGGGCGGTGTCGGGGGTCGGGGGGTCGGTGGGCTTGTGGAGGTGGACGACGTTCTCAGACATGCTGGAAGTGCTCCTGACTGCCCCAACGGGGCGGGAGTACGCGGGAGTCCGGGGCGGCCGGTCCGTGGCAGGGGACGGCCACCCCAACGTGCTGCGGTGCAGGTCAGCGGCCGTACCGGGCGCGGTTCTCCGCGTGGCTGAGGTGCGACGGCTCGGTACGAGGGCCGTCGAGCCAGCAGAACGGGCGGATGCCCTGGGCGGCGGTGAAGGTGCGGATCGCGGCCCTGTAGGGGGCGTCGGGGAGGGCGTAGACGCGTCCGCCGTCGAGAGAGGCCAGCAGCCGAGCGCCGTGGTGCTCGCACCCGTCGGCCCCCGCCTTACCAGCGTCGAGCACGGTCACCACGACCGGACCCACGCAGGGCGTGGGGTCGTCGGGGTGCGCGGCGGGGCAGCGGCGGTCCACGCTCACCACCAACTCGACTTCCTCTTGGGCACGAGGTAGGGGCAGCCGTTGACCATGTGGTCCACGCACTGCGGGCAGTCCTCGCGCGGCTTGAGCTTGCGGTGAACGCGCCGGTCGTAGGCATGCTGCCAGCACTGCGGGCACTCACCCGGTGGGGTCTCCATGCCGGGCACGGTCACCACCACCCCGACGACTTCTTGGCCGCCTTGGCGCGGGCGGCTTCGTTCACGACCCGCTGACGCTCGGTCGTGAGCGCGGCGATCTCCGCGACCAGCCGGATCTCAGCGGACGCCCAGGCCGTTTCCAGCTTCCGGTCCGCGCGTGCGGGACTCTCACCGCGCACGACCTTGTAGGAGCCGCCGGCCAGACCGGCGAGCACCGCGCGGCGCTCGCGGCCGTCCAGCGGCCACAACTCGCGGTTCTGCACGGCGGCCAGCTTGCGGCTCGCCTGCGCGATGGCACGGTCCAGGCGGCGGGTGTCGGGCTTGCCCATGTCAGGCACTCCTCACGGCGTGGGAGGGATCGGGGTAGGCGCAGGGCACGCAGGTGCCGAGCGAGGTGGGGATGACGTAGCCCGCATCCGTCCGGCACTGCGGGCAGATGCGGCGGGCGGCGTTGGCCTTGGCCAGCGCCGACCACCGGCCCGGCGTCATCGGCCGGACCGGCTGGGCGAGGTCGACGCGGTAGAGGTAGGCGACCAGCGGCCCACGGCGGCGGCGCGGCCGTTCGAGCTGCGCGGCCACGCACTGACCACCTGGCCGCAAGCCGCGCGCCCTGAGTTGGCGGCGGGTGGCGTAGCCGTCCGGGGCCAGGCACCACCGGTAGACCGGCAGCGCCCCCATCACGCGGCCTCAGCCGCCGTTGCGGCCCGTTCGGCGAGGATCGTGTCTCGCAGGGACCGGGCGTTGGCCGGCGACGTGTGCACCTCGCGGCGGATGCCCTCGGCGGTCACCTTCGCGTCCGGCCAATCGGCCGTCGCCGTGCGCGCTTCGGCGAGCAACTGTTCCGGCGTGCGCTTCGGGCGGGTCGACTTCGCCACCGCCGGGACACGGCCGGTGGCGCGGCGCGGGCGGGGCGACTCTGCCGCCACCGCGTGCCGCTCGATCGACTCGACGGGGGCCGGTGCGATCGAGGGGAGCGGCTTGGCGGGGAGCGTCGACTTCAGGAAGCCGACGGCCACCGGCCGGGGCAGCGCCGTGACGTTCGGGGTGATCGGCTTTGGGGTCGATACCGCGAGGTCAGCCGTAGACCGTTTCGTATCGCTCTCTGTAGATTCCTCCGCATCCGTGCTCACGGTCGGAATCGGGGCGGGGCGGTGGTGCAGCACCTTGGCGACGAGATCGGAGCCGAAGTAGATCGACCCGACCGGAAGCGACGTGGCGAGCAGGACCAGGGCCCAGTTCGCCGGGTCCCAGTCGGCCAGGCGCCCCCAGTCGACCGTGCGGTCGTGCAGCTCCGGGACCAGCCCGTGCACGTAGTTCAGGACCAGGGAAGCGACGGTGTAGGCACCCAGCACCCGCAGCGCGAAACGACGGGCGTCGCCGCCGAGGACGAGTGTGGCGATCAGGGCGAGCGCCATCAGACCGTCGACCACGAACGGATACAGCGTCGCCGCCGTGTCATCCGCGCCGACGGCGCCGGCGATGTCCCGCAGCGCGTTCCACGAGACACGGAACGCCATACCGACGACGGCGACCAGGGCGAGGACCAGGGCGGCACGGCCCTTGCGGCGAAGGTTCATGCCACACCCCCGACGGCAAGCAGGGCGGCAAGGACCAGCAGGGCGCCGCCGGTCATGGTCAGGTCGACCGCGCGACGCAGACACGTGAACTTGGCGACCGCCAGCCGGGACAGTCCCGCGATGTCGGCGGCCAGATCCGAAGAGACCGCCGTACCGATCTCCTCGGCCGTGAGCGTGGCCCACAGCGGGAAGCCGTGCCGGCCACTCAGGTTCGGGCGGGCCGACCGCAGCAGCAGGCCGGCCGCCGCGACCAGCAGTGCCAAACCAAGACCGCCCGCGACGATGACGGGCACGGTCAGCGGCATGTCGCGTACGACCGTCCAGGTACCGGCGAGCACCGCGCCGACGAACGCCAGCAGCAGCGCCGTCTTGGTATCCGTCCGCGCGATCTCCGCCTTCACCTCAGCGTGCGCGGCGGTCAGGTTCCGGTCGGTGGCACTCACGCAGCACCGCCGGGGAGGCTCGTGCAAGCCGCACGGTTGACCAGCGCGACCCGCGCCGCCAGCGCGCGGCGGCGGGCCCGGCGGATGCGGCGGTCGTCCAGCTCGGTCGGCGTGCGGTCGAGAATGACGATGTACGCGTCCAGCAGATCGACATCCGCCAGGATCACGGGCATCTCACGCTCGATCGCGTCCAACTCCGCATCCGTCGGCTCCATGAAGTCGGCGAACGCGGTAACAGCATCCTGAACAGTGACGATGTGGCTCATTGGGTCGTGTTCTCCCTTGCAGGTGGAACGGCCCGAACAGCGGCCCCGGTGTTCCAGCACCGGGGCCGCGCGCCGTTTGATGGGTCGGTCGAAACATGCGCGGATCTCCTATGCGCACGGCGCTGCTCGCTCCGGGGAGGTCCGAAATCCCGGAGGTCGCGGCAGCAACAAGGTGTGCCGTGCGGTTCTTTCGAGTCGGTGGCGTGTCCCCCTACAGGTGTGGGACCCGGTTGTGACGCGGGTCCGGTCTCGGCCGACTGGTCTCCACCCGCCCTCGGCCGGTGCAGTCACGGCCGTCTCACTGCGGTGGATCACGCTCTTGAGTTGTGGTTCGGAAGAGGCTTTGTGGCAGGCCAAAGAAGGCCCACTTGCGCGCTGTCCTAGGACTGCGAACCGCTAAGTAAGACCATGACCCACAGTCCCAGGACTGTCAACAGTCCTGGGACTGTGTTTGACTGGTCCCATCGAGAGGAGCACTGCATGGCACCGAAGTGGCGAGAGCTGGCGGACAGGCTGGCCGCTCGTATCGCGAGCGGGGAGTACGCACCGGGGCAGCAACTGCCGCACATTCGGGACCTCGTCGAAGCAGGCGAAGGGTCCAAGTCCACGGTCCACGCGGCGTACAAGGCGCTGGAGGCGGAGGGGCTGGTCACCTCGTCCCGTGGACATGGCACGGTCGTCCGGCAACAGACTCCGCTCAAGCGGCTCGGTATCAGCCGGTACGACAAGGCGAAGTGGCGAGACGGTGACGAGGTGGCGTTCATCGCTGACCGTGTCGCGACCGGTCGCGCGTACCGTCGCGGTGAGCAGACGCAACAGGTCAGTCGTGTTGCGGCTCCGCAGGCCGTTGCCGCAGCGCATGGTCTACCTGCTGGTGCCGAGGTGTACGCCCGCGCACGCCTCGTTAAGGAGGGCGAGCAGCCTACGCACACCCTGACCAGCTACTACCGACCCGAGCACGTCGAGGGAACACGGCTGGTTGATCCGACGCCGGGGCCGGCCGGACGTGGTGGTGGGTACCGGGTGCTGTACGACGCCGGGTACGAGATCGACCACATGAAGGAAGAACTCTTCGCCCGCATCCCGACGGCCGACGAGGTGAAGCTGCTGCAACTCCCCGGGGGTGAGCCAGTAGTCGAGCTGCACCGCACCACGTACACGGCCGATGGCACCGTGGTGGAGTACGCGATCGGTGTCCACGCAGCATCGCGCTTCGCGTGGGAGTACGACTTCAAGGTGCCTGATTCAGCACGGGACGGAGAGGCAGAGCAGTGATCTCGACAGAGTCATGGGCGGACGCGCGCCGCCTCTGGGACTTTCACCAGATGCACCACGAGCCACGGCCATGCTCGGTCGCGGTCGGCTTGGGCAGTCACGACCTGGGCGTGGCCGATACTGCGGTCGACCTCTACAAACGTGGCATGGCGCCGCTCATCGTCTTCACGGGGGCCACCAGCCGCACTACGCGGGAGCGGATGCCGCGCGGCGAGGCTGTTCACTATCGCGAAAGGGCGTTGGAGCTGGGGGTGCCGAGCTCCGATGTGCTTGTTGAACCGAACGCGCGCAATACCGGTGAGAACATCTGCTTCTCCAGAGCCCTTCTCGAAGAGTCCGGCGTGGACGTCTCGTCCGTCCTGCTCATCAGCAAGCCCTACGAGGAGCGGCGCGCCTACGCGACGGCGCGCAAACTTTGGCCTGGAGTCGAGATCGTGAGCGCGTCCACTCCGATGACGTTCGACGACTACGTCGACTCCATCGGGGACGCCCGCCTGGTGCTCGACATGCTTGTCGGCGCACTCCAGCGGTTGCGTATCTACCCAGAACAGGGATTCATGGTCAGCCAGCCGGTGCCGGACGATGTGGCGGCAGCCTACGAGCGACTATGCAATGCAGGCTTCACAAGTCGCCTTTTGCCAGGCGCGGTGCAGGCAGACCGCCGAGTCGGTCCGTAGGCTCCAATGCCGTTTACCACTGCCACCAGCGGACCTTCTTCTTAACGACGGGTTCAGTTGCTCTCCACTGAGTCCTGACCTGTTGCCAGAGTCGGAAGCCGCGGGCCTGTTGCCGCTTATTAAGATTCATACGAGCCTCAAGGTTGCAGTGTTCGATCTCCTCTCTCCCGAAGCGTCTGTCCATGTCACTGTGCAATCAAATTGGTTTGCACTTTGGTCCGTAGTGGCTATTTGGTATAGCACCTTTCCTTCTGGTGTCGGCGGGATCGACCGGATCGGCTGACCCTCATTGAATACCTGAACGATGCCATCGGGATTCAGTGTGTACTCGACATCGTGCGCTACCTGCCGACCCATGTTGGCGATAGCTAGGTAGTAGCTCTTCACTGTCCTCGCCCGACCCTTGGAGTCGGTTTTCACGCGTTCACGAAAGTCAACCGAGGGCCATATACCCAGGTCTTCTGTATCTGTGCCCCCTCGGGATAGCTTGGCTTCCTTGAGGAACGAAGTTGCCTGTTTACTCATCAAGTTCTCGACTCTGCCAACAAGTTCCGTATCGTTTCGGTAGTCCAGCACGAGCGCGCTGCTGCCGAGGCCAGTCAGGTACGCCTGTAGCGCGGCCTGTTGCTTTGAGTCAGCGCCGTATGGTACATCTTTTTTGCATTGCAAAATGCCGACATGCTTCCCTGCATTGACCATGCGCTCGACTTCCTCGGCAGTACCGGATACTGCTTCACCTGTATCGGTCCCCAGTCGTGACCAGAAGAGAGCGATAGCCAAGTCGGCGTCATCGACCAATTGTTTGTTGATGAAGTCCTGCGGGCGCCCACCAGCAGCTGGTGCGGCATTTCGTGTCCAACGTATTGGGATTATCGTCATTTGGAAATTTGGACCGTAATTGGCATTCCATCTGTTCACTGCATGCTCAATGGTGAGGATATCCTCCTCTGGAATGTCACCCGGAGCGGCGATCAGCAAATGCAGGGTTGTTGAGGCGTACGCCATGCCTCCTCCTTGCATAGCACAAGAGCAACCAGAATTGAGTTTCATCATCACCGGAGATGCGCTTTGATTTCCATCGCATAGCGCTCTGCAAGGAAAATGGCCGCCGCTCCAGACTGAACCATTTGCGTTGGTTCAATCTCCTTACTAGGCGCACCAAGTATCTCAGCGTATGCGGCCACGCCGGATTCGTACTCCCAGCTCAACTCGTTGCCCCATTTAGGAACAATTACGCCCGCGCAAACCTCTGGGCGCAAGTTCAACAAATCAAACGCCAGCCCCGTAAGTACTATCTGGCGATCTGCGGCCTTTTCTTTCCATCTATCGACTACTTGCTCTCTCCAGTAGGGCATTTGCCCCTTCTCCAACTGGAGGTCATTAAACCATTCTTCGAGATACTCGCTTCGCATCGTCGTAGTGAGATACCAGTTAGGAAGGGTTCTGCCACGGTGGGTGTCATGCGTATTGCACATGCCAGCAGGAATGACATGCCAGCATGCGGGATATGTTCCAACTTCCTCTGATCGCCAACCCAGCCCAACCACCTTCTGATGCTCGCCGTTGTCCATGATCGTGGCGACCGCTACTCCCAACCCCGCAGCCCGGTCGACTGGGTGCAGGAACAGGTCTCCGGGAGATCTGGCCGCGTCGTGCACTCTCTTACGCCATGGCAGGCATTTAAGGACCGTGGTCGGCCTCATTCCACTGCAATTTGATCCTGCAAGGAAAGCGAAAAGCGCAAATTCATTAATCATAGCGTCACAGCTGCGCATGATCTTCCCGTAGCTCGTGACGCCTACGTCTAGGAGTACGCGCGGAGGACCGTTGCCGTTCTGCCTGAACTCCATCTCTATCACGCGGTAGTTTGCACCCCTCTCAATGTTCCTTCGAGCTGCATCAGTAATATTTCTCCTCAATGCCCCCATCAGCTTTTGGCGACTTTCGGCCATATCTGCAAATTGATGATCGCTCACTTGGGCGTTCATGGTGGAATTAATTAGATTATCAAGCCTTGTTGGCTCCCTTAGCGGCAGGGCGGCGGAGGCATACTGATAGCCGCCGATTTGCACGAACTCAAAACTCTGCTTCCAGCCCGCATCCTGTAGGTGGACATTTGCATCCCTTATGTTCTCATCGTAAAGTAGACGCAGCTGTGTATATGCTGCATAATTGCGCATTCCAGCGCTCATGCAACTTCTTACCTCCTCCGCTCCCTCGTCCGTTGCTGAGGCAACCAGCATCACCCTCGATAGGTTCCCAAACCGCCTAATCAGACCCCACGCTATACCCGCAAGGAATGTGGCAGTCAGGGCTACTGTCGGCATCGGATGCTCGCTAAAGGCGGAAACGTAAAGGCTTTTGACAGGCTTCAGCCATTCGAAGTTAAGACCCAGCCATACGCCCACGAGGCCGATAATCACGCCTGCCAGGCCAATTGCTTCCAATTTAAATCTACGCGAGCGAATCTTCAGACCGTACTGCGCGGCTCTAACTCTATACAAAAAGAGGCTAACGCGATCTACGCTGTAATTGGATTCGTCTCTGGACATGGCGCCACCTCTCGATTCATGCGGCATGCCCTGAGTTCCACTCAACCACAAGGACTCAGACCATGCGACTTGTCAGGGTGGTTGAAGAAGAGGTCATTGCTGCAACTTCATCGGTCACCGCCGCCGGAATGCTGCTGTACCGCAACCCAACAACTGCCCCCACCTACCAGCGACCCCAGAGCACTCGTAGCGATCGCACTGACCGCTTCTGACCGATCTATGTAGAGCTACGGATCAGAAGGTGTGTTACATCCACGGCTGACATCAATGACGCCGGACAGCGGTGCCCCCCGGACCCCCTGTCCGGTCGTCGTGCAGCTGGTACGCGACACCCCGAGCGGTCTCCGATCGAGCTTCTAAGGTGGGGCAGCGGACGTGTTGTACGGCCGTGGAGTACAGCAACCACGCCGACCGCAGCAGACCGCGCACCTGAGGAGCCAGGAGGCCAGCCCAACAGACTCAGCGACTGCCCCGCCGGTAGATGCGCATTGAGGGGGGCGTGGTGCGCAAAGCGGGTCATGGTGGCCAACCTCTGGCCAGAAAGGCTGGTGATGAGGGTGATGCGGCTCGTCTTTCGAGGTCAGTGCGTTGCTGGAGCCGTCGGCGGACTGGTCTTGAAAACCGTCGTGGCAGCGATGTCACCGTGGGTTCAAATCCCACACCCACCGCAGGTGCGAGACCCTCGACCAGCTGAATCGGTCGGGGGTCTTCGTCGTTCCGGTGTGGTGCGGTCCAGGGTGGTGCGGTCCAGGGTGGTGCGGTCCAGGGCGGTGCGGTGCGGTCGTGGGTTCGGGCGTTTTGGGGGCGTGAAGGGTGTTTATCGACATGTCATCACGCTTGAGAGGGAATAAGTGCCTCCAGGCTGGTTCGCCGGGGATTCGGTGGGCAATTCTGATCTCGCGACGTCGTGACCATCGCTGAGGCAGTCGGCCAACTGCCCAGGAACCACCTGGCTTTACCTCTCTTGGAGGACTTCATATGGCAAGCATCCGTACCGCCCGAGTCATCGCAGCCGTTGCCGCACTGCCACTCGCGGCCGCTCTGCTCTCGGGTGTCGCCGCCGCGGACAACGGTTCCTTCGCGAATGACGGATCGAACGCGACCGTGGCCGCGGTCGGCGGAAGCGGTGTCGCCGGCCACAACGGCGGCAACTCGACCACCACGCAGCAGGTGGCGACGGGTGGAGGCGCCTCCAACCAGAACAACACCGCGAGCGTCAACGGCTCCGGTTTCACGGCGATCGACCAGGACAACGAGACCGTCGCCGTCAACTTCGCCCAGCTCTGGTGAGCCGTGGCGGGACCGGGGTCTGTGTTGCGGGGTGAATGACTGCCTGCGCGACGGTGCTTGCCACCGTTGCGCAGGCCGTTCCCGTTTTCGGGGTGCGCTGCCGCCTTGACAGTGCGGGCAGAACTGACGGACAGTCAGAAACCGTTGGTACGAGCCGCCGCCCGATGCCGGAGGACGCCGCTGTGCACCTTGCCCCCACCGTGCGCCAGCAGCGGTTGCGCGCGGAACTGCGTTCGTACTTCAGGGAAATCGTGGCGGGAGCGGACCCGCACGACGCCGCCGGACATCGGGCGCTGCTGCGGCGGATCGGCGCCGACGGGATGCTCGGGCTCGGCTGGCCCGTCGAGTACGGCGGCCAGGGACGCGGCGCCGACGAGCAGTTCATCTTCTTCGACGAGGCGTACCGGGCGGGCGCCCCCGTCTCCATGGTCACGTTGAACACGGTCGGGCCGACCCTGATGAAGTACGGGACCCCCGCCCAGAAGGACTTCTTCCTCCCCCGGATCCTGCGCGGCGAGATCGTCTTCGCGATCGGTTACACCGAGCCGTCGGCCGGTACCGACCTCGCCTCGCTCCGTACGCGCGCGGTGCGCGAGGGCGACGAGTGGGTCGTCGACGGCCAGAAGATTTTCACCAGCAACGCCCAGCACGCGGACTGGATCTGGCTCGCCTGCCGTACGGACCCGGACGCCCCGAAGCACAAGGGCATCTCGATCGTGCTGGTGCCGACGGACGCGCCCGGCTTCTCGTGGACGCCCATCGAGACGGTCGGCGGACTGACCACCACCGCCACCTACTACGACGGTGTCCGGGTGCCCGCCGGGAATCTGGTCGGCGCGCGGAACGCCGGCTGGGGGCTGATCACCAACCAGCTCAACCACGAACGGGTGGCCCTCGCGGCCATCGGCATGCAGGCCGAGGACTGCTACGAGCAGGCTCTGGCGTACGCCTCGACTCCCTGCCCGGCGACGGGCGAACGGCCCGCCGACCGGCCGTGGGTACGGGCCCGGCTGGCCGAGGCGCACGCCCGGCTGGCGGCGGTGCGGCTGCTGAACTGGCGGCTGGTGGGCGACGTGGGGGCGGGGACGCTGGCGCCGGGAGATGCGAGTGGCGTGAAGTTTGTGGGAACCGAATCGGCCGTCGCGGTGTATCGAATATGTCAGGAAATCGCGGGCGAGGCCGCGATGGTGCGCTCCGGCTCCGTGGGGGTCTGGGGGGACGGGGAACTGGAGCGCATGAACAGGGCGGCGCAGATCAATACCTTCGGGGGCGGGGTGAGCGAGGTGCAGCGGGAGATCGTGGCGACGATGCGGCTCGGGATGCCGAGGGGGCGACGGCGATGAGCGGGGCGGCGAGCGGCGGAGGGGGAGCGGGTACGGGGGCCGGGGTGGCGAGTGGCGGAGAGGGAGCGGGCGCGCGGGCCGGCGCCGGGGGCGATCTTTACGGGCTGCTGAAGGCGTTCGAGGGGCGGGCCGCGGTGGTCGCCGGGGTCGGCAAGGACCCCGTCAACGAGCCGATGATCCGGCACTGGTGCGAGGCGATGGGAGACACGGGTCCGGCGTACTCCGGGCCCGGGGCGATCGCCCCGGCGACCATGCTCCAGGTCTGGACGATGGGTGGGCTGTCGGGGCATGCGGGCAGGTCGGCGGCGTACGACGAACTGCTCGCGCTGCTGGACGGCGCGGGGTACACCTCGGTGGTCGCGACCGACTGCGAGCAGGAGTACGCGCGGGACCTCCGGCCCGGGGACCGGATCACCTTCGACGCGGTGATCGAGTCCGTGTCGGAGCGCAAGACGACCAAGCTCGGCACGGGGTACTTCGTCACCACCCGGATGGACGTCCGCGCGGAGGGGGAGCCGGCGGGGACACACCGCTTCCGCATTCTCAAGTACGCACCGACCGCGCGCGGCCGCAGGAACGGTGGCAAGCGGCCCCGGCCCGTCGTCAACCGGGACAACGCCGGGTTTTGGGAAGGGGTGGCCGGGCACCGGCTGCTGATCCAGCGGTGCGGCGGGTGCGGGGCGCTGAGGTTTCCGTGGCTGCCGGGGTGCGGGGACTGCGGGTCGCCGCGGTGGGACACGGTCGAGGCGAGCGGGGCGGGCACGGTCTTCTCGTACGTCGTCATGCATCATCCCGCGTTCCCCGCCTTCGACCCGCCGTACGCCGTCGGGCTGATCGAGCTCGCGGAGGGCGTGCGGATCGTCGGCAACGTGGTGGGCGTGCCGTACGACAAGGTGCGGATCGGGATGCGTGTCCAGGTCGAGTTCCTGCGGGTGGACGGGGAGTGGGAGCTGCCGGTGTTCCGGGTGGCGGAGGACGGCGGCGGCGGAGAAGGCGGTGGGGGCTGATGGATTTCACGCCTACGGACGAGCAGAGGGCGGCGCGGGATCTGGCCGCGCGGATCTTCGGGGACCTGTCGGCGCCCGACCGGCAGGCCGCCGCCGGGACGGGCACGGACGGCGAACTGTGGAAGGCGCTGTGCGGCGCCGGCCTCGTCGAGGCCGTCGGGGAAACCGGCCTCCTCGGGCTCGTGCTGCTGCTGGAGGAGCAGGGGCGTACGACGGCGCAGGTGCCGTTCGCCGCGACCTGCGTGTACGGGATGCTGGCGGTCGCCGCGCACGGTACGGAGGAGCAGCGAGCCCGGCTGCTGCCCGCGATCGGCGCCGGCATGGCGGTGGTGACCGGGGCGTTTCCTGCCACCGGGGCGATACGGGCCGACGCGTCCGGGGCCCTGAGCGGCGTGGCGGCAGTGGTGCCGTGGCTGCGCGACGCCACGCACGTGCTGGTCCCGGACGCGGACCGGGAGCTGTGGCTCGTGGCTGTGGCGGATGCGGCGGTGACGACGGAGGCGGTCGAGACCACCGCGCCGTGGGCGGCCGGGCGACTCACGTTGAGACGGGCGAGGGGGGAGCGGATCGGCCAGTGCTCCGCCCCGGACAAGAGGCCGTCCGGTTCTGGTCATGGTTCTGGTCCTGGTCCCGGTCGTCCAACGCCGGAGGGGCTGAATCCGGCGCGCGGCGGGCCGGGCGTTGTGTCCGGGGGGATTGGAGGGTCCGGGAGGTTCAGGAGGTTCCGGGGAGCGTACGACGGTGTGCTCGCGGTCAGCCGGGTTGCCTTCGCAGGGCTTCAGGTCGGGGTGTGCGCCGGGTCTCTCGCGCGGGCCGTGGAGCACACCTCGCAGCGGGAGCAGTTCGGGCAGCCTCTGTCGGCCAACCAGGGGGTGCTGCTGCGCGCCGCCGACGCGTACATGGACACCGAGGCGATACGGGTCACGGCATACGAAGCGGCCTGGCGCCACGACGCGGGGCTGCCGTTCGCCACTCACGCCCTCACCGCCGCGTGGTGGGCGTCGGAGGCCGGGCAGCGTGTCGTGCACGCCGGGCAGCACCTGCACGGTGGAACGGGCGCCGACCTGGAGCATCCCGTCCACCGGCACTTCCTGTGGGGGCGGCAGCTCGACGCGTATCTGGGTGGTGGCAGCGAAGTGCTGGAAGAACTCGGCCAGTTACTGGCCGGTGACGGGCCGAAGGAGGGGGAGCCGGTATGAAGGTGGGGCACGCGCTGCCGGCGCTGGAGATTCCGGTCACCCGCACGCTGATCGTCGCGGGTGCTGTGGCCTCCCGCGACTACCAGGATGTCCACCACGACGCCGAGGCGGCGCGGGAGAAGGGCTCCCCCGACATCTTCATGAACATCCTGACGACCAACGGGCTGGTCGGCCGGTACATCACCGACCGCCTCGGCCCCGGCGCCAGGCTGCGCGCCGTGAAGATCCGTCTCGGGGTGCCCAATTACCCCGGCGACACGATGGTCCTGACCGGCACGGTCACCGCCGTCGCGCCGGACGGCACGGCCGAGGTACAGGTCGTCGGTGCGAACGGGCTCGGTCGTCACGTCACCGGCACGGTGACGGTCAGCCTCGGCGTCGCCGGGGCGGGTGTGGGATCCGGCCCGGGAGCCGGCACCAGCACCGGCGCCCATGACGACCCCGGCACGGGCACCAGCACCAGCACCGGCGCCCATGACTACACCGGCGCCCATGACGACACCGGCACCAGCACCAGCACCGGCACCGGGTCCGGAATGCCTGGGGAGGGATCGTGAGCTTACGCAGGGCCGATCAGCTCGGTGGGAAGGCCGCGATCGTCGGCATCGGTGCGACCGAATTCTCCAAGGACTCCGGGCGCAGCGAGCTCAAGCTGGCCGTCGAGGCCGTACAGGCCGCCGTCGAGGATGCCGGTCTCACCCCGGCCGACGTGGACGGCATGGTCACCTTCACGATGGACACCAGCCCCGAGATCACCGTCGCCCAGGCGGCCGGCATCGGCGAGCTGTCCTTCTTCTCCCGCGTCCATTACGGGGGCGGCGCGGCCTGCGCCACCGTGCAGCAGGCCGCCCTCGCCGTGGCGAGCGGGGTGGCCGAAGTCGTCGTCTGCTACCGGGCGTTCAATGAACGGTCGGGTCGCCGCTTCGGTTCGGGGGTGCAGCACCGCGAGCCGTCGGCCGAGGGCGCGGCGCTCGGCTGGAACCTGCCGTCCGGCCTGCTCACCCCCGCCTCCTGGGTCGCCATGGCTGCCCAGCGCTATCTGCATACGTACGGCCTGACGCCCGAAGTCTTCGGCCACGTCGCCGTCACCGACCGCCGTCACGCCGCCCGCAACCCCGCCGCGTACTTCTACGAGAAGCCCATCACCCTCGCCGACCACGCCACCTCACGCTGGATCGTCGAGCCGCTGCGGCTCCTCGACTGCTGTCAGGAGACCGACGGCGGGCAGGCGCTCGTCGTCACCTCCGCCGAGCGGGCCGCAGACCTGCCGCACCCACCGGCGTTGATCGTCGCCGCGGCGCAGGGGGCCGGGCGGAGCCAGGAGCAGATGACCAGCTTCTACCGCGACGGCCTCACCGGACTGCCAGAGATGAACGTGGTGGCACGGCAGCTCTGGCAGACCTCGGGGATCGGCCCGGACGACATCGATGTGGGAATCCTCTACGACCACTTCACCCCGTTCGTGCTGATGCAGCTGGAGGAGTTCGGGTTCTGCGGGCCCGGCGAGGGCGCCGCGTTCGTGGCCGGGGACGCGCTGCCGCTGAACACGCACGGCGGCCAGCTCGGCGAGGCGTACCTGCACGGAATGAACGGCATCGCGGAGGCGGTCAGACAGCTGCGCGGCACCTCGGTGAACCAGATACCCGGCGCGGCCCGGTCCCTGGTGACGGCGGGGACCGGCGTTCCCACGTCCGGGTTGATCCTCGGCGCGGATGGCTGACTGCGGAGTGTGAAGAGCGTCGGTACGGCGCGAGACCCGTTCACTCTCCCTCATGTACCTAAAGAGGCTCATCGGACACGGACTCGCGCTGGCCGCGGCGATCGGCGTGCTCGCACTTCCCCAGCAGACGGAGGCCAGGGAGGCCACCCAGGGGCGGCCGGGGGCGCCCGCCGCGCGGACCGAGTCGTCAGCGCCCGCGGCAGCGCCGTCGTCCACCCCGTCGTCAGCTCCGGCCTCCGCCCCGTCGCCGGCCCCGGCCTCCGTGCCGTTGTCCGCGCCGCGCACCGTGACGTTCCGCGGCCGGGCGTTCGACACCTGCAAGACCCCGCCGCTGTCGACCCTGCGGGCTTGGCGCTCCTCACCGTACCGGGCCGTCGGTGTGTACTTCGGGGGCCGTGGCAGGGCCTGCCCCGATCAACCCCACCTCAGCAAGCGGTGGGTGGCGGCCGCGGACCGGATGGGCTGGGGGGTGCTGCCCGTCTTCGTCGGCTCGCAGTCCCCGTGCGTGCAGGCCAAGAACAAGCGGCACGTCAGGATCGGCCGCGCACCCTGGCGCCAGGGCAGGAAGGAGGGGCGGCAGGCAGTCCGCGCGGCGAAGGCGCTCGGCATGCTCACGGGAAGCCCGCTCTACCTCGACATGGAGGCGTACAACGAGGGGAACCGCCGCTGCGCCCGCACCACCCTCGACTTCGTCCGCGGCTGGAACCGTGAAGTACGCAAGTACGCCTACCTCCCCGGCTTCTACAGCAGCGCGGATTCCGGCGTACGGCACATGGAGGCGTCGCGCAGGGCGGGGGTCGCGGACCTGCCGTCGGTGATGTGGTTCGCCCGTTGGGACGGCAAGCCGTCGCTGTACGGGGAGCGCGTCCTGTCCAAGCGGGCCTGGACCCCGCACCGCCGCATTCACCAGTACGCGGGCAACGTCACCGAGAAGCACGGCGGCCGACGGCTGACCATCGACCGGAACTCGGCCGACGCCCCGGTCGCCCGTATCGGCAGCTGACCCCCGGGCGTACGCCGGAGCAACCCGGGCCGGCATCCGGGCAGGCCGCACGGCGGGCGACGGAGCGGGCAACGGCCGCCCCTGAGACGCGACCCCTACCCGGGGTCGCGTCTCCTCCACCCTCAGGAGGTCGGACAGCCCCCGCCCCTACAACCTGAGGCGGACCCCCTTTCGGGACCTGGGGCCGATCCGCAGCGTCCGGCCCGCTCCTAGCGTGGAGCCATGACCACGCCTGTCTGCACCAGCGCATCCAAGGCGGCGACCAGGGCGGCGACGCCGACGCCCTGTCCGTCGTTCTCCACGTACGTACGCACCCGGGGGCCCGTACTGCTGCGCACCGCACGCTCGCTCACCGCGAATCCGTGCGACGCGGAGGACCTGTTGCAGACGGCGCTCACCAAGACGTACGTCGCCTGGGACCGGATCGAGGACCACCGGGCGCTCGACGGCTACGTACGCCGGGCCCTGCTCAACACCCGCACTTCCCAGTGGCGCAAGCGGAAGGTCGACGAGTACGCCACCGACGAGCTGCCCGAGCCCGGCCCCGCCTCCGCCGCCGGTTCCGCCGCCGCGGGCGCCGTCGACCCCGCCGAGCAGCAGGCGCTGCGCGACGCGATGTGGCGCGCGATCATGAAGCTGCCCGACCGCCAGCGGGCCATGGTCGTCCTGCGCTACTACGAGGACCTCAGCGAGGTCCAGACGGCCGAGGTCCTGGGCGTCTCCGTCGGTACGGTCAAGAGCGCCGTCTCGCGCGCCCTCGGCAAGCTCCGGGAGGACCCGGAGCTGGCCCCGGTGCGCTGACGAGCCCCCTGTTCGCCGGTGCTCTGCGCGGCGAACCCGATTCGTAGTCTCGGAAGTAGTGACATACCGCTCGGTACGTGCGCAGAATCAGGCCATCCTTATTACTGCCGCGTAGCGCCCCCGGGAGGACGCCGTGCTGAGCACCATGCAGGACGTACCACTGACCGTGACCCGCATCCTGAAGCACGGGATGACGATCCACGGTCGCTCACAGGTCACCACATGGACCGGTGAGGAGGAGCCGCAGCGCCGCACCTTCGCCGATGTCGGCGAGCGCGCGACACGGCTCGCGAACGCCCTGCGCGACGAGCTCGGAGTCGACGGCGACCAGCGCGTCGCGACCCTGATGTGGAACAACGCGGAGCATGTGGAGGCGTATCTCGCGATCCCCTCCATGGGCGCCGTGCTCCACCCGCTCAACCTGCGCCTGCCCCCCGAGCAGCTGGTGTGGATCGTCAACCACGCCGCCGACCGGGTCGTCATCGCCAACGGCTCGCTGCTGCCGCTGCTCGCGCCACTCCTCCCGCACCTGAAGACCGTCGAGCACGTGGTCGTCTCGGGCCCGGGCGACCGCTCGCTGCTCGACGGCTGCGCGCCGCGCGTGCACGAGTACGAGGAACTGATCGCGGACCGCCCCACCACGTACGCCTGGCCCGAGCTGGACGAACGCTCCGCCGCGGCCATGTGCTACACCTCCGGCACCACCGGCGACCCCAAGGGCGTCGTCTACTCCCACCGCTCCATCTACCTGCACTCCATGCAGGTCAACATGGCCGAGTCGATGGGGCTGAACGACAAGGACACCACCCTCGTGGTCGTCCCCCAGTTCCATGTGATGGCCTGGGGTCTGCCGCACGCCACCTTCATGACCGGCATCAACATGCTCATGCCGGACCGCTTCCTTCAGCCCGCGCCGCTCGCCGAAATGATCGAGCGCGAGAAGCCGACGCACGCCGCCGCCGTTCCCACCATCTGGCAGGGCCTGCTCGCCGAGGTCACCGCCAACCCGCGCGACCTCTCCTCCATGGCGAGCGTCACCATCGGCGGCGCCGCCTGCCCGCCGGCCCTGATGGAGGCGTACGACAAGCTCGGTGTGCGCCTGTGTCACGCCTGGGGCATGACGGAGACCTCCCCGCTCGGCACCATGGCCCACCCGCCCGCCGGGCTCACCCCCGAGGAGGAGTGGCCGTACCGCGTCACGCAGGGCCGCTTCCCGGCCGGTGTCGAGGCGCGGCTGATCGGGCCGGGCGGTGAAGTCCTGCCCTGGGACGGCGAGTCGGCCGGTGAGCTGGAGGTACGCGGCCCCTGGATCGCCGGGGCGTACTACGGCGGCGCTGCCGGTGAGGACTTCAGGCCCGACGACAAGTTCAGCGAGGACGGCTGGCTCAAGACCGGCGACATCGGCGTCATCAGCACCGACGGCTTCCTCACCCTCACCGACCGGGCGAAGGACGTCATCAAGTCCGGCGGGGAGTGGATTTCGAGCGTCGAGCTGGAGAACGCGCTGATGGCCCACCCGGACGTCGCGGAGGCGGCCGTCGTCGCCGTTCCGGACGACAGGTGGAGCGAGCGCCCGCTGGCCACGGTGGTGCTGAAGGAGGGCGCGACTGCGGACTACGAGGAGCTGCGGGCGTTCCTCGCCGGCAAGATCGCGAAGTGGCAGCTCCCGGAGCGGTGGGCGATGATCCCGGCCGTGCCGAAGACGAGCGTGGGCAAGTTCGACAAAAAGGTGATCCGCAAGCAGTACGCGGACGGCGAGCTGGACGTCACGAAGTTCTGAGGGCGTCCGACATGAACTGCTGAAGGGGCCCCGCAACGGCGCGGGGCCCCTTTAGTGCGACACGGTGCCGGCGGCTCAGTTGGTGCCGATCTTCGCGAGCAGGTCCACGATCCGGCCCTGCACCTCACTGCTCGTCGAGCGTTCCGCGAGGAAGAGCACCGTCTCCCCCGAGGCGAGCCGGTGCAGCTCGCCCTCGTCGAGGCCGGCCGAGGTGTAGACGACCAGCGGCGTACGGTTCAACTGCCCGTTGGCGCGCAGCCAGTCGACGATCCCGGCGCGTCGGCGGCGTACCTGCATCAGGTCCATCACCACCAGGTTCGGCCGCATCTGCGTCGCCAGCGCGACCGCTTCGGTGTCCGTCCCGGCGCGCCCGACCTGCATACCGCGCCGCTCCAGCGTCGCCGTCAGCGCGAGCGCGATCTCCTCGTGCTCCTCGATCAGCAGGACACGCGAGGGGTGCTGCTCGCTGTCGCGCGGCGCGAGCGCCTTGAGCAGTACGGCGGGGTCGGCTCCGTACGCCGCCTCACGCGTCGCCTGCCCGAGACCGGCCGTCACGAGCACCGGCACCTCGGCCGCCACGGCGGCCTGGCGCAGGGACTGGAGCGCCGTGCGGGTGATGGGCCCGGTGAGCGGGTCCACGAAGAGGGCGGCCGGGAACGCCGCGATCTGCGCGTCGACCTCCTCGCGGGAGTGCACGATCACCGGGCGGTAGCCGCGGTCGCTCAGCGCCTGCTGCGTCGAGACGTCCGGGGCGGGCCACACCAGCAGGCGGCGCGGGTTGTCGAGCGGCTCGGGGGGCAGTTCGTCGTCGACGGGCTGCGGCTGGGGGCGGTTGGCCACCTCCACGGCGCCATTGGGGCCGTCCAGCGGCTCGGGCCCCTCGGAGCCCTCGTCGGGTGCTCCTATGGCGTACGCCCGGCCCTCGGCCTGCGCCGACAGCCGCTGCTGGAGCGGGCCCTGGGCCTGCGGGTGCGACCGGGCGGCAGGTTCGGAGGCTTCTGCCGTCCGGGTGCCTTCTGCCGGCGTGCCCTGCTCGGCCTCCGGCCGCGCCGCGGCGAGCTTCCGGCGCCGCCCCGAGCCGAGGGTCTGGTTCTGCTGGTGGGCGATCTGCTGGGCGAACGGCATGCCCTGGCCGAGGGTACGCACGCTGAACGCGCGGCCCTGCGAGGAGTCGGCGCCGGGCAGAGGGGCGGAGAGAGGAGCGGGCGTCTGCGCGGGGGCCTGTACCGAGGCTGGGGCTTCGGCGGGGAGGGGCTGTGCGGGCGGCAACGGCTGTGCGGCGCGCGGCTGCTGGGGCGCGGCGGTGGCGGGCGCGGCGACGGGAGGGGAGTGGCGGGGCAACAGGAGCGGCGGGAGACGCGACGCCGTTCACGCCGACCGAGCCCGTCACACCGGCGGTGCCGTTCGGAGCGGCGGTGCTGTTCGCAGCGGCGGTGCTGTTCGGACCGGCGGGAACGGCCGGACCGGCCGGACCGGCCGAAAACGCTCCATGCCGCTCGGCCCCGTGCTGCTCGGCTTCGTCCTCGCTCGCCGGCGTCCCGGCGAAGCCGGGAGCGGGCCAGGTCTGCGTCGTACCGGTCGTCGTCGCCGTGGCTCCGCCGGGGGCGGCGGACCAGTTCGGCGGCACGGGGACGGCACCGCTGTCGTGCGCGGCGGCGTCCGCAACCGTGGGGGGCGCGGCCGGGCCGTGCCCCGAAGCGCCGTTCGCCGCCCAGCCGGCCGGCACCGGCTGACTTGCCCGCACGGGCTGACCGGGCTGACCGGGCTGAAGCGCCTGCACCGGCTCACCGGGCTGTGCCGCTTGCACGTCCGGCGTCGGCAGCCCGGCCTGAACGTCTCCACGCGCCCTGCGCCGCCCCGTCGGAGCGGCGGTGGGATGCGCCTGCGGCGGGGTGTGGTCGGCGTCCGGAGCGGTGCGTACGGCGTCGTGGCGCCCCGGCAGCGAGGCGTCCGCCTCCCCCGCCGACGGAGGCACACGGTCGGCGTCGGCCGGCGGCAGTGCGAACGGACTGCGGGGCGCCTCGGAGCGCTCCTGCGCGGGCGCGAGCGCCCGGCGCGCACGCCGCCCGGAAGGCTGTTGGTGTTGCTGTTGGTGCAGCTGCTGGGACTCGCTCCCCGCAGACGGTACGGACGGCCCCGAAGCCAGCGCGGGAAGCGCGGGCACGTTCCCGTGCGCCGCGTCCTGGTTCTGCCGCGCGCGGCGCCCCGTAGAGCCCGGTACGTCGACGGGCACGCCCTGGGGCGGCACCGTCTCCCCGAGCGCCGCGCGCCCGGTTCCGTGCGCGCCCTCGGAGGCCGTCACGACAGAGCCCTCCGAGACCGCGCCCGCGGCCACGGGCGGTGCCGGGGCAGCGGGCAGCGCGGCACGCAGCTCCACGCCACCACCGCCCCCGCCGGCTTCGCCCGTACGTCCCTCGCCGCCAACCTCGACGGGGCTCGGCCGCCCGCGCCTGCGCCCCGTACCCCCGGAGCCGGCGACGGCCCCGGCGCCCGGCCCCGCACCGTCGCCCGCCGCCTGCGCCGGAATGCGCTCCTGGGGACCCGCGGCCCCCGTCTCGCCCGGCGCGCCACGCCGTGCCCGTCGCCGCCCGGTGGGCGCCGCCGTCGCGGCAGCGGCGGCCTCGTCGTCGGAGCCCGCGCCGGCCGCCGCGTCCGTCGCCACCCGCTTGCCGGCCGGCTCCAGGAACGCGTCCGTGGACGACCGCCGTGCCCGCCGCCCGCCGCCCTCCGCCGGGGCCGCCTGCTGCGCCGGTACCGGCGCCGGATCCGGTTCGGCCGTCTTGCCCTGCGCCGGAGCGACCGCCCCGGAGCCCGCGCCGAGCGGCACTTCCAGTACGTACGCGTTCCCGGCCATGCCGGGCACTTCGTGCGTCTGGAGTACGCCG
This sequence comes from Streptomyces agglomeratus, assembly GCF_001746415.1. Lineage (NCBI taxonomy): Bacteria > Bacillati > Actinomycetota > Actinomycetes > Kitasatosporales > Streptomycetaceae > Streptomyces > Streptomyces agglomeratus. The sequence goes on from NZ_MEHJ01000001.1 coordinate 4,174,406, forward strand.
CCGTGCGCCGCCACGATGCCGCGCACGATCGGCTCGTGCACCGGGTCGCCTCCGGCGTACGGTCCGCGCACCTCGATGCGTACGACCTCACCGCGCTGCGCCGCCGCCACCACGATCGTCGAGTCCGTGTAGCCGCCGCCCGGCGACGCCGCCGGGGCCTTGCCCGTCGAGTCGATCCCCGCCACGTCGGCGACGAGATGCGCGAGCGCCGTCGCCAGCCGCCCGGCGTCGACCTCGGCCTCTATGGGGGGCGCGTGCACGGCGAACTGAGCCCGGCCGGGGCCGATCAGCTCGATCGCGCCCTCGACACCTGCGGCCACGACGCCGTCGAGCAGAACCTTCTTCTTGTCCAGCTGCTCCGCGCCCGCCGCCAGCCGCTGGAAGCCCAGGACATTGTCGACAAGGGTGGTCATCCGGGCATAACCCGCGGCCAGGTGATGCAGGATCTGGTTCGCCTCGGGCCAGAGCTGTCCTGCGGGGTCGGAGGCCAGCGTGCCCAGCTCGCCGCGCAGTTCCTCCAGCGGTCCGCGCAGCGAGTCGCCCAGCACGGCGGTCAGCTGGGCATGCCGCCCGGCGACCTCTTCGTACCGTTTCGTCTCACGGGCGAGCATCTCCTCGTACCGCTTCGTCTCACGGTCGAGTACCTCTGCCTGCTTTTCGACCAGTTCGTCGTACGGCCGGCGGTCGGTGAAGGTCATCACGGCGCCGACGAGCTGGTCGCCGTCCCGGACCGGAGCGGTCGTGAGGTCGACGGCGACCGACTTGCCGTTCTTCGCCCACAGGACCTGCCCGCGCACCCGGTGCTTGCGCCCGGACTTGAGGGTGTCCGCGAGGGGTGAATCCTCGTACGGGAACGCTGTGCCGTCGGCCTTCGAGTGGATCGCGAGGGGGTGCAGCTCCTTGCCGCCCAGGTCGCTCGCGCGGTAACCCAGTATCTGCGCGGCGGCCGGGTTGACCAGGACCACGCGACCGTCGGTGTCGGTGCCGACGACGCCCTCGGACGCGGCGCGCAGGATCATCTCGGTCTGACGCTGGGAACGGGCCAGTTCGGCCTCGGTGTCGACAGTCCCGGAGAGGTCGCGGACGACGAGCATCAGCAGCTCGTCGCCGGTGAAACTGGGCCGGTCGGCGTAGGAGGCGTAGGCGTCCCGGCCGTCCTCCAGGTTCGCGCTGGTCACCTCGACCGGGAACTCCGTCCCGTCGGTGCGCCGCGCGATCATCCGGGTGGGCTTCGTACGCCCTTGATCGTCTTCGCCGTCCGCCCGCCGCATCGAACCGGGGATGAGCTTCGAGTCGAACATCGGGAGGAGATCGAGCAGTCCGCGCCCGACGAGTCCCGTACCGGGCGACTCGAACGTCTCCAGGGCGATGGTGTTGGCATTGACGACGGTGCCGTTGCAATTGACGAGCAACAGCCCGTCAGGAAGTGCGTCGAGTATCGCTGCGAGGCGAGCAGCGCCTCGGGATGGCCTGCTGCTCACGACGACGGTTCCTCCCTGAACTACTGCACCTTGCCGGCAGCCGGCCTCATTTTGCCCCTCGGGCCGCAAGCTGTCACTGGAGGGAGTCTAAAGGCAGGCGACGGGCGCGCGACGGCGGATGAGGGGGAGCTCTCACCAAGGTTGTGTGCGCTTGGGGGCACATCGGACGCCGCGGCGTATGCCCTGACCAGGTACGAGTGCTCCACAGCGGCGGTGGGGGCGGACCGGCGGCGGGCGGTCAACGGACGCTGGGAAGCACCGGCTCCATCTGACGCCAGCGGGAGATTTCGCAGCCATTGCCCTGATTGAACTTCGCGTCGACCGTTCGTCCGTTCCAGGTACCGGTGACCCGCGCCGTGGCCGGCCCGCCGTGCTGATGGGTGCACATCCGGTCCTGCGGCACCGGGGCGAAGGGGTCGCCGTTCTCCTTGGCCAGCTCCTCCAGCCGGGCGCAGGCGGACTGTGCCTCCGGGTGCGTGCCGCCGGTGGGGCCGCATTCCAGTTCGTACGTCCCATTGGCGGCCCGGTTGCCCGTCTCGGCCGTCGTCACGGTGAGCCGGCCCCGCGTGTCCGCCACCTCGTCCGCCGTGCTGTCCGCCGCCTTTTCCTCCGCGCTCCGGAGTACGTCCTGGAGCAGCGGAAGCGGGATCGGCGCGGTCGCGGCGGCCGCGCCGGGAGCGGCGGCGGACAGCACGGCGAGGGACGCGGCGGCGGTGAGGGTGAGACGGCGCAGCATGGAGGCTCCTGAGGTTCAAGAGGGGGCAGGGTGCCCCGCACTCTCTAACGCTCCGCAGACCCGGGCGTTGCGCAACCGGTAAGACTTTGCCCTGGCCCCCGCCTGCCTAGTACCGTGGTCAGCGATTGGTGGCATGCCGCAAGGCTGTGTCATCATCTGCACGCACCCACTCGCGCAGGCGAGAGAGTGTGCTGGAGGCGTCGCCTAGTCCGGTCTATGGCGCCGCACTGCTAATGCGGTTTGGGGTTTACGCTCCATCGAGGGTTCAAATCCCTCCGCCTCCGCGCAAGATCACCGAAGCCCCGGTCCACGGACCGGGGCTTCGGTCGTTCCGCGTTCGGCGAGTCGTTCCGTGGTGGTCCCGCGGGTCGTTCCGCTGCCGGTCCGTGGTCGTCCCGTGGTCGTGCTCGGGGCCCCGCTCATGGGGCGTTTCCGCAGCTCAGCACGGGTCCGGCTAATGGATTTCGCGTGACGGCGCAGGTCATGTAATGTTGTTCTCGCAACGCCGACGGGGCAGAAAAAAGCCCAGGACGCCAAGCACTCGTAGCTTAACGGATAGAGCATCTGACTACGGATCAGAAGGTTGCAGGTTCGAATCCTGCCGAGTGCACAGCAGGCCGGAGGCCCTGACGAGAAATCGTCAGGGCCTCCGGTTTTTTGTCCGTTGCCCGTCAACCGCCGTAGCGCCTGGCCGACTCGGACTCCTGGGCTAGGCGGCGCAGGGCCAGCAGGGCGGGTTCCAGCAACACGGTCAGCAGTACGGCTCGTTCGGCCCGTTCCAGGGGGTCGGTCGTGTCGGCCAGTTGGTCGAGGTCGAGGGCGGCGGTGCGTTCGGCGAGGGCCGCGTACGGGACGAGGGACCGCCAGTCGTAGTCGACGCCGAGCGCGCGGAGGGTCTCCAGGGTCTCGGTGACGACGTGCCTGGCCGGGGCGTGCTCGGAGACCTCCCAGCCCATCTCCGCCAGCAGGGCGTCCGCGTCCGTTGTGCCTGCCGCGTCCGTCGCGTCCGTCGCGTTCCTCGCGCCCTCCGGTCGGTCGCCGCCGTCCTCCTTCCCGGCCGTCGCGTGGTTCGTCGTGGCCGGCCTGGCGCCGAGCACGAGGCCGAGCACCTGGTGCGGATCCGTTTCGTGCTCGGACACGGCTTTCAGTACCTCCCGGGTGGCCCCGACCGACAGCCCCCGGACGCCGATGAGGGCCCGGATCAGGCGCAGGCGGCGGATGTGCGTCTCCCCGTACTCCGCCTGGGTGGCCGATGTCGGCCGGCCGGGGGGCAGCAACCCCTCCCGGAGGTAGTGCTTGACGGTCGTGACCGGTACTCCGCCACGGCGGCTCAGTTCGGAGATTCGCACGGGTTTCCTCTTTCGCGGAGCATTAGAGAGTGGCACTCTCTAATATAGACAGTGCCACTCTCCAATTTAGAAGGTGAGCAGTGCCATGCCGACACTCCCCTGGGTCACGCCCAACGCCGCTCCGCCGCACGCACAGGCCGTCGTCATGGCCTCCCGCTTCGAGGTGCGTTCCCTGAAGGACGTGCCGAGGTTCTTCTGGAAGTCGCTCGCAGCCTGGCGTCAGGTGCGGTCGGCGCCCGGCGCGTACGGCGCCTCGCTCATCGCCCGGCCGGCGAAGCGCGTCTTCTACACGCTGTCCGCGTGGGAGAGCCGCGAAGCGCTCTACGCCTACGCGCGGGCCGAACCGCACCGCGGCATCATGACCGGGCTGCGCCCGACCATGCGGACCTCGACGTTCACCTTCTGGGAAGTTCCGGCCGACCGGCTGCCCATCGGCTGGGACGACGCGAAGCGCCGTCTCGCCGAACAGGCACGGACCGACGCGGCTGCCGCCTGACACGGCCGGTGGCCGACGGCGCCGGTGCCGACGGCGCCCGATGGCCGACGCCGCCCGGTGTTGATCGGCGGGGCGGTCGGCGGCGGTCGGTTGTCAGAGGTGGCCGTTAGCCTCCTGGTATGAGCTGGCTGTGCGGGGGGCTGCGGTGGACGGCGGGGCGGCCGGCGCTTGCCTGGTACGGGGGCGGGGGACGCCTGGAGCACGTCGAGCGTGTCAGTGAGCTGACGTACGGGAACGACGTCGCGTTCCGGGTGACGGGGGAGGACCGGCTGTGCGTCGGCGTGCGCCGGGGCGGGTGTCCGCTGCGCTCCGTGGTGCCGCGTCGGAGCAGTGGCGGGCAGTGCCCCGAGTGCGCGCGGCTGGAGCGGTCGCGGTCCGTTGCCGCTGACACGATGGCCGACGATCCCCGGCCGTACGCCGTCTACCTGGCCTGGTTCGGCTCCGGCATGGTCAAGGTCGGCATCACGGCGGACGAGCGCGGGTCCGCCCGGCTGCTGGAGCAGGGGGCGGTGGCGTTCACCTGGCTGGGACGCGGGCCGCTGATGGCGGCGCGGCGGACCGAGGAGCTGCTGCGGGCGGCGCTGGGGGTGCCGGACCGGATTCCGTACAAGGAGAAGCGGGCCGTGCGCAGCTCGTTGCCCGGGCGGGCGGAGCGGGCGCGGGAGATCGAGGAGTTGCACCGGCGGGCCGGGGCGCTGGCGGGGTGGCCCGAGTCCCTGGAGCGGGCGCCGTTCGAGGCGGTGGACCACGCCGGAGTGTTTGGTCTCGAAGGACTGCGGCCGATGACCGGCGTGGTGACGGAGCTGGCGCCGGAGGGGACGGTCGTGGGGCGGCTGCTGGCCGCAGCCGGGCCCGATCTGCACCTGGGGACGGCCGACGGTGCGGTCGTGGTGCTCGACACCCGGCTGATGAGCGGGTGGGAGCTGGCGGGCGTGGGGCCGGAGGGCGGGGCGGCGGCGGGGGTGACCGTTCCGGTGAAGAGCGTGGAGCGGGGCGTGCAGGGTGGGCTTTTCTGAGTGGGTGAGTGGGTGAGTGGGTGAGTGGGTGAGTGGGTGAGTGGGTGAGTGGAAGGGGTGGCGGGGTGGGTGGTCTCTTGGATCTCGTAGCGCTGTGGCTCTGGACTGGGGCGGCGTGCCCGGCGGAGAGTGACCGTCATGGACGTCAAGCCGGTCGAAGCGCATGAACCGCCCTCCTGTGCCGTGGACATGGCGTTGAGCGAGGCCGAGAACGTACGGCGGTTCTGGGAGCGGCTCGGGCTGCCGGGGATCATCGACGTACACACGCACTTCATGCCGGAGCGGGTGCTCAGCAAGGTGTGGGCGTACTTCGACGCGGTCGGGCCGCTGACCGGGATGGAATGGCCCATCACCTACCGGCACGAGGAAGAGGAACGCGTCGGGCTGCTCCGTGAGTTCGGAGTGCGGCACTTCACCTCGATGCTCTACCCGCACAAGGCGGGGATGGCCGCCTGGCTCAACGACTGGGCGGCCGGCTTCGCCGCCCGTACCCCCGAGTGCCTGCACACGGCGACGCTCTTCCCGGAGGACGGGGTGGCGGCGTACGTGCGGCAGGCCGTGGAGAGCGGCGCGCGTGTCTTCAAGTCGCACCTTCAGGTGGGGGCGTACGACGCGAACGACCCGTTGCTCGACCCCGTGTGGGGGCTGCTCGCCGAGGCCGGGATTCCCGTGGTGATGCACTGCGGGTCCGGGCCCGCGCCCGGCAAGCACACCGGTCCCGAGCCGGTCGGACGGCTGCTCGCGCGGCATCCGCGGCTGCGGCTCGTGGTCGCGCACATGGGCATGCCCGAGTACAGCGACTTCCTCGGTCTGGCGGAGCGGTACGGGGAGGTCCGGCTGGACACGACCATGGCCTTCACCGACTTCTCCGAGCGCCTCTCGCCCTTCCCCGAGGCCGAGCTGGGGCGGCTCGCGGATCTGGGTGACCGGATCGTGCTGGGTACGGACTTCCCGAACATTCCGTACGGCTACGCGCACCAGTTGGAGGCCCTGGAGCGGCTCGGCCTGGGAGACGACTGGCTGCGGGCCGTCTGTCACGGGAACGCGGAGCGGCTCTTCGGGCTGTGACCGCTATGACCGTTGTGACCGGTTGTGCCGTTTGTGTCGTTTGTGCCGGGAGGCCCGGGGAGCACCCCCGGCACGAATTTCTCAGCGTATTCACAGGAACGGGAAAGAGGGCTCTCAGGGACGTCGCCCAGCCTGGGGCCCATGCGTACCGAAATGCTCAGGCCCGGCGGCGGGCCCGTCCGGGTGCTCGTCGTGGACGACGAGGCGCCGCTCGCCGAGCTGCTGTCGATGGCGCTGCGATACGAGGGCTGGGAGGTCCGCAGCGCCGGTGACGGCGTGGGAGCGGTCCGTTCCGCCCGCGACTTCCGGCCCGACGCGGTCGTACTGGACGTGATGCTGCCGGACATGGACGGCCTCGCCGTGCTCGGGCGGCTGCGCTGCGAGCTGCCCGACGTGCCCGTGCTGTTCCTGACGGCCAAGGACTCCGTCGAGGACCGGATCGCGGGGCTGACGGCGGGTGGCGACGACTACGTCACCAAGCCGTTCAGCCTGGAGGAGGTCGTGGCGCGGCTGCGCGGGCTGATCCGGCGCTCGGGGACGGCGGCAGCGGCCGTACGGGACGAATCGCTCCTGGTGGTCGGGGACCTGACGCTGGATGAGGACAGCCACGAGGTCGTGCGGGGCGGTGAGGGGATTCATCTCACCGCCACCGAGTTCGAACTGCTGCGCTTCCTGATGCGCAACCCGCGCCGCGTGCTCAGCAAGGCGCAGATCCTCGACCGGGTGTGGAGCTACGACTTCGGCGGGCAGGCGAACGTCGTCGAGCTCTACATCTCGTACCTGAGGCGAAAGATCGACGCCGGCCGTACGCCGATGATCCACACCCGGCGCGGTGCGGGCTATCTGATCAAGCCCGGTGGGTGAGCGCGCGGTGTCCCTGCGGACCCGTCTGGTGGTGTCGGCCGTCGCGCTGATCGCGGTGGTCGCGGCGGTGATCGGGGCGGTCACGACGATCGCCCTGCACTCGTATCTGGAGCACCAGCTCGACGGTCAGCTGTTGTCGTCCGTACGGCGCGCCGAGCGCGACCCGGTGGAGGCGACGGCCGGACAGGAACTGCGGTTCGTGGCGGCGCCGGGGCAGCCGCTGGGGACCGTCGGGGCGCGGCTCGCGCAGGACGGGGCCGTGCTCATGAGCGCGAAGAGCGTCGAGGTGGAGGGGGTGCGGCCCGAGGCGCACCTGGCGGCGCTGTCCGGTGCGCAGGCGCGGGCGCTGGGGTCGGTCGAGCGGGACTCCGAACCGCACACCGTGGAGGTACCCGGGCTCGGGGACTACCGGATCGTTGCCACGGGCGACGGGTCGGTCGTACTGGGCTTTCCGCTCGGCGGAGTACAGGACACCGTCAGCACCCTCGTTGTCGTCGAGGTGTGCGTCACCGGCGCCGGGCTGGTGGCCGCCGGGCTCGCCGGGACGGCGATCGTGGGCGTCGCGCTCCGGCCGCTGCGGCGGGTCGCCGCGATGGCGACGCGGGTGGCCGAACTGCCGCTGCACAGCGGTGAGGTGGCCCTGCACGAGCGGGTACGGGGCCAGGAGGCCGATCCGCGCACCGAGGTCGGGCAGGTCGGCGCGGCACTCAACCGGATGCTCGGGCACGTCGGTTCGGCCCTCGCGGCGCGGCAGGAGAGCGAGACGCGGGTACGGCAGTTCGTGGCCGACGCGAGCCATGAGCTGCGTACGCCGCTGGCCTCGATCCGGGGGTACGCGGAGCTGACCCGGCGTGGGCGCGAGCCGGCCGGTCCCGACACGCGGCACGCGCTCGGGCGGATCGAGTCCGAGGCGGCGCGGATGACGGGGCTGGTGGAGGACCTGTTGCTGCTGGCCCGGCTGGACGCGGGGCGTCCGCTGTCGCCGTCGTACGAGAGCACCGATCTCTCGCCACTGGTCGTGGACGCGGTGAGCGATGCGCGGGTGGCCGGGCGGGAGCACGTCTGGCGGCTGGAGCTGCCGGACGATCCCGCCGTCGTACGGGGCGACCCCGCGCGGCTCCAGCAGGTACTGGTGAACCTGCTGGCCAACGCGCGTACGCACACCCCGCCGGGCACCACGGTCACTGCGGCCGTGCGGTGCGAGGGGGATGGCTGGACGGTGGTGGAGGTACGGGACGACGGGCCCGGCGTCGCGCCGGAGCTGCTGCCGCACGTCTTCGAGCGGTTCGCGCGGGGGATGCGTCGCGGGCGCGCGTGGGGGCGGGGGCGGGGGCCGCCGGTGCGGGTACTGGTGCGGGTACCGGTGCCGGGGTCGGGTCGACCGGGCTGGGGCTGGCCATCGTGCAGGCGGTCGTGCGCGCGCACGGCGGTGAGGTGACGGTCGAGAGCGCGCCGGGGCGAACGGTCTTCGCGGTGCGGTTGCCGGGGGGCGGGCCGGGGGCCGGGGCCGGGGTTTCCGTTGATCCCGGGCGGGGCCGGGTCTTTCGTCCCGCCGGCTGAGGGCCTCTCGGGCCGCCCCGCGCTGGGGCGGGTGTGCGGTGCCGCGCGCAGGGCCGGGGCCGAGTGGTCCGGGGTTTCGGGGTCGGTGCCGCGTCGGGGCGTCTCCTCGGGTGCCGAACGTTCGGGTAGGGCTGCGGTGTGTTCGGGGTGGTTGTGTTCGGCGCCCTGCGGGGAGCGCCCCGGCGCGTCCCCTCCGGCACGGTGGGGTGCGGCGGGGCTGCGCGGGGCCGCCGGGTTGTGTTCGGCGCCCTGTGGGGAGCGCCCCCCCGGCGCGTTACCTCCTGGCGGCGTGGAGTGCGGCGGGGCTGCGCGAGGGCCACCGGTCGGTGCCGTGGGGTCCTGGGTGGGGGTGGAGGGGACTCATAGGGTCCGCACAGGGGTGTCACACTCCGCTGACAGGGCGGTTCGTGAGGGTCGGACCATGCGAACCCACACCTCAGCGGGCGCCCTTCCGGCCAGGGAGCATCTTCCGGCCGTAGAGCCGGGCGCCCCCGTAACCCCCGTGCTCGACGTCGTCATCCCCGTCCACAACGAGGAGAAGGATCTCGAAGCGTGCGTGGTCCGGCTTCGTGAGTACCTGACCCGCACCTTTCCGTACGCCTTCCGGATCACCGTCGCCGACAACGCGAGCACCGACCGCACACCCGAAATCGCCCGCCGGCTCGGGCACGTGATGGCCGAAGTGACGTCCGTACGGCTGGAGCAGAAGGGGCGCGGGCGGGCTCTGCGGGCCGTCTGGGAGCGTTCCGACGCGCCCGTCCTCGCCTACATGGACGTCGATCTGTCCACCGACCTCAAGGCGCTGTTTCCCCTGGTCGCGCCTCTGATCTCCGGCCACTCCGACCTGGCGATCGGCTCCCGGCTGGCGGGCGGTTCGCGGGTGGTGCGCGGTCCGAAGCGCGAGTTCGTCTCCCGTACGTACAACCTGATCCTCCGTTCCTCGCTCGCCGCCCGTTTCTCCGACGCGCAGTGCGGGTTCAAGGCGATACGCGCCGATGTGGCCGAGCGGCTGCTGCCGATGGTCGAGGACACCGGATGGTTCTTCGACACGGAGATGCTGGTGCTCGCCGAACGGGCCGGACTGCGCATCCACGAGGTGCCGGTGGACTGGGTCGACGATCCGGACAGCACGGTGCGCATCGTGCGTACGGCCGTCGACGACCTCAAGGGCGTGTGGCGAGTGGGGCGGGCGCTCGCCGTGGGCGCCCTGCCGCTGGACCGGCTCGCGCGGCCCTTCGGGGACGATCCGCGCGACCGGACGATCGGTGGCGTGCCCGGCGGGCTGGCCCGCCAGCTCGTGGGGTTCTGCGTCGTGGGCGCGCTGAGCACGCTGGCCTACCTGGCGCTGTACTCCCTATTCCGGGCGGGAGTGGGCCCCCAGGCCGCCAACGCGCTGGCGCTGCTGGTCTCGGCGGTGGCCAACACGGCGGCCAACCGGAGACTCACCTTCGGCGTCCGGGGCCGTGAGCGGGCCGTACGGCACCAGGCGCAGGGGCTCGTCGTGTTCGGCATCGGGCTCGCGCTCACCAGCGGTTCGCTCGCCGCGCTCGACGCCGCCGCCTCCGCCGGATCGCCCTCCCACGGCACCGAACTCGCCGTGCTCGTCGCCGCCAACCTCGCCGCGACCGTACTGCGCTTCCTGCTCTTCCGCGCCTGGGTCTTCCCCGACCGGCGCACCGATCACCCCGCACCCGGAAATGAGAAGGCCGTCCGATGACTCCGTCCCGAAGTGCCGATCCTCGCTGGGCGCGCCCCGCGCTGGCCGGGCTGCTGCTCGTCACCGCGCTGTTCTACCTGTGGAACCTCAGTTCCTCCGGGTACGCCAACTCCTTCTACTCCGCGGCCGTCCAGGCCGGCAGCGAGAGCTGGAAGGCGTTCTTCTTCGGCTCGTCCGACGCCGCGAACTCCATCACCGTCGACAAGCCCCCCGCCGCCCTGTGGCCGATGGCCCTGTCCGTACGCCTCTTCGGCCTCGGCTCGTGGCAGATCCTCGTCCCCGAGGTGCTGATGGGAGTGGGGACGGTCGCGGTGCTGTACGCCGCCGTACGCCGTCGCTTCTCCCCCGCCGCCGGGCTGATCGCGGGCGGCGTGCTCGCGCTGACGCCGGTCGCCGCGCTGATGTTCCGGTTCAACAACCCCGACGCGCTGCTCGCCCTGCTGATGACCGTCACCGTGTACTGCGTGCTCCGCGCCCTGGAGGACGCGCGGACCAGGTGGCTGGTGTGGGCGGGCGTGGCGGTCGGCTTCGCGTTTCTCACCAAGACCCTCCAGGCGTTTCTCATCCTGCCGCCGCTCGCCGTGCTGTACGCCGTGTGCGCGCCGACGCCGGTACGCCGGCGTCTCGGCCAGCTCGCCCTGTCCGGGCTCGCGGTCGTGGTCGCGGGCGGCTGGTGGGTGGCGATCGTCGAGCTGTGGCCGGCCGCCTCGCGCCCGTACGTCGGAGGGTCGCAGACCAACAGCTTCCTGGAGCTGACGTTCGGCTACAACGGTCTCGGCCGCATCAACGGCGAGGAGGCCGGCAGCGTCGGCGGGGGCCGTGGGGGCGGCGGCTGGGGCGAGAGCGGTATCGGGCGGATGTTCGGTACGAACATCGGCGGCCAGATCTCCTGGCTGCTGCCCGCCGCGCTGATCCTGCTGGTCGCCGGTCTGGTCGTCACGTGGCGGGCGAAGCGGACCGACAGTGCGCGGGCCGCGTTCGTCGCGTGGGGCGGATCGCTGCTGATGACGGCGGGCGTCTTCAGCTTCATGGCGGGGATCTTCCACGAGTACTACACCGTGGCCCTGGCCCCGTACATCGCCGCCCTGATCGGCATGGGTGCGACCGTGCTGTGGGAGGAGCGCCGCTCGCTCCTGGCGGCGGGGACACTGGCCGCGACCGCCGCGGTGACCTCGGTGTGGGCGTACGTCCTGCTGGGGCGCACCGCCGACCATCTGCCGTGGCTGCGCTGGACGGTGCTGGTCTCCGGGCTGCTCGCGGCCCTCGTGCTGGCGGTCGCGGGGCGCGTGGACCGGCGTATCGCGCTGGGGGCCGCCGGGCTCGGGCTCGCGGCGGCGCTGGCGGGGCCTGCCGCGTACGCCGCTTCGACGGTCGCCACCGCCCACACCGGGTCCATCGTGACGGCGGGACCCGCCTCGCTGCGGGGCGGGCCCGGGGGCTTCGGCGGGGGCGAGCGTCCGGCGGGCGGCATGGGGCAGCCCCCGGCGGGCGCGGCCGGTCAGGGGCAGCCTCCGGCCGGCGCGGGTGGTCAGGCCGGGCCGGGCGGCCGGGGTGGGGGGCCGGGGCAACCGGCCGCTCCTGGCGGCATGATGCCCGGCGCGGCGGCCCGTGAAGGCGGCGGGGGCGGCGCGGCCGGCACGGGCGGCCTCCTCAACGGCCAGAGCGTCGGCGCCGAGGCCGAGGCCCTGATCCGCGCCGGCGCCGGGGGCCACACCTGGGCCGCCGCCGCCATCGGCTCCCAGAACGCGGCGAGCTACCAACTCGCCACCGAGAAGCCGGTGATGGCGATCGGCGGGTTCAACGGCAGCGATCCGTCTCCGACCCTGGAGCAGTTCAAGGCGTACGTGAACGAGGGCGCCATCCACTACTTCGTCGCAGGCGGCAGTGGCGGAGGCCCCGGCGGCGGGTCCGCCGTCACCACCTGGGTGGAGGCGAACTTTACGAAGGTCACCGTCGGCGGTACGACCCTTTACGACCTGACCGAGCGGAAATAATTATACGGCGTACAGGAGCCCCTTGTACGGTGTACGGGAAAGGCCCGCCGGCCTTCGTACCCGTACAAGGAGACCCCCGCATGACGGCGACGACCGCCGAGAACCGCCCCACCGCGCAAGGGCACCCGCAGCGCTGGCTGATCCTCGGTGTCATCTGCCTCGCCCAGCTCACCGTGCTGCTCGACAACACCGTCCTCAACGTCGCGATCCCGTCCCTGACCAAGGAACTGGACGCGTCCACCGCCGACATCCAATGGATGATCAACGCGTACTCGCTGGTCCAGTCGGGTCTGCTGCTCACCGCCGGCAGCGCCGCCGACCGCTACGGCCGCAAGAGGATGCTGACGGCCGGCCTCGCGCTCTTCGGCATCGGCTCGCTCGTCGCCGGACTCTCGCAATCCAGCGCCCAGTTGATCGCCGCCCGCGCGGGCATGGGCATCGGCGGCGCGCTGCTGATCACCACGACCCTGGCCGTCGTCGTGCAGATCTTCGACGACACCGAGCGCGTGAAGGCCATCGGGCTCTGGTCGACCGTCAACTCGCTCGGCTTCGCGGTGGGTCCGCTGATCGGCGGCGTCGTGCTCGACCACTTCTGGTGGGGCGCGATCTTCCTGATCAACATCCCGGTCGCGGTCATCGGCCTGGTCGCCGTCGTCGCGCTCGTACCGGAGTCCAGGAGCGGGCAGGGCGACCGTCCCGACCTGCTCGGCGCGGTGCTGTCCACGATCGGAATGACCGCCGCCGTGTACGCGATCATCTCCGGCCCGGAGCACGGCTGGACCTCGGCCCAGGTGCTCGTCCCGGCGGTGGCGGGCGTCCTCGTGCTCGGCGCGTTCGCCCTCTGGGAGCTGCGCGTCCCGCACCCGATGCTGGACATGCACTTCTTCCGCGACCAGCGCTTCATCGGCGCGGTCGCCGGTGCGGTCCTCGTCGCGTTCGGGATGGGCGGCTCGCTGTTCCTGCTGACGCAGCACCTCCAGTTCGTGCTCGGGTACGGGCCCCTGGAGGCGGGGCTGCGCACGGCGCCCCTCGCGCTCACCGTGGTGGCGCTCAACCTCGCCGGCATCGGCGCGCGGCTGCTGCCCCGGCTGGGGACGCCCGGCACCATCGCCTCCGGCATGACGCTGCTGTCGGCGGGCCTCGCCGCGATCGCCCTGCTCGGCGGCTCCGGTTACGGCGGGATGCTGCTGGGCCTCGTCGTGATGGGCGCCGGCATCTCGCTCGCGATGCCGGCCATGGCCAACGCCATCATGAGCGCCATACCGCCGGAGAAGGCGGGCGTCGGCGCCGGGATCAACGGCACGCTGGCCGAGTTCGGCAACGGCCTCGGCGTCGCCGTCCTGGGCGCGGTACTGAACTCCCGCTTCGCCGCGCTGGTCCCGGCCGCCGTCGGCGCGGCCTCGCTGCCCGCCGCGCTGGCGGCGGCCGAGGACGCGGGGGAGCGGGCCCGTATCGCGGACGCCTTCGCGTCGGGGGTCGGGACGAGCCAGCTGGTCGGGGCCGTCGCCGTACTCGCGGGCGGAGTTCTCGCCGCTGTGCTGTTGCGCCGGGCCGAGCGGGCAGACTCATCCGGAGCCGCAGCGCCAGCGGCATAGCATCGGGAACGAGGGAGCGGACCGGAGCATTCCGGTCCGTGACCCGTCCCCGCCCCGCCGGGAGAACGAGGAGTGTGCGCCATGGTGTCCGCGGCCGACCGCGTCAGGAATCCGGCGCGTAACAGCGTCTGGCTGGAGGAGAGGACGTCCCGCACCCGCAAGGCGGACCAGCCGGCCGGCCTGGACCGGGACCGGATCACCGCGGTCGTCGTGCGGCTGCTGGACGCGGAGGGGCTCGCGAAGTTCTCCATGCGCAGGCTCGCCGCCGAGCTGAACGTCACCGCGATGTCCGTCTACTGGTACGTCGACACCAAGGACGACCTGCTGGAACTGGCCCTGGACTCGGTCTTCGCCGAGATCGCGCCGCCCGCCGAGACGGACGACTGGCGCGACCGGCTGCGCGGACTGGCGACCAGCTACCGGGAGTTGCTCGTGCGGCATGTCTGGGTGTCGCCGCTGATCGGCAATTTCCTGAACATCGGGCCGCACTGGCTGGCCTTCTCCCGGGCCGTCCACGACGTGATGCGGGCGACGGGGCTGCCGCCGCACGGGCAGATGGGCGGCCTGTCGGCGGTCTTCCAGTTCGTCTACGGGTTCGGAACGATCGAGGGCCACTTCGTGCAGCGGTGCGCGTCGGCGGGCATGAGCCAGGACGAGTACTTCACGCAGGCGATGGGCACGATGAGCACCGCGCCGCAGTTGCGTGAGACGTACGAGAACGCGAAGGATCTGATGGACGCGCGGGGCGGGGCGACGGTCGCGGAGATGCGCGAGCGGGACTTCGATTTCGCCCTGGAGACGTTGATCGCGGGCATCGAGGCCATGGCGTCCCGCTGAGCGGTCGGGGCGCCACCGTGAATGCTTCGTCGCAGGACAGAAGCGGATAGAGTCTGTCCGTCCTTTGCTCGCAGTCGGGAATGTGCTGCGGAGCTCTCCTGCGCATGGCCGCACCCTCAGCCATGCTCGCCGAAGAGGTTCGTGGTGACTGCGTCCGACATTCCGGAGATTTCGTACGATTCTGCCCATTTGGGGGCAGCTGACTCGGTGGCCGAGTCGCTGGCCGCTGCCGCGACCGCCCTGCACGAGGCGGAGGGGCGCGCGGAGACGGCGAGGATCGCGGTACGGCTGGCCAGGGACGTCGTGCCCGACGCCGACCAGGCGGGAATCTCCGTCGTCGAACGTGCGGGACGCGTCCGTACCGTCGCCTGCACCGACGAAGTGGTACGGACCGTGGACGCGGCGACGAGCTGCGGAGCCGGCTGCGCGACGCGCCGGCAGGACCTCTGGAACAGCCCCGTCGCCCGCGTCGAGGACATCACCGCCTGTGACGTCCACGGGCCGGTTCTGACCGCGAGCGGACTGCGATCGGCCCTGTTCCTGCGGCTGCGCGGGCACCAGCGAAGATTCAGCGTGCTGACGCTCTACTCGCTTCGCCCGCACGCCTTCGACGAGGAATCCGTACGCATCGGGCGGCTGTTCTCGGCGCATCTCGGTATCGCCCTGGAGAGCGTCGAAGTGCAGGAACAGCTTGCCGAGGCCATGCACACCAGAGACGTGATCGGACAGGCCACCGGCATTCTCATGGGGCGAATGAACATCGACGCCGCCCAGGCATTCGACCAGCTGGTGCGCGCCTCGCAGAAAGGCAATGTGAAGCTCCGCGACATCGCGTCACGTATCGTGGAAGTGCGGGCCATCGAATAGCACCCAGCGTCACCGGCGTGAACGCGGGAAGACGGAATACATGACGGACACCGCGCGAAGTACAGACGGCGCCAGCACCAGAGCGGCCGGCGGTTTCGACCTGGCGTTGTTCCAGGACGCCTTCACCGAGTGGCGGGGACTGCACGCCTTCCTCCAGGACGTCACGGAACGCGCCGTACGGGCCGTGGAGGGTGCTGACGGGTGCAGCATCACCATGCGCCGCAACAACCGCCTCGCCACCGCCGCCGCCGACGGCACGGGCGCGCTCGAACTGGACCTCCTCCAGTACGAGGCCGAGGCCGGACCCTGCGTGTGCAGCATGGAGAACGGCGAGGAGAACTACGTCCCGGACATGCTCCTGGAGCGGCGCTGGGCGCCCTACCCGGCCTCCGCGGCCGCGCGAGGCGTGCGGTCCGTGCTGGCCACGCCGCTGGCGGTGAACTCGCACTCCCTCGGCGCCCTCAACCTCTACTCCCGCAAGCCGGACGCGTTCGCGGCCCACCTGGCCACCGTCCGGCGGCTCTCCGCCCAGGCGGCGGGAGCGATCGCCGTGGCCGAGCGCATCGAGCAGGAGTCGGAGACCGTCCAGGACCTGCGGACCGCGATGCTCTCGCGCTCCGTCATCGACCAGGCGATCGGCATGGTCATCGCGACCCGGCGCTGCACCCCGGACGAGGCCATGGAGGTGCTGCGCCGCGCCTCCCAGGCCCGGAACGTCAAGCTGCGCGACCTCTGCCGCGACATGGTGGCCGCGGCGGCGGGCGGCCCGCCCCCGCCCGGCTCCTTCACCAGGCGCGGGCACGGGGACCCCACCTCCTTGTAGGTCCGGCCGCTAGGCCGCCGGCAGCCTGTCCCCCTGCACCGCCTGTATGTCGAGCTCGACCCGCAGCGTCGCGCCGATCGCCGAGATGCCCGCCCGGACGACCTGGTTGTAGTTCATGGCGAAGTCCTCCCGCCGCAGCTCCGCCGTGGCCCGGAAGGCCGCCCGTACGCCGCCCCACGGGTCCGGGCCCGTCCCCAGGTAGCTCAGGTCCAGCTCGACCGCGCGGGCGACGCCGTGCAGCGACAGTTCGCCGTGCACCGTCCACCGGTCCGGACCCGCCGGGGTCAGGCCCGTACTGCTGTACGTGATCTCCGGGTACCGCTCGACGTCCAGGAAGTCGGGCGACTTGAGGTGCCCGTCTCGCATGCCGTCGCCGGTGTCGATGCTCGCCGCGCCGATCACCGCCTCCACCCGCGACTTGCCGAGGTCCTCGGCGATCTCGACGCGGCCGCCGAACTCCAGGAACCGCCCGTGCACGCTGGACAGCCCGAGGTGCTGGGCGACCGCCGCCACCGACGAGTGCGCGGGGTCCAGGGTCCAGGTGCCGGGCGGCGGCAGTTCCACGCCGCCCTGGCGGGCCAGTACGACCGTTCCGGCGTCCGCGCGCCCGCTCGCCGTGACGAACGCCGTGGACGCGGCGGGTGCGTAACCGGCCGCCGTCACGATCACCGTGTAAGGACCGGCCGGCAAGGGAGCATCGGTCCTTACCGCTCCCTCCGCGTCCGCCGCCGCGCGGAGCACCTGCGTGCCCGTCGTGTCGGTCACGGTCACCACCGCGTGCTGGACGGCCCAGCCGTCCCGCGTCCGTACCTGTGCGCGAAGTCCCATCCCGTTTTCTCTCCTTGCGAACGAATGACGAGGGCCCCGGGCCGGGACCGACAGGCGTCCCCTGCCTGTCGGCCCCGTACCGGGGCCCCTTTTCCGCACCGGCCGGGTCACGGGTGGCGCGCCTCCGCTCGGGACGCGCCCCCCCGCGACGCGGCCGGGGGCTCTGGACTACTCGCCCGGGTGGGCGAGTTCGATGTCGTGGCCGTCGACGCCGCGGCCCGTGACCGTGAGCGCTCCGGCCACCGGCGGGTAACCGGTCGCGACGACCGTGTACTCGCCCGCGTCGAGGTCGGCGAAGGCGTACGCCCCGTCGTCCCCGGTGGTGGAGCCGGCGACCACGTTCCCGGCCGCGTCCATCAGCGTCACGCGGGCATCGGCCAGTGGCCGCCGCCCGGCGCCGCCGCGCACGGTGCCCCGGACCAGCGCACCGGACCGGAGTACGACCTCGACCCGGGTGACGCCCTGGCCGCCGATCTCGACCGGCAGCGCCACCGGCCGGAAGCCGGCCGCGTTCACGGCGACGGTCACCGTTCCGGGGATCAGCTCGCCGAAGACGAACTCGCCCCCCTCGGCGGACTTGCCCGTGGCCAGCACGTCGCCGCGCACGTCGGTCACGACGACCATGGCGTCCCCGACGGGCAGACCGCCGTCGGCGGTGCGCACGGTGCCGGTGAGGCCGCTCGTACCGGACAGGAGGATGTCGTACGCGACGGGCTCGTCCGCCACGACCACCGTGGACGCCTGCGGCTGGAAGCCGTCGGCGGAGGCGATCAGGACGTACGAACCGGCCGCCGGGGCGTCCAGCGCGTAGCGGCCGTCCTGGGCGACCGCGCGCCCGAGCTGCCGCCCGGCCAGGGAGATCAGGGTGACGGCGGCGTGGGACACCGCCGTGCCCTCGGCCGTACGGACCGTGCCGTGCAGGGTCCTGCCGGTGGCGGGCGGGGCGGCCGCGACGGGCGCCTGCGTGGCGGCGGCCGCGTCGGCCGTCTCGGTACCCGGCTCCGCCTGCGCCGACTGCGGGGCGTCGTCGTTGGACGACTTCAGGGCGACCTCCTTCACGAACAGCACCAGGACCAGACCGACCAGCGCGATGGGCGCGGCGTACAGGAAGAGGTCCGCGATCCCGTCTCCGTACGCGCTCTCCATCACGGTCCGGATCGGCTTCGGCAGCGCGTCCATGTCCGGGATGGTGTTCCCGCCGGCCGCCGCGCCGCCCGGCTTGATGTGGAGGGCGGCCAGGCCGTCCTCGACGTAGTGCGTGATCCGGCTGGAGAGCACCGCGCCGAGCGCGGAGACGCCGACCGCGCCGCCGAGCGAGCGGGTGAAGGTGACCAGCGAGCTGGCCGCGCCGAGTTCGGCGGGCTTCACCTGGTTCTGGGAGGCCAGGACCAGGTTCTGCATCATCATGCCGAGGCCGAGGCCCAGGACCGCCATGTAGACGGCGACCTTCCAGTACTCGGTGTCGTACGTGATCGTGCTGAGCAGGCCGAGGCCCGCGACCAGGCCGACGCCGCCGCCGACCAGGAAGCCCTTCCAGCGGCCGGTCTTGGTGATGATCTGACCGGAGACCGTGGAGGAGACGAACAGGCCCGCGATCATCGGAATCGTCATGACGCCGGACATTGTCGGCGACTTGTCCCGGGCGAGCTGGAAGTACTGGCTCAGGAAGACGGTCGAGCCGAACATCGCGACACCGACGAACAGGCTGGCGAAGGACGTGAGCGCGATCGTGCGGTTGCGGAAGAAGCGCAGCGGGATCAGGGGCTCCGCGGCCTTCGTCTCGACCACGACGAAGATCAGGCCGAGCAGGACCGAGCCGCCGACCATGGCGTACGTCTGCCACGAGATCCAGTCGTAGTCGTCGCCCGCCAGGGTCACCCAGATCATCAGCAGGGAGACCGAGGCGGCCAGGAAGAACGCGCCGAGCCAGTCGATCTTCACCTTGCGGCGGACGACCGGGAGCTTGAGGGTCTTCTGGAGGAGGACCAGGGCGATCGCCGCGAACGGCACGCCGACGTAGAAGCACCAGCGCCAGCCGAGCCAGTCGGTGTCGGTGATGACGCCGCCGAGCAGCGGACCGCCGACCGTGGCGACCGCGAAGGTCGCGCCGATGTATCCGGCGTACCGGCCGCGCTCACGCGGCGGGATCATCGCGGCGATCACGATCTGCGACAGCGCCACCAGACCGCCGGTACCGATGCCCTGGAGCACCCGGAAGGCGATGAGCGTGCCGGTGTTCTGCGAGATGCCGGCGAGCGCCGAGCCGATGACGAAGATGACCAGGGCTATCTGGACCAGCAGCTTCTGGCTGAAGAGGTCCGCCAGCTTGCCCCACAGGGGGGTGGTCACGGTCATGGACAGCAGGGCGGCGGTGACGACCCAGGTGTACGCGCTCTGGGTGCCGTCGAGGTCCCTGATGATCTCGGGGAGGGCGTTGGACACGATCGTCGACGACAGCATCGCGACGAACATGCCGAGCAGAAGACCGGTGAGGGCCTCCATGATCTGCCGGTGAGTCATCGGCGCGCCGTCGGAGGAGTGGTGGTGGGACCCCTGCTTGGCGTGGCCGCCCCGCACACCGGCCGGTGTGGTCGTAGCCATTGAATTCCTTTGCTTACGCGGGTGTTGCGGGTGGAACGGGCACTTCTGCGTCGTGCTGGAAGTGGTGCGGAGCCCGGGCCCGGCAATCGCCGAAGCTGTTGCGCAGGCGGGCCAGCATCGTGTTGAGCTGTCCGACCTCTTCGTCGGACCAGTCGTCGAGGGCACCGGCGAGGGCCTGGGTGTAGCGCTCGGAGAGTTCCTCCAGGAGCACCCGGCCCGCCGGGTTGAGCCGCAGGATGCGGGAGCGCTTGTCGTACGGGTCGGGGGCCCGGTCGATCCAGCCGCGCTCCGCCACGTGCGCCACGTTCCGGCTGGTTACCGACATGTCGACCGCGAGGAGCTCGGCGAGCCGGCTCATCCGCATCTCGCCGTGCCGGTCGAGAAGGGTGAGTACGGCGGCCGATCCGGCCGGGCAGTGCGCGGGGAGGACGCGTGCGAGATCGCGCTTCACGGCACCGATGGCACTGAGCTGCCGGGCCAGTTCCTCGAACCGGCTCTGTGCGGCCATGGGCACCTCCGAACATCTTGTTGCTTAGGGCAACCATAGAAGTAGTTGGTTGCTCCAGGCAAACGAATTCGGGCCTGTGGGAGTAAAGGAACCCAAAAGGCTCCGTGCGCGACGGGTCAAGGACGTCCGGGGGGCCGGTAAAGCCGCAGATCACGCCGGGCGGAGGGTCCGGGGGTGTGCTGAGCGGCCCACTTCGCTAGGGTCGTGCCCCATGGCACACAACCCCCATGCTCCGCAGGGCCCCGAGGGTCAGCACGACCCGGCGGGCAGCACCCAGATGTTCCGCGCCTTCGTGGACGACGGCGAACCGCAGCGACAGCAGCCGGCCGCGGCCACCGCGCCGGGCGGCCCCAGGACCGGCCTGATCGTCGGCGTCGTGGCCGTCGTCGTGATCCTCGCGGCGGTCGCCTGGCTCGCGTTCGGCTGATCACGCACCGCGCGGATCACCCGACGCATCCGATCGGTCCGCGTATCTGATCGCTCCGCCCGGCCGGTCACTTCCAGTCGGCCGTGACGTCCTGGGTCTCGACACGCATGCCCAGCGGCACCCGCCAGGCGTCCACGCACACGGTGTACGTCTTCGTCACGGCCGCACCCGCGGCGATCGGCCCGGGCAGCGGCTGGGTCGACGTCCGCGTGCCCCAGTCCACACCGAGCGCGCCGATGATGTGCGTCCCGAACGTCACGGTGCCCGAACGGACCGCCGATTCCCCGGTGTTGCGGAACGGTACGGTCACCTGCTCGCACCACCGCTTCTCGCGGGGGGGCAGCAGGGGGTCGCCGACCTTGAGCACGGCCGGTCCGGCGGGCGGCGCGGGGGAGGCGCCACCGGAGCCGTCTCCTGTCCCCGGGCCGTCTCCCGGCGGTCCTGGCGAGTCCGGTGATCCGGGCGGCCCCGGGGTGCCGGGCGACCCGCCGGCCGGCGGCTTCGCCGGCGTATCGCCGCCACCGGTACCGCCGCCGCCCCCACCCGTACCGGCGCTGCCGCCCCCGTCAGGGGCCTGTGGCTTTCCCGGGGCCGCGGGAGCGTGCGTCGCGCCGGGGTCCCCGCCCTCGGCGTCCGGCCCGTCGGACTTGGAAGCCCTGCCGTCGCGGGGAACGGCCGCACCGGCCTCCGCACCGACGGCGGGGGAGCCGCGCCCGTCGCCACCGCTACGCGCACCGCCGCGCGAGGCGTCGTCGCCGTCGAGCGGTACCAGTTCGACCCCGCCCTCCGGCGGTACGGCCCGTCCCGGCGCCCGCTCCGGACCCCGGCCCGCCGCTCCGATCGCCGCATAGCCGTCGTCGTCGCCGTTCCCGCCGCCGCACGCGGCCAGTACCCCGCCCAGACCCAGCACAACCGCCGCGGCGCCCGTAGCGGCACCTCGGCGGCCGTGCGTCAGACCATGACGTCGCATCGCGCCAGTGTGTCTGACGCACCGTCAATTAGAAACCCCGCCGACCGACCCCGCCGACCGACCCGGCCGATCGCGGAGGTCAGTCCGCGATGAGCCCTTCCCGCAACTGCGACAGCGTGCGCGTCAGCAGCCGCGAGACATGCATCTGCGAGATGCCGACCTCTTCACCGATCTGGGACTGCGTCATGTTCGCGAAGAACCGCAGCATGATGATCTGGCGCTCGCGCGGCGGCAGTTTGGCCAACAGCGGCTTCAGCGACTCGCGGTACTCGACGCCTTCCAGCGCCGTGTCCTCGTAGCCGAGCCGGTCCGCCAGTGAACCCTCGCCGCCGTCGTCCTCCGGGGAGGGCGAGTCCAGAGAGCTCGCGGTGTAGGCGTTGCCCACCGCCAGCCCGTCGACGACGTCCTCCTCCGACACCCCCAGTACGGCGGCGAGTTCGGGGACGGTCGGCGACCGGTCGAGCTTCTGCGCGAGGTCGTCGCTGGCCTTCGTGAGCGCGAGGCGCAGCTCCTGGAGGCGGCGCGGGACCCGTACCGACCAACTCGTGTCACGGAAGAAGCGCTTGATCTCGCCGACCACCGTGGGCATCGCGAACGTCGGGAATTCGACGCCCCGTTCGCAGTCGAACCGGTCGATCGCCTTGATCAGGCCGATCGTTCCGACCTGGACGATGTCTTCCATCGGCTCGTTGCGGCTGCGGAAACGGGCCGCGGCGTAACGCACCAGGGGGAGGTTGAGTTCGATGAGCGTGTCCCGTACGTACGTACGGTCAGGGCTGTCCTTGTCCAGGGCGGCGAGCCGCAGGAAGAGCGAGCGGGACAGAGTGCGGGTGTCGATTGCTTCCGGCTGTGCGGCGACGAGCGGCGGCTGAGGAGCCGTCACCTGGTCGAGCACGGCGGGCACTTCCTTCGTGAGCACCTTCGAGCTGCCCTGTTCTGCGGACATGCCGGCCCCCTTTCAAGCACTGAGGTCGCTGACGGTAGCGGCGGACGCTCCCGTCGGAGGAAGCAGCCTCCACCTGAATACCGGCGGCGGAGCTGCGGCAAACGCGGTTCCAGCAGAATGTCACATGTCGGCAACACGCTGTAGCGCCAAGTCGACAAATCTGCGCAGGAAAAGGGGGGTGTGCGGCTTTTCGGCCATTCGACGGGTACTACCCGATCCGGTTACGCCTCGATTCGATTTGCGGATCTGAGGCGGGCGAAGCTCCTCGCCAGAAGTCTTGACACATGCATCTGCGAGACGCCCAGTTCGGCACTGATCTGGGACTGCGTCAGATTGTTGTAGTACCGGAGCAGCAAAATCCGCTGCTCGCGCTCGGGCAGCTGTACGAGCAGGTGCCGCACGAGGTCGCGGTGTTCGACGCCGGCCAGTGCCGGGTCCTCGTAACCGAGCCGGTCGAGCAGCCCCGGCAGCCCGTCACCCTCCTGGGCGGCCTCCAGCGAGGTCGCGTGGTACGAGCGCCCCGCCTCGATGCACGCCAGTACCTCGTCCTCGGGGATGCGCAGGCGCTCGGCAATCTCGGCGGTCGTGGGAGAGCGTCCGTGGGCCGTCGTGAGGTCCTCGGTGGCCCCGCTGACCTGCACCCACAGTTCGTGCAGCCGCCGGGGCACGTGGACGGTTCTGACGTTGTCGCGGAAGTACCGCTTGATCTCGCCCACGACGGTCGGCATCGCGAAGGTGGGGAACTGCACGCCGCGGTCGGGGTCGAACCGGTCGATCGCGTTGATCAGCCCGATCGTTCCGACCTGTACGACGTCCTCCATGGGCTCGTTGCGGCTGCGGAACCGGGCGGCGGCGTACCGGACCAGGGGCAGGTTCGCCTCGATGAGCACCCCGCGCACGCGGTTGTGCTCGGGCGTACCCGGGGCCAGCTCCTTCAGCTCGGCGAACAGCACCTGCGTGAGGGCCCTGGTGTCCGCGCCGCGGCTTTTGGGGGTGCTTCCCGCCGGGGGTCGGGGCGGTCTCGGGAGGGAGTGGTTGGAGCTGCTGGGGTGGTGCTTGAGGCGCTGTACTGGCCGGCACGGTCACGCCACCCCTTCTCTCGGTCAACCACGGTCAACTCATCCGTCAAAAGCGGTCATAGCATCACAAGACATGTGCACTGTGTGCAAGCACCGCATAACTCCGTGTTGACACCAAGTGGGGATGTAAACATGCAAAAACCCCACACCTGAACGGTGCGGGGCCTGCTGGCGCGGGGTCTCAGAACTCGTAGTCGGCGATCACCCACGTGGCGAATTCACGCCACTGACCGGCGGCCGCCTGGTGGGCCGGGTGCTCGATGTACCGCTTCAGTGCCTCGCGGTCCGCGACCGCCGAGTTGATGGCGAAGTCGTACGCGATGGGCCGGTCGGTGATGTTCCAGGCGCACTCCCAGAACTCCAGTTCGGGGACGACACCGTCGAGCTCCTCGAACGCCTTCACGCCGGCGAGGACGCAGGGCTCGTCCCGCTCGACACCCTCGTTGAGCTTGAAGAGGACCAGATGGCGGATCAAGGGGTACTCCTACTGGATCAGCTGGGACATGAACTCGCCGACGCCCTGGGCGGCACTGGACACGCCCTCGAAGCCTATCTGGACCAGATCGGCCGCCCGCTCGGGGGACGTGATGATCGTGTACAGCACGAAGACGACGAGCATGTACAGCGCTATCTTCTTCGTTTGCACCATCTGTGCGGCCTCCCCTGCCGGTCCCGTGAGTCGCGTGAGTCTAACCGCACAACACGAGAGCCCCGACTCGGGGAGTCGGGGCTCTCGTTCTGAGCGGTAGCGGTGGGATTTGAACCCACGGATAGCTTGCACCATCACACGCTTTCGAGGCGTGCTCCTTAGGCCACTCGGACACGCTACCGAGAGAGAGCTTAGCCCACACCGGGCCGTGCTCCGAAATCGGTTCCCCGGCGTTCCCTCCGGAGAGCCGTCAGCAGTCCCTCAGAGGTCCCTCAGAGGTCCCTCGGCGGTCCTGCGGAGAAGGAGACCGTCAGCGGTCCCTGAAGAAGGCCGTCAGCTGCGCCGAACACTCCCTTTCGAGGACACCGTGGATCACTTCGGGCCGGTGGTTCAGCCTCCGGTCCCGTACGACGTCCCAGAGCGAGCCGGCGGCGCCCGCCTTCTCGTCGAGCGCTCCGTAGACCACCCGCTCCACCCGGGACTGCACGAGTGCTCCCGCGCACATCGTGCAGGGTTCCAGGGTGACGACGAGCGTGCAGCCCGTCAGCCGCCACTCGCCGAGCTCGCGCGCCGCCCTGCGGATGGCCAGCACCTCGGCGTGCGCCGTCGGATCACCCGTGGCCTCGCGCTCGTTGTGTCCCGCCGCGAGCAGCGAGCCGTCGGGAGCCAGCAGGACGGCGCCGACCGGCACATCGCCGGCCTCCGCCGCCCGCGCCGCCTCGTCCAGGGCAAGGCGCATGGGCGCCCGCCACCGGTCCCGGACCGGGTCCGGTCCGGGGTCCGGTTGCTGTTCCTCTGTCACCGCGGGGTTCACTACTGGACGGTCTCCAGTACGTCGGCGGCCCCCAGCGCGTCGGCGATCTCCACAAGGGCGTCCGTGCCGAGCGCCAGCAGGTCCTTGTCGGAGAGGCCGAGGTCCGCGAGGATCCCCGTTTCCCCGACCGGACCCGCCGGTACGACGCCGCCGTCGTCCGCCGTGATCTCCTCCTCGTCGTTTTCGTCGTTCCCGTTGATGGTTTCCGCGTCCGGTTCACCGTCCTCGGTGCCGTCGAGGTCGACGAGCTCCTCCAGGGCGTCCAGGTCCTCGGGGTCCCGGCCGAGCAGTTCGTCGGTGAGCAGGATCTCCCCGTACGAGGAACGGGCGGCCGCGGCCGCGTCGGAGACATAGATGCGCGGGTCCTCCTCGCCGTCCACCCGGACGAGGCCGAACCATGCGTC
Source organism: Streptomyces agglomeratus (assembly GCF_001746415.1). Classification (NCBI taxonomy): domain Bacteria; kingdom Bacillati; phylum Actinomycetota; class Actinomycetes; order Kitasatosporales; family Streptomycetaceae; genus Streptomyces; species Streptomyces agglomeratus. The sequence continues at coordinate 4,200,035 of NZ_MEHJ01000001.1, forward strand.
TTCCTGCTCGATGAAGACGATCACCGTGTCGTCGTCGACCGTGGCCTCGCGGGCCAGATCGGTCAGGTCGGACAGGGTTTCCACGTCGTCGAGCTCCGTGTCGCTCGCTTTCCACCCGTCTTCGGTGCGCGCGAGCAGTGCGGCGAAGTACACCGTGACTCTCCCACTGGTCTTGAGAAGTGCCGGTTGGAGTTCCTCCCGGCCGGAGGGTGTGCCTGAGGTGGGGAGAAACCGTTTCGCAGCTCCGAGCCCCGCCCACTCGGAATCGTGGCAGAAGAAAGCGTTCCGCGAGAGGTCTTCCGCTCTTGCGTCGTGTACCAGTCCTGCGAGAACGCCCCTACCAGCGGAAGGTACGCATCCGCATCTGCTGCCGCATCCGCGCCGCCCGGGCCCGGCGCGGCTGTACCCGCTCGCGCAGTGCCTTCGCCTCGTTGAGTTCGCGCAGGAACTGGGCGCGCCGCCGCCTGCGGTCGGCCTCCCCGGTGCCTTCCCGCCGTTCCTGGTCCTGTTCCCGCTCCTGGTCCTCGTCCGGCATCGGCCACACCACCCCAAGCCCGAGTCTGCCCCCCCCACCCCACCTTCCCCCGGCCGGCGTGTTGATGCCAGCGCGAGCGGGCCCGTATGCCCGGTTACTGTTGACGTCATGCGGATCCACGTCGTCGACCACCCGCTGGTGGCGCACAAACTCACCACGCTGCGCGACAAGCGCACCGACTCTGCGACCTTCCGGCGCCTCGCCGACGAGCTGGTCACCCTGCTCGCGTACGAGGCCACCCGGGACGTGCGCACCGAACAGGTCGACATCCAGACCCCGGTGACGGCGACGACGGGCGTGAAGCTGTCCCACCCCCGCCCCCTGGTCGTACCGATCCTGCGGGCCGGTCTGGGCATGCTGGACGGCATGGTGCGGCTGCTGCCGACCGCCGAGGTCGGCTTCCTCGGAATGATCCGCAACGAGGAGACGCTCCAGGCGGAGACGTACGCCACGCGGATGCCGGAGGACCTCTCCGGCCGTCAGGTGTACGTCCTCGACCCGATGCTCGCCACCGGTGGCACCCTGGTCGCGGCGATCCGTGAGCTGATCAAGCGCGGCGCGGACGATGTCACGGCGGTCGTGCTGCTCGCGGCGCCCGAGGGCGTCGAGGTCATGGAGCGCGAGCTCGCCGGCACACCGGTCACCGTGGTCACCGCCTCGGTCGACGAGCGGCTCAACGAGCACGGCTACATCGTGCCGGGGCTCGGCGACGCGGGCGACCGGATGTACGGGACCGCCGGCTAGCAGTCGGGCGTACTCAGCACTTCTTGGAGGGCGCGGGCGCGGGCCTGGCCAGAGCGGCCAGGGCCTTGTCCGCGTCCTTCTTCGTCGTCAGCGACTTGAACGCCGTGCCCAGGATCAGGTCCACGTCCTTGCCCTTGCGGGTGTCGGCCTTCTGCACGGCGCCCCTGAGCTGCGTACCCAGTACGGGAAGCACCTCGGAGACCGACTTGGGCGCGCCCAGCACCATGCCGGGGCCCTTGACCTTCTTGTCGTACTCCGGCGGCGCGTTGCCGACCTTCCCGACGGTGAAGCCGCGCTTCTTCAGCTCGTCGGCGGTCTCCTTGGCCAGACCGCCGCGCTTGGTCGCGTTGTAGACGTTGACCTTGATCTTGGCGGGCTTCAGCAGGGTGGCGCTGCGCGCGGGAGCGGAAGGCGCGGCGGCCTTCGTGCAGTCCTTGCCGCGTTCCGCGGCCGAGGTCTTCTTCGTGCCACCGGTGAAGACGTCGATGAGCTCCAGCGTCCCCCAGCCGGCCAGACCGAGGGCCACGAGGGAGGCCACCATCGCGACGCTGGTCCTGCGCCGGTTCCGGGGGCGTCGCATGCGGGGGTACTTGTCGCCCGTAATGCGGTACTTTCCGCCCATGCCGGGGGGTGTCAGCATGCTCATGGGCGCAGCGTAGTGCGCCTCGGTGACGATGCCTACTAAATGATCAATGACACCGGGTCAGGCCAACCCATAAGGCCCAATGCGACGTCCGTTCGGGCGGTGGTGCGGCCGGGCCGGCGTGTCTCAGGTGCGGTCGAGTTCGAGGACACGCGCGTGCAGCACTTGGCGCTGCTGGAGCGCGGCGCGGACCGCGCGGTGCAGTCCGTCCTCCAGGTACAGGTCGCCCTGCCACTTCACGACGTGGGCGAAGAGGTCGCCGTAGAACGTCGAGTCCTCGGCCAGCAGTGTCTCGAGATCCAGCTGACCCTTGGTGGTCACGAGCTGATCGAGGCGGACCGGGCGCGGCGCGACATCCGCCCACTGCCGGGTGCTTTCCCGGCCGTGGTCGGGATACGGCCGGCCGTTTCCGATGCGCTTGAAGATCACACGGAAAGCCTACCGGGCAAGCGGCTCCGGGCGCAGCCATGAGGACGGGGTGCAAAGGGCGTATTCGTCGCCAGAACGGGACCAAATCATGAGCGGAACTAACCCCTCCGGTGATGTGGAGCGGTCCTGATGACGGAAAAAGCGGGCCGGGCGGGCTTCCCCCGTACGGAGTACGCCCCCAGCGCGCCGCGCCTGCGGGCTACTTCGCCGGAGCCTTCTTCTTCGCCGCCGCCTTCGTCTGCTGCTTGAACGCGCGGACCTTCGCGAGGGACTCCGGGCCCGTGATGTCCGCCGCCGAGCGGAACGCGCCCTCGTCGCCGTACGACCCCGCCGCCTCCCGCCAGCCCTCCGGGCGTACGCCGAGCTGCTTGCCCAGCAGGGCCAGGAAGATCTGCGACTTCTGCTTGCCGAAGCCGGGCAGCGCGTTCAGCCGGGCCAGCAGTTCCCTGCCGGTTTCGACGTCGCGCCAGATCGCGGTCGCGTCGCCGTCGTACTCGTCGACCAGGTACTGGCAGAGCTGCTGCACGCGCTTGGCCATGGACCCCGGGTAGCGGTGCACGGCGGGCTTGGCCGACAGGAGCTCCGCGAAGGCGTCGGGGTCGTACGCCGCGATCTCGTGCGCGTCGAGATCGTCGGCGCCGAGCCGCTGGGCGATCGTGTACGGGCCGGCGAACGCCCACTCCATCGGGACCTGCTGGTCGAGCAGCATGCCGATCAGGTCGGCGAGCGGGCTGCGGCCGAGCAGTTCGTCGGCCTCCGGTTGCTGGGCGAGACGGATGTCGGGGCTCATCCTCCGATGATCACGCACCCGGGCCGGCTTCGCACACCTCACCGCCCGCCATGTCCAGCCGGGTGCCCGTGAACGAGCGCCGCATCCGCCGGTCGTGCGTGACGATCACCAGCGTGCCCGCGTAGCCGGCCAGGGCCGCTTCGATCTCTTCGACCAGGGCCGGAGCGAGGTGGTTCGTCGGTTCGTCGAGGAGCAGCAGGTCCACGGGGTTCGTGACGAGCCGGGCCAGTTCGAGCTTGCGGCGGCCGCCGGTGGACAGGGCGCGTACGGGCTTCGCCAGGTCGGCCTCGCGGAACAGGCCCAGGGAGAGCAGCTCGTGGGCGCGGTCGGCCGGTCCGAACGCCTCCAGGACCGTACGGCTGTCGCCGCCGGGGGCCGTACGGAAGGTGTCCTGGCGCAGGAAGCCGGTGCGCGGGGGCCGGGTGGCCGTGCCGCTGACGGGTTTCAGCTCGCCCGCGAGGACCTGGAGCAGCGTCGACTTGCCGGCGCCGTTGGGCCCGGTGACCAGCACGCGCTCACCCGGCTCGAAGCGCAGCGAGCCGACGCGCAGGCGCCCCGGCACGCGTACGCCGTCGAGCCGTGCCCCGGTCGTCCCGTCCGCCGCCCCGCCGTCGATGCGGGCCGAGAAGCGCAGCGGACGGGGGGGCGGCGGCATCGGGCGCTCGGTCAGCCGGTTCAGGTGCTCGCGGGCGCTGCGGATGCGGCTCATCGCGCCGTGCGCGCGGGACCTGGCCCGGAAGGCGCCGGCGCCGCTGAAGGAGGCCGGTGCCTTGCGGGGGATGGCGGAGAGCAGAACGGTGTTCGTCTCGGCGAGGGCGGATCGCCGGGCCACCTCGGCGCGCCACTGCTCGTACTCCCTGGCCCAGCGGGCACGGGCGGCGGCCTTGGCGGTGAGGAAACCGGCGTAACCGTTGCCGTAGCGGCGTACCGTCCGCAGGTCCTGGTCCACCTCCAGCACGGTCGTGGTGACGCGGTCGAGGAACGTCCGGTCGTGGGTGACCGCGACCACCGTGCCGCGATGGGCGCGCAGGTGTTCCTCCAGCCAGCCGACGGCCTCGTCGTCGAGGTCGTTGGTCGGTTCGTCGAGCAGCAGCACCTCCGGCGCGGCGGCCAGCGTGGCGGCGAGCGCGAGCCGTGAGCGCTGGCCGCCGGAGAGCGTGCCGAGGGGACGGGCGCGGTCGAACGGGGTGCGTTCGCCGAGCCTGCGCAGGGTGATGTCGACGCGGCGGTCGGCGTCGTGGCCGCCGCGCGCCTCGAACTCCGCCACGAGGGCGGCGTACGCCGAGAGCCCGGCCGGGCCGGCGTCGCCGAGCCCCGCCTCGGCCTGCCTCATGCGCCGCTCCAGCGCCCGCAGTTCGGCGAGGGCGAGATCGACGGCGGCGCCGACGGGCGCGGTGGGCGGCAGGTCGAGGGTCTGGGCGAGGTGACCGACGCCGCCGTGGGCGGTGAGGGTGACGGTGCCGTTGTCGGGCTTCTGGAGGCCGGCGAGGAGGCGGAGCAGTGTGGACTTGCCGGACCCGTTGTCGCCGACGACGCCGGCTTTCTCGCCGGGCCGGACGGTGAGGGAGACGCGGTCGAGGACGACGTGGTCGTCGTACCGCAGGGTGACGTCGGACAGGGCGAGCCGGGTGCCGGATCGGAGCAAGAGGGAGCCTTTCTTCTTCAGCAGGGTTGCGAGACGGAACGGTTCGTCTCGCTAAGAAGATAAACGCCTGCCCGCCGCCCCGCAAGACGTTTCGTCTCGCCATCCCGCCGGCTCAAGCCCGTGGGCGGACGGAGCGGACCCGGCCAATGATCGAAGGGCGACGAAGGCGATGAAGGTACCGAGGCGAATCCGCGCGACCGGCCGGATTCGGGTGACCGACCCGGAAGGACGAGCCGCATGTCCGACGCACCACCCCCGCCACCGCCCGGCGACCCGCGGTGGGGCCCCCGGCCACCGGGCGGCGGCCCGCCGCCGCCCGCCTGGGCCGGTTACCCGCCGACGCCCCCGATGCCTCCTCGAAAGCGCCGGATCTGGCCGTGGGTGCTGCTCGGCCTGGTGCTCCTGTTCGCCGGCGGCTGCATCGCCGTCATCGCCACGGTCACCACGGTGGTGGACGAGGAGTCGACCCGGACCGTGACGGTGAGGTACGCCGTGACGGGCGACGCCAGGGACGTCACCATCAGGTACACGACCTGGCGGGAGGGTGACGCCTCGTCCACCACCGTGACCGACGCCCGGCTCCCCTGGCGGGAGGAAGTCGAGACCACCGGCCTGGTGAAGGGCGGCTCGCTGACCGTCGTCACCGGCGCCTCCGGCGGCACCGCCACCTGTTCCGTGACGGTCGACGAGAACGCGCCCAGGACCGCCACGGCCACCGGCAGGTTCGCGACCGCGACGTGCGACGACTTCTGACGCGGCGGTCGGAGGTGGCGGCCGGAGGCGGCGGTCGGCGGGCATGATTGTCGTACCCCCGTGGAACGATGCCGAAGTCGGCCGTAAAACAGGGCAGTTCGCGGGTGGGGGTCATGGTCTCTTACGACGAGAACGACGTGTGCGACGCGTGCGGTGTCCCGCGCGGCAGGTGGCGGGCCGTGCTGGCGATGACGCTGTGCGGCCCCTGCGAACGGACCGGGGGAAGCCGCCCCGGCCCCGAACCGGTGCTGCTCGCCGAGGTCCTGGCCGCCGCGACCGCCGAGCTGACGCTCGCGGCGCGCACCGGCCGCTTCGACCTCTTCCCGGCCCGCATACCGGCGGCCGAGAGACCGTCGTGAGGGATTGGTGATGGGGACTCGTGAGGGGGACTCGTGGCAGGGGAGCCGGCCGTAGCGATTGGGCGGGGGAGCCGGCCGTAGCGATCGCGCTCGTTTCGTATCTGAGATAACTTCTCTGATATGAGAACAGTCGACGATCGTCTGGCCCACCGGCTCGCGGAGCTGCGCACCGAGCGCGGCTGGTCGCTGGACGAGCTGGCGCGGCGTACGGACATCAGCCGGTCGACCCTTTCCCGGCTGGAACGTGCGGAGATCAGCCCGACGGCGGCCCTGCTGGGGAGCCTGTGCGCCGCGTACGGGCGGACGATGTCGCAACTGCTGGCCGAGGTCGAGTCCGAGCCTCCACAACTGGTGCGCGCCGAGCGCCAGTTGGTGTGGCGCGACGAGGAATCGGGCTTCACCCGGCGGTCGGTGTCCCCGCCGCACCCCGGCCTGCGGGGCGAGATCGTCGAGGGGGCGCTGCGGCCGGGCGCGGACATCACGTACGACGGGCCACCCGTGCCGGGCATCGAACAGCACATCTGGGTGCTGGAGGGCGTACTGGAGGTCACGGCGGGCGGCGCTGTCCACGAAATCCGCGCCGGGGACTGCCTGCGCTTCCGCCTCTGGGGCGATTCCCGGTTCCACTGCCCGGGCCCGGACCCGGTCCGCTACGCGGTCGTGGTGGTCCTGCCGTGACCGCCGCGACCCGGACGCCCGTCATCACCCGGCTGACCGCCGGCGAGTTCCGCGACAGTGTGCCGGACCTGGCCCGCGTCCTCGTGGACGCGGTCGACGGCAACGCGTCCGTCGGCTTCCTCGCCCCCTTCCCGTACGAGGAAGCCGCGGCGTGGTGGACCGCGCAGCAGCCCGCGGTGGACGACGGCAGCCTCGCCGTGTGGGCCGCCCGCGGTCCGGGCGGCGGCATCACCGGCACCTTCGGACTCGCCCGCGGGCCCAAGCCCAACAGCCGGCACCGCGCCGAACTGGTCAAGCTCATGGTCCACCGGGACGCGCGCGGACAGGGCCTGGGCCGCGCCCTGCTGGCCGCCGCCGAAGAGGCCGCCGCCGACGCGGGTGCCACGCTCCTGCTGCTGGACACCGAGACCGGCAGCCCCGCCGAGTACCTCTACCGCGCGGCGGGCTGGACCCGCTACGGCGTCGTACCCGGGTACGCGGGCGATCCGGCCGGCACCCCGAAGGATTGCAGCTTCTACTTCAAGCGCCTCGACCCGACGCCTCGCACGACGTAGAAGACCGGCCGTCAGGCCACCCGGCCCCGGCCACCCGGCTCCCGGCCCTCAGATCCAGCCGCGGTCGCGGGCCAGGAGCGCCGCCTGGAAGCGGTTCGCGGCGCCGAGCCGGTGCATGAGGTCGGCGATGTACTTGCGGTACGTGCGCACGGAGAGGCCGACCTCCCGTGCCCCCGACTCGTCCTTGTCCACCTGGTACATGGTGGACAGGATCCTGCGCTCCACGTCGGTGAGCTGCGCGCCGGGGTCGGAGGTGTGCCCCAGCAGGTCGCGGATGTCGGTGGCGTCGTTCCACATGCGCTCGAAGAGGGAGACGAGGTTGGCCACCAGCCCCGGCTCCCGGACGAGCAGCGCGCCCTGCACCGAGGCGGTGGGGTCGATCGGGGTGAGGGCGGCGGTGCGGTCGAAGACGAGCAGGCGTTCCAGCGGGCGGTCGGAGATCCGTATCTCGGCGCCGGCCGCGACGAGTTCCGAGAGGTAGGCCAGCGTCGGCGGGTCACCGGCGGCGGCGGCGCCCATGATGGTCCGCATCCGGACGCCCCGGCGCAGGATGCGGGTGTCCAGCGGGCGCGAGGCGGCGATGCTCTCGGCGGTCAGGGTGCCGTGCGGCTGGGTGGTCAGGCCCTCGCTGCGCGTGTAGAAGGTGAGTTCGTCGATGTGGGCCCGGATCTGCTCCAGGCCCTCGATGCGCTCGATCGCCGGACGGTCGGGGGCGCTCAGCCCCGGGGCGGGACGAGCGGTCGCGCGCTCGTTCAGCAGCGATTCGACCACGTCCTCCTCGACCACCACCCGTTCGAGCTCCTGGCGCAGTTCGTGCACCTGCTGCTCGATGAGCCGCTGCACGGCCTTGGCCGGCGGGGCGGGGCGGCTCCTGCCGTCCACGGACGGCTCGGCCAGGTCCCGGGTCAGAAGACGTTCGAGGGCGGCGGCCGTCTGCTGCGGGCCGGTACCCAGTTCGTCGGCCAGCTCACCGGCCGTCGCCTCGGTCAGCCGCAGCAACGCGCGGTAGCACCGCTCGTCCTCGTCGCTCACGCCCAGATACGCCAGAGTTCCCCGCTGCACGACTCCCCCAGTGCTGGCGCCACCGCCCCGGCGAGCGGCGGCCGTCCGCCCCGATCGTACAGCGGTTGTCTTGATACGGCCGTTTCGCGCCTTCCGTGGAACGCGGCGCTCCGGGCCGTGGGTTGCACCGTCCCCGTGCAGCAAGCTGCGGTCGGCGGTGCAGCAAGCTGCACGCTTCCACCGCCCCGAAGTGCCCGCCGGGTTGGCAGTCTTCTCCTTGTCGGAAACGACGCACCGCACACCAGGGGGACACCGCACCATGACCGGAAACCAGTTTCGTACGCAGACCCGCACGCTGACCGCCCGCGCCGCTCTCGCCGCCGCACTTGGACTCGGCGCTCTCCTGACCGTCGGAGCGCCGGCGGCATCGGCGGCCGACGCGCAGCCCGTGGAGCGCCCGCAGATCACGACGGCCGCCGAGAGTTCCACGGCGGGCGGCGCGGGCTCCGGGAGCGTCACGGCGGACGAGGCCGGTTCCACGGCCGGGGAAGCGGCGCAGGACCGCTGCATCCTCTACATCGGCGGCACCTGCAAGGTGCGGGCGACCGGGCCGGGCGCGGGGATCTTCAAGCCCGGCGGCCATGTCGTCATCAAGCCCGGCACCGGCTTCCCCGGCGGCCTGAACACGTTCGACTGGGCCTGACCGCCCCACCCCGCCCGGCCCACCGACCCGCCCGACCACCAGGCAACCCGAACCAGGAGCGAGCCATGACCGCGTACTCGGTCCTCATCCCCTTCGTACCCCGCAGGCCCGAGCAGGTCCTCCCGTACGCGGCACTCGTCCAGTGGACCGGGGCGCGGCGGCTGTGGCAGGGCCAGTCCCTAATCCTGGAACCGCACCAGACCTTCGCCCACGTGGCGGGTGCCGGGTTCCGGGTACCGGTAGGGCTCGGGGTGACGCTGATGCCGCTGCGGCATCCGTACGAGGCGGCGCTCCAGGCCAGGTCGCTGGCGATGCTGACGGGGCAGCCGGTGGTGGCCGGGTACGGGCCGGGCGGTACGTCGCTCCAGCGCAGTCTGCTCGGCTCCCCCTACCGCAGTCCGCTGACGGCGGCCCGGGAGTACCTGGGTGTCGTACGGGGGCTGCTGACGGGAGCTTCCGAGGAGGAGGTGGCGGCGGCCGGCGGAGAGTACTTCTCCTGCCACGGCCGGCTCGCCCCCTACCCGGCGCCCCAGGTGGAACTGGGACTCGGCGTACTGCGGCCGGGAATGGCCAGGGTCGCGGGGGAACTCGCGGACGTCGCCATCACCTGGCTGGCGTCGGCCGACTACCTGGCCGAGCAGATCATGCCCGCCCTGCGCGAAGGCGCCGCCACCGCCGGCCGCCCGGTGCCCAGGGTGGCCGCCATGGTGCCGCTCGCGCTGACCAGGCCCGAACGCGAGCCCGCGGAGCTGGCGCTGGCGAGCAACGCGGCACACCTCCAGGCCCCGCACTACCAGGACATGCTGCGGCGCTCCGGCATCGAGGCGCGTGACGAGGAGCCGCTCGCCCGCGCCAAGGCGCTGGTCGACGGCGACGCGTTCCTCAGCGGCGACCTCGACGCGCTGACGGAGAAGCTGGCGCGGTACGAACGGGCGGGCGTCGACGAGGTCGTGCTCAACCTGACCGGAGTCGCCAACCTCTTCGGTCCGCAGGCCGCCATGGCCGAACTCAAGACCCTGCTGGCCGCGCTCGGCGTGAGCTGAGCCGGCGGGCCGCGACCGACCCGCCGTACCCGTACGACGGCTCCGTACCGCTCCCGCGACGGACCCGTACCCCCACGACCCTTCCACTCTTCGCGCGGTGCGCCGACGCCCGGTTCGGCATGCGCCCGTACGACACCCACCCCACATCGTGAACCGCCCGCCCGGCGGCCGGACCGCCACGGGCAGCCCCGGCGCGACACCGCGCCCGCCGGCCACCGAACGTCATCACCCCACGCCGTGATCGCGGCATGAGAGGAGGAATCCCATGAGTGCCACCAAGAGACACCTGATGCAGTGGGGCACGGGGAGGCCGGCTACGGCCGGTTCCACCGGCTCCGAGTCCGCACCCGGATCACGGCGCGGCGCCGCCACCGTGGTCCTGGAGGACCCGGGACACCTCGACGCCGTACTCGCGGCGGGCCTCGCCGGCCCCGGCGCCACCGTCTTCGTCCCCGGTCACCCGGGTACGGAGGCGGGTACCGGTCCGGACGCGGGACCGGCCGTGATCGGGTACGAGGGTTCGTTCGGCGAGCCCGGCGGTGAGGGCTCGATCGGCTCCGACTTCTACCTCCAGGTGCAGAGCTACGGCGTCAGCGCGTACATGTCGGTGGTCGGCCCCACGCTGCTGCGGGTCGCCGACGAAAGCGACTTCGAGGCTTTCCTCGACGACGCCGACCGGGCGCGGCACGACGGAGTGTTCGCCGACTTCCTCACGCACCCCGTCATGCAGCTCGCCGATCTCCCCGCCCTGGGCGCGGGACCGTCCGGCGACGGTCCGCTGCTGCGGCTGCACGTCGCGGCCGACGGCGGCGTCTCCACCTCTCCCACGGGCCGTCGCCTCGGCGAGCCGGGCGACGCGTTCACCGTCCTGGAGGAGAACTGGCGGCGGTACAACGAGGAGTCCGCGCAGCCCTGTCCGGTTGCCCTCGGGCTGGTGCTGCCGGAGGAAGTACGCTCCGCCGCCCTCGCCGCCCGCCCCTGGCTCGGCCGGTACCTGGCCGCCGTCGACGGCCTGCGCGACCTGCGGGCCCGTGGCCTCGACCGGCTGCGCGTCTCCGGGTTCGGCGGCCGGATGCTGCCCGCCCTGGAGGCGGTGCCCGGCGCGGACACGGGAAGCGACGTACCGCTCCTGCTGTGGAACGAGGACGCTTCCTTCCTCTACAGCGCCCACAGCGCCCACAGCACCGATTCCGGGCACGGGCCGGGCGCCGGCCGCAGGCTGTTCCAGCTGGAGCGGAAGGCCGCGCAGGCGGCCGAGGCGCTGCTGGTCCTGGGATCGCGGCCCGCCGCGGCCGAGTTCGCCGATGAGGAGCACCTGGCGGCGGTCGACCGGTTCTTCACCGGGGCGGGCGTGCCGCTGGACTCCGTCGGGGCTGTCGCCGCCGCCTCCGTACCGGCAGGGCGGTGACCCCGGTGACCACGACGTTCACGACAGCCGCGACGACACTCCCCATGGCACCCGCGACGGCACCCGCCGCGCGGCTCGTGCCCGGACGGGCCGGTGAACTGCTCGCCGAACTCGGCGACCGCGCCGTGCTGTGCGACATGTACGACGCGACCGGCTCCGAGGTCTACCACGACCTCGCCGGTGGCAACACCCTCGAAATCCGCGAACTCCTCGCCGCCATCAGGCCGTTCCCCGGCCCGGTGCTCGACCTGGCGGCCGGCTCCGGCCGGCTGACGTTCCCGCTGCTCGCGGCGGGCCGGCCGGTCACCGCCCTCGAACTGTCCCCGGACATGCTGCGGCTGCTGCACGCCCGCCTGGACGAGGCGCCCGCCTCGCTGCGCGGCCGGTGCGACACCGTACGGGCCGACATGAGCGACTTCTCGCTCGGCCGCCGGTACGCGGTCGTCGTCCTGGGCACCACCACCGTCTCCCTGCTGGACGCCGACGGCCGGGCCGGCCTGTACCGGGCGGTCCGCGACCATCTGGAGCCCGGCGGCCGGTTCCTCCTGTCCACGGTGGACCTCGACCCGGACGACGACGGGCCGGCCGAGGCGGAGCTGCTGCACGCCGCCCCGAGCGGACGCGCGTACCGGATGTTCGAGCACTGGGTGGACGGCTCCGGCACCCGTACGGTCACCGTCTTCCCGGCTGAGCCCGGCGCCGGACCCGTCCCCGTGTGCGTGACGTCCATCAACGTCCTGCCCGTCGCCGTACTGGAGGACGAGCTGGCCCGGGCCGGATTCGCCGTCCGCTCCCGTATCCCCCTGACCGGCGCCGGCGAGCGCCACCACGACGTACTGCTGGAAGCGGAGGCCCTGCGATGAGCCGCACGAGCACGAACGGCACGGCCGACGCCGTCCGCACCGCACAGGCCCTGTGGCCCTCCCTGCTCGCCCCCTCGGACCACGGCCGCCCCGACCTGTGCGCGGTCTCCGCCGAAGGCGTCCGGGTCCGGTTCGCCGACGGCCGTGAACTCCTCGACGGATCGAGCGGGTTGTGGAACACGAACATCGGTTACGGCAACCGCGCCATCGCCCGGGCGGCGGCCGAAGCCCTGACCGACGCCTCCTACCTGAGCGTCTTCCGGTACGAGAACACCTACGCCCGGCGGGCGGCGGACGAACTCGTCGAGCTGGCCGGCGCCGAGCACTACGGCCGCGTCCTCTTCTCCACCAGCGGCGGCGCCGCCAACGACCTCGTGATGAAGCTGGCCCGGCAGTACCACGCCCTGCGCGGCGAGGGCCGCCGCAAGATCGTGGTGGGGCTGCGCGGCGGCTACCACGGCCTGACCTTCGGCGGCTTCGCACTCACCGGAGACGACCTCGGCCAGCAGGTGTACGGCGTCGACCAGCGCCTGGTCCGTCACGTCACGCCCAACGACCCGGCCGAACTGGTGACGCTGCTCGCCCGGCAGGGGGCGCAGATCGCAGCCGTCGTCGTCGAACCGGTCCTCGGCAGCGGAGCCGTCCCGCTGACCGACGACTATCTCGCCACCCTGCTCGCCCTGCGCGAGGAGCACGGCTTCCTGCTGGTCGCCGACGAGGTGGCCACCGGGTTCTGCCGTACGGGCGACTTCTTCGCCACCGAGCGCTGGCCCGCCCGGCCGGACCTGCTCATCGCGTCCAAGGGGCTGACCAACGGCACCAGCGCGGCCGCCGCCGTACTCGCGTCCCGGCAGGTCGCCGGGGTCTTCGACGAGGCCGACGCGGTGCTCAGTCACGGCGAGACGCAGGCCGGGACCCCCGTCACCTGCGCCACCATCCTGGCCACCCTGGCCGAGATGCGCCGGCTGGACGCGGTGGGCCTGTCCCACCGGCTGTCCGCGCTGCTCGACGAGCGTCTCGCCGCACTGGCCGCCTCCCACGACCTGGTGACCGGTTCCACCGGGGCCGGCTGCTTCCGCTCGATCCGGCTGCGTACCCCCGACGGAGAGCCGTTCCCGCAGGCCGAGGTGCCCGCGCTGGTCGCGGCCGTCCGCGCGGCGGGAGCGATCGTCCACCCCGGTGTCCACGGCGTCCAGCTCTTCCCGGCCCTCACCTACACCGAGGCCGACCTGGACGAACTGCTCGGCTGCGTACGGACCGGCCTCGACGCCGTCACCCCGGCGGCACTGGCGGGGTCGGCGCGATGAGCCTGAGCTGGTCCGGGCCCACCCGGCTGCTGCACGGCGGTGACGGACTCACCACCTGGCTGGAGGACTTCCGCGGCCACCGCGTCACCCTCCTCGCCGACGCGGCCGTCGCCGACGCCGCCATCACGCGTACGGTGACCGACCGCCTGGGCCGCTCCCGCCTCGACACCGACACGGTCGTACTGGACGGCCCCGGCGACGCCCACTCGATCGCCGCCCTCGCGAGCCGGCTCGACGGCACCGACCTGGTGATCGGGATCGGCGGCGGCACCCTGCTCGACCAGGCCAAACTCGCCGCGCTGCAGCACGCCGTACCCGAGGCGGGCGGGGTGCTGACCGGCCCGCAGCGCAGCGGACTCGTCGTGCTGCCGCGCTGGACGGCGCGGAGCGTGCCGCTGGTGGCCGTACCCACCACGGTGGGCACCGGGTCCGAGCTGAGCCACGTGGCCTGCCTGGCGCACGGGGACGGCAAGCGGCTGGTCATGGGCGGGGCACTGCGGCCCGACGCGGCCCTGATGGACCCCGCCGCCACGGCGACGCTGCCGGACGAGCTGCTCGCGGAGGGCGTCCTCGAGGCGCTGTTCCGGGTGGTCAGCCCGTACGTCGGGGACCACCGGGACCTGCCCGTCGAGGACGCGCTGGCCGAGACGGTCGCCGGGCTGCTGACCACGCTGGGGCACCGGGTGCGCGAGGACCGGCTGGCCGGGCGGCAGCCCGACGAGCGGGTCCGCGGCGACATCGCCCGGCTCAGCGGGCTGGGCCACGCCGACTGGCTGAACCTGGGCCGGCCGCCCTTCGCGGTCAAGGGCTGGCTGGTCGCCAACGAACTGTCCCACGCGCTGGGCATCCGCAAGGTCACCGCCGTGGCGGCCCTGCTGCCGGCGCTGTGGCGGGCCGTGCTCGACGGGGACGAACGGCTCGGCTCCGCGCCGCGGCTGCGCCGGCTGTGGGCCGGGCTGCGGGCGACCGCCCCCGGCGTACTGCCCGCCGACCCGGCCGACGGAGTCGCCGCGCTGGCTGGGCACTGGCTGATCGACAGCCGGACAGCGGCGGACGCCGGCCGGCTGGACGCGATCACGGCTCGGATCGTACGGGCCTGGGGTGCGGGGCTGCCGATGCTCGGCGGCCTGCGGGCCGACGACATCCGCCGGCTCCTCGGGGACGCGGTGGCGTCCCCGCCGGTGCCCGTGCGGATGCCCACCGCGGCCTGACGGCCGCCACCACAGACTTCCGCGCCGGACGGATCGGTCCTCCGGCGCGGCAGAGAAACACACACGCGTCACGGGGCTCACGAAGCCCACGACAACACAGGAGATGACCATGCAGGACGTTTTCAAGTCCGGCCAGGAGCTGGGCGCGCAGGGCGCGTTCCCGGCGGAGCTGGAGCTCGGCATGCAGGAGCTCGAGGCCATGGAGGCGCCGGGCTGGTGGACGGCGGCCGGTGTCAGCGCGGGCGTCGTCGGCACCTCGGCCGCGGGCTACCTGAGCTACGTCGCCTCCGCCGCGATCATCACCTGATCCGGCCGCACCACAAGCGGTACCTCACCACCGCACAACCCATCGACTTCTCCCACAGCAAAGGAAATTGACCATGGAGAACATCTACAAGTCCGGCCAGGAGCTGGGCGCGCAGGGCGCGTTCCCGGCGGAGCTGGAGCTCGGCATGCAGGAGCTCGAGGCCATGGAGGCGCCGGGCTGGTGGACGGCGGCCGGTGTCAGCGCCGGTGTCGTCGGCACCTCGGCCGCGGGCTACCTGAGCTACGTCGCCTCCGCCGCGATCATCACCTGATCCGGCCCGCCGAACCGCACCACAGGCAGTACCGCACCACCGCACCACAGGCAGTACCGCACCACAGGCAGTACCGCAGTACCTCACCGCATCTCATCGACGTAAGGAACTCTCATGGAGCACCTCACCCCCGCCTTCCAGGGCACCCAGGACGGCACCGACGCGCTGGAGCTGAACATGCAGGAGCTGGAGGCCATGGAGGCCCCGGGCTTCTGGACCGGCTTCACCGCCGGCGCCGCGATCAGCGGTGCGGCCATCGCCTCCGCCGCCATCGCCACCTGACGGCGCCGCGCCACCTGGCGCTCCGCCCCTGACGGCGCTCCGCGTCCCGGCCGGGTGACGACACCCGGCCGGGCGCGGCCCCACTTCCCCCCACCCCGCACAGCAGCACCCGGACTTCCGGAACTGGAGACACTCATGCCGCAGCCGGCCTCCCCGCCCCCCTCGAACCCGTCCCGCGCCGGCGGCAGGACCGCCCTCGCCGCCGCCTTCCTGGTCATCGCCACGTCCCTCGCCCTGATCGCGCTCGACGGCACCGCTCGCGTCGCCGTCACCGCCGTGCTGGTGGCCGGTCTGCTGGTGTGCGCGGGAGTGTTCGGCGCCCAGCTCCGGTCGGCCCGCCGATGAGCGCCGGCCCGGTCGTCGCCTTCCGGAACCTGACCAAGAGCTTCGGCGGGGTCACGGCCGTGGAGGACCTCACGTTCGAGGTCCGGCCGGGCCGTGTCACCGGGCTGCTCGGGCGCAACGGGGCCGGCAAGACCACCACCCTGCGGATGCTCCTCGGACTCGCTGCCCCGACCTCCGGCTCGGCCACCGTCTTCGGCAGCCCGTACGCGCAACTTCCGCGCGCCGCGCACCGCGTGGGCGTCTGCATGGACGGCCTGGGCTCGGTCCCCGGCGCCACCGGCCGCCGGGAACTGGACATCTGGTCCGCCACCCTGGGCCTGCCGGCCCGCAGGACCGACGAAGTCCTCGGCCTCGTCGGCCTGTCCGAGGCGGCCGACCGCCCGGTCAAGGGGTACTCGACGGGCATGCGCCAGCGCCTCGGCCTGGCCACCGCCCTCCTTCCCGACCCCGAACTGCTGATCCTCGACGAGCCGGCCAACGGCCTCGACCCGGACGGCATCCGACAGCTCCGCGAGACCCTGCGCGCCCTCGCGGCCGAGGGCCGCACCGTCCTGGTCTCCAGCCACCTTCTCGCCGAGGTCGAGCAGACCGTCGACGACGTGGTGGTCGTCCAGCGCACCCTGCGGTACGCCGGCACGCTCGCCGACCTCACCGGCAACGGCGCCCACCGCCTCGAAGACCGCTTCTTCGCACTGGCCGGAGAGGCGCCCGGAACCGACGCGGCTTCCGGAGCGACCGGACCCCGGCCCGAAGCGAATCCCGAAGCGAAGCCGGGATCGAAGCCCGAGGGGAGCCTCACCCATGCGTGACCTGATCACCGCCGAGTGGCGCAAGGCCACCACCGGCCGCACCTGGTGGATCCTCGCGGGCCTCGGCGTACTGATGAGCCTGACCTCCGGCTTCGGCTTCGCCTCCCAGGGCGACGCTGCCATCACCACCGGAGCGGCCTCACCGTCCGCCGTCACCGACGACGTGGTGCGGGCCTGGATGATGACGTTCCTCTTCTCGTCGCTGTTCGGCGCCCTGCTCGTCACCCGTGAGTACGCGAGCGGCTCCATCACGCGCTCGGTCCTCCTCAGTGGCACCCGCGGCCGCCTCTTCGCGGCCAAACTGACCGTCGCCACGCTCTCGGGAGTCCTGTACGGGCTGCTGGCGGCCGCCCTGGCGGCCCTCTGCGCGTACGCGACCCTCAACCACTTCGGCCACAGCCCCGAGTGGACCACCGAGACCACCCTCATCGCGCTCGGCGTCCTCGCCTGCAACGTGCTGGCGGCGGCCTGGGGCGCGTTCCTCGGCTGGATCGTGCGGCACCAGACGGCGACGGTCGTGCTGCTGATGGCCCTCACCCTGCTGGTGGACCCCGGAGTGCAGCAACTCGCCCCGGACGTCGCCAAGTTCCTGCTGACCATCGCCATGAGCTCGGTCTACCGGGACGCCAAGCCCGACCTGCTCTCCGTCCCGGTCGCCCTGCTCGTCATCGGCGGCTGGCTGACCGCGGCCGGGTTCGCCGCCCGCAAGCTGCTGTTCACCCGCGACGTTACGTGAGGTAAGGCCCGACATGCCCACCAAGACAGCACCCGCCGGCGGCGACACCGCCCTCATCGACCGGCCCCGCACCGCCCCCGACGTCGCGGTGCACGAGCCCGTCGAGGACGGTGCCCCCTGGGTCGTCCAGCGCGGCCACCACCAGCACTTCCGGGTCGCCCCCGACCTCGCCCGGCTGATCCGCACCCTGGACGGCACCCGCGACCACGCCGAGCTGGCGCAGGTCCTGGGCCCGCCCTGGACCTCCGGCCACGTGGACACCGCCGTACGCAGGCTCGCGGGCAGCAAGCTGCTCGACGACGGGCGGCCGCGCCGCCGCAAGGCGTCCTGGGTGCGGTTCGTGCCTCCGCTGACCGTCCAGTTCACGGTGGTCCGGCCCGAACGGGTGCTGGCCCGGCTGGTGCCCGTCATCTCGGCGCTCGCGAACCGGGCGATGGCGGTCGTCGCCGCGGCCGTCGCCGTCGGCGGCATCCTCGCCCTCGCGCTGCTGGCCCCGGCCCTCACCGGCGCGCTCGGCCGGCCGCTGCCGCTGGCCGCGTACCTCGGGGTCGTCGCCGGCGTACTCGCCACCACGGTCGTCCACGAGATCGGCCACGGCGCGGTCCTGACCTACTACGGCGGGCGCCCCAGCCGGATGGGCGTGATGCTCTTCTACCTCTCGCCCGCCTTCTTCTGCGACGTGTCGGACGGCTGGCGGCTTCCGCACCCCCACCAGCGCGTCAGGGTGGCCCTGGCCGGCATCACGACGCAGACCGTGATCGCCGGTTCCGCCGCGCTCACCGCCCTGTTCCTCGGCCCCACGACCCTGCGCGACGCCCTGCTGGTGCTGGCCCTGACGACGTACGTCTCCGGACTGGTCAACCTCCTCCCGCTGGTCAAGCTCGACGGCTACATCGCTCTCATGAGCCACCTGGACATTCCCCACCTGCGGGACAGGGCGATGACCGACGGCCGCCGCTGGCTGACCCGCGTCCTGTTCGGCGGCCGGTACGAGCGTGAACTGCCCGGCCGCTCCTGGTCGGTCCCGTACGGCCTGGCCTGCGCCGCCTTCCCGCTCTACATCGTCGCCGGGGCCCTCGCCCTGTGGTCGGACCTGCTCCAGCGGCTCGGCCCCGTCGGCGCCTGGATGCTCTTCCTGGGCGTCGGCTACCTGCTCTACCGGCTGGGCGCGGGCTACGTCCGTGCCTGCCGGGAGGCCCGCGCCGCCGGCGGCCGTCCGTGGCGCACCGTCGCCGTCACCGCCGTGGTGGCGGGCGCGGCCACCGCCGCCGCCCTGCTCGTACAGCTGCCCCTGGCCGTCTCCGGCGGGTACGTCACGCGGGCCGACGGGCGCACCGAGCTGGTCCTGCCGACCAGCGCCGACCGGTCGCTGATCCGGGAGGGCGCCACGGTCGAGCTCATCACCTCCGGCCTGATGACCCGCCGGCAGACGGGCTCGGCGACGGTCGCCGCCGCCGGCCCGGCCGAGTCCACGGCATCGATCTCGGCTTTCCTCCCGGTCCGTACGGACGCCCTTCCGTCGCCCGTACTGGCCTACCCCCTGAGCGTCGGCGAGGCCCCCGAGGACCGCACGGGCACCGCCCGGATCGACGCCGGGACCCGTCCGCTGTGGGACTGGGTCCTCACCAAGTACATCGCCCCGGTGTGGCGCTGACGGCGGCCCGCCGCCCCGCACCCCCCGGCCCCTGACGCATCCCGAGCGGGAAGAGACCCGAGACCATGGACCTTCGCTACCTGCACCACTGCCCGGTGGGCACGCCGTACTACGACGTTCCCGACACGGGCGCCACCGCCGACCAGGACTTCGCGGCGGTCCTCGCCCCGCCGCCGCCCGGCTGGACGCAGGGCGACCTCGCGGAGTGGGTGGTCCTGACCCCGCCGGACCACGAACTGCCCGCGCAGGGCTGGAAGATCCACGTCTCGGCCGGTCCGGACAACGCCGAGCGCGTCCTGGAGACGGTCCGCTCGTACTGCTTCGAGCAGGGCCTGATGTTCAAGTTCATCCGCAGCTCCACGCTCCTGCACCGCCGCAACAGCAAGTACGGCGACCGGGGCAGCAGCGGCAAGTTCATGGCGCTCTACCCGCTGAACGACGAGCAGCTCGCGGTGGTCCTGGCCGAACTGGGCGAACTGCTGGACGGGGAGAGCGGCCCGTACATCCTCAGCGACCTGCGCTGGCGCTTGGGTCCGCTGTACGTCCGCTACGGCGGTTTCGTGGCCCGCATGGGCCGCGCCCCCTCCGGCGAGCTGGTCCACTGCATCGAGGACCCCGACGGCCGGCTCGTCCCCGACGTACGCGGCCCCTCCTTCCGGCCGCCGGGCTGGGTCACCCTGCCCGCGTGCCTCCAGGAGGCGCTGGCGGCGCGCGGCGCGGGCACGCTGCGCGACTTCCCGTTCCGTGCCACCAAGGCCCTGCACTTCTCCAACGGCGGCGGCGTGTACCGCGCCACCCACCTGCACAACGGTTCCGAGGTACTGCTCAAGGAGGCCCGCCCGCTGGCCGGGCTGGACGAGGACGGCACCGACGCGGTGACCCGGCTCGCCCGCGAACACTGGGCGCTGACCACGCTGGCCGGACTGCCGGCCGTCCCGCGCGCCCTCGACTTCCGCAAGGGCAGCGAGCACTGGTTCCTCGCCCGGGAGTACGTCGAAGGCGCGTCCCTGGCCAAGGAGAGCGCCATGTGCAACCCGGTCGTGGGCGGCGCCGGGAGCGTCACCGCGCAGGACACCGCGGCGTACACCCGCTGGGCGCTGGACATCCTCGACCAGGTGGACGAGACCGTACGGGCCATGCACGGCCGCGGTGTGGTCTTCGGCGACCTGCACCCCAACAACATCCTCGTCCGTCCGGACGGCACGGTGGCCTTCATCGACATGGAGACCGCCAGCGAGGCCGCCGACGACACCGCCCAGGCCATCGGAGCGCCCGGCTTCCGGGCCCCGGCGGGCTGGAGCGGCACCGCGGTCGACCGCTACGCGCTGGGCTGCCTGCGGCTGTCCGTCTTCCTCCCGCTGACGGTGGTGATGCCCTGGGCGCCCGAGAAGACCGACCAGCTCCTGGAGCTGATCACCGACCGTTTCCCCGTACCGCCGGGCTTCGCCGACCAGGTCCGCCGCGAGCTGGGCCACACCTCCGCCCCGCCCGCCGGCGCCCGGCGCGCCACCGACGTGGTGTGGGCCGCGCCCGACGCCGGGAACTGGCCGGAGACCCGCGAGCGCATCGCGGCCGCCGTCCTCGCCTCGGCGACCCCGCACCGTACGGACCGGCTCTTCCCCGGAGACGTCGAGCAGTTCACCACCCCGGGCGGCGGACTGGGGTTCGCCAACGGCGCGGCCGGCGTGCTGTGGGCCCTCGCCGAGACCGGGACCACCGTCCCCGGGGAGCACGTCGAGTGGCTGACGGCCGCGGTCCGCACCGCGCCGGACCCGCAGCCCGGATTCCACCACGGGCTGGCGGGCATCGCGTACGCGCTGGACCGGCTCGGCCGCCCGGCGGAGGCCCTCGGCGTACTGGACCGGGCCCTCGCGCTGCCGCGGGAGGAGCTGGACGACAGCCTGCACGCGGGCCTGTCGGGCCTGGGGCTGACGCTGCTGCACTTCGCGGACCGCACCGGTGAGCGCGGTCTGCTGGACGAGGCGGCCGCGACAGCCGCCCGCGTCATCTCCCGCCCGCACGCCGACACCCCCGGCAAGCGGCTCCCCGGCCTGCTGCACGGCGGCTCCGGTGAGGCCCTGTTCCTGCTGCGGATGTACGAACGCACCCTGGACGGCGCCTACCTGACCGCCGCCGAGTCCGCCCTGCGGCGCGACCTGGCGGAGACCGGCCGGCTGCCGTACGAGGAGGCGCCGGAGGGCGCCCCCTGGGCCCGCCCGCACCTGGGCGCGGGAAGCGCCGGCCTGGGCATGGTGCTGCACGACTTCCTCGCGCACCGGCCCGACCCGGAACTGGCCGCCGTACGCGACACCGTGCGACGGGAACTCCAGCCCGAATTCGCCCACCAGAGTGGCCTGTTCAACGGCCGGGCCGGTACGCTCGCGGCCCTGACGCACCTCGACGACGGCAGCCAGGACACGGAGCGCGCGATCCGCGCCCACCTGGCCGGTTTCGGCTGGCACGCCATCCCGCACCAGGGACACCTGACGTTCCTCGGCGACCAGACGCTGCGGCTGTCGGCCGACCTCGGCACCGGCGCGTGCGGCGTACTGCTCACCGTGGACGCCGCACTGGCCGCCAGGCCGTGCCTGCCCTTCTTCGCCGCCCTCCCCGCTTCCCGGCCCGCCCCGCCGGAACCCCGCGCCGCCGTACGCCCGCCCGTACGGCTCCTCGCCGGCACCGCCCGCTGACCAGGGAGACCGACATGACTGCCCCGAACGCCCACGACCACGTATTAATCGTTCCAAGGGACGACGGCGGGGCGGGAGCACCCGAGCTGGCCGCGGTCCGCCTGATCGCCCTGCTGCCGCCCCAGTGGCGGTACGCCCCGACGTACCCCGGCCAGAAGGTCTGTCTGCGGGTCAGCACGGGCGGCCGGGCGAGCGCCGCCGAGGTCCGCTCGCTGGTGGACCGGGCACTGGCCGACCCGGGCCTGCGCGCCTGGCGGCGTACCGCCTCCTGCGACGAGCGCGTACCCCGCCCGGCGACCTCGGTCTGAGGCCGCCGGGCGGTCCCGCCGCGCCCGGCACCCGGCAGTCACACCGGTCGGGCCCGCCGCGCCTGCCGGGCCCGCCGCGCCTGCCGGGTCAGGCGGGGGTGACTTCAGGCCGGGGTGACTTCAAATGAGGGTGACTTTCAGGTGAGGGTGACGGCCGTCACGGCGGCGATCGTCGCGGTGGTGGCGGCCTGCACCGCCCGCACGGCGTCCCGCACCAGGGGAACCGACCACTGCCCCTGCGCCAGCTCGGTCAGGCGCCGGTCGAGCGCCTTCTTCTCCGCCTCGGGGAACGCAAGCTCCTGGAGCCCCGCGCCGTGCAGCAGCCCCAGCAGCGCCACCGTCCGCTCGTCGGGCTCGGCGCCGCCGTGGACCACCGCCTCCAGCGTGTCCCGCAGCTCGCGCTCCACGCTCCCGTCGGCCTCCGGGTAGCGGCGGGTCGGGAAGATCCCCCAGACCCGCTTCCTCTCCTCGCGCACGAGGCCCCGCTCCAGCAGCCGCCCACGCGCCGCGTTCACCGCGTCCTTCTGGAGCAGCTCGACCCAGTCGCGCGCCTTGCGGGGCTTCTCCCGCCCGGCGAGGGCCGCGAGCACCGGATCCACGGCGGGCTCCCCGACCGGTGCCGCGTCCCGCACCACGATGTCCTTGCCCACCACGGCGATACGCCCCAGGAGCGCCAGCTCCACCAGCGCGGCCCCCGCCACCGCCAGCCCCGTCCTCATCGGCTCCTGGCCGGCACCCGTGTCGTCCTCCAGCGAGAGGAGCATGACCTGTTCCCCGAGCGTGCTGTCCACAGCTGTTCCCCATCCCCGAGTCGTTACCGCTGAGCGACGGTCCTCGCTCAACGACGAAGGCCCCGGCCGGTTTCCCGGTCGGGGCCTTCGTCTGCCCTGACGGGCAAGTGCGGAGGATACGAGATTCGAACTCGTGAGGGGTTGCCCCCAACACGCTTTCCAAGCGTGCGCCCTAGGCCACTAGGCGAATCCTCCGCCGCAAACAATACAAGACGTTGAGGAGTGCTCGCGAACGCGTTCCGCGTGGTGGGGGCCGGGCTCGTTTTCCCGGGGGGCGATCCGCTAGGGTGGGGGCCAGCCCCTCACGTGGCGCTATCTCACCGAACTCCCCCAGGGCCGGAAGGCAGCAAGGGTAAGTGGGCTCTGGCGGGTGCGTGGGGGGCGCTTGCGTTGGGCGGGGCCGGTTGTCGGTGGGTCCCGATAACCTCGTATACGTGTCGTCCCTTGCGCTCTACCGCCGCTACCGTCCCGAGTCGTTCGCCGAGGTCATCGGGCAGGAGCATGTCACTGCCCCCTTGCAGCAGGCCCTGCGTAACAACCGGGTCAATCACGCGTACCTGTTCAGCGGGCCGCGGGG
Organism: Streptomyces agglomeratus; assembly: GCF_001746415.1. Classification (NCBI taxonomy): domain Bacteria; kingdom Bacillati; phylum Actinomycetota; class Actinomycetes; order Kitasatosporales; family Streptomycetaceae; genus Streptomyces; species Streptomyces agglomeratus. The sequence goes on from NZ_MEHJ01000001.1 coordinate 4,223,472, forward strand.
CTGTGGAAAGACGACCAGCGCCCGCATCCTCGCCCGCTGTCTGAACTGTGAGCAGGGTCCCACTCCGAACCCGTGCGGCGAGTGCCAGTCCTGCGTCGACCTGGCCAGGAACGGCCGGGGTTCGATCGACGTCATCGAGATCGACGCCGCTTCGCACGGTGGCGTGGACGACGCCCGTGACCTGCGGGAAAAGGCGTTCTTCGGCCCGGCGAGCAGCCGCTACAAGATCTACATCATCGACGAGGCGCACATGGTCACCCCGGCGGGCTTCAACGCCCTGCTGAAGGTGGTCGAGGAGCCCCCGGAGCACCTGAAGTTCATCTTCGCGACGACGGAGCCCGAGAAGGTCATCGGCACGATCCGTTCGCGTACGCACCACTACCCGTTCCGCCTGGTGCCGCCGGGCACCCTGCGCGAGTACCTCGGCGAGGTGTGCGGCAAGGAGGGCATCCCGGTCGAGGACGGCGTACTGCCCCTCGTCGTACGGTCCGGGGCCGGATCCGTCCGTGACTCGATGTCCGTGATGGACCAGCTCCTCGCCGGCGCGGCCGACGACGGTGTGACATATGCCATGGCGACCGCGCTCCTGGGGTACACCGAGAGCTCCCTGCTCGACTCGGTCGTGGACGCCTTCGCGGCCGGGGACGGGGCGGCCGCGTTCGAGGTCGTCGACCAGGTCATCGAGGGCGGCAACGACCCCCGGCGGTTCGTGGCCGACCTGCTGGAGCGGCTGCGCGACCTGGTGATCCTCGCCGCCGTGCCCGACGCCCGCGAGAAGGGCCTGATCGACGCGCCGGCGGATGTCGTGGAGCGCATGCAGGCCCAGGCTTCGGTCTTCGGCGCCGCGGAGCTGAGCCGCGCCGCCGACCTGGTCAACACCGGCCTCACGGAGATGCGCGGGGCGACGTCGCCCCGGCTCCAGCTGGAGCTGATCTGCGCCCGCGTGCTGCTGCCCGCCGCCTTCGACGACGAGCGTTCCTTCCAGGCGCGGCTGGACCGCCTGGAGCGCAACGGCGGCGGCGCCTTCATGGCCGCGGCCGCCGCCCCCGGTCCGGCGATGGGATATGTACCGGGCGCCGAGGCGCACGGGGCGCCCGCGGCTGCGGCGGCCGCACCGGCCCCCGCCCCCGTGGTGCCCGCGCCCGTCCCCGCAGCGGCGCCCGCACCGCTGGCGCCCGTGGCCGGGCCGGCCGCCCCCGAGGGCGGTCAGCGCCCCGGTGCGTGGCCCGGTTCCGGCGGCGCCGGTGCCGCCGGGCAGGACGCCGGGGGGCGCCGGCCCGGCGGGTGGCCCACCGCCTCCGCCCCGGGCCAGGGCCGGCCCGAACCGCAGCCCGCGCCGCCCGCAGCGGCGCCGTCGGCCCCCGCCGCTCCGGCTGCTGCCGCGCCCGCCGTCTCGCAGCAGGCCGTGCAGGGCGCCGTACAAGTGCAGAACATGTGGCCGGGCATTCTGGAGGCCGTCAAGAACCGGCGCCGCTTCACCTGGATCCTGCTCAGCCAGAACGCCCAGGTCAGCGGCTTCGACGGGACCACGCTCCAGATCGCGTTCATCAACGCCGGCGCCCGCGACAACTTCGCGAGCAGCGGCAGCGAGGACGTGCTGAAGCAGGCGCTGGCCGAGTCCTTCAACGTGCAGTGGAAGATCGAGTCGGTTGTCGACCCGTCCGGCGGCGCAGGCGGCGGAGGCGCGCAGCCCCCCGGTGCGGGAGGCGGCTTCGGCGGTGGTGGCGCCGCGGGTGGAGGCGGTTTCGGCGGCCGGCCCCCTGCCCCGGCACCGCGACCGGCCCAGCCCGCCCCGCAGCCCCAGCCTGCCCCGGCCCACACCGGCCCGCAGTCCCCGGGCCCGCAGCGGCCGGCCCCCGAAGGGGCTCCGGGCAGCTCGTACGCCATGGACTCGGCGCCCCCGCCCGCACCCGCGCCGCCGCCCATGGCGATCGAGGACGACGTACCGGAAGAGGACGACCCGGACCTCGTCGACTCGGCCCTCTCCGGTCATGACCTGATCGTGCGGGAACTGGGCGCGACGGTCGTCGAGGAGTTCACGAACGAGTAGCCCGGCGGGGGGAGCGCGGCGCGCGGGCTAGGCTGCACACCGTGAAGGTCCTCGTCATCGGCGGCGGCGCCCGCGAACACGCCCTGTGCCGCTCTCTGTCCCTCGATCCCGACGTCACCGCGCTGTACTGCGCCCCCGGCAACGCCGGCATCGCCGAGGTGGCCGAGCTGCACCCGGTCGACGCCCTCGACGGCGCCGCCGTGGCCCGCCTCGCCGGCGAGCTCGGCGCCGGCCTCGTCGTCGTCGGCCCGGAGGCGCCGCTCGTCGCGGGCGTCGCCGACGCCGTGCGCGCGGCCGGTATCCCGTGCTTCGGCCCGTCCAAGGAGGCCGCCCAGCTGGAGGGCTCCAAGGCGTTCGCCAAGGACGTGATGGCCGCGGCGAACGTTCCCACCGCCCGCAGCTACGTCTGCACCACCCCCGAAGAGATCGACACGGCACTGGACGCCTTCGGCGCGCCGTACGTCGTGAAGGACGACGGTCTCGCCGCCGGCAAGGGCGTCGTCGTGACCGACGACCTCGCGGCGGCCCGCGACCACGCGCTCGCCTGCGACCGCGTGGTCATCGAGGAGTTCCTCGACGGCCCCGAGGTCTCCCTCTTCGCGATCACCGACGGTGTGACCGTCCTCCCGCTCCAGCCCGCGCAGGACTTCAAGCGCGCGCTCGACGGCGACGAGGGCCCGAACACCGGCGGCATGGGCGCGTACTCCCCGCTCCCGTGGGCCGACCCCAAGCTGGTCGACGAGGTCATGGCGACCGTCCTCCAGCCGACCGTGGACGAGCTCCGCCGCCGCGGCACTCCCTTCTCGGGGCTGCTGTACGCGGGTCTGGCGATCACCTCGCGCGGCGTACGGGTCATCGAGTTCAACGCCCGTTTCGGCGACCCGGAGACCCAGGTGGTCCTGGCCCGTCTCAAGACCCCGCTGGCGAGCGTCCTGCTGCACTCCGCCAACGGCACTCTCGACGTCGAGCCGCCGCTGACCTGGCGCGACGACGCCGCCGTGACGGTCGTCATCGCCTCGCACAACTACCCGGAAACGCCGCGCACGGGGGACCCGATCGAGGGCCTCGGCGAGGTCGCGGCCCAGGATGCGCCCCATGCGTACGTCCTGCACGCCGGCACGCGGCGCGAGGGCGACGCGATCGTGAGCGCGGGCGGCCGGGTGCTGTCCGTGACAGCGACCGGCAAGGACCTCACCCAGGCCCGCGAGCGCGCGTACAAGGCCGTCTCCCGGATCCGCCTGGACGGCTCCCAGCACCGCACGGACATCGCCCAGAAGGCGGCAGCGGGGTCCTGACCACCCACTGCGCCCACTCCACTCACCCGGGCCACCGCGCCCTCTCCTGTTGCCGACCAAGTCAGCAGCTTTCCCCAAAGCCATTCCATCGGGTGACCGCTGGTCCATCCGGCTGACGGCCGCCGAACCCCCAACTAGGGTGCGGCGCAAGCGTTCCGGCACTTGGCCCACCGACATTGCGATGTCAGTGACGGGTGCCACAGTGGGGGAGTGAGCAAAGCCGTCGCAGGGCGAAGGGGGTGACGTCCGGCCGTGTCCGGTACCGGTATGGGTGTGGAGAAGGGCGCGCGGTCCGCGCGTTCCAGGGCTCTCGCCGTGCTGCACATCCGCAGCACGGCGCTGGCCGTCGCCCTGCTTCCCGCGGCCGTCGCCGTCGTCCTGCTCGTGGGCGGCGCGACGGGTCACGCGGTCGGCGGGGGCTGGGACACCGCGCGCTGGGTGACGAGTGCGGTCGCGGTGGTGGCGCTGCTGGCGGCCGCCGCCGTGGGGGCCGTGATCGTACGGGCGAGACCCGCCACGAGTCCGACGGTGGAGGTCGCCGAACAGTCGGCGCCGGACCTCTACCGGCTCGTGCGCGACCTGGCGGACCGCCTGGAGGTCCCGGTGCCGTCCGCGATAGCGCTCACCCCGGACTGCGACAGCTGGCTGGAGGACCGTACGCACCCGGCGGCGTCGATACCGGGCGAGACCCCCCGGCGCCGCAGGTCCACGGAGGCCCCCGTGCTCGTCATCGGGTCGCCTTTCCTGTGGTGGATGCGGGTCGCCGAGCTGCGCGCGGTGCTCGCCCCGGTCGTCGCCGGTACGGGCCCCTCCGCGCACCCCGACATAGCCGCCGCCCGCCGCTTCGTACGCGGCCTGGACGCGGCGGTCGCGGTCGCGGCGGCCCCGGGGCAGAGCCTGCTGCGCCGTGTCCTCCTCGGTTTCGTCGGCCGGGTCTCCCGGCTTCTCCTGCGGAGCTGCCGCGTCCACGCGGCCGAGATGGAGCGCGGCGTGGCCGCCGCCGCTTCCGACCGCGCGCAGACCGTCGACTACGGCCTGCGGATCGTCGCCCAGGAGCAGGTCGGCCTGGCGTACGCTGGCTGGGACCGGCTCCTGACCCGGGTCGCGCTGCCCGCCTGGCGGATGGGCCGCTGGCCCTCCCGCCTGGACGCGGGCGTCGTCTCGGCGCTCACCGAACTCTCGCGCCGCGACCGCCTGGCCGAGGGTTTCGCCTCCCGTCTGGGCGAGCGTCCGGCGTGCGATCTGCTCGAAGAGCCGGGCACGGTGGACGAGGCCGCGTCGCTCCTCGCCGCCCGCCTGTTCCACGGCGGCCCCGCCGAGCCGGGACCGGACTGGTCACCGGTGGACTGGAGCCATTACCCGGAAGAGGTCGTGGACCGTAAGTGGCGCGCGGACGCCGCCCGCCTGCACCGCGTCCTGGACACCATGGGCGTACGCCGCGCCACGGCCCCCACCCTCACCCGGGTAATGGACCACCTGTCGGCCGCCACGCCCCCCGACAACCCCGCGGCGGAGACACTGGCCGCCGCGATCGGCGCCGAGGTGGCCCGGGAAGAGGCCGCGGCCCCGCCGCCCGCCCCCCTGGGCGTCGACGCCGACGGGGACACCGGCCCCCTCCCGCTCCTGCCCCTGGTCCCGCCCAGAACGGGCCGCGACCTGCTGGCCGACCACGTCACCGCGATGGTCTGCTGCGCCGCGGTGGACACGGCCGGCGCGACCCCGGGCCTGGACTGGCTCGACGGCCCCACGCTCCTGGTGGACGGCGAAAAGCGCGCGGACCTCGGCTCCCCGGTCCTGACCCTCGTGGAGGACGGCGACGCGACACCACTGCGCTCCTGGCTGGCCTCAGTAGGAGTACGCCCGGAAAAAACAGTCCGCCTGGTCTGACCCCGGCACAGACCCACCGCACTCCACGGTGCCGGGAGGGGCCGTGTCGGGGCGCTCCCCGCAGGGTGTCGAACGCAACGACCGCGAACACACCGCAGCGCTGCCCGAAGGTTCGGCACCCGAGGAGACGCCCCGACGCGGCACCGACCCCAGCGCCTCTGCCCCGAAGCCCCCGCGATGCACTCCACGGTGCCGGGAGGACGCGGCACCGACCCCGAAGCCCCGGACCACTCGGCCCTGCCGCACTCCACGGCACCGACCCCGAAGCCACCGCACCGAAGGCCCCAGCCCCCGCCCCCGCGCCCCCGTCGCGCCCCGCCCGCGCTCCCTCACCACCCCCTTACCACGACACCCTCGTACCGGAGGCTGAGGTTCCGTTAACGTCAATTCGCGACGAACGGTGACGGAGTGCGTGCGTTATGTGATGTGCTGGGGGCCAGTAGCTGACAAGTGACGCATCACAGTTGTCTCGGGGGCTAGAGGGAGGGAAGCGGCATGGGGGACGAGTTTATCCGGCGCTGGGAATCGGGCGCGCTCGCCCATGCCGTGTCGGACCCGTTCGGGCAGGGCCCCCTGCCCTGGCTGCGCGGCAGCGAGCACTACTTCAGCGACAGCGGCCAGGTCATCCCCTGGTACGCCGAGCCCACGGAAGGCGCCGACCACCGCGACCCCGTCACCGGAGCCCGCCTCCCGCAGCCCCGCTCCGCTTCCACCGGCGGCCCCCGCACCGCCGACGACGTACGGCAGCAGATCAAAGGCTTCGCGTCACCCGGCGCGGCCGCCCCCGGCGAGGCGATCGACTTCCACATCACGGTGGACCCGCCCCAGCAGTTCTCCGTGGACATCTACCGGATCGGCCACTACGGCGGCGACGGCGCGGCGAAGATCACCACCAGCCCCCGCCTGTCCGGCATCGTCCAGCCGGCCCCGCTCACCGCCGACCGCACGGTCTCCTGCCACCACTGGTGGCTGTCCTGGCGCCTCCAGATCCCGGACTTCTGGAGCATCGGGGCGTACGTGGCCGTGCTGACCACTGCCGACGGCTACCGCTCGCACATCCCCTTCACGGTCCGCGACAGCCACCCGGCCGACCTGCTCCTGCTCCTCCCGGACATCACGTGGCAGGCGTACAACCTCTACCCGGAGGACGGCCGCACCGGCGCCAGCCTGTACCACGCGTGGGACAGCATGGGCCGGCTCCTGGGCGAGGAGCAGGCGGCCATGACGGTCTCCTTCGACCGCCCGTACGCGGGCGCGGGCCTCCCACTGCACGTGGGCCACGCGTACGACTTCATCCGCTGGGCCGAGCGCTACGGCTACGACCTGGCGTACGCGGACGCCCGCGACCTGCACGCCGGCCGCATCGACCCGACCCGCTACCGGGGCCTGGTGTTCCCGGGCCACGACGAGTACTGGTCGGCCCCCATGCGCCGCACCACGGAACTCGCACGCGAATCCGGCACCTCACTCGTCTTCCTCTCGGCGAACACGATGTACTGGCAGGTCGAGCTCGCCCCCTCCGCGTCCGGCACCGCCGACCGCCTCCTCACCTGTCGCAAGCGCCGAGCCCCCGGCAAGGCCGCCCTGTGGCGCGAGATCGACCGCCCCGAGCAGCAGCTCCTGGGAATCCAGTACGCCGGAAGGGTCCCGGAGCCCAGGCCCCTGGTCGTACGCAACGCGGACCACTGGCTGTGGGACGCGACCGGCGCCCACGAGAACGACGAGATCGAGGGCCTGGTGGCGGGCGAGGCCGACCGCTACTTCCCCCGCACGCAGCTCCCGAGCACCAGGAACGGATCCTGCTCGCCCATTCCCCGTACGAGGACAGCGAGGGCCACCGCCGCCACCAGGAGACCTCGCTCTACCGCGCCCCCAGCGGCGCCCTGGTCTTCGCCTCCGGCACCTTCGCCTGGTCGCCAGCGCTGGACCGCCCCGGCCATGTGGACCCGCGCATCCAGCGCGCGACGGCGAACCTCCTGGACCGCATCTGCAAACGCGACTGACCGACGCACCGCCCCCGCCCCGACACCCGCGCTCCGCATACGGGAGAATCGGAAGCGTTCCTGGATCAACCTACGCGGAGGAACCGTGTCCGGATTCGTAGAAAAGCCCGAGCCGCTCCAGCTGCCGGGCCTGACCCACCTCCACACGGGCAAGGTGCGTGACCTCTACCAGAACGAGGCCGGCGACCTCGTGATGGTCGCCAGCGACCGCATCTCCGCGTACGACTGGGTACTGCCCACCGAGATCCCCGACAAGGGCCGGGTGCTCACCCAGCTCTCGCTCTGGTGGTTCGACCAGCTCGCGGACCTCGCCCCGAACCACGTGATCTCCACCGACCTTCCCGACGGCGCCCCGGCCGACTGGGCCGGCCGTACGCTCATCTGCAAGTCCCTGCGGATGGTGCCGGTCGAGTGCGTGGCCCGCGGCTACCTCACCGGTTCGGGCCTCGTGGAGTACAAGGAATCAAGGACCGTCTGCGGCCTCGCCCTCCCCGAGGGCCTGACCGACGGCTCCGAGCTGCCGGCCCCGATCTTCACGCCCGCCACGAAGGCGGCGGTCGGCGACCACGACGAGAACGTCAGCTACGAGGAAGTGGCCCGCCAGGTCGGCGCCGAGACCGCCGCCCAGCTGCGCCAGATGACCCTCGCCATCTACAGCCGGGCCCGCGACATCGCCCGCGACCGGGGCATCGTCCTCGCCGACACGAAGTTCGAGTTCGGCTTCGACGGCGACGAGCTGATCATCGCCGACGAGGTGCTGACCCCGGATTCCTCGCGTTTCTGGCCCGCCGCCACCTGGGAGCCGGGCCACGCACAGCCCTCGTACGACAAGCAGTACGTCCGCGACTGGCTGACCTCGCCGGCCTCCGGCTGGGACCGCAAGGCGGAACTGCCGCCGCCCGCGCTTCCGCAGGAGATCGTCGACGCCACCCGGGCGAAGTACCTGGAGGCGTACGAACTCCTCACCGGCACCACGTGGTCGTAGCAACGCAGAAGGCCCCGGTCGTGGTGACCGGGGCCTTCTGACTCTGAGCGGACGACCAGGTTCGAACTGGCGACCTCAACCTTGGCAAGGTTGCGCTCTACCAACTGAGCTACGTCCGCATGCACTGTGTTGCCGTGTGCGTTGCCAACTATACCCAACCTCGCTCGCGTGCGAGGCGCACCGCGGCATGACGATTTTCCGCACCCAGTTTCGAGGCGGCCGAGGACAGGTAGTTCCGGACCGTCCCGGGCGACAGCGCGGCCCGCTCGGCGATCTCCGCGACGGGCGCCCCGTCCGCCGCCAGCTCCAGCACTTCCGCCTCGCGCGCGGTCAGCGGCGAGTCCCCGGCGGAGATCGCGTCGGCCGCCAACTCCGGGTCCACGTAACGGTTTCCGTCCCGTACGCTCCGGATCAGCTCGGCCAGCCGCTGCGCGCTGACGGTCTTCGGCACGAAGGCCCGCACCCCCGCCGCGAGCGCCCGTTTCAGGTGGCCGGGCCGCCCGTGGCTGGTCACGATCATGCAGCGGCAGCCGGGCAGCTCGGCCCGCAGGGTTGTGGCCACACTCACACCGTCGGCGCCCGGCATCTGGAGATCAAGGACGGCGACGTCCGGCCGGTGCGCCCGCGCCATCGCTATCGCCTCGGGGCCGGTGGCCGCCTGGGCGACGACGACGAGGTCGTCCTCCAGCCCGAGGAGCGCGGCGAGGGCTCCCCGGATCAGATGCTCGTCGTCGGCGAGCAGCACCCGAACCGGCCTTCCGCCGGACCCGCGCCCCTCATCCCCACCCACGGCACGACCACCCGACCCAGCACCGTCCACCGCACCGCCACCCACTCCGGCACCCCCCACACCGGCACCACCCACCGCACCGCCACCCACTCCGGCACCTCCCGCACCAGTGTTACCCGCCCCGGTACCGCTCACCGCAGCACCTCCCGTACCAGCGGCACCTCGGCCGTGAGCCGGAACCGCCCGCCCGCGGCCGGCCCCGCCCGCAGCGTCCCGCCGACCGCGCTCAGCCGCTCCCGGAGCCCCGCGATCCCCGACCCGGGAGTCGCCGAGGCGCTCACCTCACCCGCACCGTCGTTCTCCACGACCAGCACCGCCCGCTCCCCGTCCGCCGTCAGCCGCACCGTGCAGTTGCGGGCGTCCCCGTGCCGCAGCACATTGGTCGTCGCCTCCCGTACGACCCACCCGAGCGCCGACTGCACGCCGGCCGGAAGCTGCACCCCGGCCTCCCGCTCCATCCGGCACGCGATGCCCGCCGCACTCAGCACGCCCCGTGCCCCTTCCAGTTCGGCGGGCAGATCCGCCGCACGGTAGCCCCGTACGAGCTCACGCACCTCGCGCTGCGACTCCTGGGCGATCCGCTGCACCTCGGCCATCTGGTCGGCGGCCTCCGGCCGGCCGCGCCGCGCCAGCTGCACCGCCAGCTCGCTCTTGAGCGCGATGACGGCGAGATTGCGGCCCATAACGTCGTGCATGTCCCGTCCGAAACGCAGCCGCTCCTCGGCCACCGCGAGCCGCGCCGACACGTCACGGGCCTTGTCCAGCTCGCGGATGACCGCCATGAACCAGGCCGACGACCGCGTGGTGATCAGCGCGATCAGCCCTATGACGACCACGACCACCGCCCCGGCCACCGCCGCCGACGCGGGCGCGCCGGTGGCGGCGAGCGCCCCGGCGATCAGCACCGCGACCACCGACGTCCCGAGCACCAGGCGCCGCAGGGTCGACAGCATGTACGTCGACATGGCCGTCGTGAGCAGGGTGTACGGGAGTATCCCCACCAGAGCCGAGCCGTCGTCCCGAACTCCGTCGGTCGCCCGGAGGGCCAGGACGAACCCCGCCGAAGCGCCGCCCAGCGCCAGCGAGGCCAGGGCCGAACGCCACGGGGTCGGCGCCCCCTCGATGTAGTGCGCGAGCCCGTGGTGGATGGTGTGCATAGCGACGGCGCACTGAGCCACGGTGAGGGCGATCAGCCCGCGGGCGAGGGCGACGGAATCGGAGTCGTGGCCGAGCTCCTGTGTGAGTGGCGTGAGCATGCCGAGGGACATGAGCCACGGCAGCACATACAGCAGCACCCGCATGTACAGGTCGAGCTTCCCCGCCTGAGTGCGCTTGCCCCAGAACCCCTTCATCCCCGTCCCCCGATTCCCGGCGCCACCGCCCCGCCCCCGTCCGTTACCGCCGCGGTTCCCACCGGAACCACCGCCGCACCGCGACCACTGACAGTACGGTCCACGCCACCGCCGTGCCGACCGACCCCAGCGCCTCGTACACGCCCAACTGCCCACTCCAGCCGCCCCGCACGAGCTCCACCACCGGCGACAGCGGCAGCAGCTCCAGCACCGAGGCCACTCTGTCCGGCAGCAGCTCAAGCGGCACGACGACGCCGGAGCCCACCAGCGAGATCAGCATCAGCGGCATGATCGTGATCTGGGCTCCCTCGGCGGACCGGGTGAACACCGTGGTCAGGGCCGCCATCCCGCTCGTGACCACCAGCCCCAGCAGCACACCGGCCACCACCCACACCGGATCGGCCGGCATGTCCATCCCCAGCACCGCCGCGCCCGCGACCATCAGCACCACGCACTGCGCCAGCCCGGCCACCAGCGTGGCGGCGGCCGTGCCGGCCAGGATCTCGGCGTCGCTCAGCTCCCCCGTGCGCAGCCGCTTCAGTACGAGCTCCTCGCGGCGCACCACGTAGACCGTGACCAGCGCCGAGTACACCCCGAAGAGCAGGACGAACGCCACGGCCATCGGCATCATCGCCTCCCCCAGCGAGAGCCCCGCCTCTGCGAGGTCCAGGTCCTCGACGACCGGCCGCATCGAGTACGTCATGGCCACCGGAACCACCAGCGCCGTGAGGAGTACCGCCTTGTGGCGTACGAGCAGGGTCAGTTCGGCCCGCGTCAGAGCCGCCATACGTCCTGTGACAGCGGTACTCATCGTGCCGCCACCCCCTCTTCCACCTTGTCGTTCCGGTCGTCCTGCCCGTCCTGCCCGTCCTTCCCGGCATCCCGGGCAATGCTGAGGAACGCCTCCTCCAGCGAAGCCGACCGCACATCGAGCCCGCGCAGCTCCAGCCCCGCCGCCTCCGCCCACATCAGCAGCCCCGTGGCGGTCCGCTGAAGGTGTTCGGTGAACAACCTGGCCGTGCGCCCCGCCAGTTCGTGCCCCGTGACGCCCAGCGGCCCCAGCGGCGGCAGGTCTCCCAGGTGGTAACCGTCCGGCAGCTCGAAGGAGATCTGCGACGGGTACTCCGCCACCACCTCGGCCACCCGCCCCTCGGCGGCGATCCGCCCCTCGTGCAGGATCGCCAGCCGGTCGGCCAGCTCCTCCGCTTCCTCCAGGTAGTGCGTGGTCAGCAGCACGGTCGTCCCTCCGTCGCGCAGCTCCCGCACCAGCTGCCACGTCTCGCGCCGCCCCTCGGCGTCGAGCCCCGTGGTCGGCTCGTCGAGGAAGAGGACCTCGGGCCGTCCGAGCAGCGCCGTGGCCAGGTCCAGCCGCCGCCGTTCGCCGCCGGACAGCTGTTTCACCCGTACGCTCTGCCGCTTCCCCAGCCCCACCAGATCCAGCGCCTCGCCCACCGGCCGCGCCCCGCTGGTGCAGCCCGCCCACATCCGGACGGTCTCGCGCACGGTCAGCTCGGACGGGAAACCGCCTTCCTGGAGCATGACGCCGACCCGGGGCCGCACCTTGGCGCGTTCGGCGTACGGGTCGTGTCCGAGCACCCGGACGCTGCCGCCGCTGGGCCGGGCGAGGCCCTCCAGGAGTTCCATGGTCGAGGTCTTGCCGGCGCCGTTGGTGCCGAGCAGCGCGAAGAGTTCGCCGCGCGCCACGGAGAAGGAGAGCGAACGGACGGCCTCGAAGCCGCCACTGTAGGTACGCCGGAGCCCCTCGGCGTCGATCACGTACTCGTTACTGGTCATGCCACAAGGCTTCCGCCGGACCACGGCCACCGGCAGTGCGCGTTGTCATCACTGCACATGACAAATGTCAGATCGGCGGTGGGACGGGAACACCGGACCCAGGACGTACGACGAAGGCCCCGGTCGTGATGACCGGGGCCTTCGTACTCATGGAGCGGACGACGAGATTCGAACTCGCGACCCTCACCTTGGCAAGGTGATGCTCTACCAACTGAGCCACGTCCGCATTTGGTGCCACCACTGTACCCGACACACCGAAGTGGTAGGTAAGCGATGTAGAGCGGGTGACAGGAATTGCACACTGCGCCTCCCCCCTGGAAGGGGGGTGTTCTACTACTGAACTACACCCGCACGCTGCTCGGGGACCGGCCCTTCGGCCTTGCCCCTCGGCGTGCTCCAGACTCTAGCCGATCACCCGGGGTGGAACGCAAGTCGGCTGCTCCCGGGGCCTGCCGAGCGTGCCCGAACCCTTCCGGTCCGGGCACCGGCCCACCTCCGCCCGGCCGTTCAGGACGCCTCCGCGAAGGCTTCGTAGACCTTCTTCGGGATGCGGCCGCGGGCCGGCACGTCCATCTGGTGCGAGCGCGCCCAGGCGCGCACCGCCGCCGGGTCGGGTGCCACGGCGGTGTGGCGGTAGACCTTGCCCGACTTCGAGTGCTTTCGGGCAGCCTCGACGAACGGTTCCAGCGCGGTGCGCAGTTTCTTTGCATTGGCGGGATTCAGGTCGATCTCGTACGACTTCCCGTCCAGGCCGAAGCTGACCGTTTCCGCTGCTTCCCCGCCGTCGATGTCGTCGGAGAGCGTGACCACTACGCGCTGAGCCACGGATATCGGTCCTTTCCTGCGGCACTACCGCGTCGGACAGCGCGTCTGACATGCGGTGATGCCGGCCTTCCGGCTGATTCTGGGCAATGTTGTTTTTCTCGCTATTCCTTTGTACAGCGAGAGGCATTGCATGGTGAAGCCCAGTTAATTCCGTCCGCGTGTCCTTCCGCAATCGGAGACGGCTGTTTTTCCGTGAATTTTTCCCCGGTTGTCGCCTCCGATACCGGAACGTGATCCACGTCAGCCTATATCTATGCGCGTAGAATTTCTGGGCGGGTACGCTGATGGAACCGCCTTCGCACCACACCACCACCGGGAGTGCCAGTGGCACGCGTCGTAGTCGACGTCATGCTCAAGCCCGAGATCCTCGACCCGCAGGGACAGGCGGTGCAGCGTGCACTGCCCCGTCTCGGCTTCGAGGGAATCGCGGACGTCCGTCAGGGAAAGCGTTTCGAGCTCGAGGTCGAGGGGCCGGTCGATGACGCCGCCCTCGCTCGCATCAACGAGATGGCCGAAACGTTCCTCGCCAACACCGTCATCGAGGACTTCACCGTGAAGGTGGAGGAGCCGAAGTGACCGCTCGTATCGGAGTCGTCACCTTTCCGGGAACGCTCGACGACAAGGACAGCCTCCGCGCCGTCCGGACCGCGGGCGCCGAGCCGGTCTCGCTGTGGCACCGCGACAAGGACCTCAAGCAGGTCGACGCGGTCGTGCTCGCGGGAGGCTTCTCCTACGGCGACTACCTGCGGGCCGGAGCCATCGCCCGCTTCTCGCCGGTGATGGAGACGATCATCGAGCAGGCGAAGGCCGGTCTTCCGGTCCTCGGCATCTGCAACGGATTCCAGATCCTCACCGAGGCGCACCTGCTGCCCGGCGGGATGCTCCAGAACAACCACCTGCACTTCATCTGCCGCGAGCAGAAGCTGCGCGTGGAGACGAGCGGGACGGCCTGGACGGCGGACTACACCGCCGGGCAGGAGATCCACATCCCGCTCAAGAACATGGACGGCCGTTACGTCGCCGAGGAGCGCGTGCTCGACGAGCTGGAGGCGGAGGGCCGCGTCGCCTTCCGCTACCTCGACGTCAACCCGAACGGCTCGCTCCGCGACATCGCCGGCATCACCAACGCCGCCGGCAACGTCGTCGGGCTGATGCCGCACCCGGAGCACGCCGTGGAGCCGCTGGTCGGCACGGGACGTACCGACGGCCTCGGATTCTTCACCTCGATCCTGAAGAAGCTGGTCAACGCATGACTCTGGACACCGTCAAGCACGCCTCACAGACCCCAGAGGCGGAGCAGCCCTGGAAGGAACTCGGCCTCAAGGAGGACGAGTACGCGCGCATCCGGGAGATCCTCGGCCGCCGCCCGACCGGCGCCGAGCTCGCCATGTACAGCGTCATGTGGTCCGAGCACTGCTCGTACAAGAGCAGCAAGGTCCACCTGAAGCAGTTCGGCGAGAAGGTCCCCGAGAACGACGCCATGCTCGTCGGCATCGGCGAGAACGCGGGCGTCGTCGACGTCGGCCAGGGCTACGCCGTGACCTTCAAGGTCGAGTCGCACAACCACCCCTCGTACATCGAGCCCTACCAGGGCGCGGCCACGGGTGTCGGCGGCATCGTCCGCGACATCCTCGCCATGGGCGCCCGCCCGGTCGCGGTCGTCGACCCGCTGCGCTTCGGCGCGGCCGACCACCCCGACACCCGGCGCGTGCTGCCCGGCGTCGTCGCGGGCATCGGCGGCTACGGCAACTGCCTGGGCCTGCCGAACATCGGCGGCGAGGTCGTCTTCGACGAGTGCTACCAGGGCAACCCGCTGGTCAACGCCGGCTGCATCGGCGTCATGAAGCACGAGGACATCCACCTCGCGAAGGCGAGCGGTCCCGGCAACAAGGTCGTCCTGTACGGCGCCCGCACGGGCGGCGACGGCATCGGCGGCGTGTCGGTGCTGGCCTCGGAGACCTTCGAGTCGACGGGTCCCGCGAAGCGTCCGGCCGTTCAGGTCGGTGACCCGTTCCAGGAGAAGCTCCTCATCGAGTGCACCCTGGAGATCTTCCGCGAGCAGCTCGTCGCGGGCATCCAGGACCTCGGCGGCGCGGGCCTGTCCTGCGCGACCTCCGAGCTGGCCTCGGCCGGTTCCGGCGGCATGCGGGTGGAGCTGGACACCGTTCCGCTGCGCGACTCCTCCCTCTCGCCCGAGGAAATCCTCATGAGCGAGTCGCAGGAGCGCATGTGCGCGATCGTCGAGCCGGACAAGGTCGACCGGTTCATGGAGATCTGCGAGAAGTGGGACGTCATCGCCACCGTCATCGGTGAGGTGACCGACGGTTCGCAGCTGGAGATCTTCTGGCACGGCGAGCAGATCGTCGACGTACCGCCGCGCACCGTGGCCCACGAGGGCCCGGTCTACAACCGGCCGTACGCCCGGCCCGCGTGGCAGGACGCGCTCCAGGCCGACGACGCGAACAAGCTGGCGCGCCCGGCGAACGCGGCGGAGCTGCGCGAGCAGGTCCTGAAGCTCGTCTCGTCGCCGAACCAGGCGTCGAAGTCGTGGATCACCGACCAGTACGACCGGTTCGTGCAGGGCAACACGGTGCTCGCCATGCCCGAGGACGCCGGCATGGTGCGGATCGACGAGAAGACGAACCTGGGCGTCGCCATGGCGACCGACGGCAACGGCCGGTACGCGAAGCTCGACCCGTACACGGGCGCGCAGCTCGCGCTGGCCGAGTCGTACCGCAACGTCGCCGCGTCCGGCGCCAAGCCGCTCGCGATCTCCGACTGCCTGAACTTCGGCTCCCCCGAGGACCCGGACGTCATGTGGCAGTTCGCGGAGGCCACGCGCGGTCTCGCGGACGGCTGCCTCCAGCTCGGTACGCCGGTGACCGGCGGCAACGTCTCGCTCTACAACCAGACCGGCGAGACCGCCATCCACCCGACGCCCGTCGTCGCGGTGCTCGGCGTGATCGACGACGTGACCCGGCGTACGCCCGTCGCCTTCGCGGAAGAGGGCCAGCTCCTCTACCTGCTCGGCGACACGCACGAGGAACTGGGCGGCTCGGCCTGGTCCCAGGTGATCCACGACCACCTCGGCGGCATGCCGCCGAAGGTCGACCTGGACCGGGAGAAGCTGCTCGGCGAGATCCTGATCTCGGCCTCGCGCGACGGCATGATCGACGCCGCGCACGACCTGAGCGACGGCGGCCTGATCCAGGCGGTCACCGAGTCCTGCCTGCGGGGCGGGAAGGGCGCGCGGCTGGTCGTGCCGGACGGGCTGGACGCGTTCGTGTTCCTCTTCTCCGAGTCGGCGGGCCGGGCGGTCGTGTCCGTGCCGCGCAGCGAGGAGCTCCGCTTCACCGACATGTGCGGGGCTCGCGGTCTTCCCGCGACCCGGATCGGTGTCGTGGACGGCGACGAGATCGAGGTGCAGGGCGAGTTCGGCATCCCGCTGAGCGAGCTGCGCACCGCGCACGAGGCGACGCTGCCGGTCCTCTTCGCCTGAGCGGCTCCCCGAACGATCATCTCGGCCCCGGTCAGTCAGTTGGCCGGGGCCGAGCCCGGGGACGGTGCCCCCGCGCTAATCTCGGGCTATGCCATCCGCCGCCCCGAAGCGCCCGCGCCCGCGCCGTTACGACCCGGCGAGGACCCGCGCCGCGGTCCTGGCGCAGTTCGGCAACGTACAGGACGCCGTACGCGATCTGACGCCCGCGCAGCTCGCGCTTCCCACGCACCTCGGGGACTGGACGGTCCGGGAGCTGGCCGCACACATCGCCCTCGCGGTGGGCGCCGTCAGCCGCTGTCTCGAACAGGCCGCGCCGCCCGCGCAGGAAGTCACCCTCCAGCAGTGGCCGTTCGCGACCGCCGCACACGCCGGGCCGATCTCCGACGCCACGAAGGCGCTCGCCGCGTCCTCTCCCGACCTCGGTGAGCTGTACGGGCGGACCCGCGACCGGCTCGCCGAACTGCTGCCCGCCGCGCCCGGCGAGCGGCTGCTGGCGACCCGCGTCGGTGCCATGCGGCTCGACGACTACCTCGTCACCCGTACCGTCGAACTGATCGTCCACACCGACGACCTGAACCACGCCGCCGGCCTCGCCGTCCCGTACGACCGTCAGGCCCTCGCCGCCTGCACGCGCCTGCTCGCCGACGCCCTCGCGGCGAAGGCGCCCGGCGGTTCGGTCGAGGTGCGCGTCCCGCCGTACGCCGTCGTGCAGTGCGTGGAGGGTCCCCGCCACACGCGCGGCACCCCGCCCAACGTCGTCGAGACCGATCCGCTCACCTGGATCCGCCTCGCCACGGGGCGTACGGACTGGGACACGGCGGTCGACGACGCGAAGGTCAGCGCCAGTGGCGAACGGGCGCACCTGGCCGGGTTGTTGCCCGTTCTCGGCTGACGGCAGAAGTTGATCATGTAGTGTGGCCGACGCCAACGCAGGACGTACGCACCAAGGAGGTGAGACCCATTACCGCTGTATCAGGTCGGGTGCTCTCATCTCGCGACCGCGCGGTCCACCGGGCATAGGGGACCGAGGGAGCGCCCATCGGCGTCCCGAAAGGGTTTCCCATGTCCCTCTGCTCCTCGCTGTCCCCTTCCGTCATCGTCACCAGGCTTCGGGCCGCCGGCTGTGTATTCGCCGAGGACGAGGCGGAACTGCTCCTTTCCACCGCCCGCGACGCCGCGCACCTTTCCGCGATGGTGGACCGCCGCGTCGTCGGCCTGCCCCTCGAACACGTCCTCGGCTGGGCCGAGTTCCTGGGCCGCCGCGTCGCGGTGGACCCCGGGGTCTTCGTTCCGCGCCGCCGCACCGAGTTCCTGGTCGAGCGGGCCGTGGCCCTCGCGCCGCCCCGTGCGGTGGTCGTCGACCTGTGCTGCGGCTCCGGAGCGCTCGGCGCGGCGCTGGCCGGGGCCCTGGAGCGGGTCGAGTTGTACGCCGCCGATGTGGACCCCGCCGCCGTGCGGTGCGCCCGGCGCAACGTCACCGCCGTTGGCGGGCAGGTCTACGAGGGCGACCTCTACGCGCCGCTGCCCGCCGCGCTGCGCGGACGTATCGACGTACTGCTCGCCAATGTGCCGTACGTACCGACCGGCGAGATAGAGCTGCTGCCCCCGGAGGCGCGCATCCACGAGGCGCGGGTCGCGCTCGACGGCGGGGCGGACGGGCTCGACGTACTGCGGCGGGTGACGGCGGAGGCGGCGCAGTGGCTGGCGCCGGGCGGTCACCTGCTGTTCGAGACGAGTGAACGCCAGGCACCGCGGGCCGTCGAGACGGTCGCCCGGGACGGTCTGCTCCCGCAGGTCGTCACCTCCGAGGAGCTGTACGCCACCGTCGTCATCGGGAGGAAGGACGCTCCGGGGGAGGGCTGACGGGAATGCGGTGCGGGGGGGAAGGCTGACGGGAATGCGGAGGGCGAGGTGCGCGGGAACAGGCGAAGGGGCACGGGAACAGAGATGTGGAACCAGAAACCCCACTCGATCCGTCCCATCGCCATGGATACGTCGCACACCCGCATCTCCGGCCCCCTCACCGGCGCCGTCACCGTCCTGGCCCTGCTGACCCTGGCCGCGTGCGGCACGGAGTCCGGCCCCGGCGCCGGAGGTGACGGCACCGTAAAGCCGGACCTCCAGGTCTCCGGCATCGACTGGACCGTGGACAGCGTCACCGTCGACGGGAAGAAGACGCCGGCGCCCGAGAAGGCCACGGTCCGGATCGACGAGAAGGGCCGGGCCAAGGGCAACACCGGCTGCAACCACTTCGGCGCCGATGTGAAGGTCAAGGGCGACACGGTCACCGTGGGCCCGGCCCAGACCACCGAGATGGGCTGTCCGAAGACCGTCGCGCACTTCGAGCAGCAGCTTCAGCGCACGTTCAAGGGTGAGCTCAAGGCCAAGATCACGGACGACAGGATGACGCTGACCACGGCCGACGGCGACATCGTCGCCCTGTCCGAGACCAAGCCCGAACCCGCGGCGCGGCTGCTCGGCACCGAGTGGCGCGTGGAGTCGCTGCGCGACGGCGACACCGCGACCTCGCTGCCCGAGGACGCGGCGGCGAAGGCGAAGCTGTTCTTCGGCGAGGACGGTTCCGTGGGCGGAAACCTCGGCTGCAACAACGTCTCGGGCAAGGCGAAGGTCTCGGGCTCCACCATCACGTTCTCCAAGATCGCTACGACCCGGAAGCTGTGCCCGCCGGCGGTGATGGACACCGAGGACGCGCTGCTAAAGATCCTCGACGGCAAGGCGGAGTACGA
This sequence comes from Streptomyces agglomeratus, assembly GCF_001746415.1. Taxonomy (NCBI): domain Bacteria; kingdom Bacillati; phylum Actinomycetota; class Actinomycetes; order Kitasatosporales; family Streptomycetaceae; genus Streptomyces; species Streptomyces agglomeratus. Next base: position 4,242,699 of record NZ_MEHJ01000001.1, read on the forward strand.
GATCCGTGAGCGCGCCCTGTCCCTCACCGGGGCGGACGGCAAGGGGCTGGACGCGATGGCGATCGCCAGGTAGCCCATGGCAGCCGCGCCCCCGGAGCCGGCCGGGCGAGCGGTCAAGGGGGCGGAGCGGTCGCACAGTCACGGGTGGCGGTGCGGCCAAGTGGTCACGGGTGGTCGTGCGGCCCAGTGGTCACGGGAGCGGGCGCGGGGCGGGGGCGGAGGAAGCGTCCCCCGCCCCCGCCGGTACCCCGTCACCCCGCTGGGGCCGGGCCGCCCGCCGCCCCCGGCAGGCTGACGGCGACCGTCGCCTCCGCGTCGCCCGCCGTCACGACCTTCACCGACACCTTGCGCGCGGTGTCACTCAGTTCCGTACCGGCCTTGAACGCGTCGGCGTCCGCCGCCTTGCCCTCGCCCGGCGTCGGATCGATCAGTTCCGACCTCGTGTAGTCGCCCCCGGAGACCCGGTAGGCGTGGACGCCCTGGATCGCGCCGTCGAGCGAGCCCGCCCGCGCCCGCAGCTCCACGACGAGCTTGTCCTTGTCGCCGAGCGGGACCCGCAGCGCGCGCACGCCGGTGCCGCCGCCGTGCAGCGGGCGGAGCGTGTACGTACCGGACGCGCTCACGTCGGTGAGTTCGTCGCCCGTGAGCCACTTGTTGTGGATCAGCTCCGCCGCCGACAGACCGGCCGCCGCATGTCCGCCGCCCATGACCGACTTGTGGCTGTCGCCGTCCTCCTTGCAGCCGGCGCCCAGGTCACCGTCCGCACAGCGCAGCCGCTTCTGGTGGTGGTAGCCGAGGTTGTGGCCGAACTCGTGGACCAGCGCGTCGATCGAGAAGTGCTGGGACGGCATCCACGTCTTCCCGCCGCCGACCGTGCCGAGGCCGGCGTACGCGCACTTGGCCTTCTCGTTCGGGAAGACGATCGAGACATGGTCGTACGCGCTCTCCCCGACGCCCTTCCCCGCCAGCGCCTTCTGCGCCTCGTCCGCGATCCGGCCGCTGTCGCACGCGGCGGCCATGGGGAGCGTGAGCGGTCCGATCACCTGGTCGGCGCCGGCGGGGGCGAAGGTCGTTCTGCCGCGGGTGATCTCGTCGTAGTACGAGATCAGGGAACCGTCCTTCCCGTAGTACGTGTCCTCCAGAGTCGACTTGAGCTTGGCGGCGTCGGCGAACCCGCTGTCGCTGAAGTCCACCATCACGACCTGCACGGTGCGCCGGCCGGCGGGCGCCTGGGCGGCGTGCGTCGCGGCGGGGAGCGCCGCCGACGCCAGCACGACGCCGCAGGCGAGGGCCGACAGACGGACTCGGGAGGTCGACTGCATGTGGGGGTTCCTTCCGCCGCGAAGCGAAAACAGTGGGGGAGGAGATCGTGATCACGCGCGACGTCCGCTAAACCACGACATCTCCCCCAACACCCCTCAGGACACGGCCGAGTACGGCAGCAGCCCCGCGTCCGTCCGTTCCCAGGCGGCCCGCAGCGCGGCCAGCCGGCCGGGCTCGGCCGACGCCTTGTCCGCCTGTTCGCGCGCGTCCTCGGTGAGCCGGAACAGCTGGTCCTTGCCGCCGGGGCCCCGGTAGTACTTCCACTCGCCCCGCCGCAGCGCCCGTTCACCCCGTACGCGCCAGAACAGGTCCCGCCGCGGCGCCCGTTCACCGCGCAGCAGGTACCCGGCGAGACTCGCGCCGTCCAGCGGGTACGCCGGATCGGGGCGCGCGCCGCCCAGCTCCAGCAGCGTCGCCGTCCAGTCAGGCGTGAACACCGGCACGTCGCTGACCTGGCCGCCGTCGATCCTGGCAGGCCAGCGCACGAGGGTCGGCACCCGTATGCCGCCCTCCTTCAGGGAGGACTTGTTGCCGGACAGGGGCCAGTTGTACGAGAAGCGTTCGCCGCCGTTGTCGCTCGCGAAGAAGACCAGGGTGTCCTTCTCCTGCCCCGACCGTTTCAGCGCCCCCAGCACCTCACCGACCGACCGGTCCAGGTCCTCGACCATCTCCTTGTACTTCTCGACCGAGCCGCCGTCCTGGTGCCACAGCGCCCCGCGGTCGCCCGCCTTGATCCGGCGGACGATCTCCGCGCTCCGCTCCTCGTCGCCGTCGGCGATCCAGGGCCAGTGCGGGGTGGTGAAGTTCAGGTTCAGCAGCCACGGCTTGTCGTGCTCGCGCTGTACGTACTCGCTCACCCGCTCGGTCAGGATCCGCGTGTAGTAGCGCAGGTCCTTGTACTGGGCGTCGCCCTCGTAGAGGTCGTACTCCCCGCCGGGACCCAGCTTCGAGTAGTACTCCAGCGCGCCCCCGAAGTTGCCGAAGAACTCGTCCCAGCCCGACCGCGTCGGGCTGTAGTCCGGCAGATACCCGCAGTGCCACTTGCCGATCAGCGCGGTCGCGTACCCGGCGCCCTTCAGCAGCGAGGCGAGCGTGGGGTGCGTCGGCTCCAGACCCACCGACCGGTCCGCGATCGGTTCGGCGAGCCCGCCCTTCGTACGGCCGGGGAAGCGCCCGGTGTAGAGGCTGAAGCGGGTCGGGGAGCAGGTCGCGGAGCCGGAGTACCCGTCGGTGAACCGGACCCCCTGGCGGGCGAGCCGGTCGAGGTGCGGTGTACGGATGTGAGGTGATCCGTACGAGGACAGGTCGGCCCAGCCCAGGTCGTCGCCCAGGATGAACAGGATGTTGGGCCGCCGGGAGCGCCGCTCGGCGGCGGCCCGGAACGGCCGCTCGGCGGTGGCACCGGCGGCGGCAGAGCCCGTGCCAGGGGCGGCGAGCGCCGGCCCGGCCGAGAGGCCGACGGCCGCGGCGCCCGCGCCGACGACGCCCCCGAAGGCGCGCCGGGACAGCTTCTGGTCGTGCGAGGTCACAGGGTCTCCAGTGATGAAGGGCACACCGGCCGGGCCCCGTGGCGGCGCGGATCAGCGCGCGGCCAGGGCCGGGCCGTGGCGGGGAGCGGTGCGCGGAGGCACCGGGGAAAGGAGAGGTGAACTACGGGGCGCGGCGGTGCGCGCGCCTACGCGCAGCGACAGATGGCGCTCGCGACACGGACCAGGTCGACGTGGCGGCGCTCCACAAGCGTGACGGAGAAGTCACCGAGGGGCTGCATGAGGCGGGAGCCTGACGGAGCCACCACGTACCTGTCAAGCGCAGGGTGCCGGGGAGGGGCGGCCGCCCGTATCCCCAATTCGGACCAGTGGTCGATCTCGCCTACACTCGGTGGTGTGCCTCGTGGTGATGGACGACTCAACCACGACCTGCTCCCCGGTGAGAAAGGCCCCCAGGACGCTTGCGGCGTCTTCGGTGTCTGGGCTCCCGGCGAAGAGGTCGCCAAGCTCACCTATTTCGGACTGTATGCCTTGCAGCACCGTGGACAGGAGTCCGCGGGCATCGCAGTGAGCAACGGGTCCCAGATCCTGGTCTTCAAGGACATGGGACTGGTCTCGCAGGTCTTCGACGAAACTTCCCTCGGCTCCCTCCAGGGCCACATCGCGGTCGGTCATGCCCGCTACTCCACCACCGGAGCCTCGGTGTGGGAGAACGCGCAGCCGACGTTCCGTGCCACCGCGCACGGCTCGATCGCCCTGGGTCACAACGGCAACCTGGTCAACACGGCGCAGCTCGCCGAGATGGTCGCCGCCCTGCCCAAGGAGAACGGCCGCGCGACCCAGGTCGCCGCGACCAACGACACCGACCTGGTCACAGCCCTGCTGGCCGGCCAGACGGACGACGACGGCAAGCCCCTCACGATCGAGGAAGCCGCCGCCAAGATCCTCCCCGAGGTCATGGGCGCCTTCTCCCTCGTCTTCATGGACGAGGGGACGCTCTACGCCGCCCGCGACCCGCAGGGCATCCGCCCGCTGGTCCTCGGCCGGCTGGAGCGCGGCTGGGTGGTGGCCTCCGAGTCCGCCGCCCTCGACATCTGCGGCGCCGCGTACGTCCGTGAGGTCGAGCCGGGCGAGATGCTCGCCATCGACGAGAACGGTCTGCGCACCTCCCGATTCGCGGAAGCGAAGCCCAAGGGCTGCGTCTTCGAGTACGTCTACCTGGCGCGCCCGGACACGGACATCGCCGGCCGCAACGTCTATCTCTCGCGTGTCGAGATGGGCCGGAAACTGGCCAAGGAAGCCCCGGTCGAGGCCGACCTGGTGATAGCTACGCCCGAGTCCGGCACCCCCGCGGCCATCGGCTACGCGGAGGCCAGCGGAATTCCGTACGGCTCGGGCCTCGTCAAGAACGCGTACGTCGGCCGGACCTTCATCCAGCCGTCGCAGACGATCCGCCAGCTCGGTATCCGCCTGAAGCTCAACCCGCTCAAGGAAGTCATCCGCGGCAAGCGCCTGGTGGTCGTCGACGACTCGATCGTCCGCGGCAACACCCAGCGCGCCCTGGTCAAGATGCTCCGCGAGGCCGGCGCCGCCGAGATCCACATCCGGATCTCCTCCCCGCCGGTGAAGTGGCCCTGCTTCTTCGGGATCGACTTCGCGACCCGCGCGGAGCTCATCGCCAACGGCATGACGATCGACGAGATCGGCAAGTCCCTGGGCGCCGACTCGCTCTCGTACATCTCCATCGACGGGATGATCGAGTCGACCACCATTCCCAAGGCGAACCTGTGCCGCGCCTGCTTCGACGGCGAGTATCCGATGGAGCTCCCGGACCCCGAGCTGCTCGGTAAGCAGCTTCTGGAGACCGAGCTCGCGGCCGGCCCGGCGAGCGCCGCGGCCGAGGCGCTCCGTCGCCCGTAACGCCCCCCTTTCACGACACGAAAGATCTACAACTCATGTCTGCTGAATCTGTTGGGCGTGCTGCGCACGCGGGCGAAGGTGCCAGCTACGCGGCCGCGGGCGTCGACATCGAGGCAGGCGACCGCGCCGTAGAGCTGATGAAGGAGTGGGTGAAGAAGACGCAGCGCCCCGAGGTCCTCGGTGGCCTGGGCGGCTTCGCCGGTCTCTTCGACGCCTCCGCGCTCAAGCGCTACGAGCGGCCGCTGCTCGCCTCCGCCACCGACGGTGTCGGTACGAAGGTCGACCTCGCCCGCAAGATGGGCGTGTACGACACGATCGGCCACGACCTCGTCGGCATGGTCGTCGACGACCTGGTCGTCTGCGGCGCCGAGCCGCTCTTCATGACCGACTACATCTGTGTCGGCAAGGTTCACCCCGAGCGTGTCGCGGCCATCGTGAAGGGCATCGCCGAAGGCTGTGTCCTCGCCGGCTGCGCCCTGGTCGGCGGCGAGACGGCCGAGCACCCGGGCCTGCTGGGCGAGGACGACTTCGACGTCGCCGGCGCCGGTACGGGCGTTGTGGAGTACGACCGGCTGCTGGGCGCGGACCGTATCCGTAAGGGGGACGCGGTGATCGCCATGGCGTCCTCCGGTCTTCACTCGAACGGGTACTCGCTGGTGCGCCACGTGGTCTTCGACCGCGCCGGCTGGTCGCTGGACCGCGAGGTCGAGGAGTTCGGCCGCACGCTCGGCGAGGAGCTTCTGGAGCCCACCAAGATCTACTCGCTGGACTGCCTGGCCCTCACCCGCACCACCGAGGTGCACGCTTTCAGCCACATCACGGGCGGCGGTCTTGCCAACAACCTGGCCCGCGTGATCCCGGACGGCCTGCACGCGACGGTCGACCGCGCCACCTGGACCCCCGGCGCGGTGTTCGATCTCGTCGGCAAGGCCGGTCAGGTCGAGCGGCTCGAACTGGAGAAGACTCTCAACATGGGCGTCGGCATGATGGCCGTGGTCCCCGGTGAGTCGGTGGACGTGGCCCTGGAGACCCTCGCGGACCGGGGCGTGGCGGCCTGGGTCGCCGGAGAGATCACCGAGCGCGGAGACCGCGCCACGGGCGCGACGCTTACGGGCGACTACGCCAAGTAGTCGCCGGTGGTAGCACAGAACCCGGTCCGGGGCCGAGGCCCCAGGACCGGGTTACGTGTGTAATGCCTGTTCGAGGTGTACGGACGTCAAGCGCCGCGACGATGTGCCGAAGGGCCGGACTCTTCGGTCGAGTCCTCGTCCTCGTCATCGTTGTACTGAGCCGCGTACTGTGCGTACGGGTCGTCTTCCTCGTCGTCGTCCTCGAACGGCTCGCCATTAGGCGGCTGTTGCGAAGTCGTCGAAGCGCCCAGCTCGTTGGCCAGACGCGACAGGTCAGTCCCGCCGCTGCTGTACTTCAGCTGGCGGGCGACCTTAGTCTGCTTGGCCTTTGCCCGGCCGCGCCCCATGGCTCGACCCCCTCGGTGACGGGGCTCGACGGCCCCAGAGTCTTGACACGCGTTCATGGTTCGGAACGGACTCCCCTCGGAGAGACCGGTCCGTAGGGCATCAACGGTACCTGCTTCCGGGGCCATACGGTACGCCGCCCGCATGCAACGCCTCGGCACAGAACCCTCGAGGAGCCCCGTCCTCGCTGGTCAACTGCGATTTTAACCTCTTCCGGAGGGCCGACCCGCCGACGGGGGTGAGTCATGTCTCCTCATGTCCCACCGACGGCGGGCCGGCCCCTTCCCGGAGACCGGCCCGCGAACCTCCGTGTCAGCTCCGGCGCGCCTCCGCCATCCTCTGCTCCGCGATCCGGTCGGCCGCAGCGGCCGGCGGAATGCCGTCCGTCTTCGCACGTGCGAATATTGCCAGCGTGGTGTCGAAGATCTTCGCGGCCTGCACCTTGCACCGGTCGAAGTCGAAGCCGCGCAGCTCGTCCGCCACCTGGATCACGCCGCCGGCGTTCACCACGTAGTCGGGCGCGTAGAGGATCCCGCGGTCCGCGAGGTCCTTCTCGACGCCCGGGTGCGCGAGCTGGTTGTTGGCCGCGCCGCACACCACCTTCGCCGTGAGCACCGGAACGCTCTCGTCGTTCAGGGCGCCGCCGAGCGCGCACGGGGCGTAGATGTCGAGGCCCTCGACGCGGATCAGCGCCTCGGTGTCCGCGACGACCGTGACGTTCGGGTGGCGGTCGGTGATGCGGCGTACCGACTCCTCCCGGACGTCCGTGATCACGACCTCGGCGCCGTCCGACAGGAGGTGCTCGACGAGGTGGTGGCCGACCTTGCCGACGCCCGCGATGCCGACCTTGCGGCCGCGCAGGGTCGGGTCGCCCCAGAGGTGCTGGGCCGAGGCCCGCATGCCCTGGAAGACACCGAAGGCGGTCAGCACGGAGGAGTCGCCCGCGCCGCCGTTCTCCGGGGAGCGGCCGGTGGCCCAGCGGGTCTCACGGGCGACGACGTCCATGTCGGCGACGTACGTGCCGACGTCGCAGGCGGTCACGTAACGGCCGCCGAGGGAGTTCACGAACCGGCCGTACGCGAGGAGCAGTTCCTCGCTCTTGAGCGTCTCGGGGTCGCCGATGATCACGGCCTTGCCGCCGCCGTGGTCGAGTCCGGCCATGGCGTTCTTGTACGACATGCCGCGCGCCAGGTTCAGCGCGTCGGCGACGGCCTCTTCCTCGGTCGCGTACGGGTAGAAGCGCGTACCGCCGAGGGCCGGGCCCAGGGCGGTGGAGTGGATGGCGATGACGGCCTTGAGGCCGGAGGCACGGTCCTGGCACAGCACGACTTGCTCGTGGCCGCCCTGTTCCGATCGGAACAGGGTGTGCAGGACGCCGTCGGTTGCGTCGGTCACGGTGGTGACTCCCAAGTACGAGGCGGCTTCGCCCTCCTGCGGGTGGGGAGGGCTGATGGGCAAGAGAGTAAGACCTGGCGGGCCGCCTGCGCGCGGCAGTGCCGGGGATCACCCCCTGGCGGAGTACGCGTGGGACGATTTCTTTCCGGTTTCGTGCCGGTTCTTTGAGGTTCTTTCCGGTCCGAGTGAGGAGCAGGCGTGGCCCAGGAGTCATCGGTGATCGTCCCGTACGTCTCCTATGTGCGGGTGTACGAACCGCTGGCGGCCTTCCCCGAACCCGAACGGGGTCACTGGGCGCGGTACGCCAAGCGCGAGCGGCTCCCCACCGCGCAGGACGAACTGAGGCGATCGCTGGCGGACTTGCTGCCCACCCCGCCCGTCCCGGTGCCGGTGCACGAGAGCGGCGACGCGTTCGTGACCGAAGTGGACGGAGTGGTGTGCGTATGTCCCTGGCGGACGCGGCTGCGCGGCTGGCTGGCGCTGGAGGAGCTGCCCGACCTCTTCCCGGAGCCGCTGCTGGACGCGGCGCTGCCGCCGCTGGTGCGCCGGCAGGCGGCCGCGGACTACGAGCGGTGGCTGGAGCGCAACCCGGACGCGCGGCCGTGGATCAGGAGCTCGGCCTGGCACGTGCCGCTGCGCTGGTTCGCGCTCTTCGCGGATGAGGAACGGGAGTACGCGAAGGCCGAGGGTGAGTCCGCGCCCGTACTGCGCTACCGGACGCCGATGGCCCAGGCGAGGCGGCGGGTGGCGCGGACGCTCAAGGCGCTGCGGGAGCACCTGGACGCGGAGGCCGGAGGGCCGCTCGTCGACGGCCTGGTCGACGTGGGGCGCTGGCTGGAGGAATTCCACCCGCGTTCACTGGTCGAGCTGGACTACGGCGGCTTGGTGTACGTACTTCCGGAGGAACATCTGGCCGAGGACCGCTCCGCCGCGGATGTGGCCGAGGGGATCGCGGCGTTGCGGGCGGGGGACGGCGCGGCGGCCGGGGAGGCGTACGGACGGCTCACGGAGCGGTGGCGGGTGGTGCGCGAGCGCCAGTTCGCGAACTGAGAGCATTCGGGCGGCTCCGGCGGCCGGGACGTAGGTCCTGATCCGGGCCTTTGCCTCAAGCGTGACGGACAGCACTAAGCGGGCTCTTGCGCCCATCGCCCATCCTCATGCCAAAATAGGACAAGGAGTCCGGTGAGGGCTCCTTCCGTCCAAGTAAGGGCGGATTAGCTCGGTATTGCGCGCTATGGGGGGTCTGGTGGCTCCTGATCGCTCTGTGACTGATCGTCACTGTGACGTGACTGTCCGCTATGGCATGGTCCATCGGCTTCGTCGCTGATGAACACCTGGGAGGGCAATTCCATCGGTTTGGCCGACGTGGCTGGACGGATGGTGTAGTTGTAGTGCCGAGGACAAGCCGTTCGTCCTATAACCGACTCGGCCCGCGTCCGCCATTTCGGGCAACGCGGGTCAAGGTGCAGAATTTAGAGGAAAGAACCGTGATGGTTCGGTTCTCCCGAGGAGGCCGCTCATGACCGCTCGCACCCCTGACGCCGAGCCGCTGCTGACCCCGGCTGAGGTTGCCACGATGTTCCGCGTGGACCCGAAGACGGTTACGCGCTGGGCCAAGGCAGGCAAGCTCACGTCCATCCGCACGCTTGGTGGACACCGGCGTTACCGCGAGGCTGAGGTCCGCGCACTGCTTGCGGGCATTCCGCAGCAGCGCAGCGAGGCCTGAACAACCGCATAACCCCGCTTTACCGGGCATTCCTCCGGGTCCCCCAACCCGGACGCCCACCTGAGCACCACACGACAGGCGTCTGCCCCAACAGGCGCCACATCCATGCAGAACGGGTGCGTCGTTGATCGCGCTGGACTCCGCCGGGTCCAGCGCGATCTTTTTATGCCCGCTTCCGGGTGCCCGCCGAGCGCTCCCGCCGCCCTGCTCACAGCCCCTCTGACCTGCGGGACGCCGGCTTTGCGGGGCCCCTCCGACCGCCTCGCGAGAGCCTCCCCGGAGGGGTGCAATTGCACATATTAAATTGGGCGGTTGTAGGGAGGGTGTAAGTCCTCCGGTTCCCAAAACTCGTTGGGTGACACCCGTCACACACCACAACTCTTGTGCATTCCAGGGCTGACGGCGATAGAGCCGGGGTGTCACACAGCCGGCGGGCTCTCGTCCTCACCGGCCTCCGGCTCCTCCCGGGGTTCCGGCTCGGGCTCCATGGCGAGCCGCAGGAGCCGATGGCAGATGGGACAGTGCCGCGTGAAGTGGCGGTAGCCCGTAGAGGCCGCCAGATGGGCACGCAGCAGTGCGCGCGTCTCGTGCCTGGCCGTTGATGGCGCCATGCGTCACCTCCCCGGTGCGGGCCCCCCGGTGCCCTGATGCCTGGGTACTGGTGGCGGAAGGCGCAGTCAAGACGCAAGAAGGCCCGGATCCAAACGGATCCGGGCCTTCTGCTACTTCGTATCGTGCGGTCCTGACGGGATTTGAACCCGCGGCCTCCACCTTGACAGGGTGGCGAGCACTCCAAACTGCTCCACAGGACCTTGCTTTGCCGCGCCGTACTGCGTTGCGCTGCGAAGACAGACTGTACAGCAGGTCAGGGGGTGCGGGCGAACTCACTCAAGGCGACGGAGGAGTTACGGCGCCGCGGCGTCGATCGCCGCCACGATCCGCTTGTCGGAGACCGGCCGGGACGTTCCCAGGGCGTGCGCGAAGTAGCTCACCCGCAGCTCCTCGATCATCCAGCGGATGTCCAGGACTTCCTGCGGTACGGGCCTGCCCTTCGGCAGCTGCTCCAGCAGCCAGGCGTACTCGTCCTGCATCTCGTGGACCTTCTGCATGCGCGTGGTGTCGCGCTGGACGGCCGTGGGCATCTGCTGGAGCCTGCGGTCGACCGCGACGAGATAGCGCATCAGATCGGGCAGCCGGCGCAGCCCCGTCTTCGTCACGAAGCCCGGCGGCACGAGGGCCGCGAGCTGGTCGCGTACGTCGGCGACGTTGTTGATCAGGGTCAGGCTGTTCGTGGCCTTCAGGCGGCGCTCGCACGCCTGCCAGGCGGCCAGGATCTGCTGGACCTGGTTCACCGTGCGTACGGTCGCGTCCACGAGGTCGGCGCGGACCTTGTCGTACAGCTTCCGGAACGATTCCTCGTCCCAGGCCGGCCCGCCGTGGTCCGCGATCAGCTTGTCGGCGGCAGCGGTCGCGCAGTCCTCGAAGAGGGCCTGGATCGAGCCGTGCGGATTGCGCGAAAGGGCGAGTTTCTGCTGATTGCTGAGCTTGTCCGAGGCGAACTTCGCCGGATTGACCGGGATGTTCAGCAGGATGAGCCGGCGCGTGCCCCGCCACATCGCCTGCTGCTGCTCCGCCTCCGTGTCGAAGAGCCGTACGGCGACGCTCTCGCCCTCGTCCACGAGCGCCGGATAGGCCCGTACGGGCTGTCCGGCCCTGCGCGTCTCGAAGACGCGGCTGAGCGTGCCCACGGTCCAGTCCGTGAGGCCCGTACGTTCGATCGACTCGCCCGACGGCCCCGCGGTCGCCGCGGCGGCCTTGGAGAGCGCCTGGCGGGCCTTGGGGCGCAGCTTCAGCCGCAGCGCCTCCAGGTCCTTGTCCTCGGCGAGGTTCCTGCGCCGCTCGTCGACGATCCGGAACGTGATCTTCAAGTGGTCCGGGACGCGCGAGAGGTCGAAGTCGTCCGCCTCGACCGGGACGCCGACCATCCGCTTCAGCTCGCGGGCGAGCGTGAGCGGCAGCGGCTCCTGCAACGGCACCGCGCGCTCCAGGAACTTGCGCGCGTAGTCCGGCGCCGGGACGTAGTGGCGGCGGACCGGCTTCGGCAGGGAGCGGATCAGCTCGGTGACCACGTCCGCGCGCAGGCCCGGGATCTGCCAGTCGAAGCCGTCGGACGTGACCTGGTTGAGCACCTGGAGCGGGATGTGGACGGTCACGCCGTCCGCGTCCGCGCCCGGCTCGAACTGGTACGTCACCCGGAACTTGAGCTTCCCCTGCCGCCAGGAGTCCGGGTAGTCGTCCTTCGTGACCTCCCCGGCCTTCTCGTTGATGAGCATCTCGCGCTCGAAGTCGAGAAGTTCGGGCTCCTCGCGCTTCTTGTGCTTCCACCACGAGTCGAAGTGCGCGCCCGAGACGACGTGTTCGGGGACGCGCTTGTCGTAGAAGTCGAAGAGTGTCTCGTCGTCCACGAGGATGTCGCGGCGGCGGGCGCGGTGCTCCAGCTCCTCGACCTCGGTGAGGAGCTTGCGGTTGTCCGCGTAGAACTTGTGGTGCGTACGCCAGTCACCCTCGACCAGAGCGTTGCGAATGAAAAGATCGCGGCTGGTCTCCGGGTCGATCCGGCCGTAGTTGACCTTGCGCTGGGCGACGATCGGGACGCCGTACAGCGTGACCCTCTCGTACGCCATCACTGCGGCCTGGTCCTTCTCCCAGTGCGGCTCGCTGTACGTGCGCTTGATGAGGTGCTGGGCGAGCGGCTCGATCCACTCCGGCTCGATCCTCGCGTTGACCCGCGCCCACAGGCGTGACGTTTCGACCAGCTCGGCGGACATGATGAAGCGGGGCTGCTTCTTGAACAGCGCCGAGCCGGGGAAGATCGCGAACTTCGCGCTGCGGGCCCCGAGGTACTCGTTCTTCTCGGTGTCCTTCAGCCCGATGTGGGAGAGCAGGCCGGCCAGCAGCGACTGGTGCACGGACAGCTCGGGCGCGTCGTCCTCGTTGACGTGTATCCCCATCTGCTTGGCGACCGAGCGCAGCTGGGTGTAGATGTCCTGCCATTCGCGAATGCGCAGGAAGTTCAGATACTCCGACTTGCACATCCGGCGGAAGCTGGAGGAGCCGCGCTCCTTCTGCTGCTCCCGGACGTACCGCCAGAGGTTGAGGAAGGCGAGGAAGTCGGACGTCTCGTCCTTGAAGCGGGCGTGCTGCTGGTCCGCCTGCTGCTGCTTCTCGGAGGGGCGCTCGCGCGGGTCCTGGATGGAGAGCGCGGAGGCGATCACCATCACCTCGCGCACGCAGCCGTTCTTTTCCGCCTCCAGGACCATGCGGGCCAGGCGGGGGTCGACGGGGAGCTGCGCGAGTTTGCGGCCCTGCTCGGTGAGCCGCTTCTTGGGATCCTTCTCGCCGGGGTCCAGCGCGCCGAGCTCCTGGAGGAGCTGGACGCCGTCGCGGATGTTGCGGTGGTCCGGCGGGTCGATGAAGGGGAACTTCTCGATCTCGCCGAGGCCGGCCGCGGTCATCTGGAGGATGACGGAGGCGAGGTTCGTCCGCAGGATCTCGGCGTCGGTGAACTCGGGCCGGGTGAGGAAGTCGTCCTCGGCGTACAGCCGGATGCAGATGCCGTCGGACGTACGGCCGCAACGGCCTTTGCGCTGGTTGGCGCTGGCCTGGCTGATCCGCTCGATCGGCAGGCGCTGGACCTTGGTGCGGTGGCTGTAGCGGGAGATGCGGGCGGTGCCCGGATCGATCACGTACTTGATGCCCGGGACGGTGAGAGAGGTTTCCGCGACGTTGGTGGCCAGCACGATCCGCCGGCCGGTGTGGCGCTGGAAGACGCGGTGCTGCTCGGCGTGCGACAGGCGGGCGTAGAGGGGGAGGACCTCGGTGTGACGGAGGTTCTTCTTGTTGAGCGCGTCGGCGGTGTCGCGGATCTCCCGCTCGCCGGACAGGAAGACCAGGATGTCACCCGGCCCCTCGGCCTGGAGCTCGTCCACCGCGTCGGCGATCGCGGTGATCTGGTCGCGGTCGGAGTCGTCGCTGTCGTCTTCGAGGAGGGGCCGGTAGCGGACCTCGACGGGGTACGTACGGCCGCTGACCTCGACGATCGGCGCCTCGCCGAAGTGGCGGGAGAAGCGCTCGGGGTCGATGGTCGCGGAGGTGATGACCACCTTGAGATCGGGGCGCCTGGGCAGCAGCTGGGCGAGGTATCCCAGCAGGAAGTCGATGTTGAGCGACCGCTCGTGGGCCTCGTCGATGATGATCGTGTCGTACGCGCGCAGCTCGCGGTCCGTCTGGATCTCGGCGAGCAGGATGCCGTCCGTCATCAGCTTGACGAAGGTCGCGTCCGGATTGACCTGATCGGTGAACCGGACCTTCCAGCCGACCGCCTCGCCCAGCGGCGTCTTCAGCTCGTCCGCGATGCGTTCGGCGACGGTGCGGGCGGCGATGCGGCGGGGCTGGGTGTGGCCGATCATGCCCTTCACACCACGGCCGAGCTCCATGCAGATCTTGGGGATCTGCGTCGTCTTGCCGGAGCCGGTCTCGCCCGCGACGATCACGACCTGGTGGTCGCGTATCGCCTCGGCGATGTCGTCCTTGCGCTGGCTGACCGGCAACGACTCCGGATACGTGATCTCGGGCATCCGGGCAGCACGCTGCGCCAGGCGGGCGGCGGACTTCTCCGCCTCGGCGGCGATTTCGTCCAGTACGGCCTGGCGGGCCTCGGGCTTGCGGATGCGACGGGCGCCGTCGAGACGGCGGCCGAGCCGGTGGGCGTCGCGGAGCGGCAGCCCTCCGAGCACGGTCTGGAGGTCGGCGAAGGAAGTAGACATACCTGATTCAGGATCTCACCCGCCGGTCGGGACTGGCGAACCGATTTCGGCCGCGGCGGGGGTGCGGCGGGGGTGAGGGCCGCTGCGCGGGAGCCTTTACGCTGGGCGGGACGTTCCCCGGACAGGAGATCCAGAGCCAATGCCCCAGGTCAGGCCCCCGGCCAGCCGACGGCGTCGCGGTGCGGCGACCGTGAGCGCGCTGCTGGGGATGCTGCTTGCGGTGGCTGTGCTGCTGCTGTGTACGGACCCGGGGGCCGGGGGCGTGCGTGCCTCGGAGGCTCCGGTCGCGGCCGGGGCGGTCGCGGCGCCGGAAGCCGCTCCCTCCGCCGGGGAGCGGGAGCCCGGTTGCCGTGAGCCCGGCCGGGACGGAGTGGGCAGCGTTCCCGCGGCGCCGGGGCGGGGCGGGTCGGCGCACGAGCTGCTGCCCGCCCTGCACGACGCCAGGGCCGGGGCCGGCTCCTGGGGCGCCGCCGCCGTGGTCCCGGATCCCGCCCCCGGCCACTGGACACCGCCGGTCGCCCCACCGACGCCGATGGACCTCTCGATCCTGCGGGTGTAGACCGCCGCCTCGGCGGGCCCGTTCCACGCCCCGCCCCTTCCCGCTGTGCCACTTCGCGGCTCCGCCGCGCCGGAGGTCTGCCGTTTCTCGGCCCGTCCGGCGTTCGAGGACCGCGGCCCGGGGCGGAGTCCCGGTTCGGGAAGGGTCGGGTGGGGGACAAATGCCCCGCCCACCCCGGCCCACGTCCACGTCCCGCATTCCATCCAGGAGTACCGAACACCCATGAGCTCCTCCCGTACCTCCCGTCCCAGGGCTGTCGCCATCGGCGCGGCCGTCGCCGCTGCGGCCGTCCTGCTCGGCGTCGTCTCGTACACCGCCACCAAGCCGGGCGACGCCGGCCCGCCCGTCTCCGCTGAGGTCTCCGCCGATCCGCAGGCCGGCGTCTACCCCGAACTCGCGAAGCTCGCCCGGCGCGACGCCAAGGACCCGCTCGCGCAGGGGCGGGCCGACGCGCCCGTCGTGATGATCGAGTACGCCGACTTCAAGTGCGGCTACTGCGGAAAGTTCGCCAGGGACACCGAGCCCGCCCTGGTGAAGAAGTACGTCGACGAAGGGACCCTGCGCATCGAGTGGCGCAACTTCCCGATCTTCGGCAAGGAGTCCGACGCGGCGGCCCGCGCGGCCTGGGCGGCCGGGCAGCAGGGCCGCTTCTGGCAGTTCCACGCGGCCGCCTACGCCGAGGGCGCCAAGGAGAAGGGCTTCGGCGACGCGCAGCTCAGGGCGCTGGCCGAGGAAGCCGGGGTCAAGGACCTCACGCGCTTCGGCCGCGACACCGGCAGCGACGTCGCCGCGGAGGCGGTGAAGAAGGACCAGGAGGAGGCGTACCAGCTCGGTGCGACGTCCACCCCGTCGTTCCTCGTCAACGGCAGGCCGATCGCCGGCGCCCAGCCCGCCGGGACCTTCACCGCGGCCATCGAGGCGGCGGTGCGGGCGGCGAAGGCACCGAAGGACCCGAAGGACGCGAAGGCGGGGCAGTGAGCGCCGACATCGGGTACCTCGCCGCCTTCCTCGGAGGGCTGCTCGCCCTGCTCAGCCCGTGCAGCGCGCTGCTGCTCCCCGCCTTCTTCGCGTACTCGATCGACTCGACCTCCCGGCTGATGGCCCGGACCGGCATCTTCTACGCCGGACTCGCGTCCACCCTCGTGCCGCTGGGCGCGGCCGGTTCGTACGCCGGACGGCTCTTCTACGGACACCGGGACCAGCTCGTCCTCGCCGGCGGCTGGCTGATCGTCGCGCTCGGCGTCGCGCAGATCCTCGGCATGGGCTTCGCGCCCCGCAGTATCGCCGCCCTGTCCGGCCGCATCAGGCCCACGACGGCGGTCTCCGTGTACGCGCTCGGCGCCGTCTACGGGCTGGCCGGCTTCTGCGCGGGGCCCATCCTCGGCAGCGTCCTGACGGTCGCGGCCGTGAGTGGCAGTCCGGTGTACGGCGGACTGCTGCTGGCCGTCTACGCGTTGGGCATGGCTGTTCCGCTGTTCCTGCTGGCGCTGCTCTGGGAGCGGTTCGAGCTGGGGAAGCGGCGGTGGCTGCGGGGGCGGGCGCTGCGGGCGGGGCGTTTCGAGCTGCACACCACCTCCCTGCTGTGCGGCCTCTTCTTCGTCGCGCTGGGCACGCTGTTCCTGGTGTTCGACGGCACGACGGCCCTGCCGGGGCTGCTGGACGTGGACGACTCGTTCGCCGTCGAGGAGTGGGTGAGCGGGCTCGGCGCGACGGTGTCGGACGCGGTGCTGCTGACGGGAGTGGTGGCCGTGGTGGCGGTGACCCTGACTCTGCGCGCCCGCCGCCGGAAGACCCCGGTGGAGGAGGGGTAGCACGAAAGGCCCCGTCCATGGGACGGGGCCTTCGAGGTGAGCCTGGAGCCGGGGTTACGCAAAAACCCCCGTCCACCGGACGGGGGTTTTCGAAGTGGTGGCTGGGGCCGGGATCGAACCGGCGACCTATCGCTTTTCAGGCGATCGCTCGTACCAACTGAGCTACCCAGCCACTCGGATCTCTCGATCCGCAGCGGTCCTGACGGGATTTGAACCCGCGGCCTCCACCTTGACAGGGTGGCGAGCACTCCAAACTGCTCCACAGGACCAAGCGTGGTGCGAGAACAAGTCTCGCACACGGTTGTGCGTGCCCCCAACGGGATTCGAACCCGTGCTACCGCCTTGAAAGGGCGGCGTCCTGGGCCACTAGACGATGAGGGCTAGAGCCCGCCTGGGCGCTTTGCAGCGCGTCGGGGACGTGAGAAGCATATGGGATGGCGGGACCGATCGCCAAAACGGTTTACGGGGCGTGTGAGGCGGAGGGGGCGGACGGGGATGGAGAGGGCGTCGGAGAGCCGGGCGCACCGGGCCTGTTCTCCTCCGGGAGGTGGCGGCTGACCTCGGCCGTCGTCAGTCCCAGGCCGCCCAGCGTGACCTCGTCCCAGGCCTGGAGCCGCTTGGTCGAACGGTCCAGATAGAGCACGGACGTACGTACCTTCTCCGGCTCGTCGTTCTGGAGCGCCCGCAGACCGCCGCCGCCTGTCGATCCCTCGATCTTGAGGCGGGTGCCCCGGTCGAGGACCTCGGTCTTGCGGTTGTGGACATGACCTGCCAGTACGAGCGGGACCGTGCCGTCCGTCTCGCGCGCCGCGACCGGGTTGTGCGCCACCGCGATGTCGACCGGCGTCCCGGCGCGGCGCTGGTCGCGCAGGGCCGAGGCGAGGCGGATGCCGGCCATGCGCTCGGCCGGGTCGCCCTGCGCCGCGACCGAGCGGTCCGGGGTGAACTGCGGGTCGCCGGTGCCCGCCACGCGCAGGCCCGCCACCGTGACCGCCTCGCCCTCGTCGAGCACGTGGACGCCCTTGAGCCGTTCGAGGTAGCGCTGGGTGGCGAGCGAGTCGTGGTTGCCGCGCACCCAGACGTACGGGGCGCCGAGGTCCGGGATCGGGTCCAGGAAGCCGTTCTCGGCGGCGGTGCCGTGGTCCATCGTGTCGCCGGAGTCGATGATCACGTCGATGTCGTACTGCTCGACGAGCGAGCCGATGATGTGCCACGACGCCGGGTTGAGGTGGATGTCCGAGACGTGCAGGACGCGCATCGTCGCCGGGTCCGGCTGGTAGGTGGGGAGCGTCGAGGTGGCGTCGTAGAGCTTCGTCACGTTCGTGACCAGGCGCGCCAGCTCCTTCTGGTAGACGTCGAACTCGCTGACGATGCTGCGGGCGTTGCCGACCACCGAGGGCGCGGAGGAGAGGAGCCCGGAGAACTTCGGCTCCAGGACCGACTTGGGGTTCCAGGTGGCGTACGCGCTGATGCCCGAGGCCGCCAGCAGGGCGAGCGCCAGGTTGCCCGCCGCGAGAGCGCGGCGCGGGCGGCGGTACACGGCGAGGCCGAGCGCGGTGGCGCCCGAGACGACGGCGACGCAGGAGCGTACGGCCAGCTCGGTGGCGCCGGCGGCGACGTCCTCGGTGACCTCGTCCTGGAGGCCGGACAGGCGCTCGGGGTGTTCGACGAGGGCCTGGGAGCGGACCGGGTCGAGCTGGTCGACGTCCACGTCGAGGCGCAGAGGCGCGGTGTGGGTGTCGAGTTCCAGGGCGCCCAGCGGGGAGACGTTGATCTTGGTGCCGCCGGCGGCGGACGCGCGGAGCGTCATGGTCGTGTCCATCGGGCCGACCGGAGCCCGGACACTGCCGACGATCAGCAGTCCCAGCCAGGCGCCGCACAGGACCACCGCGGCGAGGCCGAGCGTCCGCGCGTAGGGATGCGGGCCGGGGACGAGGGTGCCGGCGGGGGCGGGGCGGCGGGAGCGGTAGTGCGCTCGAAGTCGGTTCAGCATGCTGGTGGGCATTCGGTTGTGCATTCGGGTCGGCGGCCGGGTCGGCGGGCACGGAGAGGGGCGCTGGCCATTGGTCCCGTATGCCCATGCGGGCGGGGACCCATGCTCACCGGGGCTCAGCCCTCCCCGTCGCACGGATTTACGTGACAATGGCGGGGTGCTGGAGATGACGCGTGAGGAGTTCGAGGAACTGGTCGCCGAGGCGCTGGACAGGATCCCGCCGGAGCTGACGCGGCTGATGGACAACGTCGCGGTGTTCGTGGAGGACGAACCGGCGACGGACGATCCCGACCACGGCCCCGACCTGCTCGGGCTGTACGAGGGAACCCCGCTGACGGACCGTGGCGAGTGGTACGCCGGGGTGCTGCCGGACCGGATCACGATCTACCGGGGGCCGACGCTGCGGATGTGCGAATCCCGGGAGGACGTCGTCGCGGAGACGGAGATCACCGTCGTCCACGAGGTGGCGCACCACTTCGGAATCGACGACGAGAGGCTGCACGCGCTGGGGTACGGGTGAGCGGAGGGGCCGGCGCGGAGCGGGCGGTCGACCCCGATGTCGATCTGCACGTGCCCGCGCAGCGTGCCGAGACCGCCGGCCGCGCCAAGTGGCGGGTGCTCGGCGCGGTCTCGGCGGGCGGTGTGCTGGGGGCGCTTGGCCGGTACGGAGCGGCGGTGCTGTGGCCGGGGAGCGTCTGGACGACCTTCGGGGTCAATGTGCTGGGCTGCGCGCTGATCGGCGTACTGATGGTGCTGGTGGGCGAGCAGGGCCGCGGGCATGCGCTGGTGCGGCCGTTCCTCGGGGTCGGCGTGCTCGGTGGCTTCACCACGTTCTCGACCTACGCGGCGGATGTCGTGCGGCTGCTGGAGCGGGGTGAGGCGCTCACCGCCGCGGCGTACGCCGCCGGGACGCTCGTGGGGGCGCTGGGCGCGGTGTGGGCAGGGGTGGCGGTGACGCGGGCGGCCGTGGCGCGCGGCGAGGCGGCCCGGTGACCTGGCTGCTGGTGGCGGTGGGGGCGGCCGTCGGGGCGCCCCTGCGGTATCTGACGGACCGTGCGGTGCAGGCGCGGCACGAAGCGGTGTTCCCGTGGGGCACGTTCGTGGTCAACGCGGGCGCGAGTCTGGTGCTGGGGGTGCTCACGGGGGCGCTGGTGTCCTCGGCCACGTACGCGCTGCTCGGAACCGGGCTGTGCGGGGCCCTGTCGACGTACTCGACCTTCAGCTACGAGACGCTGCGGCTGGCCGAGCGCGGCCGGAGGCTCCTCGCGGCGGCCAACGT
Organism: Streptomyces agglomeratus; assembly: GCF_001746415.1. Taxonomy (NCBI): domain Bacteria; kingdom Bacillati; phylum Actinomycetota; class Actinomycetes; order Kitasatosporales; family Streptomycetaceae; genus Streptomyces; species Streptomyces agglomeratus. The sequence continues at coordinate 4,262,493 of NZ_MEHJ01000001.1, forward strand.
GGGCGCTTCGCTGCTGGTGGGGCTCGGCGCGGTCGTCGCGGGGTCCGGGATCGGGCGGGCGCTGGCGGGCTAGCGGGCCCGTCCGGGCGTGTCCTCCGGCCGTCCCCTTGCGTGTCCCTTGTGGGCCAAAGGGAGTTGGACAGTGAAATCCCGCCCCCCGTGCCCCGGAGGTGCCGCCCGTGCGCCAGTTGCCCCAGCCTGCCCGATTGGTCCCAGTCAGATTGGCCGCTGCCGTCCTCGCGGTCGCGGCGTCGGCGGGCTGCATGAGCGTGAGCGACGAGGGAGGCAGGCCGGAGCCGTCCCGTTCGGCGGGCAGGCAGGGCGCGGCGGCGGCGGAGCCCGACGGCGGGAAGGCGCACTCCGGCACGGGAATCGGGCGTACGGGCGGACGGGCGGCGGAAGGGCGAGAGGGCGGCCGGAAGGCGGCCGGCGACGACAAGGCCGAAAAGGCCGGACCGTCGAAGAGCCCGGGCGCGTCGCCGGGCGTCTCGGCCGCGCCCTCCAAGAGCGGCCAGGCCCCGCCCCGGGCCGGCGGCACCCCGCCCGAGCCGCGCCCCGGGGTGCCGACGCCGACGCAGGACACCCCGGCGCCGACGCATTCCCCGGAGCCGCCCGAGCCGCCGCCGGTCACGGAGCCGCCGCCCCCCGAGCCGTCCGAAACGGAGCCGACACCGCCGCCGCCCTCGGCGTCGCCGGCGGTGGACACGCAGACGGCGGCGATGGGTGAACGGCGGGAGATGGAACGTGAGCCGGCGGCATCACCGCAGGTGGGGCCGGTTTAGGGACCCCGGTTTGCCAGATGGGGGGGAGGGTGCGTATGGTTATAGATCGTTTGATCCCATTGCCCGGCGCCGTTGAGTTCTCGTAAAGAACGAGGACCTGGAGCGCCCCGTGGCGCGTACTCTCCCTTACCGTGACTGACCGCACTGAGGCGGTCGAATTTGCGATTGATTTGCGATTTCACGGAGTTTGGGCGCGTGCCGAGACTCCGAGAGGTTTCGCATTTCGTATGTCCATTTCCAGCACTGACCGCACCGCCATGCCCGAGAACACCGAGACGGTCGTCGAGGTCGTAGAGACCGCCGCCGTCGTCGAGGCCACCGAGGCGCCCGCCGACATCACCGCCGAGATCATCGAGATCGCCGAGCTCGACGACGAGATCGAGGCCGTCGAGGCAGAGGCGGACGAGGCCGCTGAGGCCGACGCCGACGCCGACGCCGAGCCGACTGTGACCTTCGCTTCCCTGGGCCTGCCGGACGGCATCGTCCGCAAGCTCGCGCAGAACGGCGTCACCGCCCCCTTCCCGATCCAGGCCGCGACCATCCCGGACGCCCTGGCCGGCAAGGACATCCTCGGCCGTGGCCGCACCGGCTCCGGCAAGACGCTCTCTTTCGGTCTGCCGACCCTGGCTTCGCTGGCCGGCGGTCACACCGAGAAGAAGAAGCCCCGCGCGATCATCCTGACGCCGACGCGTGAGCTCGCGATGCAGGTCGCGGACGCGCTTCAGCCGTACGGCGACGTACTCGGCCTGAAGATGAAGGTCGTCTGCGGCGGTACGTCCATGAGCAACCAGATCTACGCCCTGGAGCGCGGCGTCGACGTCCTCGTCGCCACCCCGGGCCGACTGCGCGACCTCCTCAACCGAGGCGCCGCGTCGCTCGCGAACGTCCAGGTCGCCGTCCTCGACGAGGCCGACCAGATGTCCGACCTGGGCTTCCTGCCCGAGGTCACCGAGCTGCTCGACCAGATTCCCGGCGGCGGCCAGCGGATGCTCTTCTCCGCCACCATGGAGAACGAGATCAGCACGCTGGTCAAGCGCTACCTGACCAACCCGGTCACGCACGAGGTCGACAGCGCCCAGGGCAACGTCTCGACCATGACCCACCACGTCCTCGTCGTGAAGCCGAAGGACAAGGCGCCGGTCACGGCCGCGATCGCCGCCCGCAAGGGCCGCACGATCATCTTCGTCCGTACGCAGCTGGGCGCCGACCGTATCGCCGAGCAGCTCCAGGACTCGGGCGTCAAGGCCGACGCACTGCACGGCGGCATGACGCAGGGCGCCCGTACCCGCGTCCTCGAGGACTTCAAGAAGGGCTACGTCAACGCCCTGGTCGCCACCGACGTCGCCGCTCGCGGTATCCACGTCGACGGCATCGACCTGGTGCTCAACGTGGACCCGGCCGGTGACCACAAGGACTACCTGCACCGCTCGGGCCGTACCGCCCGCGCCGGCAAGTCCGGTGTCGTCGTCTCCCTGTCGCTGCCGCACCAGCGCCGCCAGATCTTCCGCCTGATGGAGGACGCGGGCGTCGACGCCTCGCGTCACATCGTCGGCGGTGCGGGCGCGTTCGAGCCGGAGGTCGCCGAGATCACCGGCGCCCGTTCGCTCACCGAGGTCCAGGCCGACTCCGCGAACAACGCCGCCAAGCAGGCGGAGCGCGAGGCCAAGGAGCTCACCCGTGAGCTGGAGCGCGTCCAGCGCCGTGCGACCGAGCTGCGCGAGGAGGCCGACCGTCTGGTCGCCCGTGCGGCGCGTGAGCGCGGCGAGGACCCGGACGAGGCCGTGGCGGAGGCGGCGAAGGCCGCCGAGGCCGAGCTGGCCGCAGCCGAGGCCGCTGCCGCTGTAGTGGCCCAGGCGCCGGAGCGCCGCGACGACCGCGGCAACTTCCAGCGTCGTGACGACCGTGGCGGCGACCGCGGTGGTGACCGTGGCGGCTTCCGTGGCGGCGACCGTGGTGGCGAGCGCGGCGGCTTCCGTCGTGACGACCGTGGCGGCGAGCGCGGCGGTTTCCAGCGTCGTGACGACCGTCCGGCCGGTGGCGACCGTGGTGGCCGTCCGTTCGAGCGTCGTGACGACAACCGTGGTGGCGGCTTCCGCCGCGACGACAACCGTGGTGGCGGCGAGCGCGGCGGTTTCCAGCGTCGTGACGACCGTCCGGCCGGTGGCGACCGTGGTGGCCGTCCGTTCGAGCGTCGTGACGACAACCGTGGCGGTGGCTTCCGCCGCGACAACGACCGTCGTGACGACAACCGCGGTGGCGGCGACCGTGGCGGCTTCCAGCGCCGTGACGACCGTCCGGCCACCGGTGGCGGCTTCCGCTCCGGCGGCGCCGACCGTCCGTTCAACCGCGACCGTCGTGACGACCGTCCGGCCGGCGGCGGCTTCCGCACCGGTGGCCACGACCGCCCGCAGGGCCGTCGCGACGACCACCGCGGCGGCGGCAGCACCGGCACCGGCACCGCGACCGGCTCGTTCGGCCGCCGTGACGACAAGCCGCGCTGGAAGCGCAGCTGACAACTGATCAGCTCGGCGGCCTGATCCGCTGACCTGAGAAGCGGGCCCGTTCTCCACGAACGGGCCCGCTTTCATTTCAGGACTGCACGGGGCCTGTTCCGGGCTCCCGGCCGGTTCCGACGAGCCCGGCTACCGATACCCGATCGGATGCCGGGCTCGCTGCGGCTATGCTCGGGGGTGATCCGTTGAGGGCCGTTAGCTCAATTGGCAGAGCAGCGGACTTTTAATCCGTTGGTTGTGGGTTCGAGTCCCACACGGCCTACCGACGCGGGGCGTCCGGGACATCCCGGCCGAACCGCACGTCAACGCCCCGTCCGGGCTTCTCCGGTCGGGGCGTTTTCGTGTTCGCGGGCGGCGGTGCCGAAGTGCGCGGGCCGCGGTGCCGACGTGCGCGGGCGGCGGTGTGTGGCAAGACTGGGGCCATGACTGAAAAGGCGCTTCTTGAGGGCGGTCCGGACGATCTGCCCGAGCGGATCGTTCGGATCACGCCGCCCGGGCAGGAACTGAAGATCCCGCACCGCGGCGGTTACGAACACTTCAAGGTCACGACGAAGCATCAGGACACCGACCAGGGCCGTGTGACGGTGTACGAGTGGTGGGAACGGACCGAGATCGCCGAGTGACCACGACAAGTGGTCGAGGGCCCCTCCCCAATGGCGTACAGTTGGGTTCAACGACGCGGGGTGGAGCAGCTCGGTAGCTCGCTGGGCTCATAACCCAGAGGTCGCAGGTTCAAATCCTGTCCCCGCTACTGAAGAAGAAAACGAAGGCCCGGATCTCGGAAGAGATCCGGGCCTTCGTCGTGTGCGGGGCCGGGGAAGCGCCGCCCTCCGCCCGCCCCCCGCGCGGACCGCCCGTCGTCCGTGCGGTCCGTCCACCCCGTTCCGCCCGTCCCCCGCCCCCGTCCCCCATTCGGCCGGTCTCCGATGGCCGTGCGGCACGGCTGCGGCCAGCCTGGGCTGGGCGCGGTACCGTCCGCGGCCGGGTGCGTGGCGGCGGGCAGGAGACCACTGGTGGGGAAGCGATGCGGAGCGGACGGCGGGCGCGGCGCGGGCACGGCCTCGCGGTTCGTCCGGGCGCTGCCCGCCCTGCTGATCTTCGGCGGGTGCGTCTTCGACGTCACCACGCCGCCGAACTTCACCGCCTCGCCGCTCTTCGCCGCCGCACCGCTGATCGCCGCGCCGCTCTTCTCGCCCCTGAACACGCTGGTGACCGGTGGTGTCGCAACCGCCGCCGTCGTGGGGCTGCATCTCTACAACGGCACCTCGACGCACGTGGAGTCCGTGACCGAGCTGATCACGATGGTCACGGTGGCGCTCCTCGCGCTCGTCATCAACCGCGTCGTACGCCGCAGCGGCCGTCGGCTCGCCTCCGCCCGCACCATCGCCGAGGCGGCCCAGCGCGCCGTTCTCCCCGTACCCGCCGACCGGATCGCCAGACTGCACGTCGCCGCGCGGTACGAGGCCGCTCAGGCGGACGCCTTCATCGGCGGCGACCTCTTCGCCGTACAGGACACGCCGTCCGGGGTGCGGCTGGTGGTCGGCGACGTACGGGGGAAGGGGCTCGGCGCGGTGGAGGCGGTGGCCGTCGTCGTCGGGGCGTTCCGGGAGGCGGCCGAGCAGGAGCGCACGCTGGAAGCGGTCGCGCAGCGGCTGGAGCGGGCACTCACGCGGGAGGGCGCGCGGCGGGACGGCCTGGACGCCTTCGAGGGCTTCACGACGGCCGTACTGGCCGAGATCCCGCGCGGCGAGGGCGTCGTGCGGCTGGTCAACCGGGGCCATCCGGAACCGCTGCTGCTGTACGTCGACGGCGACCTGGCCCGGATCGTGCCGGCCGACGCCGCGCTGCCGCTGGGGATGGGCGAGCTGGGCGCCTGGCCGGACCGGGCGCAGGAGTACGCGTTCCCGCCGGGCGCCACGCTACGCTGCTGCTCTACACGGACGGCCTGTCCGAGGCCAGGAACGCCTCCGGTGTCTTCTACGATCCGGCCGTGCGGCTGCGCGGCCGGATCTTCCCCTGCCCGGACGAGCTGCTGGAGGCGCTGGTGGCCGACGTACGGCTGCACACGTCGGGGGCCGCCACGGACGACATGGCCCTGCTGGCGGTCGGGCGGCCCGCACACGGGCAGCAGGACCGCCGCAGGACCGTAAGCCTGGTCAGGCGGGCAGGTCTTGTGGCCGGCCGGACCAGTGCGGGCTCCGGCCGTGCGGAGCCGTGAAGGCGACCGCGCGCTCGTCGAGGGCGAGGGTGAGGGCGAGCAGGTGTTGGCCGTCGGGGACGGAAGCGTCGAGTCAGGTCAGTACGGCGGTGAGTTCGGCGCAGGCGGGGCTCCATGGGGCCGAAGTCAGCCGTCCGACCTGCCTCATGACCGTGGGTGATCGCGAGATGCCCCTGCGCATAACAATTGACGAACCGTCATGAGACGGATGTTTCCTGAGGGGCGGTCAACTCGTACGGCTGTGCCCGTTTGTGTCCTGATTGGTTCAGGCCAAGGCCCTTAACGATCAGTTGGAACAGCTTGGAAACCGGAGCCGGTGTCTATTAACGTTCGATAACGCAGCGCGGTCATCCCAGTCGTCGCAAGAGACGGCACCGTGCGCACGCGCCGAATTCCGCAAGGGAACCGGGGAACCACGTTCCTTGGGGTGAATCGGGCCGCTTCGTCCGCGAAGAGGCCCGTAGGAGACCTTCCTGCTCCGAACCCGTCAGCTAACCCGGTAGGCGAGAAGGAAGGAAAGGAGCACGCCTCCGTGGCGTCAAACAGGACCGCGCCCCATGCCACCCTGCCCCCTCAAGGGGTGCCCCACGACAGCGAGACGTACGTCGGCGGGGAAGGTGCCTGGGAAGAATGGAATCCGACTGAGGAATCCGTCCGGCCCGTACGCGGTCGTCACCGAGTCGCCAAGCAGCGCGGCGGTCTCGGTCGCAGCTCCACCGTTCTCGGCGTCGGCGTCATCGCCGCGGTCGGCGCGGGAGGCATAGCCACCGCCCAGGACAAGCCGGCCATCTCGATCTCCCTTCCGGACGCGATAGCGGACTCGCTTCCCGACGCCAAGTCACTACCCGGTGTCGGCACTTTGATGTCCGACGACGCCGAATCCGCCTCGGATTCGGGCTCCGGTACGGGTGAGGCGGTCGTCGCCGCCGCCCCGCTCACCACCGCCGGCGTCACCACCGCCGACGCGCGGCAGGGCACCACCGACGCGGGCGAGGCCCTGCGCGCCCGCATCCTCCAGCAGGCCGAGCAGCAGCAGGCCGCCGCCGACGCCGAGGTGCAGCTGGCCGCCGAGAAGGAGGCCGCCGAGAAGGCCGCCGCCGAGGCGAAGCAGCAGCAGACCGCGGCGGAGGCCAAGGCGGCCGAGGAGAAGCGCGAGGCCGAGGAGAAGAAGCGCCAGGCGGAGGAAGAGGCCGAGCGCAAGGCGGAGGAGGAGCGCCTCGCCAAGCTGGCCGCCAGCTACTCGATGCCCCTCTCGTCGTACACGCTCACCTCCACGTACGGGCAGGCCGGCGCCATGTGGTCCTCCGGCCAGCACACCGGCCTCGACTTCGCCGCTCCGACGGGCACGCCGCTCAAGGCCGTGCACGGCGGCACGATCAAGTCCGCGGGCTGGTCGGGTTCGTACGGCTACCGCATCGTCCTGGAGCTCTCGGACGGTACGGAGATCTGGTACTGCCACCTCTCCTCGATGACCGTCACGTCCGGCGAGGTCGGTACGGGCGACGTCATCGGCCGCGTGGGCGCCACCGGCAACGTCACCGGGGCGCACCTGCACATGGAAGTGCACACGCCGGACGGCGCGGGCGTCGACCCGGCCGCGTGGCTGCGCGGCAAGGGCCTCTCGGTCTGAGGGCAGTCCGGTCCGGTCCCCGGTCCAGGTCTCCGCGCTCCGACATCTGATTCACGACACGGCAGTCCCGGCCACGGTGCCGGGGCTGCCGTTTCGCGTGCCACCGCTCATGGCTCTCCTGCTACTGCTGCCGGTACGGGTTGTACGCGGCGTACTCCTGGTGAGGGGGCGGGCCGTACCCGTATCCGTACCCGTACGGCTGCCAGGAGGGCTGCGGAGGCGGGTGGTGCCACTGTGGCGGCCATGGCGGTGGAGTGCGCACCCGGCCCGCCGCCCGCGCCGCGTACTCCAGCGCCGGACCGGCCACCTCCCTGCGCTGCCACAGGTGGTGCAGGAGCTCCTGCTCGCGGGCCGGGAAGTCAGGGCCGAGTGCGCCGCGACCGGCGCGGTGGCGCAGGAAGGCCAGGGACGTGGCGAAGGTCTCGTACTCGGCGACGGCCCGGGCGGCGGCCCGGCCCGCGGCCCTGCTGCCGGGGCGGCCTCCGGCGGCTCCTCCGTACGTACGGGCCGCCGCGCCGCGCGCCAGCGCACGGGCCCGCATCGAGGAGAGGGCGAGCGGCTCCGTGGCCAGCAGCCAGCCGGCGGCGGCGTAGGCGGGCAGCTCGGTGGCTATCGTGCGCAGCTCACGCTGGCGCGTCCAGACCGCCAGCCAGGTCACCAGCGCGAAGGCCGGGACCATGAAGACCGCGTATACCAGGTAGAAGCCGTACCCCCCGAAAACCGCCGAGCCGTTCCACAGGGCGTGCATGGCCATCGCGAGCGCCAGGCCGAGCAGCGGCAGCGCGATGCGCCGCCACCGCCTCCGGCGGGGCGGCGCGACCGCGGCGAGGCCGAAGCCCATGCCCGTCAGCACGGTGAACAGGGGGTGCGCGAACGGGGACATCACGATGCGTACGAAGAAGGTCGCCGCGGTCACCGAGGCGAGGCCGGAGGCGCCCGCGTCCTGGTCCTCGCCGAAGGCGTTGCCGAGGTAGAGGATGTTCTCGGTGAAGGCGAAGCCGGTCGCGGTGAACCCGGCGACCACCACCCCGTCGACGAGTCCGGTGAAGTCCCGTCTCCGGAAGAGGAAGATCAGCAGTATCGCCGCCGCCTTCGCGCTCTCCTCGACGACCGGGGCTATCACCGTCGCGCCGAGGGATTCGGCCGCCGCCGGATCGGCGGTGGCCGTGGCTATCCAGCGGGTGGCGAAACTGTTCGCGATGATCGCGACGAGGGCGGCGGCGAACGCGCCCCAGGCGAAGGCGAAGACGAGGTTCCGCCAGGGTTCGGGCTCCACCCGGTCCAGCCAGCGGAACGCGGCGACGAGGAGCGGCACCGGAAGCACGGCGAGCCCCAGCCCGACCAGGAAGCCGTGCGTGCCGGTCTGGTCGCGGACGATCGCCAGGATCACCAGGGCGCAGAGCGCCAGCACGGTGACCACCGCGCCCGCGCGCGCCGCCCTAGTGCGCCACCAGGTCCGGCGCGGCTTGTAGCGCCAGCGCGCAGGCGGCGGTACGGCGGTGAACTGCGGCTGGTGCTCACAGTCCGGGACCGCCGGGTGCTGCCGGGTGTGCGGAGGCGTCTGGTACACCCGTCGACCCTAACGAGGGCCACTGACACTGGCGATGGGGCCTGTGCGCGCGGCCGGCGGCGGACAGACCCGCGCGGCTCCGGCGAACAGGCCGTCGAGCTGCTTACGGGCCTGACCGCCCACCGGGGCCGGTGACCGCCTACCGGCTTACGGACCCGACCGCCTACCGGCTCGTGGGCCTGACCGCCTACCGGCGGCGGAAGAGCAGGTCCTGCACGACGTGCCCCTTGTCCAGGCCCTGACCCTCGAATCGCGTGAGCGGCCGGAAGGCGGGCCGGGACACGTAGCCACCGTCCGGGACGGTGTTCTCGAAGTCGGGGTGCGCGGTGAGCACTTCCAGCATCTGCTCGGCGTACGGCTCCCAGTCGGTCGCGCAGTGCACGATCGCCCCGGGGGCGAGGCGGGGCGCGACGAGGTCGAGGAACTCGGGCTGGATCAGCCGCCGCTTGTGGTGGCGCTTCTTCGGCCACGGGTCGGGGAAGTAGACGCGCAGGCCGGCGAGCGAGGCGGGCGGCAGCATCTCGCGGAGCAGGATGATCGCGTCGCCGTTCGCGACGCGGACGTTCGTGAGGCCGGCGCGCTCGGCGAGACCGAGCAGGTTGCCCTGACCGGGGGTGTGGACGTCGACCGCGAGGATGCCGGTGCCGGGGTCCTCGGCGGCCATCCGGGCGGTGGCCTCGCCCATCCCGAAGCCGATCTCCAGTACGACGGGAAGGCCACGGCCACCGAAGAGTTCGTCGAGGTCGAGGACGCGGCGGCCGTCGATGTCCAGACCCCACTGCGGCCACAGCCGCTCCAGCGCCTCGGCCTGCCCGGTGGTCACCCGGCTGCGACGAGGCTGGAAGCTGCGGATCCGCCGCTCGTGGTGCGACCCGGCGGGGTCGGGCGCGGGGCCGCCGGGGAAGCGGGGCTCGCCCTTGGCTCGGTGGAACGGGGAGACGTGGGGGGCGGCGTCGGGGCGGACGCTGGAGGACTCAGACACAATGCCCCGATTCTACGGCGCGCCGGGACGCGGTGGCCGGGCCGCGGCCTCGGGGAGCGTGATCGGCCGGAAGCGGCCGGCCCCGGGCTCTGGTGACCGGGCCCGCGGGTGCCCGACTGTGTTCCGAGTCACCCGCTGCTTCCATCCACCCACCACGCACGCGCTCGGGCTCGCGGGCCCGTAGGGCACCGCACCTCCGCAGGGCCCCCTCTCCCGGACGCTCTAAGCCGCCGACCCCAGAACCCCCAGCGCCCGCCGCGCCACTTCTCTCCCGATCGGGAGCGATGCCGTGGCCGCCGGGGACGGGGCGTTCAGCACGTGGATCGTGCGGGGGGTCTCCTGGATCAGGAAGTCGTCCACCAGCGTCCCGTCCCGCAGCACCGCCTGCGCCCGCACTCCCGCCGGCGCCGGCCGCAGGTCCGCTTCCGTGACCTCCGGCAGCAGCCGCCGCACGGCATCGGTGAACGCGCGCTTCGACAGTGAGCGGTGCAGCTCTCCCGCCCCGTACCGCCAGTGGCGCCGGGCTATCCGCCAGGACCCCGGCCAGCCGAGCGTCCCGGCCAGCTCGCGCGGCCGGATCGCGGACCAGGCGTACCCCTCCCGCGCGAGCGCCGGCACCGCGTTCGGCCCGACGTGTACGCCGCCGTCGATGCCCCGCGTGAGGTGCACCCCGAGGAAGGGGAACGCCGGGTCGGGCACCGGATAGACCAGACCGCGCACCAGCTCCGGGCGCGCGAGCTCGAAGAACTCACCACGGAACGGAACGATCCGCACACCGGGGTCGTCGCCCGCCAGCCGCGCCACCCGGTCGCAGTGCAGCCCCGCGCAGTTCACCAGGACCCGCGCCCGCACCACCGTCCCGTCCTCCGTACGCACCGCCACACCCCACGGCCGCCGGTCGACGGCGGTCACCTCCGCGCCGTACCGGATCTCCGCGCCCGACGCGACCAGGCTCTCGGCGAGCTGCCCCGCGACCGCGCCAAAGTCGCACACGCCGGTGGTGGCGACCTGGATCGCGGCCTGCCCGCGCACGTGCGGTTCGTATTCCTCGATCTGGGCCGGCCCGAGCTCCCGCACCGGAATGCCGTTCTCCCGCCCGCGCTGCACCAGCGCGTGCAGCCGCGGCAGCTCCTCGCGACCGGTCGCGACGATCAGCTTGCCCGTGACCTCGTGCGCGATGTCGTGCTCCGCACAGAACTTGATCATCTCCGCCGCGCCGCGCACCGCGTACCGCGCCTTGAGCGAGCCCGGCCGGTAGTAGACGCCGCTGTGGATCACGCCGCTGTTGCGCCCGGTCTGGTGCAGGGCGGGGCCCCGCTCCTTCTCCAGCACCGTCACGCGCGTGCCGGGCGCGGAGCGCGTGACGGCGTACGCCGCCGAGAGGCCGACGATCCCCGCCCCGATGACGAGTACGTCGCAGTCGTACGGCATCGCTTCACCTCCCACCGCGGCCGAGTCCGAGTCGCTGTCCGAGCCGGTGTCCCTGTTCGTGTCCTCCGGGGAAGCGCCCCCGGACTCCCGATGATGCACTGACCCACTGACAGCGCCTTCAAACCAGCGGCGGAACGATCCCCACGAGGCCCTACGCCCACGCTGACGCGGATGCCGTACGCCGACGCCCCCACGCCGTACGCCGAAGCCCCACGCCCTACGCCGAAGCCCCACGCCCTACGCCGGCGCCACCAGCAGCGGCCGCGCCCGCTCGCGCAGCTCCGCGACCCGCGGCTCGTCGCCGTACGGCTCCAGCCGGTGCAGCAGGTCCCGTACGTACTCCGTCGTCCGCGCCGACGAGATCCGCCCCGCGACCTCCACCGCCCGCGTCCCCGCCGCGCACGCCGCGTCGAGGTTCCCCGACTCCAGCTCGGCGACCGCGGAGACCACCAGCCGCAGCCCGTGCGAGCGTACGAACTCCTCCGTCGGCCGCGACAGCGCCTGCTCGGTGAAGCGCCGCACCTGCCGGGGCGCCTTCAGGTCGCGGTAGCACTCCGCCGCGTCGGCAGCGAACCTGTCGTACGAGTAGAAGCCCAGCCACGTCGGGTCCGGGTCGCCCTCCCGCGCCCGCTCCAGCCACCCCTCCGCCGCCTTCAGCGCGCCCCCGGCCGCCTGCGCGTCGCCCGCCTTCGCGTGCGCCCGCGCCTCCACCAGCCGGAAGAAGCTCATGGTGCGGGCGGTGGCCAGCCCCCTGTTCCGCTCCAGCGCCGCCTGCGCCAGGTCCACACCCTCGTCGGCGAAGCCGCGGTAGGTCGCCTGGAGCGACATCGACGCCAGGATGTAGCCGCCCAGCGGCACGTCGGCCGCCGCCCGGGCCAGCCGCAACGCCTGGATGTAGTACCGCTGGGCGGCCTCCTGCTGCCCGGTGTCGAAGGCCATCCAGCCGGCCAGCCGGGTCAGTTCGGAGGTCGCGCCGAAGAGCGAGCGGCCGACGTCGTCGCTGTACGAGCCGAGGAGTAGCGGCGCCGCGTCAACCCGTAAGCACTCCGGCACCATCGACGAACGCCAGTCCCCACCGCCGTACTTGGAGTCCCAGCGCCGCGCGTCCTCCGCCGCCTCCCGCAGCTTGGCCACATCCGCGTGGCCCACCCGCAGCGGTGTCGCGTCCGCCGCCGACTCGCCCGACGCCGTGGAGTCCCGGGCGACCGACGAGTCGGCGGGTGTTATCAGCCAACGGGACGCGGGCGTGGCGTACGCGCTGACCGCGAACGAACCCGCCAGCGACTGCCAGATGCCGCCGCTGCCCGCCCGACGGCCGGCCAGATCCAGCCGGTACAGCTCGGTCGCCGAGCGCACCGCCGCCGATACGTCGCGCGGGAAGGCCAGGCCGACCTCCGGCGCGGGGTCGGCGTCCGCCAGGCCGATCTCGTGCAGCGGCACGGGGCGGCCGAGCTTGGCGCCGATGGCGGCGGCGATCAGATGGGGCGCGGCGCCCTGGGGCACCATGCCCTTCGACACCCACCTGGCCACCGACGTCTTGTCGTAGCGAAGTGTCAGGCCGCGCTGCGACCCCAGATCATTGACCCGCCTCGCCAGGCCGGCATTGCTGATTCCCGCGAGGGCGAGAACCGTGCCGAGCTTTTCGTTCGGCCCGCGTTGCTCCCTGGACATGCGCCACCCCTCGACACAGACGGCCGTCCGGCGGGGACATTTCCAGCCGTACCGCCCGCACAACCACGCGGCCAGCCCAGCCGGAATATGCGGCCCGCTCAGAACATCAGTAAACCCAGCGTAGTTCGCCGCCTCCCGACCGTTAAGGGGCGGTGGTCCGTATGGCGAGATTCGTGTAGTTACACGAACGGCCGCCCTCCACCCGTGCTCCGTGTGTGTGGCCGTGCGCCCGCCCTGCGCTCTCGTCGGGCCGGCGGCCGCGGCCGTTCCATGGGAGTCGCGTGGGTCGGCCCGCTGCACTGGATCCAGCGGGCTGGGGGACACCGCCGTCTTCATCCCCGCGGGCGGCGGACCGGTCCGGGAGGCGAACAGCGCCTCCCGGACTGTGCGTTCCCCCTCGACCGCTCGTGGTACCGCCGTGCTCGCAGAATGGCTGAATGGCGCCTGTCGCCCAAACCGGCCGAAGTCCTGCGCACGGCGGGCGCATTGACTTGCCCGTACGCCTTCCTCAGCCCCTCCTGCGTGCCGTTGTCGTGGCAGCATGGTCCCGAAGCCGCTTCTCGGACTTTCCCGATGCCGCTTCGGTACGTGCGTTTGGTTGCCCACAGGCTGTGGAGGCGGCGATGCGGTGGTTGGTGGGGTGGAGCAGTGTCGCCGCGAGCTTCGGGACAGTGGGAGCGGTCGGCGCGCCGCGCGCGGCCGGCGCGACTCCTTCTTCCGCCCATTCCTCCGCTCGTTCCTCTGCCCCCTCCGCCGCTTCACCCGGCCATTCGTCCGACCACGAGTCCCTCACCGTGCACCCCGTCGGCTCGCAGCTCCTGTGGGGCGACCCCGACCCCCTGTGGGCCGTCGGCGACTGGCGCCCCGACGAGGTCCGCACCCTCAGCGTCGACCCCTTCACCCGCATCGCCGTCCTCGGCTGCTGCGGCGCGTCCGACGAAGAACTGCGCGTCGGCCTCTTCGCGGCGCGCGGCGGCGCACTGCGGCACCTGACCGCGTGGTCCGGCAGCTACACCGCCGTCGTCCAGGTCGGCCGCCGGGTCACCGTGGTCGGTGACCTGGCAGGCGCCCGCCCGGTTTTCTATACGCCCTGGGCCAATGGCACCGCGTACGCCACCGCCGCGCTCCCGCTCGCCGACCTCATCGAGGCACAGCTCGACATCGGCCACCTCGCGGCGCTCCTCGCCTGTCCGGACGTACCGGAGGCGTTGCGCGACGGCACCCCGTACGCGGGCGTGCGGCGCATTCCGCCGGGGCACGCGCTGGTCCTGCGCGAGGGCTCGCGCGAGATCACGGGGTACGAGCCGGTGGCCTCCCTCGCCGTGGCCGCGCCCCAACTCGACCCGGAGCGGGCCGTCGACGGTGTCCGCGAGGCCCTCGTCGAGGCGGTACGGGCCAGACTCACCGCACCGCGCCACGCCCCCGAGACGGCTCCGCCCGACCCGGGGCCCGTCCCAGGCATGGGGCCCGCCGACCGCCGGGCGGCGCGTGGCGCGCCCGTCCCCGGCATCGGCGCCGACCTCTCGGGCGGCAGCGCGTCGGCGACGCTCGCCCTGCTCGCGGCGGGCCTGCCGGGGCTTCCCGGCACGGTCCTTGGCCACGGCACGGGCGCGGGGGAGCGGCTGCTCGCCGTCACCTTCAACGACCTCACCGCCGAAGGCCCCGGCGGTGAGGCGGAGTTGCAGCGGGCCGGGGCGATCGCCGCCAATCCCCGTCTGCACCACGTCGTCGTCGCCGCCGGAGCGGAAGCCCTGCCGTACGCGGACCTCGGCAGCGGACCGCTCACCGACGAGCCGGGCCCGTCCCTGGTCACGGCCGAGCGCCACCGCCGGCGCCTCGCGGCGGGCAGCGCCGACCACTTCACGGGGCACGGAGCCCGCCAGGTCCTGGACGCCCACCCGGCGCGCCTCGCCGACCTCCTGATGGACCGCAGACGGCGCGACCTGCTGCGCCCGGTCGCCGCCCTCGCCAAGGTCGAGGGCTCGGCCCACTCGCTCCTCGTCCCGCTCACCGTCTACCGCGCCGCACGGCGTCTCGCCCGTACGCCGTACCGCGCGGGCATCGAGGAGGCGGCGGCCCGCCTCATGGACGGCCGCTTCGACGAGCCGGGCTCCTGGGGTACGGGCAGCGGAACGGCCGGCGCCCTCGACGCCTCGCTCGCCGCCCTCGCTTGGACGAGACCGGGGCCCGCGGCGCGCTGGCTGACCGGGGAGGCTCTGGCTGAAGTATCGGTTCGCCTCCAGGCGTCGGCCACCAGGCCGTCGTCGGTGCTGAGGCCGGGCGAAGCACGCGCACGGGCCGCCCTGGCGCGAGCGGCGGCCGACCACCGGGTCTTCGAACAGGCGGCGGAGGTACGCAGTCAGCGCCTGCACGCCCCGTTCCTCGACAACCAGGTCGTACGGGCCTCCCGCGCGCTCCCCGAAGCCCTGCGGGTGCAGCCGGGCGCCCGCGCGGCAATCCTGCGCGCGGTCCTGTCCGGGGCGGGCATCAAGGACCTGCCGCCGGGCTGGGGCGCCACGTCCCACGCTTCGTCGGCGGCGGCAGCCCGGGCCGGCCTGCGTGCCGCGGTCGGCGACCTGATCGCCCTGTTCGACGCACCGCTGCTGGCCGACGCGGGCCTGATCGAGGCCCGCGTCGTACGCAAGGCCCTGCGCGCGGCGGCAGAGGGCGAGCCGGTGCCGCTGGACGGCCTGGCCGACCTGGTCTCCACGGAACTGTGGCTGCGCCGCCTCGTCTCCCGCCGCGGGACATGCTGGACGGGCACGGCGGCGCCCCGTCAACGCGCGGTCGCGGGCGGAGTCCCCCAGCGCCGGGCCCTTTGAGAGAAGTACGCTCCGGCGCCTGGGGAGCGGTGTCACCCCCCGCAGCTGATCCGCGACCGGGCCCAGTCCGCCAGCGCCACCGACTCGTGCGGATGCTCCGGTTCCACCACGAGCCGGATTGACTCACGCCCCGCGATGCCCGCCCGCACCGGTACGGCGGAGTCGTTGCCCCGCACCAGCCCCGACCGCCACAGCAGCGCCCCGTCCCAGTACAGCGAGAACCGTGCCGCTCCCAGCCCCATCGTCATGTCGTCGATGCCGACCAGCGCGTCATAGGTGGTGCACGCTCGGTTGAGGTCGATGGTGACGGACGACCTCGCGTGCATCGTCACACCGTTCCCGTACCGTTCACCGCCGATCGACATGCCGTAGCGCTGCCACAGCCAACTGCTCTCGGCGAGCCGCACTTCGGGCTCGGTGTGGTCGCCGAACGTCCCGTACTCCAGCGTGTTGACCTGATAGACGACCGGAGCGGGCGGCGGTGCGGGAGGAGGAGTCGGCTTCGGGGACGGCGTGGACTCCGGTGGCGGGGGCTCGGGAGCGGGCGGCTTCGGCACGGGCGAAGGCTCCGCCTTCGTGGGCGTCGGCGTGGGCGTCGGCGTGGGAGTCGGCTTCGGGGCGGGCGGAGGCGTGGGGGACGGCTCCGGCGGCGCGGGCGCGGGCGGCTTCGCGGCCGGCGGCGCGGACGGCTGCGGGCTCGGCGGCTGCGGCAGGACGGGCCGTGACACCGGCGGCTTGGCCACCGGCACCGGCTCCGGACGGGGTTTCGCCTCCTCACCGGCGAGCGCGAACACCACCCCCGCCGCCACCGCCGCGGTCACCGCCGCACCGATCGCGATCTTGGCCGGGGCGCCGATCGCCTCGCCCCCGGCCGCTCCCGCCGCGCCCCCGGCCGCACTCGAACCCCCGCCGGCCGCCGCGGCGGCCCCCGCGCCGGCCGCACCGGCCGCGCCCGCGACACCGCCCGCCACCAGGCCGGCGCCCTTGACCGCGTACCCGGCGGCGAACCAGCCGATGACCGCGACCGGAAGCAGCGCCGGAATCCCGGCGTTGACATCGCTCAGCTCACCGGCCGCCACCCGGCACTTCGCGCACTCCTCCAGATGCTTGCGCAGCCCGCGCTCGGCCCGCATCCGCAGCCCGCCCCTGGCATACGCGCCGAGCCGGTCGGCGTACCGGGCGCAGTCGCCGCCCGCCGTCAGCGCCGTACTCACGTGCGCCTGGAGGTAAGCCTGCTTGAGGCCCTCCCGTGCCCGGCTCGCCAGCACCGCCGTGGCGTTGGCGGTGAGCCCGAACAGCGGCGCCACCTCGCTCGGCGACTCCTCCTCGACCGCGGTGTGCCACAGCACGGCCTGCCAGCGTTCGGGCAGGCTGCGAAACGCCTGCATGGCGAGCGTCTGCTCGGCCTCGTGCATGGCCCGTACGTCGGCACCCAGTTCCAGCGTGTCGTCGTCCGACGCGTCCGCCGAACGGGCGGACTGCGCCGCGAAGAGGGCGAAGTCCTCGACGAGGTGTTCGCGCCTGGCGGTCTTCGTCCAGGTCGCGGCCACCCGCCGTACCGTGGTCAGCAGATACGCCCGTACGGCGTACTCGGGTCCAGAGCCTCCGCGCACGGCCTGGAGCGTGCGGGCGAAGACCTCGGCCGTCAGGTCGTCGGCGGTGTGCGCGTCGCGGCAACAGGTACGGGCGTACCGGCGGACTGCGTCGGAGTGACGCCGGAACAGCTCCTCGTACGCACTGTCGTCGCCACCGCGCATCCGCTGGACCAGCGCGACGTCGGACGTCGGCGTCTGCGACGGGAGGCCGCCGCTCCGGCTCCTGCCGCCGCCCCTGCCCTCGCGCTGCGAAGGGACGCTCCAGTCGTCGCGCTCCACGGCCGGCCACGGCCCGGGGAGCACGGTGCCGCCCAGGTCTTCGTCCGTGGAGCCGTTGGGCTCCGTACCGACACGGTCGAGCGGCTCGTCGCGCCCCTCAACACCCATAGCGGAAGCCCCCCGTAAGCATCCTCGGACCGGAAATACCGGCCAAGAATCCCACAGCGCGAAGCACGGCCCATGGCTCCGAACGGGCAACCACTCATCCGGGGAGTTTTTCCGTATAGGAGCACTATTGTTCACCCGAACGGGGAAGATTCCAGGGCTTCACCGGGCCGGCCGGCTCAGCCCCGCGCCCCGGGAAACCGGCAGACCCGCCCGTCCGCCACACGGCGGACAAGCGGGCCGACGGACACGGCCGCACGACACACAACGCCGCACGACACAGAGCCGTACGCGACGATGCCGCGTACAGCGCCCCACGGACCTACGCGGGCCTGGAGCGCAGCCCCTCCAGCAGGATGTCCAGCAGCCGGGCCGAAGCCGCCGCCTGCTGGGCCGCGTCCGGCAGCGAGGGCGCCGCCGTGGCGATCACCAGCAGTACGTCGGCCACCGTCACGTCGCCGCGCAGCTCACCGGACGCTCGCGCCCGGTCCACCAGCCGCCCCACGACCTCCAGCAGCTCCGACGCACCCGCGTCGTCGCTCTCCAGGACGTCGGAGCCGGCGCCCCCGGGCCGCTGCCCGACCAGCCGCAGCTCCCGTCCCGCAGAACCCGCGACCGCACCCGACCCGACCGAACCGGACCCGACCGGACCAGACCCAACCGGACCGGACGCACCCGGAGCCGCCCCCGCCGGACCCACGGCCTGCCGCTGCTGCGGCACCCGTACCTCGCCCTGCCCCTGGGGATCTCCGCCGCCGTCACGGTCGGCCTCGCCGGCGTCCACGCCCACCCGCAGCACCTGCGGCGGCAGCAGCCGGCCCGCGCCGGACGCCACCGACGTACGCAGGAAACGGGACAGAGCGGACCACGGCTCGTCCTCCTGCCCGAGGGCCGCGCGCGCCTGATCCGTCAGCCGGGAGGTCTCCTCCTCGGCTATTCGGCGGACCAGTACGTCCTTGCTCGGGAAGCGGCGGTACACCGTCCCGACCCCGACCCTGGCCCGTCGCGCCACGTCCTCCATCGGCGCCCCGTAGCCCAGCTCGCCGAACACCTCGCGAGCGGCCCGCAGTACATGCTCAAGATTGCGCTGTGCGTCCACACGCAGCGGCGCGGAGCGAGAGCCTCCCGCACCCGCGCGCCCGTGGCCGTCGGATGCGACGGCTGTCTGCCAATGAGAGTCCTGAATGTGCATCAGCGTTCCCCCGGTAATGATGTCTCCCCCCGGAGACTCCCCGCCCTGATAGTCGGCCGGGACCGCAGACCCGGCCGCCCCGACGAGATACGAACATAGTTGAGCGCGCGTAGATTCAGAAGGGGGTAGTTCCGCACGGAGCGCCCGCCCGATCGGAGTATCGACCAAAACCTTCCTGATTCGGCCACTGTTCCCACCCCCTCCCCGCGCCCTGACCTGCGAACCTTCCGAGCCGGGCAGGGATTGCCGCACCCCACGCCACGTATGACCTCCGGTCACACAATCTGCCGGGCCTGTGGACAAACTCCTGCGGCCGTTGCGTCATGGGACAGTGACAGAACCTGCGCGCATTCTCGTTGTCGGCGGCGGCTACGTCGGGATGTACACCGCGCTGCACCTCCAGCGGAAGCTGAGAAGCGGCGAGGCCGAGGTCATTGTGGTGACTCCTGATCCCTATATGACTTATCAGCCGTTCCTGCCCGAAGCGGCGGCCGGCTCCATCTCCCCGCGTCACGTCGTGGTCCCGCTCCGCCGGGTCCTGGACAAGTGCAAGATCGTCATCGGCGAGGCCGAGTCCATCGACCACGCCAAGCGCACCGCGACCGTCACGACCCTCGCCACCGAGGAGGAGGGCACCGGCGGCATCGAGATCACGTACGACGAACTCGTCCTCGCGCCCGGCTCCGTCTCGCGCACCCTGCCCATCCCCGGTCTCGCCGACTACGCCATCGGCTTCAAGACCGTCGAAGAGGCCATCGGCCTGCGCAACCACGTCATCGAGCAGATGGACATCGCGTCCGCCACCCGCGACCCGGCCGTCCGTGACGCCGCCCTGACCTTCGTCTTCGTCGGCGGCGGATACGCGGGCGTGGAGGCGCTCGGCGAGCTGGAGGACATGGCCCGCTACGCCGCCCGCTACTACCACAACGTCAAGCCCGAGGACATGAAGTGGATCCTCGTCGAAGCGACGGGACGTATCCTCCCCGAGGTCGGCGAGGAAATGGGCAAGTACGCGATCCGTGAACTGCGCAGCCGCAATATCGACGTACGCCTGGAGACCCGTCTCGACTCCTGCGCGGACCGCGTGGCCGTCCTCAGCGACGGCTCGCGCTTCCCCACCCGCACCGTCGTGTGGACCGCGGGCGTCAAACCGCACCCCGTTCTCGCCGCGAGCGACCTGCCGCTGAACGAACGCGGCCGCCTCACCGCCACCGCCCGGCTCACGATCGAAGGAACGGACCACGCCTGGGCCGCCGGGGACGCGGCGGCCGTGCCCGACCTCACCGCGGACGAGAAGGGCCGGGAGTGCGCGCCCAACGCCCAGCACGCCGTACGCCAGGCCAAGGTCCTCGCCGAGAACGTCCTCGCCTCCCTGCGCGGCGAACCGCTCAAGAACTACGAGCACAAGTACGCCGGTTCGGTCGCCTCGCTCGGCCTCCACAAGGGCGTCGCACACGTCTACGGCCGCAAGCTCAAGGGCTACCCCGCCTGGCTGATGCACCGCACGTACCACCTCAGCCGGGTGCCGACCTTCAACCGCAAGGCCCGTGTCCTCGCCGAATGGACGCTCGCCGGACTCTTCAAACGCGAGATCGTTTCACTCGGCTCCCTGGAGCACCCCCGGGCCGAGTTCGAACTGGCCGCGGGCGGCGAGCCGCCCAAGAACAAGTGACGACTGTCAGTGCGGTCGGTCACACTGGGCGTGTGACCATAGGCTGGCCCACACCTGCGCGGAGTGACCCTCTGTAACGGTGACGGCAGCTTCTCCCCGCAGGACCCAGCTCCCACAAGACAACAGCGGCAGCGACGCCACACAACGCAACGCGACACCATGAGGCTTGAAAGTCAGTGAACTTCACGCGCTGGAGCGCCCGTCTCCCCGGAACGCAGCGCCGCGCCGCAGCGCGGACCGACCGCGGTTCCGTCCCGGCGGCCCGCGTTGAGTACGGCCGGCCGTCCGAGCACGGGTCGGACGACCCGGACGCGCCGGGCGACGCACCCCTGCACACCCCGGGCTCCCCGCAGGCCCTGACCGACCACCTCTCCGTCCGCGAGATCCTCGGCCGGCTGCCCGCCCTCGTAGCCCTGGTGTACGGCCCCGAGCACCGCGTCGCGTACGTCAACGACGCCTATGCCGCCGCCTTCGGCCCCCGCGAGACCGGTGAACCCGCCGCCGTCGCCCTCCCCGAGCTGGACGAGCTCGGCCTGCTCCCGCTCATGGACCAGGTCCTGCGCAGCGGCACACCCCGCACGGTCAAGTCCCGCAAGGTCCCCAAGGGCGGCTCGTACACCATCACCTGCACGCCGATCGACCTCGCGGCCGGCGGTGGTGAGGGCGGCGTCCTCGTCTTCGCCGCGGACGTCACCGACCACGCGGAAGCCGCCGAGCGCCTGCGCGCCAGCGAGCGCCGCCTGCGCGAGACGGCCGTGACCCTCCAGCGGTCGCTGCTCCCGCAGGAGCTGGAGCAGCCCGACGACCTGCGCATCGCCGCCACCTACCAGCCGGGCGGCACGGACGCGGCGGTCGGCGGCGACTGGTACGACGTCATCACCCTCGGCGCGGGGCGCACGGCCCTGGTCATCGGTGACGTCATGGGCCGCGGTGTCCGCGCCGCCGCCGTCATGGGCCAGCTCCGCACGGCGGTCCGCGCGTACGCCCGCCTCGACCTCCCGCCCCACGAGGTCCTCCAGCTGCTCGACGGCCTCGCCGCCGAGATCGACGCCAGCCAGATCGCCACCTGCGCGTACGCAGTCCACGACCCCAACGAGGGCCGGCTCGTCTACGCCTCCGCCGGTCACCTCCCGATCCTCGTCCGCGACCAGGACGGCACGGTCCGCCGCGCCGAGGACCACACGGGCCCTCCGCTCGGCACCGGTGGCTGGATGCACACCTCGGGCACGATCGCCCTCCCGCCGGGCTCGACGGCTGTCCTCTATACGGACGGTCTCGTCGAACGGCGCCGCGAGGACATCGACGAGGGCGTGGCAGCCCTGGAGCGCGCCCTGTCCGGCGCCACCGGAACCCCGCAGATCGTCTGCGACCGCTTGATCCGCGCGCTGGGCGTCACCGCCGACCACGACGACGACGTGGCGGTACTGGTCCTCCAGCACCCCACGCGCACCGGACCGGACGCGGAGCTGTTCCACAACGCGGCGCTGGAGCTGCTCGGCGGCATCGAGGCGGCCCCCCGCGCACGCGCCTTCGCCACCGGAGTCCTCGCCTCGTGGCGCTTCCCGGTGGAGCTGTGCGACCTGGGCGTACTGGCGGCGAGCGAGCTGGTGGCCAACTCCCTCCAGCACGGCACCCCGCCCATGCGCCTGCGTCTTCGCCGCACCGACCGCCGCCTGATCATCGAGGTGACGGACGGCGACGACCACCTGCCGCGCCGCCGCCGCGCCGAGCCGGTGGACGAGGCGGGCCGCGGTATCTCGATCGTCGCGACGATCGCCTCGTCCTGGGGCAGCCGCCGCACGCCGGGCGGCGGCAAGGCCGTCTGGTGCGAATTCGCCCTGCCGACGCCCTGACGGCGCCCTGCCTAACCTCGCTGTTTCGCTTGGGGTGACGAGGTGGCGCTGTGGGGTCGATCGAGGTGGTATCGGGCGGTGGGCATGGTGGGGACCCGGCGCGTTGGTCGGGTTCTCCAAGGTCTTTCGTGTCGTAGGTGGCCGGGGCGGCTGGTCAGTTGGCGGGGCGGGGTAGGGCGGCCAGACGGTGGAAGGCGGCGGCGAGTTGGTGTCGCCAGGGCCAGGTTGCTGCGATCCGCAGGTGGAGGCGACGGCCGCCGCGGGTGAGACGGGCAGCGACGTGCAGGATCCGGTAGCGGAGTTTCTTGGGTTCGGCGATAGCCAGCTCGCCATCCAGCAGCAGGACGCGGGTCCAGGCCAGAAGGTCGATGGCCGCGAGGCTGAGCTCGAGCCAGGCGGCGTTGACGGAGAACAGGCGGGATGGGAAGCGTCCGAAGCCGGTGGTCTTGCCGCACCGGATGTGGTCCTCGACGGTGGCGTGTCCGCGGTGGCGGATCTCCAGGAACTGGGCCGAGCCGCCGCCGGAGTACGGGGTGTCGGTGAGGAAGACCTGGTGCCGCAGGCCCTCGTCACTGTCGAACAGGGACAGCTGGGCGCCGGGGTGCGGGCGTTCGCGGCGCACGATGATGCGGGTGCCGGCCGGGTAGCCGTTCAGGTCGACCATGCCGGTCAGCTCTGCGACCTCGGCGGACTCACGCAGGGTCCCGTCGGCGTCCAGGGCGGGGTGCCAGACCTGTTCGGGCAGGGCGCGGATCGCGCGGCGGACCGGTGCGGTGACGGCGTATCCGACCGAGAAACGCAGGTGAAGGCCGTTGTCACGCAAGGCGCGTAGATGCGTGAGGAACGCCTTTGCGCTGCCCGCGCTGTCGGTGCGGACCAGGATGTCGGTGCCGTGCCGGTGGGCGTCGGGGATCTGCGCGAGGGCCTGGTCGAGCACGGTGATGTGATCGGCGGCGGTGTTGGCTCCGGCGTTGCCAGGCCGGAGCAGCCCGGACATCGCCTCGCCGGTGTTGGCCAGGAAACACAGCAACGGGTGGAACCCGAAGCCGCCTTTGTAGGTGGGTGCGGCCTGGTCTTTCTCGGAGTGGCAGGTGACCAGCGTGGCGTCGAGGTCCAGGACCAGGCCGGGCAGTTCGCGTCCGCCGGCCTTCACTGCGGGTATCGCGGTGCGGGTCTCGGCGGCCTGTAGCCAGGCCACCTCCCGGGCTGCGGCGCGGGCCGACCGCAGGCGGTCCAGTATGCGTTCGTCGACGGCGGCCAGCAGCCGCCAAGCCGTCGGGGTGGAGGCTACCGGTCCGAACACCTCGCGCTGGTCCCGCAGAACGGCCAGATCCGCGATCGCCTCGCCGCCGTCGGCGAGCATCACTGCGAGATCGGTGGCGATCCGGCCTGGGTCATGGCCGGTGCCGCGCGGCCGAAGCGGCCGGAGCACGGTGGAATAGGCCGCCGTCAGCCTGGTCGCTTCGGCGAGGTCCGCCAGCAAACGTGCTCCGGCGTGCCCGACCACCCCCGACCCGTCGGTGGACACCACAAGCCGGGGCCGTGAACCGATATCCTTCACGCAGAAAGTGCCTTCCTCTGGCGACGACAGAACCCCTAGACAAGGTCCATCGTCCCAGCTCAGGAAGGCACTTTTGCGCTTCTACCCAACCCCTCAGCCGCACCCCAACCGAAACGGCGAGGCTAAGCCCTGCCGCCGCGCTGCCGACGCTCTGACGGCTCAGCCGGCCGGAGCGAGATCCTTCTGGGGCGCCCCGGAGGCGACGACCCGCGACCTGGCCGGAAGCGGCTTGTCCTGCGCCGGGGTCAGCTGCTTGCCGAGCCGCAGCGCCAGCACGCTGATGCCCAGCGAGAAGAGGACGAAGGTGAGGATGTACGGCGCGTGCAGCGACGCGCCCATCGGCCCGCCCACCGCCGGCCCGACGGCCAGGGCGAGCTGCTTCACCAGCGCGAAGGCCGAGTTGTACTGCCCGATCATCGACTCCGGCGCCAGGTCGGCCACCAGCGGCGCGACGGTCGGCGACAGCATCGCCTCGCCGAGCCCGAACAGCGCGTACGTCGACACGAACGCGGCCGTGGCCATCGTCTGGCTGCCGTGCCCGAGCCCGGCGTAACCCGCCACGATCCACGCGACGGTCCAGATCAGCCCGACGAGCGCGATGACGCGTGAACGCCGGTGGCGCTCGACCAGCCGCAGCACCACGAACTGTGCGAGCACGATGACGGCGGTGTTCGCCGCGAGCGCAATGCCGAGCGTGGACGGCTGGATCCCGGCCGCCTCGGTGCCGTACGCGGCGAGCCCCGACTCGAACTGCCCGTAGCAGGCGAAGAAGAGTACGAACCCGAGCCCGCACAGCTGCACCATCGCCCGGTGCCTGAGCAGCGCCCGCAGTCCGCCCTTGGGAGCGGCGTCGTCCTGCGGCATGGCGCCGGGGATGACAGGGGCGCGCGGCAGCCGGACACTCGCGCCGATTCCGGCGAGCACCAGGAACATCACGGCCTCGATGGCGAAGAGGAGCAGGAAGCTGCCGGGCCGGCTCTCGTCGACGAGTTGACCGCCGATGAGCCCGCCGATGCCGAGGCCGAGGTTGGCGAGGAAGAACTGCATAGCGAAGGCCCGCGTACGGGTGGCGGGCGTCGAGCACCACACGATCATCGTGGCGAGTGCCGGCTGGACGACCGCTGTACCGGCG